>JBGSVI010000090.1:0-19788 GCA_041753035.1 Anaerolineales bacterium | reverse complement strand
ACAAAATTCCCTATAAGGTGGATATTTACCCCTACTACGGTTCGGATGGCGAGGCGTGGTGGCGGGCGGGCGGGGACGCTGCGGTGGCGCTGATCGGTCCGGGCGTGGACGCCTCGCACAGTTACGAGCGCACGCATACCGAGGCACTGCTGGCGACGACGCGCTGGCTGCTGGCGTATCTATTGGAGGGGTGATGAGTGGAATGAACTTCAACGAGTATCAAACCAAATCCCGCAGCACCGCCCGCTACCCGGTCATCGGGCACGGGGTGGTCTACCCGACCCTGGGGCTGGCGAACGAAGCCGGCGAAGTGGCGGGCAAGGTGAAGAAGATCTTCCGCGACAAGGGCGGCATGATCGGCGCGGCGGAGATCGAGGCGCTGACCTCCGAACTGGGTGACGTGCTGTGGTACCTGGCGCAGGTGTGCACCGAGTTGGAGATCCCGCTGGAGAAGGTGGCGGAGCACAACCTGGAGAAACTGTTCTCCCGGCTGGAACGCGGCAAGATCGGTGGGGAAGGGGATACGCGCTGATGGCCTGCAAGAACTGCGCTTCCCTTTCACTGCGCAAGCAGTTCCCCACCACAGGGGGCGTGAGCCGCTTCGTGCGCCGCCTGCGCGGGCTGGTGGAGGACGGGCGGCTGGTGGAGTTCCGCGCCTTCACCGACCTGGACGAGGTGGAGGACGACTGCAGTTGGCCCGACGTGATCGAGTGCTCGTTCGGCTGCCCGGACTGCGGGCAGGAGTTCGCCTTCAAGGCCAACTCGCACAAGAGCGCCGCGCCGCAGTGGCTACCGGTGCGCGCCACCCACCGGCGGCGTTGAGGCGGAAACTCTTATCTTCCTCATACGCAGCCCGGCTTCCTTTTTGGTAGAATCAAAACAGACAACTTTTGTCATGATTAACTGCCGGGAGGTTTTCCCCTCCCGTTGACGAGGAGTCACTTATGGCTGGCATGGAAAAGTTCACCCAGAGGGCGAGGCGTGTGCTCGCCCTGGCGCACCAGGAAGCCGAGCGTGCCCACCAGGGCTTGATCGGCACAGAGCACCTGCTGCTCGCCCTGATCGAAGAGGACGGCGGCGTTGCCGGGCGCGTGCTGCGCGAGTTGGGGCTGGATCCCGAACGCGTGCGCGAGATGGTCGCACGCCTGAGCGGTGAGGGGCGCTATGCGGGCGGGGGCATCGAACTTGCGCCCGAGACCCAGCAGGCGCTGGAGATCGCCCTGGGCGAGGCGCAGAAGATGGGGCATCACTACGTGGGCACCGAGCACCTGCTGATCAGTTTGCACCAGGCAGGCGGCAACGGCGCCGAGGTACTGCGTAAGCTGGGCATCAGCGACGACCAGGTGCGCCGCCAAGTGCGGCGCGTGCTGCAGGAGAGCGCCAGCCCGCCCACCTAGGCAGTCCCCGAGGCCGCCAAGCAGGGTGGCAAGCAGGACCCCAAGACCCCGCTGGTGGACCAACTGGCAACCGACCTGACCACCCTGGCGGAGGAAGGCAAGGTGGACCCGGTCATCGGGCGGCAGACGGAGATCGAGCGCGTCATCCAGATCCTGGCGCGGCGCACGAAGAACAACCCGGCGCTGATTGGCGAGCCGGGCGTGGGCAAGACCGCCATCGTCGAGGGGCTGGCGCAGCGCATCACCGAGGGGGATGTCCCCGCGCCGCTGCTGGGCAAGCGCGTGCTGAAACTGGACGTGGGCTCGCTGGTGGCGGGGACGATGTACCGCGGGCAGTTCGAGGAGCGCCTGAAACGGGTGATCGACGAACTGAAGATCACCAAGTCGATCCTGTTCATCGACGAGTTCCACATGCTGGTGGGCGCCGGTTCCGCCGGTTCGGCGGTCGATGCAGCGAACATCCTCAAGCCGGCGCTGTCGCGCGGCGAACTGCAGTGCATCGGCGCGACCACGCTGGACGAGTACCGCAAGCATATCGAATCGGATGCCGCCCTGGAGCGGCGTTTCCAGCCGATCGTGGTGGACGAGCCTTCCGTGGAGGAGACCATCGAGATCCTGAAGGGCATCCGCAAGATGTACGAGGAGCACCACCACCTGGTAATCGCGGATGAGGCGCTTGATTCCGCGGCGCGGCTCTCGGCGCGCTACGTCTCCGACCGCTTCCTGCCCGACAAGGCGATCGACCTGATCGACGAATCCGCCTCACGCGTGCGTATGTACAAGTCCGGGGGAGCGACATCCGCCAAGGAGATCTATCAGCAGTTGAAACAGGCGCGCCTCAACCGCACCCTGGCGCAGGAAGAGGGCAAGGCGGAGGACGTGCAGACCTGGACAGCGCAGGAAGCCGACCTGAACGAGCAACTGAAACGGATGAAATCATCCTGGGAGCGCGCCACAAGCCCGGTGGTCACGGCGAACGACATTGCCGAAATGGTGGCGATGTGGACGGGTGTGCCGCTGATGCAGATGAGGGAAGAGGAAAGCCAGCGCCTGCTGCGCATGGAAGACGAACTGCGCAAGTCGATCATCGGGCAGGAGGAGGCGATCCAGTCCATTGCCAAGGCGGTGCGCCGGGCACGCGCCGGGCTGAAAGACCCGAAGCGCCCGATCGGCTCGTTCATGTTCCTGGGACCCACCGGCGTGGGCAAGACCGAATTGACCAAGTCGCTGGCGAAGTTCATGTTCGGCAGCGAGGAAGCGCTTATCCAACTGGATATGTCCGAATTCATGGAGCGGCATACTTCCAGCCGACTGGTGGGGGCGCCGCCCGGATACATCGGCTACGATGACGCCGGTCAACTGACCGAAGCGCTACGCCGCCGTCCCTATTCCATCGTCGTCTTCGACGAGGTGGAGAAGGCACACCCCGAAGTGCACAACATGCTGCTGCAGATCATGGAAGAAGGGCATCTTTCAGACGCCAAGGGGAGGCAGGTGGACTTCCGCAACGCGATCATCGTGATGACCACCAATGTCGGCGCGGAGGATATCAAGAAGCAAACCTCGCTCGGTTTCCAGTTGAAGCGCGACGAAAGAGCCGAAGAGCGCACGTCCTACGAGGAGATGCGCAAGAAACTGACCGAGTCGCTGAAGAAGGTCTTCCGCCCCGAGTTCATCAACCGCCTGGACAGCGTGATCGTCTTCCGGTCGTTGAACAAGGAAGACATCCGCCAGATCGTGAACCTGGAACTGGACAAGGTGACGGAGCGCCTGGTGGAGCACGCAGTCCGGTTGAGTGCCACCCCGGCGGCGCTGGACCTGCTAGCGGAGTCGGGGTTCGACCCGGAGATGGGCGCCCGCCCGCTGCGGCGCGAGATCCAGCAGAAGGTGGAAGACCCGCTGTCGGATGCGCTGCTGGCGGGGACATTCCACGAGGGCGATACCATCCTGGTGGACGTGGCGGAGGAGGAAGTGGTGCTGAAGCGGGCGGAAGCGCCCGAGGCGGAAACTGCGCCCGAAGCGGCGGTGTGAGTAGAATTGAAGGAGAGATCTTATGGGTAGTGAGTTGAATGGAAGTGGTGCTGCAAAGATAATGGAAACCGCCACGCTAGCAGGCGGGTGTTTCTGGTGCCTGGAAGCCGTCTTTGACGAATTGAAGGGCGTGGAGGCGGTTACCTCCGGTTATACCGGCGGGCACGACCTGCAACCGACCTACCATGAAGTGTGCTCAGGGGAGACGGGGCATGCGGAGGCGGTGCAGGTGCGCTTCGACCCGGCAGTACTTTCTTACCACGACCTGCTGACAGTCTTCTTCACCATCCACGATCCGACCACGCCCAACCGTCAGGGGAATGACGTGGGCACACAATACCGCTCGGCCATTTTCTACCGCGATGAAGGGCAGAAGATGATCGCACAGGCGGTGATGGCAGAGATCACCGCAGCAGGGTTATGGCATGCCCCGCTGGTGACCGAGGTGAGCGCCCTGGAGAAATTTTATCCGGCGGAGGACTATCACCAGGAATATTATGCCAACAACCGCTTCCAGCCCTACTGCCAGGTGGTGATCAGCCCCAAGGTAGGCAAGTTCCGCCAGAAGTTCGCGGAGAGGTTGAAGAAGTAGGGGAAGTGTAGTCACTGGGTCTCCCCCAAGTGGTGGAGATGAACACTCCCCGGTCGATGGATGTGACCGGGGAGTGTTTCTAGTAGGATTTGATCACTACCCACTATCCTAACCAAGGAGATACGAATGAATAAGCAATACCCTGCCTATTACGACCAACTGAATAAGTTGATGAACACTTTGGGAAAGGAAATTCCCGGCACAATGGCCGGATTCAGTCAACTCCACAAACAGGCCATGGCTGAAGGGGCGTTGAGCGCCAAAACCAAAGAACTTATAGCCCTGGCGATTGCGATCACGGTGCGCTGTGATGGTTGTATCGCCTACCACGTTCATGATGCCCTCCTGGCTGGCGCCACCCGACCAGAGATTGTTGAGGCTATCGGTGTCGCAATATTAATGGGCGGCGGGCCTTCGACGATCTATGGTTCTGAAGCGCTCGACGCGCTGGGTCAGTTTGAGTCTGTTGGCGTACGTTAATCCCGGCGCTGGAACTCCATAAAAACAGCAGGGTACATGCGGCTGGAATCAGCCGCATGTACCCTGCTGTGACTTAAAGTTGTTTCTCCCTGGTGAAGTCAAAATTGAAGATCGTCAGTACCAAGTATCTACAGCTTTTCTCTGGGTTATTACTTTCACCATCTGTTGATGGATAACCGGGATGTTGCTTCGTCGGGCACAGTTCGTAAACTACCACCATGGCATGTCTGACCGCGCGAGGGGATTGCTTCGTCGCCAAAATACGGCTCCTTCCGGAAGTACCGCGGGACTTTCTCGCAACGACACAAAATCTTTTTTCCAACCCCCAGGTATTTTAGGGCAATTGCTTTTCTTCGTCCGGAACAACCTGTTTGGGCGTGCCGCCCAGGCGGGGAGAGGGCTTGGGCTTGCTCTCCAGGTATTGCTCCAACATGGAGCGGGAACCCGGGAGGTCGCTGTGGACAGCCTGGTCGTAGTCCCCCGCGGGGATGGGCGGATCGTAACGAACCGGGCGGCGGATGCCGAAAAGTTCCCAGAAACGGCTGATGAGGACCAGGGTTTGATAACGGTATTCCTGCATTCTCAACGACTGCCATTCGACAATGGAGGCCATTCTTCCCTGTACACGTGCTTTTTCGCGCACGATGCGGTGGATGGTCTGCGGGTCACGCCAACCGATGGGAGACAGGAGCAGGGCATTGGCGGTAAGAGCCAGAACGCTGAAGGTGATCAGCACGACCCAGCCGCCCTCAGCCCACTTGCCAACGATCTGACCAACGAATACTGCAGCAGCCAGGGCGCCAATGCCTCCGGCGAGACGTGCACCCCAGGTGCGTTTTCGGCCTGTGAAGGTCACCAGGATGTGTTTTCGGACGGCAAAGCCCATCACGGTAATGGGCATGAATACGCCCACCCCGTAGAACGGCACCGCAACCGAGGTTTTCCCACGCACCAGCAGCATCAGGAGCACCGCCAGGATAAAGCCGGCAGTCACCGAGCGGGTGAAGGTACCCTGCGGGTTGCGGTAAACGACCACCTCGGGAATCTCGCCGATGGCGACATCCCGCCAGGCAGTTGCCTGCAGGTCCTGCATGGCGGTCATGGAGGCGGCTGCCAACAGGAGCACCGCCAACCCCTGGTAGACCCAGAAGAGGAGCACGCCACCGGGGATCTGGTCAAAACCCAGGAAGGCAAGGTTGCCCACCAGCGTACGCCCCAGCGTGCCATCATAGACGTTGAAGCGGATGGCAAACACGGTGAGTAGAAAGGTGGTCAGCCCGCCGTAGAACAGGAAGGAGGTCTGGACGAAGCGACCGATGCCCGCCTTGCCGCTGTAGAATTCCCACAGCCCTTTCAGTTTGGGCAGGCGCTTCTTGCCCCACCTGACGATCCCGGCATCCTCATGAATGATGAACTGGATGCCATCGGAGATGGCTTCCAGGCCGCTGAGGGCAACCATGCCTTTCATGGAGGCGGTCAGCAGGTGATAAAGCGCCTGCCAGAGGCTGGGAGCCTGCCCCACGGCTTCGGTGGCGGGGATGGCTGCCACCCCCCTGGCATTGGCGAGCAGCAGCCCGATGAACATCACGATGGTCAGCAGGACAAAGACACACAAAAGGATGAAGACCACGCGGGCGGACTCGCCGCGCCCGCGAATGGTCAGCCAGTAGGTAATGCCGGCCAGGATGGCACCGATGAGGAAGTGCAACCACCAGTACTTGCCGTACAGGTTTAAGATGGAAAGCAGTTGATCGCCGCCGTTGAGCGCCGAGACCACGATGGTCAGCACGTAATCCTGGATGAGCACCACGGCAACCACCAGGCTGAGCCCCGGCTTGAGATAGCGCATGGAGGCGGTATAGGCTCCGCCGCCCTCGGTGAAGATACCCAGTGAGTACATGTACAGCCCGCCGAAGGAGACGTTGGCAATGGCAATGACCGCCGCGGCGGTATAGCCCCAATGTTCCAGACCGTAGGGATGCAGGGCGTGCATCATTTCGCCGGTGGCATAGAAATAGGAGGTGAAGTAGTCCACACCAAACAAAGCCAGGGCAGCCAGCAGGCCGACCTGTCCGGCGCCGTGGATATTGGCGTGCTCCTGCTTTTCAACCGGGGAGGCTTTGTATGCCAGGAATATGATCACGATGAGCAGTGCAATGGAAAAAATCATGGAAAACCCTTTTAGTGAGGAGAATGCCCGTTGAAGGCGTTCCCGATGCTTTCAAGTTGGGCCAGCAAATGCCGGCGGGAGGAGAAGCTGACGTGCGTATCGCGACGGACTTTGGCCACAGCCAGGCGCATGGCGCGCACTACAAAGGCGGGCGAGAACATATAGCGACCATCCGGGATGACCTCAAGCGGGTAGAGATGCATGGACAGGTCTGCGATCTCAAAATACGGCAGGCTCAGGCGAAAGCCCCGGTTTAGCGTTCCGGCGGCGGCACGCGCCTGCATGCGGGTGATGATCCGGGCGGTGTAGCAACGCGCCAGGGCGTACCCCTGGTTGACCAACTGGCCAAGCAAGCCGAGGCGCTTGTGCTGGTAGCTCTCATCTGCGACCACGCACGGGCAGAACGCCTCGGCGTCCTGCAGGAGGCGGACCGCATTCTGCAGGGTGGCCACGCAGACCTCGGCTTCCGGGAGCGAACCGACCAGCAGTTGGTCATCCGGCCCAAAAGCCACCCAGCGGGGCAGGAATAAACGATCGGCGAAGTCCGCGGCAGCAAGCCGGGCGGAGGGCCGGGCGTCTTCGACGGGGATTGAGGGGATATCGTCGTCCCCATCAGGCTGGTAGCGCACGTGATTCCCATCGGGGATCAAGTGATGGACGATGGCATGCGCCAAGGCGTAGCGGAGCAGTTGCGCACACACGGACAGTCCCGGGTTGAGGCTTTGCTCCAGTTGATCGAGGTGGCGGACGAGGCGGAGGCGCATTTCAAGATGGGAATGAGGCGGCAGGAGGCTGCCCACCCGGCGCGTGCGGCGGGCGGGGGTGAGGTCGAGGAGTTCGCCGCCTTCCAGGATGACCTGGGCGGGGAGCTGGAAACGGAGACGGCCTTTGCCCGCCTCCAGGGCGGAAAGGATGCTGCCAGCCTGCTGGTCGAGGAAGGTCCGGGTAGGGGCTGGCTGGGCGGCAGACAACCGGGAGAGATATTCATATTTCCGGGCGATCTGGCTGATGGTCTTTTCTGGCGGCATGGATCAATACTCCTTCAACAAATAAGGAGTATACAGAAGCGGCATAAAACGGTGACAAAGAAAAAGGGCAAGGGCATAAGGAAATAATAAAGAACCTCCATTCAGGCAGGATGGAGGGGATGCAGGGCGCATGGAGGGAGGGGTCAATCGTCGGAGAGGAAGCGGTAGCCGATGCCGGCTTCGTTCAGGAGGTAACGCGGCTGTTCCGGGTCGTCTTCCAATTTTTTGCGCAACTGGCGGACGAAGACGCGCAAGTATTCAACATGGTCGGCATCCGCCGGGTCCCAGACGTGAGAGAGGATGGATTGGTGGGTGAGCACCCGCCCGGCATTGGCTGCCAGGTAGGCGAGAAGTTTGAACTCGGTGGCGGTGAGCTTGACCTCCTCGCCAGCGCGCAGGACGATATGCCGGGCAAGGTCGATGTGGATGGGACCAGCGGTGACGATGGTCTTCTTGTCCACCTGAGACTGAGAGGCGGCATGGCGCAAGGCAACGCGAATGCGCGCCAGAAGTTCGTCGATGCCAAATGGCTTGGTGAGGTAATCATCCGCACCGGCGTCCAATGCCTGGACCTTGTCCTGTTCGCTGTCGCGCACCGAGAGGACAACGATCGGCACTTGCGTCCACTCGCGCAGGCGCCGGCAGACGGTCACGCCGTCCATGTCAGGCAAGCTCAAGTCGAGGATGATCGCATCCGGCTGGCTGGCGGCAGCCAGGGCAAGACCCTCCTCCCCGGTGCTGGCAGTGCTGATGCGGAACTGGCGGGCGGTGAGGATGGTGCGCAGGGCGCGCAGGATCTGGTGTTCGTCATCAATGACGAGGATGTGCGGCTGGTTGGTCATTGGCTGGGTATCCTGGGGGTCTCACCCCCGGCATGGATGGGCAGGGTGAATCGGATGGCAAAGCCCTGCTCCAGGTTCTCGGCCCAGATGCATCCCTGGTGGGCTTCCACCAGCCCCTTGCAGATGGACAGCCCCAGTCCGGTGCCGGTGATCTGGTCGGCGGTGGTGACGCGGTGGAACTTGTCGAAGATCTTGTCCAGGTCTGCTGCGGGGACGGCTGGACCCTGGTTGTTGACCTGCACCCAGATGGTCCCTTCGCCCTGCTGGCGGGCTTTGACCTGGATGATGCCGCTGGCGGGGGAATATTTCTGACTGTTGCTGAGCAGGTTGTTGAAGACCTGCTCCATGAGTACATCGTCCACATAGACCAGCGGGAGTTCCTCCGGTATGTCGAGTTCGATGCGCTGTCCCTGGCTGGAAAGACGCCTGCGCCCGGCAGCGGCAGCGGCAATCTCGGCGAGCACGTTCCAGCGACGCTTGAGGCGCAACGCTCCGGCCTCAATGCGTGACATGTTGAGCAGGTTGCCGACCAGTTGGTTGAGGTGGTCGGTCTCCTCTTCGATGGCAGCCAGTAGGTCAGCGCTGGCTTCCGCATCCAGGGGCACGTCCTCACTGCGCAGGCTGGTGACGGAGGCCTTGATGGTGGCGAGGGGGGTGCGCAGTTCGTGCGAGACCGAGGAAAGCAGGGATGATTTCATCCGATCGCTTTCCTCCAGGATGTGCGCCCGGCTTTCGGCGGCGGTGAGGCGGGCGCGCTCCAGGGCCAGGACGCCCTGGCTGGCGAAGGTGCGCAGCAGGCGGTCTTCGAGCAGCTCGAGGGGTTTGTTCAGCCTCCACAGGCGGATCTCGCCCAGCAGGCGCTGGCTGCCCTGCAGGGAGACGAGGGCGGTGGGTGAGGCGGGCAGGAGGGCGCCGGGATTTACGGGTAACTGGACCAGGGTGGGCTGCGGCTCGCTCGCGGTGAAGATCTGCACCTGGTCTGCCTGGAAGGTCTCCAGCGTGTGGCGCGCCAGGCTGTTGAGGATGTCTTCCTCGCGGCCAAGTTTTGAAAGCGTGAGGCTCAATTCATAGAGACGGATGGCCTCGCTCTCACGTGCCCGCGCCCGCGCCAGGTTGAGGGTGATGCGCCCGACGAGCTGGCTGATGGTGATCGACAGACCCAGGAAGACGATCAGGGCAACCAGGTCCTGGGATTGGTGCACCATCAGGGTACCGTAGGGGGAAATAAAAAAGAAATTCATGGAGAAGAAAGCAGCCACGGCAGCGGTGACGCCCGGCCACAGTCCCCAAACAGCTGCGCTGGCACCCACCGGCAGGAGGTACAGCAGGGCAATGGTGGCGATCTGCAGTTCGTCGCGGATGGTCAGGAGGATGGCTGTGACGACAGCCGTGCTGACCACGGAAAGCAGGAACGGGACCACGTAGCGTTCGTTGGCAAGAAATCTCCACATGCGGCGTATGGTCTCATTCTACTGCGACTTGGATAAAACTGTGAGAGCAGCCGCTTAGAACGCAGACTCCGGCGGTATAAAATTAAGGTACAATTCCTGCCATGATCATTCCCTACGGTCCGATCCTTGTTGTTGAAGATGTCCCCAATGTGCTGGAACTGCTGGAAGTCACCCTGCGCTTCAAGGGGTACCCGGTGGTCACTGCCCGCAACGGGCAGGAGGCGCTGGAGGTGATCCAGAAAGAACACCCGGCGCTGGTGATCACCGACATCCTGATGCCCAAGATGGATGGGTATGCCCTGGCGCACCGCCTGCGTTCCAACCCGCAGACGCGCCTCATCCCGTTGATCTTCCTCTCCGCCACCTATGTCACCCCGGAAGACAAACAGTTCGCCATCAGCCTCGGCGCGGTGCGCTTCATTGAGAAGCCGATCGACACCGAGGAATTCCTGCTCACCGTGGCGGAACTGCTCACCCAGGGTGCTGACCCGCTGCCCGAGCCGCTTGGCGAGCACGAGTTCTACACTGGCTACCGCGAGCGCCTCGAGCAAAAACTGCGCCATAAGAACACGCAGATCTCCCGCACCGAGCGCCTGCTGGAAACCCTGCCCGAGAACCAGCGCCCGGCGTTCGAAGCCCTGATGAAGCAGGCACGCGGCGACCGGGAAGAGATCCAGGCAGAACTGAACCAGATCTACAAGATCCTGGATGAATATAAACAATCCCACGCCTGAGGCCGACTGCATGACCCCCACATTAAAAGAAATCGAAGACCTTGCCCGCCGGGCAGGGGAGATTCTGCGCGGCGGGTATGAAGGCGAACACCAGGTGGCCTACAAGGGCGCCATTGACCTGGTGACCGAGGTGGATCACCAGTCCGAAGCCTTCCTGCTCGGCGAGATCCAGCGCCGCTTCCCCGCCCACCGCATCGTATCCGAGGAGATCGGTCTCGTCCCCGGCGCGGAGAGCGACCAGTGGTTCGTCGATCCACTGGATGGCACGGTCAACTACGCCCACGGGGTGCCCTTCTTCAGCGTGTCGATCGCCTATGCGCGCAACGGGGAGGTTACGCTGGGTGTGGTGTATGAGCCGCTGCGCGACGAGATGTTCAGCGCCGAAAAGGGCCGCGGTGCCCACCTGAACGGGCGCAGGTTGAAGGTTTCTGAGGTGGTGGAACTGCAGCGCAGCCTGCTGGTCACCGGCTTTCCCTACGATGCCTGGATCACGCCGCAGAACAACCTGGAATACTTTGGACGCTTTGCCCGCCTGACCCAGGGGGTGCGAAGATTGGGTTCGGCGGCACTCGACCTGTGCTACGTGGCGGCAGGGCGGCTGGATGGCTACTGGGAGTTGTTCCTGCATTCCTGGGACGTGGCTGCCGGCGGATTGATCGCGGCGGAAGCCGGGGCGCGGGTCACCAGTTTGTCCGGCGGGGAGGACTACCTTGCCCCGCCCTGCTCTGTGCTGGCGGCGCCGCCGGGTCTGTACCTGCAGATGCTGAGGATTCTGCAGGAGTGATCGCTTGGCTTTTATCCAGGGCTTTTCGTGCTTACCCTCCGCCCCGGGGATGTTATAATTTTCTCATTAATCAAGTAGAGGAGGCCGTATGGCCGATATTCGTGTGGAAAGACTGGCAAAGATCCTCGTTGATCACTCCGCCCAGATCAAGCCCGGCGACCGGGTGGCAATCGAGGCGACCACCGCCGCCGAACCGCTGGTGCGTGCCCTGTATGCCACCATCCTGGAACGGGGCGGACAGCCCTACCTGCTGCTGGAACTGCCCGACCAGGACGAGATGATGTTCGCCATCGCCAAGGATGAACAACTGGATGCCATCCCGGCCATCCGTAAACTGGTGTATGACCAGTTCGAGAGCCGCATCCGCATCCATTCCGCGACCAACCCGCGTGCCCTGACCCACGTGGACCCCTCCCGGCAGAAGCGCCGCCAGAAGGCGCTCTCCCCGATCCTAGAGGCGCAGATGCGCCGCGGCGCCGACCGCTCCTTCAAGTGGGTCACGACCATGTTCCCCACCGAGGGCTATGCCGTGGAAGCCGAGATGAGCCTGAAGAGTTTCGAGGACTTCGTCTACCGCGCCTGCCACGCAGACGCCGCCGACCCGGTCGCCTTCTGGAAGAAGGCAGAGGCACAGCAGAAAAGTTACATCGACCGCATCGAGGGTCACAACCAGGTCGTCCTGCGCGGGCCCAACGTGGACCTGACCCTGTCGATCAAGGGGCGCAAGTTCCTCAACGGTGCCGGGCTGAACAACATGCCCGATGGCGAGATCTACACTGGCCCGGTGGAAGATTCGGTTAACGGCTGGGTGCGCTTCAGTTACCCCGCCATTTATAACGGTACGATGGTCGAGGGCATCGAACTGACCTTCACCAACGGCAAGGTGAGCAAAGCCAAGGCGGAGAGGAACCAGCCCCTGCTCATCGAAATGCTGGAATCGGATTCCGGCTCGCGCTACGTGGGCGAGTTTGCCATCGGCACCAATTACGACATCGACCGCTTCTCGCACAACATCCTGTTCGATGAGAAATTGGGCGGCTCCTTCCACATGGCACTCGGCGCCGGATACCCGGAGACCGGGTCGAAGAACCGCAGCATCATCCACTGGGACATGCTGTGCGGAATGAAGGACGATTCCGAGATCCTGGTGGATGGCGAACTGGTCTACAAGAACGGGGTTTTCACTTTCTAGAGCACGAACACTCTGATATCAAAAGCGCCGTGGTGTGAGCCATGGCGCTTTTGATTTTGCGATCCGGCGGCGACCCCATCCGCTTCGCTTCTGGGACGCTTCCCAGGGACTTTGCCAGGAGCGGAAATGGCAATGCAATCCCCAGAGGCTAGGCCCGCCAGAACCCGTGGCGCAACGGGCGCACATCCTCGGCGATGACAAAAGCCTCGGCATCCTGCTCGCGGACGATCGTCTCCACCTTGGTCACGTCCTTACGGCGCACCGACACGCTGAGCATGCTGACCATGCCGTCCTTGCCGCGCGCCGGGATCTCGGTGACGGCAAAACCAGCCGCCCGCAATGACTGCGAGAGCGCCGCCCCGCGACTGGTGCTGACGATGCTCAACTTGACATGCCCGATCGGCAGGCGCTCCTCGATGAGCATGCCGACCACGTTGCCGGTGGCAAAACCGGCCGCATAGCCGATGATGTTCAGCGGGTTATCCAGGTTCTCCAGCACCGAGGTGATGGCGATCACAAAAATGACCGACTGGAAAAAGCCCAGCCCCCAGGCAATCCCCTTTTTGCCCCGCACCACGAACAGCAGGCGCAGGGTGTCCAGTGACATGTCGGCGACGCGCAGGGAAAAGATGCCCAGCGCCGCCAGCCATGCCTGCGGAGAAAGAAACACTTCGAACATGAACACCTCCATAAAAAAGCGGGGCGGTCGTGAAGGCCGCCCCGCAGACAGGTCTATTCGCTGGCTGGCAGGTACAGCCGCTCCACGTATTCCTTGACCATGCGGCGGGTGCTGAATTGCGGGGTGATGGTGCGCATCGATTCCTTGATCATCGCCACCCAATCCAGTGGGACATTGTCCGAGTTGCGACCGGAGTAATACAGGGGGATGATCTTCTCTTCCAGGGTCTCAAACAGGCTGCGCATATCGGCCTCATCCTGCACCTGCGCATCCAGGTCGGCATCTTCGCCAATGGCCCAGCCGTTCGCGCCGTTGTAGGCTTCGCGCCACCAGCCGTCCAGCACCGAGAAGTTGAGCACGCCATTCAGCGCGGCCTTCATCCCCGAAGTGCCCGAGGCCTCGTTGGGGCGGCGCGGGTTGTTCATCCACACGTCCACGCCCTGCACCAGGTAGCGTGCAAGGTTGATGTCGTAATCCTCCAGGAAGACCAGCCTGCCGCCGTTCTCGGCCTTCTTGACGGCGCGGTAGACCTCCTGGATGAGCAGTTTGCCGGGTTCGTCCGCCGGGTGGGCTTTGCCGGAGAAGATGATCTGCACCGGGCGGTTGGGCTGGGTGACGAGGCGCAGCAGGCGCTCGAAATCGTTAAGCATCAGGTTGGCGCGCTTATAGGTGGCGAAGCGCCGGCAGAAGCCGATGGTCAGCACATAGGGGTCGAGCATGGCCCCGGCGGCGAGCGCCTGCACGGGGTGGTAATCGCCGCGGATCCAGTGTTGGCGGGTGCGTTCCAGGGAATAGAAGACCAGTTTGCGCTTCAGGTGCATGCGCACCGCCCACAGTTCGGCGTCCGGGATCTTCTCCACCTTCTCCCAGGTGGCAGGGTCATCCAATTCTTCCAGCCAGTTCTCTCCCAGGTAGGTCTCCAGCAGCACGTGCATGCGCCGGGCCATCCAGGTGGAGGTGTGCACACCGTTGGTCACCGAGATGATCGGCACTTCCTCCGCCTCGACCCTGGGCCACAGGAACTGCCACATGCGGCGGCTCACGCGCCCGTGCAGTTCCGAGACGGCATTGCGCCCTTCCGAGCTGCGCAACGCCAGGATCGGCATGCTGAAGGTCTCGCCCCATGCCTGCTGGTTGCGCGCCAGGTCAATGAACTGGTCGCGGCTCAGTCCCAACTCGCCCCAGTACTTAGACAGGTTCTTGTCGATCAGCCACAGGGGGAACTCGTCATTGCCGGCCGGCACGGGGGTGTGCGTGGTGAAAACATTGTTTGCCCTGGTCTGCTTGATCGCCTGGTCAAAGGGTATCCCCTGGACGACCAGTTCGCGGGCGCGTTCGAGGGTCAGGAAGGCGGCGTGTCCCTCGTTCATGTGCCAGGCCACCGGGTTGTAGCCCATCAGGCGTAAGGCGCGCACCCCGCCCACCCCCAGAAGCACTTCCTGCGCGATGCGCAGGTCGATGTCACTCCAGTAGAGGCGCGCGGTCAGCCTGCGGTCCTGGGGAGCATTCTCATCCAGGTCGCTGTCAAGAAGGTAAAGGGGGAGGCGCCCGACGCGCAGTTCCCAGATGCAGGCGTTCACCGCCCGGTCGGGGAAGTTGACCGTGATCTTGAGCAGGTTTCCGTCCTGGTCCACCACCGGAAGAACGGGCAGGTCGTCGAAATTGAGCGGGTTGTTCACCGCCTCCTGCCAGCCGTCCTCCGAGATGCGCTGGGTGAAGTAGCCCTCGGCATACATCAGCCCCATACCCACCAGCGGCAGGCCCAGGTCGGAGGCTTCCTTCAGGTGGTCGCCGGAGAGCACCCCCAGCCCGCCGGAATAGATCGGCAGGGTCTCGTGCAGGCCGAACTCCATTGAGAAATAAGCCACCGGCTGATTGCAGCGGTCCTTGAAGGTCCTGGCGCACCAGGTATCTGTCGCCTTCAGGTACTTGTCAAAATCGGCAAACACCCGGTCGTAGAGTTCCAGGTAGATGTGGTTCTGTGCGGCGGCATTGATCTCCCGGCGCCCGGCCTGGCGCAGGAAGACCAGCGGGTTGTGGTTGAGCCGTTCCCACAGTTCGTTGTCGATGCGGTTGAACAGGCGCTGTGCGTAGGGGTTCCACGTCCACCACAGGTTGTGGGCGAGTTCGCCCAGCCGGCTGATGCGCCGCGGCAGGTCGAAGTGGTTGGGGGTCTTGGTCAGAAAAGTAGTCATGGCAGGTTCCTTCAAGCCGCTAATCATACCAAAGAATACCCCTTTATGGGATTCTTTGGCAAAAGAGATCGCGGCAGTTGATGAACTGCCGCGATCCTGCTCAGCAAAGGGGTGCTGTAAAATGTGAAGCCGCGCCGCTACTCTGGCGGCAGGATGCGGAAATCCACCCGCGAGGGCATCACGTCGTTGACGCCCACCCCGCTCACCACCTCGCCCGGTGCGCCCAGGTTGTAACCAGATGGCGGCGCATACTGGACGCAGTAGGTGCCGAGCGCCAGACCAGGGAAGGAATATGCTCCGTTCGAGTCTGGCATGACGGAAGTCAGCCCAACGTGGCAGGACTCGTCGTACAGGTAGACCGGCTGTGAACTTTCCCCCGTCTCGCCGCTGTCCTGCGTCCCATTATCGTTCAAGTCCCAGTAGACGAACCCGGTGATGATGCCGGTTGTTGTCGGCGGCGGTGGTGGAGGACCCTGGGTGGGGGTGGGAGTTTGCCGTACGAGCACCACCACGCCGGTTGGCACGCTCCCCGGAGGTGTGGTGGGCACCTGCCCGGTCTCCACGCCACCGCACAGACCCGGTTCGGTGCCCAGCGGGGTGAAGTTGAAAGCTGCCCGGCAGGTGTTGTCCATCCCGTAGAGTACTCCGAGCGGGAAGTAGGGGTTATTGGTGAAGGGTGAACCAGCCTCCGCGGCGGTGAAGAAATCGTTGTAGTCCATCAGGAATTCGTTGCTGATCCCAAAATCGGTCCAACTCCACCACAGGAAGGAATATTCGTTCAGGACGCTCTTCTTCACCGCGATCTGCAGATAGGTGGGGTCGAGCGGGGCCTGGCGCGCCCAGACGGCCTGCGGGTCGCCGTCGCTTCCCGCCCCGGCAAGGCGCACTTCATACCCATCCGAACCCTTGCCGATCGGGGCATCGGAATACATTGGTGTCAGGTGACCCACATCCTCGTTAAAGTCGGCTGCCAGGAAGGCGCTGGTGTTGCTCCAATCCACGGAAAAGGGAGGTTGCGCCCACAGCAGGTAATCGCCGCGCCCATCCAGGTCGACGTCGATCTCGAAGCCAAAGGGTGCGTCCGCGGTGTAGGTGGCAGGGTTGAAGCCCATCACCTGTGCCGAGAAGTAGAGCCAGCCGCCATCATCGGCCAGGAACGACCAGGAGATGTCCGCGTCGGGGCGATAGATGTTGTCCAACTGGAACGGGCGCTCGTATAGGTTGATCTGGTAGTCATCCCCATAATCGCTGGGGAAGACTTCGTCCTTCATGGATGAGACGATCGTGGAGGGATCGGTCGGATAGGAGACCGGCAAGCTGGGTCCATCCCCGTAGGGGATGACCGTCTCCCCGCCGGTGTAACCGCCATCGGGTTCGGGGCTGGTGGCGGGGGGCGTGGCGGTGCCCAGGGAAGGCAGGCTGCACGCCGCGGCGACCAGGAGGAACAGGATCGAGAAGTACAGGAAACGCGGGTGGGTTTTCATGAGGCCTCCGAGGATTGGTTTTTCGTTGATTATAGGGTTGCATTTTCATAAAATCAATAGCCTATCTGTCATTGGTTGCAGTAGGCGAAGACGATCACGGCCCGCACGTCCCACCTGGGGCGCCAGAGGGGTAGGGTGTCCATGTGCAGCCGTGGTTCTCACAGGCTCCCCGTTCGGTGTAACTGGAGCAGGCCAGCACGAGGGTCGGGGTAAAGCTTGGCAGCAGCACCGGCACATTCGTGGGGGTGTAACTGGGAACCAGCGTGGGGGTATAACTGGGTACCAGCGTGGGGGTGTAACTGGGCACCAGGGTGGGACGCTTGCGCACCGGCAGGCCGCCCGGGTCGCCGTTCAGTTTCCCGGAAGAGGCGGGCGCCCAGCACAGGTATTCCCCCGGCTGGAACAGGTCGTACCACAGGCTGTCCTCGCTGCGCGCCAGCACCGCCGGGGCGGCGCCGGCAACCAGGGAGAACTGGGAGGGATATTCCAGGCCGGGACCGAGGCGGCAGTCCACTGGTTCCATGATTTCGAAGGTGTAGGGCATGGGGGTGATGGTGACCACCTGGATCGGCGTTGTCTGCTGGCTCATCACCACCGAGGTATGTTCGTAAGCGCCGACATCGAAACCGGGGGTACCATCCCCGTTCCCATCCACGTCACGCCCTGCGCCGCGCTGGTCGATCAGCGGTGCCAGCCAGCCCAGCGCGGCATCGATCGCCGGGCTGCCGGGCTTGAGGGCGATGGTCTGCGTCGGTCCGCCGTTGTAGGTCAGCAGTCCGATCTTGGCATCCACGTTGTTCTGGTCGAGTGGGGCGTGGAAATTGCAAGAATCATCATCCGAGAGGTTCCCGGCATAACTGTCCAGGATGCCTCCATACACCGTGCTGCAATTCCCATTCGCGTTCTGTGCCAGGAGCACGTTCTGCAATTTCAGCGAACCACCGCCGGTCGCCACCCCGCCTCCCTGCCCAGAACCGGCGGAATTGTAAGCGATGGTCGTATTGAGCACGATCCCGCCGCCACCTCCCTGCCCACTGGCGATCCCGCCGCCGGCGATGGCCGTGTTGTTGCTGATGGTGACATTGACCAGGTACATGCTGGCGCGGTTGAAATTGAACACGCCGCCTCCGGAATGCGCATGGTTGCTGTCGATGGTCGATTGGGTGATCTCCAGGTAACCGAGGGCTGCCACCAGGCTGGTATCCATAGTGAACTCGTTGGCGATCCCGCCTCCCAGGTCGGCACTGTTGTTCTTGACGGTGATATTTGTGGCTTCCAGGCGGGTGGTCAGTTGGCTGTATACCTGGGAGATACCTCCGCCCGTGATGGCTTGATTCCCATCAAAGATCACCCCGCTCAGCGAGGTGACGCCGGTGCTGTACAGCCCGCCGCCTGAGTTGCTCGTGTTCCCGATGAATCTGCCCCCATTCATGATCAATTCCCCGGCGCTGAAGATTCCGCCTCCAGAGGTCGCATGGTTGTTCTCGATCGTCGCACCGGTCAGGTCGGCAACCGCTCCGGGGGCGTTATAGATCCCTCCGCCCTGGAATATCGCCTCGTTGTTCGTAATGGTAACGTTGCCGGTGATGATCAGCGTGCCGGCGTTGTTGATCCCGCCACCCTTGCTCTTATAGGCATCCCCCTGGTTGCCGTTGTTGGTATTGTTATTCCCGCTGATGACGGCATCGGAAAGTTTCAGCGTGGCACCAGAGTAAATGTAGATGCCCGCCGCCATACCCAGCCCAAATGTCCCGGCTTCATTGTCTTTGATGGTCACATGGCTCATGGTCAGTTTGGCGCCGAGCACGCTGACGCCGCCCGACCCGGTGAAGCCGCCGCTATCGGGTGCCCTGCCGTTCTGAATGACCAGGTTGGAGACCTGCACCGATTTGTCGCACGCCATGCAGCCGACTGCCAGCACCTGGTACTTTTGTTCACCGTCCAGGATCACCTCCTCCGGGTTCGGGCTGGACCCGGTGATGGCGATGCTCTTGGAGATCACCACCTGCTCGTGATAGGTCCCCGCGGCGATGAACACGGAATCGCCGTCCACGGCTTTGGCGATCGCTGCGGTGATCGTCTTGCAGGGGGTCGTGACGGCCTTGCAGTCATTGCTGTCGCTCCCGGTGGGGGCAACGAACCAGTGTTTTCCCACCGGCGTCCCGCCGTCCAGGTTGCATCCACCGGAGGCAAGCAGCACCAGCAACGCCAAAAGTGTTCCCATGATCCTGGAAATCCGCATCGAGGTTAAAGTTGACATGATCCTTCTCCTTTGCATCAGCCATGGTCCGATCTCCCCCCCCATAAACACAGTAAGTTGCGAATACAACTCTAAAAATCAGTATAGCACTTCGCTCCCCAAAGCGTGCCGGTCATTTTCCTGCTGACTCTTAGCAATTATCAATATTAATAAGACGGGTTGTATCTGATTTAGGTTGGTGCGGGGAATTCCTATGCAATGGGGAGGAGATATGCTACCCTCCGACGCATATGCATGAAAACCTGCGAGCATCGAAGCTGATCAAAGGTCTGGAAGAGGAACTGGAGAAGGTTCCAGAACATCGAGAGGGGAAGAACATCCGCTACGAGTTGGTGGATGCGGGTATGGCAGCCTTTGCGGTATTCTATGTGCAAAGCCCGTCGTTTCTAGCGGCCCAGCGGGAGATGAAAGGGAGGAAAGGGCGGAGCAATGTGGAAAAGCTGTTTGGGCTGAGTGAGATTCCGAGTGA
>JBGSVI010000089.1:0-63757 GCA_041753035.1 Anaerolineales bacterium | reverse complement strand
TGTGATCAAAAAGGCCAAAACAAGGCAAAATCCAGCCACTGCGAGCCCATAATCACGTTCTGATTGACTGCATCGGTTGTTAAAGTTCAGGTTTTTCGTTAGCGCCTCTGTGGCGCTTAGTTCACTACTCTAAACTCAAGTTAAGTATACCTCAAGGCAACCCACCAGGGGATTGTACTCCGCAAGATGAATGAGACCTGTCTCAAAGCCCTGCAGAAGGCTTCTTTCCTGCTTGCCCCGCTCTCCAAAAACGGATACAATCAGTCCAGAATAAGCAGCAGGTGGCTGGGGAGGCTGTTTGCCGGTCTTCTCCGGCATCGACCTGCCAACTGGGGGGTTTATATCCATGGACACTCGTTGCTCCCGCCCGGGACCCTGCCCGCCCGGGAAAGGAACAGTTATCCGCCAAAGGAGGTAACTTCATTATGAAACAAGACCGTTTTCTGACCGGGATCCTGATCTTCATCGCTGTGCTGGTGGTCGCCGCATTGGTGCTCTTCTTCGTCCGCCCCGGCACCGCCACGTACCAGTCCGACGACACCCCGCAGGGCGTCATCTACAACTTCTCCCTCGCCATCCAGAACAATGATACCGAGCGCGCCTACGGCTACCTGGCCGACATGGAGAACAAGCCCACCCTGCTTGCCTTTCGCCAGGCGCTGCTCAATGGCATGGTCAATACCAGCGGCTATGCCATGCAGGTCGGGGAGGTGCAGATGCTGGATAGTGACTCGGCCTGGGTGATGGTCACCATCCACTACCTGTCCAGCGGCCCGTTCGACAGCGGCTGGAGCAGCCAGGACCACGCCACGTTGCAGCGCCAGGGGGGCGCCTGGAAGATCACCTACATGCCCTATCCCTACTGGAGCTACGACTGGTATATGCTCCCCGTTGAACCCGTCAAGCCCTGATCGGCAGGAGTCCCCATGCGCACTGTCCGCCGTCTCTATTTTTACGCCGTCGCCCTGATCAGCCTGGAGGTCGTCCTCTGGGGTCTCGTCGGGCTGGCTCGTTCCATCCTTTCCTCCCTGCATGTCTTCCAGGCCGGTGCCTCGCAGCTCGCCCAGGCACTCGCCCTGGTTCTGGTAGGGGTGCCGGTCTTCGCCTTCCACTGGCTGATGGCCCAGCGCTTTGCCCACCGCGAAGCCGAGGAACGCTCTGCGGGCATCCGCGCTGCCTTCCTCTACGGTGTGCTGCTCGGCACGCTCATCCCGGTGGTGCAGAACATCCTCGCCCTGGTCAACCGCCCCGTCCTGGCAGGCCTGCGCCTCTCCAGCACGCGCGCCTTCGTCGGCGGGGGGCAGTTGTGGAGCGACAACCTCATCGCCATCGTCATGAACCTGCTGGTGGCGTTCTACTTCCTGCGCATCCTGCAGTCCGACTGGAAGGTCATCGAGGCGCGCGAGAACTACACCAACCTGCGCCGCCTCTACCGCTGGGCCTGGGTGCTCTACGGCCTGGGTCTCACCGTCACCGGCGTGGACCAGGTGCTGCGCTTCCTGATGAGTTTCGATGCCACCCTGCTCAGCCTCGATTTCCAGCAGTACTGGGCGGTCAACGGCATGGTCGTCACCCTGGTCGGCGCGCCCCTGTGGGCCTATTCCTGGCTGACCCTGCAGCGCTCGCTGTCCGATCCCGCCGAGCGTGAGTCTTTTCTGCGCCTGGGATTGCTCTACCTGCTCTCCCTCACCGGTGCGGTCGTCACTCTCTCCACCGGCGGCGTGGTCATCGATTCTATCCTGCGCCTCCTTTTTGGAGAAATTACCTCCTTCTCTGCTCTGCTCCAGGCCATCGCCAACCCGTTGGCTGCCTGCATCCCCTTCCTGGGCATCTGGCTGTATTATGGTCACTGGCTCAGGCAGGCCATGTCCGCGGTCAGCGATGCCCCGCGCCGCCTCGGACTGCGCCGGGTCTACTCCTACATCTTGTCTGCCCTCGGGGTGGGCGTGACCTTCCTCGGTCTCGCCATGCTGCTCAACTTCCTCGTTGACCTGTTCTTCCTGCGCCTCTTCTTCGGCGCCCTGGTCCTCACCCAGTTGACCGCCGCGTTGTCGTTGCTCCTCGTCGGTCTGCCTCTCTGGCTGCTCACCTGGCGCCCGATGCAGGCCGAGGCGCTCGCCCTGGACGATTCCGGCGACCATGCCCGGCGCTCGCTCACCCGCAAGATCTACCTCTACCTGGCCCTCTTTGCCGGCGTCATCGGCGGCATGGTCACCGCGGTGGTGCTGCTCAACACGCTGCTGCGCGCCATCTTTGCCAACGAGACCGCCGACCTGGCACAGCAGGTGCTGAAATCCATCTCGATCCTCATCCTGTTCGTCGGCTTGGGCGTGTACCACGGTCTGCAACTGGGACGCGATAACCGCCTGGCTGCCAGCGCCCTGAGCGCTAAACACGCCGCCTTCCCGGTGCTCATCTTCGACCCCGGCGACAGCTTTGGTGCCCAGGTACAGGCCGCTCTTCAAAAAGCGCTCCCTACCTTGCCTATCACCTTGCAGCATCTCTCTCAACCGCCCGCGGCAGACGCCCACCCGCTTGCCGTCGTCCTCGCCTCGGAACTCGCCCTCGACCCGCCCGCAGAACTGCGCCGCTGGCTGGAGGGGTATTCCGGGGTGCGCCTGGTCATCCCCCGCCCCGTCCCGCCAGGCACTGGCAAGACCTGGCTGCTGGTCGGTGAATCTTCCCGCCTGCCGCTCAACCAGGCGGTACAGACCCTGCGCCAGTTGGCCGAGGGTCAGGAAGTGCGCACATCCGGGACGCCCGCCTGGCTCATCGCCGTGTATGTCGTCGCCGCGGTGATCGGCGCGCCCACCCTGGTCTCGCTCATCGGCAGCCTGTTTTTCGCATTCCTCCAGTAAGTGTCTTCTCACTTTTTTCGGTTCAGGATATACTAATGTATTGTGGATGAAAACGCAGTCCGCCTGCGCCCCACGCGGAGAAGAGGAGAGGACAAAGCGATGAAAGTTACCGTCTTGCAAGAAAGCCTTGCGCATGGATTGGCCGTCGTTTCACGGGCAGTTTCCCCGCGCAGCACCCTGCCGGTGCTGTCGAATGTGCTCGTCGCCACGGATGAAGGCCGCCTGCGCCTCTCAGCCACCAACCTGGAACTCGGCATCACCTGCTGGATCGGTGCCCGGATCGAAGAAGAAGGCTCCACCACCGTTCCGGCGCGCACCTTCATCGATCTGGTCGGCACCCTGCCCGCCGAGCAGGTCAGCCTGAATCTGAACCCCCAGACGCAGTTGCTCAACCTGCGCGCCGGTTCCTCCAACACCGACATCAAGTGCATCGATGCCGCCGAGTTCCCTCCCCTGCCCGTCCCGGACATGGATGGCGCCATCCTGCTCAACGTGGCCGATTTCAAGGACATGATCGCCCAGGTCGCCATGGCTGCCTCGGTGGATGAAGCCCGCCCGGTCTTGATGGGCGTGCTCGTCACCGTCGATGGGGACGCCCTCACCATGGCTGCCGCCGACGGCTTCCGCCTCTCGGTGCGCAAGGGCACCCTCAGCCAGCCGTCTGCCCAGCCCTTCTCGCTCATCATCCCAGCGCGCGCCCTCAACGAACTGGCGCGTGTCGCCACCGATGCCAACGAGGTCATCTCCATGGTCATGCCCAAGGGCCGCGGCCAGGTCGTCTTCCGCATGAAAGAAGTCGAGGTTGTCTCCCAGTTGATCGACGGCACCTTCCCCGACTACCAGCAGATCATCCCCCGCTCCTACAAGTCGCGCACCATCCTCTCCACCCCCGCCCTGCTCAAAGCCTGCAAGCAGGCCGAGATCTTCGCCCGCGAAGGCTCGAACGTCGCCCGGCTGGACATCAAGTCCTCCGGAGACCTGGAACCCGGCATGGTCGAGATCTCCGCCCAGGCCGAGGAGACCGGCTCGAACGAGACCGTCGTCGCCGCCACCGTCGAGGGCATCGGCCTGTTGATCGCCTTCAACGTAAAATACCTGCGCGAGGTACTGGAAGTGGTCAAGTCGCCCAACGTGGCCCTGGAAACCACCGCCCCCAACGCACCCGGGGTCATCCGCCCGGTGGGGGACGACAATTTCCTGCACGTCATCATGCCCATGCACCTGGGCTGAGGAACTGTTTTTCCCTGCTTACAGGGGCGCCTCTGCGCCCCTGTTTCCATTCCACGAACATTCACCCTGATTGGCGTTGGAAGTAGCCCATGACCACCCTGCCCCCCGGTTTCTCGGATAACACCCTCAAGATCTACCTCACCATCCGCCAGTACCCCATCCTGCGCAACCGCATCCGCGAGCGCATGCGCCTGGAACTCTTCGCCCGCGGCATCATCAGCCCCGCTGCGCTGGAAGCCGACGCGCGCGACAAGGCGCTCCAGTCCCAGGTGCGCGAGGGTCTGCACAACCCCTATGCCGAGGAATCGGAGGAGAACTGGGAAAAGCGCATGGAACGCGTGCGCGACATGCAGACCGATTTCTACTTTGCCTACAACCTGCTCTACGAGGACCTGGAAGCCATCGTCAAGGAGATCCTCGCCGAGCGCGGCGGTGCCCCCGACCTGATCACCTTCAACCCCGAACTTGCCCCCCAAGAGATGCTCTTCGAGCAGGCCAACACCATCACCCAGATGAGCGCCGCCAAAAGGAAGAAATACGAGGCGCGCCTGCAGGAGATCAAGGTGGTGCTCATCCGTACCATGATTAGCGACCAGCTCGCCTACCTGAACATCGCCCGCAAATGGTTCCAGGTCGAGGACCTGGAGGAGATCCGCCGCCGCAAGATCGGCTATGGCAAGATCGGCGGCAAGGCCGCCGGGATGATGCTCGCCCAGCGCATCCTGCGCGACATGGCCCCGCCCGAGGTGCGCGACTGCCTGCGCATCCCCGAATCCTACTTCATCGCCTCCGACCTGTTCTATACCTTCATGTCCACCAACGGCCTGGTGCACTGGTCGGATCAAAAATACAAGCCCGAAGCGCAGATGCGCCTCGATTACCCGCACATCGTGAACGATTTTATCCACGGGAAATTCCCCGGCGATATCCTCCAGCGCATGGAAGCCCTGTTGCGCGAGGTGGGTAAACGCCCGCTCATCGTGCGCTCCTCCAGCCTGTTGGAGGATAACTTCGGCACATCCTTTGCCGGCAAGTACGATAGCTTCTTCTGCCCCAACCAGGGCACACCGCAGGAGAACCTGCATGCCCTCACCGAGGCGATCGCCCGCGTCTACGCCTCCTGCCTCAACCCCAATGCCCTGCTCTACCGCCACCACAAGGGGCTGGTGGATTACGACGAGCGCATCGCCATCCTGCTCCAGTGCGTGGAAGGAGAACAGCTTGGACAGTATTTCCTACCCCACGCCGCCGGGGTGGCCTTCAGCCACAACCTCTACCGCTGGTCCCCCCAGATCGTCAAGAATGACGGCTTCGTGCGCCTGGTCTGGGGGCTGGGCACACGCGCCGTGGAAGCCGTCGGCAACGATCACCCCCGCCTGGTGGCGCTCAGTCATCCCTTGCTGCAGCCCGCCGATTCCCCCAAGGCCATCCGCCAGCACTCTCAGCAGTATGTGGATCTCATTGATCTGCAGGACAACACCTTCAAAACCCTGCCCGTCCAGGCCGTGCTCACCCCCAACCATCCCGCCGCGCGCTACCTGGCGCAGGTGGACGAGGGCGGCTACCTGGGGTCACTGCGCACCAATACCGTGGACCCTGCCCAACTGGTCATCACCTTCGACGGCCTGCTGCGCCGCACCCCCTTCGCGGGGCGCATGAAGGTCATGCTCCAGACCCTGGAGGCGCACTACCAATCGCCGGTGGATACCGAGTTCACCCTGGAGATCATCAACCCCAACAGCCTCCAGCCCGAGGTGTGTCTCACCCTGCTCCAGTGTCGCCCGCAGAGCCAGATGGACGACGAGCAGGATGTGGACATCCCCGCGGAGATCCCCGCGGGGGATATTCTCTTCGCCACCCGGCGCATGGTGCCGCGCGGCGCCGTAGAAGGCATCCGCTGGGTGCTCTATGTCCCGCCGCAGGGCTACTTCAGCCTCGACCCGCAGGGCCGCCTCCGGCTGGTCACCGCCATCGGCAGCCTGAACAAGGCGCTCCAGGACGAGAAATTCATCTGTGTTGGGCCTGGGCGCTGGGGCACTTCCACCCCCAACCTGGGAGTCGGCATCGCTTATGGCGATATCTACCATACCTGCGCCCTCGTCGAACTCACCGGGCAGGGTCTCGCCCCCGACCTCGAGCCTTCCTTTGGCACCCATTTCTTCCAGGACCTGATGGAAGCGCACATCTACCCCCTCGCCATCACCCTCGGCGCATCCGGCTCCGTCTTCAACCGAGACTTCTTCGATCACACCCCCAACCGCCTGACAGATTTTCTCCCCGCCGCCGAAAGCCTCGCCCCCTGCCTGCGCCTGCTCGCTATGGCAGACCACCGCCCCGGGCACTCCCTGACCCTGATCATGAACGACGAAGCCGCCAGAGCCGTCGCCTTCCTCAAGCCGGAATAGAACACCATCTCGCGAACGCATCCACCTTGCCACCCACGGTTTGGCGGCGTCCCATCTGCTCCAGGCGAAGTTAATCTATTTCGCTCCAGGCGGCGTCCCCGCTGCCGATGCCCCTCTCCCGGAACAAAATAGAGAAAAGACCATCAGATCGGATCGGCGCTAGCCGCCCGGCTGATCAACGAGACTCATTCTTGAAACGATCAATGCGCTTCTGAATGTCGGTCACAATGCTTCTTATTTCTGCCAGGTCGGTTTCATTCACATATTTGGAAAGTTCCGCCAGGAGCGCTGGCAGGTTCGGCTGGTGATCATGCAGCAATGTTGCCACATCATTCTCGTAAATACCCACTCTACTGAAACTCCCTTGCCGGTATAGAGACGGCAGGGCATAGAGTTTTAGCAGTAGCAATCCTTCGACGGTCGCCATTGGAATATCGCGATCAAGGAACCGTTGAACTGTTGAATACTTGCTTTGTACTTTCTTGAAAAGTGGATTTTTGGTAAGCAAGACATCGATCTGCAATCCAGCATACTCTGCTCGCACAAAATACAGATCCTGGCTGAGCACTTTAAGTTCAGGCAACTTTTCCAGCGCCGAGGCAGCCATCAACAGGTCCAGGTCCTGCGTGTTTCGCCCTTCAACATAGTGTAAAAGGGCGATCCCTCCCACGAGAACATAGGTGATCTTGCGCTGCTCCAGGACAGAGAACAGATCTTGAACAGATTGAAGGATGGGATCTGAATTGTTCATGCCACCAACCCAGTTTTTTACATTGAATACAACGGCATTTTGGATGACATTTCCGATTTGAACACTGCTGTGAATGGTCATACGCTGATCCTGGCACAAGTGTAGCACAAATTGAGCCTGTGTTTGCCAGGAGGAGCTATCGGCCCGCTCGCTCCCCTCGCCTCGCATCTCAAGGATTGTGAATTGGATTCCTTCATTCCCTCATCTGTAATCTCAACCAATCCACAATGCGCCGGACCGCCTCCGCGCGGCAAAGACTGAGACCGTGATCGCCATGGGGGAACTCGTGCCATTCCACAGTGGGGACCGCCTCCAGCAGCGGCGGGTAATGGTCTGGAGGAAAGAGATCATCCTGTTTGCCGGTCAACAGGAGTATGGAACGGTCACGCAGTTGTTCCGCCATCGATTCAACGGGCGGCAGCGCTTCCCACTGGGCTTGCAATTCCTCGCCGTTGATGCCGTGCAGCATTTGTGCGAATTCATCGAACATCTCCAACGAAAGTGGCGCGGTGATTGGCGAGAGGAGCGGGCAGAGCGTGACGATCGCCCGGAAGCGCAGGTCCGTCGCCCCTGTCATCAGGGCAAGATACCCTCCCGCACTGTGCCCGATCAAAGCCAGCCGCCTGGCATCGACACACGGCTGCTGCTCGAGCCATTGGGTTGCCTCCAGCAGGTCATCCTGCCGCCCAGCAAGCGAAAAGACCCCTTCCGACCCCCAGGAACCGCGATAATGGAAGTAAAGGCAGTTCCATCCGGCATCGCGCAGCGCGTACGCAATGTCCAGGTTCTTTTCAACGCCTGGCAGGCCGTGGAGCAGGATCGCCGTGGGCCGCGGCCCATCTCCGGCAGCCCGGTACAACCCGCCCAGCAGCCGGCTTCCTTTGGATTGGAAGGTGACCCCATCGAGTCCGGGGTGAAATGGTTGCATATCGCTCTCCTCTCAGGCGCAGCGTCCGCCTGCTTGCCCCGGGTCTTGTTTTCCCGTTCTTTGGGCGATCAGGCTCCCCTCTACGAGCACATCAACCTCCTCGCCCGCTCCCATGGTCAGACAAGAATTTCTCAATATCATCAATGAACTTGACTGTCTTCTTCTCGATGCTGGCGGTCAGACCGCCAGGGTCGAAGCCCTCTGCCAGGTTGCACTCAATGATCGAATCAACACCCTTTGCCGGGGTCACCACCCGGTACTCCGCCCATTGGCTCTCGCGGAACAGTTCCCAGGTCTTGCGTTGAACCTGCCTGTTGGCCCCAGAGAGCCACGCCTCGAATCGGAACGCTTCATAGTTGAAGACGATCGCGATCTTCAGGCTGCGCTGTTGCAGCGCTGGCGGGACAATGGCGAAGTAGGTCATATCCAGGTACCCCTGGTAGAGTCCCGAAATGGCGTAGCCCGGGTACCTGTTCTGGAAATGGGTGCGCAGACTCATCATGTAGTCAAGCAGGGTTTTATACGCCCTCTGGATCGCCCCGCTTCTCAGTTGCACCCGCAGTTCGTTCACATCTTCTTCGATCGATCGCATGCTTCGTTCCTTTCTATGGTTGCCTTTCCCTGTTGTCTCCACGCCAGGGCCGCTCTTGGGCGCTGTATGGCTTTCCTGGACGATCACTCGCTCCTCTGAACATTCCAGACTTCATCATAGGGATGGGGGAGAAGCTCTTTGAGCCTGACGACCTGGTTTTCACCCAGGATAACATCGGTGTCTTCATAGTTCATGCTGTCTATCTGATACATGAACTCTCTGCACCTTCCGCAGGGGGGCAGGACGACCCCATCCCCCCACACCGCCACGATCTGCGCGATCCTGGTCTCACCAGCCGTGATCATGGCTGCGATTGCGCTGTGCTCGGCGCAGAAGCCAATGCCGCTTCCAATATCGATGCACACGCCAAAGAACAGATTGCCTTCTGAACTCAGCAAAGCACAGGCAACATCGCCCGCTGAATTATCATTCGACAATTTTCTGGGACGCAGGACGCTCTTTGCCTTTTCGATCATCTGTTGAGTGGTTGGTTTTTTCATCGCTGGTATTCCTTGGGAAAACGCACAACGGAATGGCTGATTCTCTCCGCCAAAGGTCCCCGAAGGGGGCAGGGGAGGCGGCTTCCAGCCGCTGCCTGCCCTTGGCGCTCTTCAAAAGGCCCAACGAATGTCGGTGGGCGGCAGCCAGGAATTATGGGGTACCAAGACTTTTCAACCACTCTTCGATAATCGGCTGGATATCATCACCAACAACCACACCCATATGCGTTACGCCATCCAATAGTTTAACTTGTACATCTGGTACATATTGAGAAATAACTGGTTCGAACTGATCAGCATAAAAAACCTCATCGGCTGTACCAGCTACAACCAGCAACGGTTGCGTGATAGCGGCAAGATCTGTCTTATAGTTGCGCGGAGCATAAGCCGTATTGAGCCGATACGTATAAGATAAAGTTTCTGTCCCATCACGGGCTTCTTCCGGCATGTTGAACTTGATCACGGTCAGATCGTTAAACCAGCCAATTCTCACGTTATTGAGCATCACCAAGCCAGCAATACGCCCAGTGTAAGGTTGTGCCCATCCGCCAGAATTCGGGCGAACCGTAGGTGCGTTATATTTTAGAAAAGGTGACAACAGCAAATAGGCGTCAGCTTGCTGGCCATATTTGCTCCCTGCAAAGCGAATGGCAAGACCGCCGCCAGATGAATGCCCCCCAACAATGATTGTAGCAGTAGGATGATCGGCGCGCGCCGCAGCGATAAGATCCGCAATATCATCGTCGAATTGTTCGATATAGTCAACGTCGCCCCTTCGCTCTGGCGTGAGTCCATGCCCCCGCAGGTCGGGAGTGTAAACCTGGGCCAGACCTTCGGAGCTGATAAATCTGGCTAGAGGCAGCAGGTACTTGCTATGGTACCCTGAACCGTGCAGTAAGATCAGAACCCTGTCTGATTCAGATGGGTAGTACCGGTAATCTAAAGATTCTCCGTCTCTGGCTTGATAACTCTGTAATTCGGGTAAGCCTTCGTAATCAAAGAATAACTCGTTAAAACCGAGATTGCTTTCATCTTGAACAAGTGTATCGGGTTTGCCACTGACAATCAGTACAGCAGCAATACCGAAATATATCACCACAGAGATTAAGATGGACAGTAGTATGGGTATTAGTTTCTTTTTCGACATTTTTTGATCCTCCTTTGGTTGAAGATTTGCCTACCAATCTTAGCATCAATATTTGAGTTTCCTGATTTCATGCCGCTTACTGGTGTTAAGCGGATCGTAGACCTGCTTTGAGACGATCTGCAAAAGCCATCTCCATTCTGGGAGAGATCATCCCCGAAGGGGCACCGTCGCGGAACCATCGCTACGGCGTCCCCGCAGGGGACCGCACCAGTGGCGGGTTGGGGATGTTCCTTTGCTATGATCGCACCGGTAAAAAACTCGCCACATCCTACCAGGTCGGCAACCCCATCCGCTGGAGACGGTGCTAAGCGGCGAGATCATCCTTCTCATTGATACCCTCACGATCTAATGTTTTCGTCACTAAACGTTTGACGAGACCGATGGATAGCTCATCACTAAATCCACCAATAAAAGCAATTACACTTAACCAATACACTCGTTCCCCTTGGAGAGCATCGGAAGGGGCGCCCAGAAGCTTGCCTCCCCCTAGGGCAACAAAGTAGACCAGCGCACCCATAAAGAGACCAATGATGGGTTTGGCGATAACCCACGTATACAAACCTATGCTGCTGCTCCAGATCTTTTTACGATAGGCCAGGCGATATAAAACTGCTACCATACTGCCTACGAAAGCCCATTCGAGAATAGGCACGGGAACGTACATGATGAAGTAATCGGGTTTATTCCACACCACAACGGATACTGCTACGAGGGTCAATAATAGCAGAAACACATACAGAATGGTCAGCCAGAAATACCTTTTTTCTTCAGGTAGAGATGGATTTGGATCGCTTCCAGTTGTCATGTGTGTTTCTCCTATGAACCACAAAGATAGTTCCATTCGGCATTCCGAGTAGTCACACTGTACTCCAGCGCCCAATAGTTCGCCCCGCACTTCGAAGCGGTGAAGGGGTGCACGCTTTGTTACTAGAATGTATCAAGAAGCAATATCTCTCGAAGCATACTAAAATATCTTTCGTATTTCTCGATATTTTACCAATACTCGGGTTTGCTCAATGCTTTTACGCATGATGATTGACCTGTGATTTGCTCAATCGAACTACTAGTCAGTGATTGACCAAGCCATCCTTCTGGATATGTAAGACGTAAAGGGGCTTTTACTGTTTCTTCTTTTACAGGATTGAAGCCAACTTTTGAATAAAAACTGGGATTTCCATAGGTCATAACTAACTCTACTCCTTCGTCTTTCAATTTTTTAATTCCATAATTTATCAATTGTTGACCAGTGCCTTTCCCTTGATGGTCAGTGTGTACAGCAACTGGAGATAATATAAAAGCACAAATATCGCTTTCAAAAGTTAATCGGCTAAAGAATATGCAACCTATGATTTTTTCGCGTTCAATAGCAACAAATCCATAGAGGTCTTTTTTGTCCGTCTCTGTCATTAGTTCATTAGCCAAGTTACCAATAAGAATACCTTCAGATTGACCTTCTGAGTCTGTGAATACCTCCGTAAAAAGATTTAAAATTTCATCAGCATGGCTTTGGTTATATATTGATAGATCCATTCATTTTTCTTTCTCTGTCATTGCTGAGGAAATATATATCTTTAGCCGCCCATCGGCCTGCGCTTCACCTGCACAGCGCAGCATAATTGCGTCTGGCACCAAGCGCGTGTTGGGCAATGTCATTCGGCTGCCAGCCAATTCGCATTTACGGTGGAGTCAGGGCAAAGATCCCCGCGCCGCTGGTAAAGATGATCCGTCCGGTGGTGCGGTCGCAGTCTGATGCGAGGCCATCAAACGAGAAATCGTATCCGATCAGCGTCAGGGAGTCATTCGTCTCCAGGCGGCGCACAGCGTTGCCGCTGGATTCATCTCCAGACACGTGGGCCGCATCTAGCCCTTCCACGGTGTAAATGTACCCATCCGGGCAGGCGACCAGCAACGCCATGGTGATATTTGGGTCGGATTGGGTCATGTCGACCACCTCCACCCAGGCAGTCACATCCCAGTGATAGAGGCGGTGCTCGAAGGGCAGATTCATATCCGTCCGCGGGAAGAAGGTGATGATATAGAACTCACCATCTGGTGTGATCGCCAGCGAACTATTAAATCCATTGAGTACGCCCGGGATCATGGAGAGTTTGCCATCCTCATCAAGTGAGTAAAAATTGGTGCAATCCTCCCACCAAACCTTCCCGGTCTCAGGGTTCAATACCAGCGAGGAAGGATTACATTGCGTGCGCTGATACTCTTCGATCGCGCCGCTGGACGGGTCGAACCGGAAGATCGCGCTGCCGCGGGCGGCATCCGACACCGCCAGGTAACCCATGCCCTGGAAATCAAAAGCCATGGCACGTTCATAGCCGTAAGGCGCTGTTGCAACCAATTCCAGCGTTTGCTCATCCAGGATTCGATAGATGCTCGTTTGACCGTTCGGCAACTTGTTGCCAAACGCCATGTACACCGTATCATCGGGATTCGCCGCCATCGCCCAACTGTTACTCAGAACCTGGTGGTATAGACTGGTCGTCTGTGCGGCAAGGTCAACCGCGAATACGTTCGTGATCGGATGGTACATGATCAGCCGGCCATCTTGGGCAAAGGTGCCGGATTCTCCGAGATTACTATTCTCCAGCCATGAGATGACGTTCCGCTCACCGGTTTCCAGGTTGATCGAGTGTATGCTGGACCAGTGGGTCACATAGAGCAGGCCATCTGCTCCGAAAGTCAACCAGTTTTCCGGTCCATAATCGGAGGCGATGACACTGAGCTCGCCGGATTCGGAAACGCGGACGATGTCCGGGCTTCTGAGTGCGACCATTTCTCCCTTTGGTCCAATGGCAAATTTGTGGCCTTCCAACTCGGCAGTAATGATTTTTTGATTGCCGTCTGGGTCGATCCGAACCAGACCGTTTTCCATGGCATACACCGATCCGTCCGGTCCCGCTTCCAGATACCGGTTCCCGCTTTGCGCCAGGAGGCTGATGCTTTCATCCGGAGCAACGCGGTACAACCGACCGCCATCCCAGGAGCTAAACCATAACGCTCCGTCCGAGGCGCTGGCAAAGGTCTCGATGACCACGCCGGGACAGTGAAAGACAACCGCAAGCGTCCCATCTGGCTTCAACTCATAGATCGAGTCGCCGCGATAAGTCACAGCCAGCACGCGTCCATCCGGGCTGGAACGCACCCACCATGGAACAAAACTGGGTCTCCACAGAATTTCTACGCCGACGTCAGGGATGGTGAGCGTGTAGTCCAGGGGCGGCGGAGTGGATACGCCTTCGCACAACCGCGGCTGGGCAGTGGGCTGAGCGGTTTGTGTGGGTGCCATCTGGTTGGACTGCGCTGTGAGCGAGGGGAGAGGCGTTTGTGTAGAGACCGGTGTGCAGGCAGAGAGAATAAATGTGGCAAGTAAGCCAAAGACCAATGCTTGTTTCATCATTCCTGTCCTCCTTTTGGGAAGGTACCACCCAACCTGCGGGTGGACTGCCAGTCTGATCACTTGTCGGCTTCGCTCTTGCACTCTGATCTCCTGATTTATGGTTCGGTGCTCAGGCTGCAAGAACGCGAAAGGGGGAAAATAACCCCGCCACACCAATAGTATATCAATCTTCCCCCAAAAGCAAAGTAATTTTCGGCGGAGAAAATATCACTCGCCCAGGCTGCTGGTGCACTGCGCCTTAAACACGACTCCCCTCGCACCGAACAGACCAGTATGCATGGATCCCCCGCTGCCCCTTCATTCATCCCAGGCGCCCCAGGGAACTTTCTGTGGCGAAAGTGTCAGCGGGAGCAGTGAAGCGTATCCAGATCAAAGGAAAAATCCCAGGAAGGAAAAACCGGCCTGATCACCAGACCGGTTTGATCATCATGCCTCTGTTTTACCTGCTTTCCCCTTCGTCTCTCACGCAGCGCCCCTTGGAGGTTGGCCCTGAGGCTGATCGGTGGGGCGCTTTTTGCATAAAGGAATGCTTGAGCTACTTGCCCCCATTTCGATCTGCTGGAATGTAAGGAATCAACCCTCTTTGATAGGCGATTTCTTGGACTTCGCGGGGCATATAACGTACATCAACCATCAAGCCATTTACTTGTAGCATCCAAACAAGCGGATTCTTATCGATCATGCTGGGCAAACACCAGTTTGGATCCATCTGATACATTTTGAACGTATCGCGGATCAGCTTGGCTTTATTTGAGCCGCTGCTCTGGCGAACACCAAAAGCGGCGCATAACTCATCGGCGCGCATGTGAGGGGATTGTGATTGATCGAAGAGGAAATTGACGGAACCGATTCTCTACCGGACAAACTGCGGATAAGCATGTGAAAAGTCCGTGAAGGAAACAGGGATTGGCAAATTGAAATCTAAAAGGTGGTCAAGGACGCGCAATCCTAATTGAAAGAGGCTCAAATCACAACGGTCGGTACGATGAACAACCTTGTGAAGTTCTTGTTTGAAAGACCAGAGTCCGATGTACACAATCCAGAGATAAGCCAGACAAGCGGCCTGCATCAATCTTGCCAAACGACTTGGGTTTGAAAGATGGCTTTTATGCAAATGGAAGCCTCTGCTCTTTTGATCTGAAAAGAAAGTCTCGATTTTGAAGCGTTTCTGATACCAGTAACAAACTTCTTCTTTCAAGTCAAAATTGGAGACCAGATAGATCGGTTCTTTTTGATCAATACGCCACCAGGCAACAGCTAAAACCGGCCCATAGCGTTGACGGGTAAACGATACCTCTTCGATACTCAAGCACATACCCGGTTTGAACAGCAGATCCTGAAAAGAGAACTCTTCACCATCATACAAAATTGTGTTGCTGGCGGTACGGCAGGCATATTTCCAGCCCAATGCATCCAATTCTTGCTGTAATTCTGTGCCATCGAACTCACCATCACCCAAAAACACGACATCTGCGTCTGCGGGTATCAATCCTTTGACCGCTGAAACCAATTGAAGATGTCTGTCTTGTGAAAAATGTCCTTTCTTACCCGAAATGACCAGCCAACCAATCGGCAATGCCCGGCCACGGTATTGCACACTCAGCATCAAGGCAACACAATTGCGACCAATATCGCTGCCATCCATGATCAGAACATGCGTATGATCCGCCAGGTTCTCCAATAATTGTTTCGCAAAAGGCATCAGGTGAACTTCTTCTTTTGGATCGGCTTCATTCACATAGCGCGAGTAACGTTTTACTCGACTCTCCAATTTGACTCGATCGGGAACCTTGCTGGCGATTTTCGGATAATTCGTGCTGTGACTGCCTACAATGCCGCTAATCAAACTGGCTAATACATTCAATTGCTTTGCTTCCATGCCTTTCGGTTCGTTTGCGTACATTTGCAAAAGTGAAGTTCTTATGCTACGATAGCGTCGGTGGTTGTCATTCATGGTTCGCTCCTGGCTCTGTGGTAGGAGCTGAAGCTTACCAGATGTCAGCCACCATTTCCTAATCTTCTATGCGCTTTTTGTCCGGTAGAGAAGGAACCGATAGCATAAAGGATGCCGCAAGCCCATATTTCAGATTTGCCGCGTAAGATAGGAGAAGGGCGCTTTCGCGCCAATGCTGCGGCCAAACTTCTTGCGAGCGAGGCATATTCTCCATTCAGATGGTGCATACAAACGGCATCGGTCAATTTGATGATGGCTTGGAAGAATGGCTCGACTGTTTTTGGCACAGATTCAGATTGTTGAATAGGCATCGTGAATGTGACCTCCTATTCATTTCTTTTTGAGCGGAGCGCCTCAACGGAATGACTCAGCGACAGCGACGGGACTGGCAAGACTCCTAACCAATTATTGCATATTCTGGCAAATTGCGCCATTGCGCGGCGCTCCTCTGGGGTTGACACTGCGGGGCATCAGTAGCCGCGTTTTATGTTCCCTTATTATTTGCTGTAGTTTCGCCAAAGTTGGCGGATAGCACATTAAAAACCGTCACAAGAACGGCAAAAACCATGATAGATAGGTGGCTATTGGCAAGCAAAAACCAGGAGTCTGCTCAGCAGCCTCCCAATATTCGGAAATATCCTGAGCAATCGCTCAGGTAACGGCCCAATCAGGCAGAGGCAAGAAAGCTGCGATAAGTTCTTCGCACTTGCCAGTCTGAATGGCTTCACCCATCAACTTGCGCAGCAAGATCTGCAAGTGGCCCAGACGATGTTGGCGGATCAGGTCAGCGGGCGTGTAGAGCAGGAGGGTTTGCTCATACAAGGTAGCTGCCTGAAGTTGCAGATAGTTGAAGGCCAACACCACGACTGCGAACCATTTTTGAATGGCAGCATAGCTTTGCAGTCGGAAATCGCCCAGACCCAGGGCTTCTTTCAAGTAGAAGTTATCGACCTCAACTGGCCAGCGTTTCTGATAGTATTTCAAGGCTTGCTGCACAGACAGGCTCAGGTCGGTGCAGACAAAGTACTTCGGGCGTTTATCACCCGGGTGCCGCTTTGAAATAATGGCGCAGACTTCTCCAGGCACTTCTTCCAATTGAACCTCATTTGAACATCCTCATTATTCCCCTCGCAGGTCCCCGCTGGGGAAATGGGGATTCGTTCCTCATTCGTTTTTTTCAAAGAACAAATCCCCCTCCAACGCTTTCCCCACCAGACCAACTTCCCCAATGTGATTATCGTGTAGAATCAGCAGGCATTCCCCTCGCCTTCGCCTCCACTGTTAGATAAGGAGCAGACCATGTCCACAACCGCATCCAAACTCGCCGAACTCAAGACCCGCCTCGCCGAGATCAACGACCTCAACAGCGCCGCCTCCCTCCTCGGCTGGGACCAGTTGACCTATATGCCCCCCGGCGGAGCCTCCGCCCGCGGCCGCCAGACCGCCACCCTCGCCCGCCTCGCCCAGGAAAAGGCCATCCAGCCGCACATCGGCAAACTGCTCGATGAACTCCGCCCCTACCAGGAAAGCCTTCCCTACGAAGACGATGATGCCAGCCTCCTGCGCATCGCCCGCCAGGACTACGAGCGCCTCCTCCGCATCCCGCCGGATTTCGCCTCGCGCCTGAACATCCACCTCACCGAATCCTACATGCGCTGGGCCGAGGCGCGCCCCGCCAACGATTTCGCCAGAGTCCGCCCCCTCTTGGAAAAGACCCTCGACCTCAGCCGCGAACTCGCCAACTTCTTCCCCGGCTACGAGCACATTGCCGACCCGCTCATCGATTTTGCCGACAATGGCATGAAAGCCACCTCGGTGCGCCGCCTCTTCGCCGAGCTGCGCACCGCCCAGCTCCCCATCGCCCAGGCCATCCTCGCCCAGGATCCGGCGGATGACGCCTGCATCCGTCAGCATTTCCCCGAAAAAGAGCAGATGGCCTTCTGTGAAGAACTCGTCCGCCTGATGGGCTACGATTTCCAGCGCGGCCGCCTGGACAAGACCCATCATCCCTTCACCACATCCTTCTCCATCGGGGACGTGCGCATCACCACCCGCGTCCGCGAGGACTACCTCGGCGAATGCCTGTTCAGCAACATCCACGAGGCCGGGCATGCCCTCTACGAGCAGGGCGTCAAGACCGCCTTGGAGGGCACCTGCCTCGCTAATGGCACCTCCGCCGGTGTCCACGAGAGCCAGTCGCGCCTCTGGGAGAACCTCGTCGGTCGCAGCCTCGGCTTCTGGGAATACTTCTACCCCCGCCTCCAGGCCGCCTTCCCGGGGCAGTTGCAGCATGTCCCCCTGCAGACCTTCCACCGCGCCATCAACAAGGTGGAGCGTTCCCTCATCCGCACCGATGCCGACGAAGTGACCTACAACCTGCATGTCATGCTGCGCTTCGAGTTCGAGCTCGCCCTGCTCGAAGGGACGCTCGCCGTCAAGGACCTGCCCGAGGCCTGGCGGGTGCGCTTCGAGTCCGATCTCGGCATCACCCCTCCCGACGATAAGGACGGCGTCCTACAGGATGTGCACTGGTTCGGCGGCATCATCGGCGGCGCCTTCCAGGGCTACACCCTCGGCAACGTCATGGGCTCCCAGTTCTACGCCCAGGCGCTCAAGGCGCACCCCTCCATCCCCGCAGAAATTGCCCGCGGGCAGTTCGCCACCCTCCACCACTGGCTCATCGAAAATGTCTACCAGCATGGGCGCAAGTTCACCGCCCCCGAACTGGTCAAACGCATCACCGGCGGCGACCTGGTCATCGAACCCTACATCACCTACCTGCGCACCAAGTACGCCGCTCTGTATCACCTCCCGGCCTGACAGGTTTTCCGCTCTGCCTGTTCCAGGATCAGGGGTCTGTTCTTTGCATTCCCCTGTATAAAAGTCACTTATAAATAGTGACAACCATTTCCGCCTCTCCCTTCTGGTTCCTGGGTTTTACTACTGTGCTTTTCAAGACATCTCCAGGGAGAACGGCAGGAGGACGATGGACTCTTTTTATTCCGGCAAAGTGGTTCTCATCACCGGCGGCTCAAGCGGCATCGGGTTGGCGCTTGCCAGAAGCCTCGCCGCCCGGGGCGCCCGCCTCTGGCTCGCCGGGCGCAGTCCCGAACGCCTCGCCCTCGCCGGGGAGGCCGTGCTCCAGTCCACGGGACACGCCTGCAGCCTCTTCCCCGCCGATGTCTCCCGCCAGGAGCAGGCTGCCCGCCTCGTGGAAGAGGTCACCCGCCGCGATGGAACTCCCGACCTGCTCATCAATTCCGCCGGCATCACCCACCCTGGGTACATCCAGGAAATGGGTCCGGATGTCTTCCGCCAGATGATGGAAGTCAACTACTTCGGCACACTGAACGTCACCCTGCCCCTCCTGCCGGGCATGCTCGCGCGTGGCTCGGGGCACATCGTCAACATCTCCTCGGGAGCCGGTTTTATTGGCATCTTCGGCTACGCCGCCTACGGCGCCTCCAAGTATGCCGTGCGCGGCTATTCGGATGTCCTGCGTGCGGAAATGAAGCCGCATGGCATCCGCGTCTCGGTCGTCTTTCCCCCCGATACCGACACGCCCCAACTTGCCGCCGAACTGCCCTTCAAGCCCTCCGAGACGAAGGCGCTGACCGGCACCGCCAAAGTGCAGTCCCCCGAGGCCGTCGCCGCCTGCATCCTGAACGGTATCCGCCGCCGGCACTACGTGATCCTGCCCGGCCTCGATAACTGGTTCTTATATCACCTGAACAACCTGCTGGGCAATGGCGTCTATCCGCTCATGGATCTGCTCATCGCCCGCGCCCGGCGGAAAAAATCCTGACCACCCGAGGAACTCATGGATATTTTTGAAAAGTGTGCCCGTTTCACCACAGCCAAAGAGGCGATGGCCTCCGGCCTGTACCCCTATTTCATTCCCATGACCGAGAGCGAGGGCACCGAGGCTGTCTTCCGCGGCCACCGCATGATCATGTGCGGGTCGAACAACTACCTGGGCCTCACCACCGATCCCCGCGTCCGCCAGGCAGCCATCGACGCCATCAACCGCTTTGGCACCTCCTGCACCGGCTCCCGCTTCCTCAACGGGACGCTGGAACTGCACGAGCAGTTGGAGCACGAACTGGCTGAATTCGTCGGCAAGCCCGCCGCACTGGTCTTTTCCACCGGCATGCAGGCCAACCTCGGCGCCATCAGCGCCCTGGTCTCGCGTTCAGACGTGGTCGTGCTCGACAAGGATGACCACGCCAGCATCGTCGACGGCGCCCGCCTGGGCTGGGGCGAGGTCAAGCGCTTCCGCCACAACGACCTCGCCGACCTGGAGCGCATCCTTGCCGCCATTCCTAAGGGCGCCGGGCGGCTGGTGGTGGTCGATGGTCTCTACAGTATGGGCGGCGATATCGTCCCGCTCCCCGACCTGCTGCCGGTCTGCAAGAAATACGGCGCGCGCCTCATGCTCGACGATGCCCATGCCGTCGGCGTGCTCGGCGGCGGGCACGGCACTGCCGCCCACTTCGGTCTCACCGCTGAGGTCGACCTGATCATGTCCACCTTCAGCAAGTCCTTTGCCTCCCTGGGCGGCTTTGTTGCCGGGGACGAGACGGTGATGCATTACATCAAGCACCATGCCCGCTCGCTCATCTTCAGCGCCAGCATTTCCCCTGCCAACGCCGCCGCCGCCCTGGCATCCCTGCACATCATGCGCACCGAGCCGGAGCGCGTCGAGCGTCTCGCCCGGATCGGCGAAAAGATGCGCCGCGGCTACCGCTCCCTGGGCTTCAACATCGGCAACTCCTCCACGCCGATCATCCCCATCATCATTGGCGACGATACCCGCGTCCTGCTCTTCTGGAAGGCCCTCTTCGAGAACGGCATCTTCGTCAACCCGGTGGTCTCGCCCGCCGTCCCCCAGGGCATGCAGCTCCTGCGCACCAGTTACATGGCCACCCACACCGACGCCCAGCTCGAACGCGTCCTCGAGGTCTTCGCCAGGGTCGGCCGCGAGCTTGGCATCATCCCCTGAGCCTCCCGGGCAGGCCGGCGCAGCGATGACAAAATCAGTCAAAATTCAAGACATTTGTCATTTGACACCCGCCCGCCAGAACGTACACTTTAGCACGATTGACCAGAAATCTATCAAGGAGATGAAACCATGTCAATGAAGATCACTGAAGAATGCATCAACTGCGGCGCCTGCCTGCCGGAGTGCCCCACCAATTCCATCACCGAAGGCCCGTCCATCTATGTGATCGACGAAGCCACCTGTGTGGAGTGCATTGGTCACTTTGACGCCCCGCAGTGCCTGGCTGTCTGCCCCATCGGCGACACCTGCATCGTCAAGGCGTAACGTCCGCCCCGCTCCCTTTATCCATAGATCGCCCGCGGTTCGCGGGCGATCATCCTTTAAACACCCGGCGGGGTATAACCCTGCGCCCCCGGTCTATCCAGGGAGGCCGGGGACATATTTTACAGGAAATTGCGCATTCCCCTTGATATGGTTCGGGTTCTCGAAGATCCATTCCGCTGGTTTCAACTGGGCCACAAAATCATCCCGGTGCCAAAAGTTTTCGAGGCTGCCGAAAGCACAGTATAATCATTTCATGGCTTTCGAGAACAGCCCCAACCTGCATGGCTCAAGAGCAGGCCGCATTCCTTTCCGGACCTGGTTCTACCAGCACCGCCGACTCATCTGGGCACTGGCGGGAGTGGTCTTCCTGCTCTGGGCCGCGCTGTTTGCCTTCTCTGCCTGGCGGGTCATCCAGCCGCCCATGCCCGGCGCGCTGGAGGGCTGCCTGGTGACCCCTGCCGGCGAGCCGATGATTACCATCGTCCGCATTGGCACGCTGACCCGGCCCACCTACAGTGACGGCTGTTTCTTTTTCTTCCCACAGATCCCGCCCGGCCGGCAGGAACTGGTGATCGCCACCGACTCCGGCGAAGTCCGCCTGATGGTGACCATCCACTCCGACCAGGCTACATCCCTGGGCACTGTCACCATCACACCGTGAGGCTGCCATGAAAAAGAAAAGTTGTGCCGGTCAGGCGTCCCTGGAATATGCTTTGCTGCTGGTATTGATCGCGGTCGTGATCATCGTTGTCCTGACAGTCACCAGCACATTGATTAGCCAGCGCCTGGGAGATGTTGCCGCCCAGCTCACCACCCCCACCGCCGGCAGCACCAGCCCATCTGTGCCATCACCCAATGCTCTGCAGGTCTTTGCTGACATGCAGTCCCGCATCCTCGCCTATTACGCAAAATACGGCAAATGGCCGCGCACTTGGAGCCCGTATAACTTCACCGATATCGGCTTGACCCCCTCCGACTGGAGCCAGCCCATCGATGGCCTGTACCTCAGCCCGCATGGCGGCGAAGTGGGCATCGCCAACAAGTTGAACGATCAATACCAGGTGTATGTCGAAGACCTGAACGGGCAGACTCTGCACCTGGTGGACGGCTGGAACATCTGGTGCCCGGTTAACAGCACCAACTGCTACTACCATACTGTCGCCCCGGGGAACGAGGTGGATATCTCCACCATCTACACCACCACCTCTCCCTAGGAGAACAGGTGCCCGCGCCCGGCGGTTTGACATCCTCCCGGCGAACCGTTATAATCCTGAACATCAATTCAACCTTCGGGGCAGGGTGCAACTCCCTACCGGCGGTACAGCCCGCGAGTGCCGAGTGACAACAAAGCACATGATCCGGTGGAACTCCGGAGCCGACGGTTACAGTCCGGATGAAAGAAGGTGATCCAGAGACCCGCGCGGGTCTGTTCGTCTGCATGCCCCGGAAACGTCCTGTTTCCGGTTCGTTTTTCCAGGCCGCGCCGCTCTGCTCCTGCCCCGCGAACACCGGGGCTTTTTTGCGCCCCATACGCATGGAAAATAAGCCTCTCCGCCCCTCCACCCGTAGATCCCCCCGCCTGACCCGCTGGGTCACCCTGGCTTCCCTGGCCACGGCAGTGCTCGCCTGGGAAATGGTCAGCCGTTATGGCGGGCTGCCCGCCTTCATCCTCCCCTCGCCGCTGCTGGTCGCCGCGCGTTTCTCCAGGGCGCTGCTCGATAGCAGTCTGCTCCTCCACACCGCGGTCACCCTGTCCGAGGTGCTGCTCGGCCTGCTCACTGGCACGGTCGCCGCCCTCCTGCTCGGTTATGCGGTCGCCAAGTCGTCTCTCTTCGAGCAGTTGGTCTCCCCCTATCTGGTCGCCTCGCAGGCTATCCCGGTCGTCGCCATTGCCCCCCTGCTGGTCATCTGGTTCGGTCCGGGGATGTTCTCCAAGGTGCTCATCTGCGCCCTGATCGTCTTCTTCCCGGTGCTGGTCAACACCGTGGTCGGGGTGCGCGCCGTCCCCCGCTCGCTCCATGACCTGATGCACTCGTTGCGCGCCTCCCGCCTCCAGGTCCTGCGCAGCCTGGAGATCCCCGCCGCGCTGCCGATCCTGCTCGGTGGGCTGCGCATCGGCGCCACGCTCTCGGTCATCGGCGCGGTCGTCGGCGAACTGGTCGGTTCTGACCGGGGGCTTGGCTTCCTGGTCAGCGCCGCCCGCGGCGTGTACGATACCGCCCTGGTCTTTGTCGCCGTTTTCACCCTTGTCTTTCTGGCAATGGCACTCTACGGCCTGGTTGCCTTGCTTGAGAAAAAACTGCTTGCCTGGCAGGAGGATCGTCCATGAAAAGAACTTCCCTTGTTTTTGTCTGTCTCGTCCTGTTGCTGGCTGCCTGTGGCTCCCGCCCCTCCGCGCTGCTCCACGTCCGCCTGCCGATGGGCTACATCCCCAACGTCCAGTTCGCCCCGCTCTACCTGGCAGTGGAAAAAGGCTATTTTGCCGCCGAGGGGATCGAGATCGAGTTCGACTACGCCTTTGAGACCGATGCCCTCGCCCTGGTCGGGGCGGACGAACTCCAGTTCGCCGTCGTCTCCGGGGAACAGGTGTTGCTGGCCCGTGCCCAGGGTTTGCCCGTGGTCTATGTCGCCGCCTGGTACCAGCAGTACCCCGTCTCGGTCATCGCCAGCCTCGACCAGGACATCCAGTCTCCTGCCGACCTGCGCGGCAAGACCATCGGTCTGCCAGGGCTGTACGGCGCCAACTACATCGGTCTGCGCGCCTTACTGCATGCCGGCGGCCTGACCGAGTCGGATGTGACCCTCGACTCGATCGGCTACACCCAGGTCGAGTCGTTCTCCGCCGGGCGCAACCCGCTCGTCTGTGTGTACACTGCCAATGAACCGGTGCAGTTGCGCTCCCAGGGGCTGGCTCTCACCGAACTGCGCGTCGCCGATTACGTGGAACTGGCTGCCAATGGCCTGGTCACCAACGAGAAGACCTTTACCGAAGAGCCGGAACTGGTGCGCCGCATGGTCAATGCCTTTCTCAATGGTCTGATCGCCGCCCTCGCCGACCCGCAGGCGGCATACCAGGCTTCCTTGAACTTCGTTGAAGGCCTCCAGCCGAGGGATGCCGTCCAGGAGCAGGTTCTTGCCACCTCCATGGAACTTTGGCGCGCCGACCGCCCAGGGTATTCCGATCCGCAGGCCTGGGAGAATATGCAGGCTGTGCTGCTGGAGATGGGTCTCCTCTCCGCCCCCCTCGACCTGTCCGCTGCCTTCACCAACGCCTTCGTCCCCTGATCTTCCTCTCCGCCCATGACCTCCCCGATCCTTACCATCCAGGACCTCAGCGTCACCTTCCCCGATAACAACGGGGCAGCGTCCCCGCAGGGGGCAGCGTCCCCCAAAGGAGGCCTGGAAGCCCTCGACTCGGCCTCCTTCTCGGTGTACCCGCAGGAGTTCGTCTGCCTGCTCGGACCTTCAGGGAGCGGCAAATCCACGCTGCTGCGCATCCTCGCCGGGCTGCTGCCGCCCACCTCCGGGAGTTTCACTTTCTCCGGTGGGCAGCCCCGCATCGGCATGGTCTTCCAGCAAGCCAACCTGATGCCCTGGCGCACTGTGCTCGGCAATATCACCCTGCCCCTCGAACTGGACGGGGTCGGCACAGCCGAATGCCACCTCCGCGCCCGGGAACTCATTGAACTGGTCGGTCTGCAGGGCTTTGAGCACAACTGGCCGCGCGATCTTTCCGGGGGCATGGCCCAGCGCGTGGCCATCGCCCGCGCCCTCATCCACGACCCCGACCTGCTCTTGCTGGATGAACCTTTTGGCTCGCTCGATGCCCTCACCCGCGAGCGCATGGGCATCGAACTCTCGCGCATCTGGCAGGCGCGCCAAAAGACCGTGCTCATGGTCACCCACTCCATCGGCGAATCCCTCTTTCTCGCCGACCGCGTCCTCGTCCTCACCCAGCGCCCCGGGCGCATCAAGCTCGATCTCCCCGTAGACCTCCCCCGCCCGCGCCGCGACGAGATGCGCTATACCCCCCATTTTGGAAAACTCGCCCGCCTGTTGAAGGAAGCGATCGAATAAAAAAGGACAGCCGGTTCTGGCTGTCCCTGTCTACTGGTCTGTTTTATCGCGGCCAGATCCAGCCCACCGCCGCCAGCGGGAGGAAGATCAGCAGCACAATCGCCGTTCCGGTGATCGCCCCGTGTCCCTGGCGCTCATCCACCAGCCGCGAACCCTCCACCATCCAGCGCGGTCCCCCGAACCAGGTGAAGACCAGCCCGCCCAGCAGCCCACCGATGTGCCCAAAGTTATCCACACCCGATGTAGTGAAGCCCAGGAATAGGTTGATCGCCGCAATGTACACCAGGTTTCCCAGGCCGCGGTTGACCTGCTTGCCCAGCAAGGGGCGGTTTTGCAGTAAAAAGGCAGCCTCGGCCGCGATCAGCCCGAACACCGCCGTGGAAGCGCCCAGCGAGGGGTTGGGAGTCAACAAAAAGGAGAACACGTTGCCCGTGAAAGCCGAAAGGAAATACAGCAGCAGGAAGCGCCCGTGCCCGAAGCGCGCCTCCAGCCCGCGGCCATAGATGTACAGCGCATACATGTTGAAGCCGATGTGCAGCAGCGAGCCGTGCAGGAAGACCGGGGTCACCAGCCGCCAGATCTGCCCCTGGCGGATCAATTCATTCACCTTCAACCCCAGGTAGGTCACAATATCAACCCCCAGCAGGGACTCCCCGCCCAACTGTAGCAGGTAAATAAGCACGGTCAGTCCCATCAGCACATAGGTGCAGTAAGGTTTCACGGTGGACAGGCTCACCTGCACAAAGCGCGGCTGTGGCGGTTCCGCCGGGGTCTGCGGATACTCTTGCATTTCATTCATTGGACACCTATAAACTTACCTTGCGGTGGAGCACGCGGTGATGCTCCGCTTCGATGATCGCTCTCACCGTACACACCGTCGCCTCCAGGCGCGCATCGGCATTGACCACCACGTAGTCGAAATCTGCGGCGCGGTGCAGTTCCTGCCGCGCCGTGGCGATGCGCAGGCTCAGGTCCTCAGCATTATCCGTCTTGCGCCCCTTCAACCGCTCCACCAGCTCTTCTTCAGTCACCGTGGTCAGGAAGATGAGCACCGCCTCCGGAGCCAGTTTGCGCACGGTGGCGGCACCCTGCACGTCCAGGCGCATGACCACATCACTCCCCGATGCCAGCGCTTCGCGTACCTGCTGTTTCGGGATGCCCTTGTAGTCGTTGTACACAATGGCATACTCGATCAATTCGTCCCGCTCGATCATCCCTGCGAACTCTTCCTTGGTCACAAAGAAGTAATCCTTTCCATGCACCTCGTTCGTCCGGCGCGGTCGGGTGGTGGCGGTGATCACAAAGTGGAACGGCAGCCCGCAGTCTTTCATGGCATTCACCACGCTGTCCTTGCCCACGCCCGAAGGCCCGGAGATGACGATCAACAGCGGTTGGGGGTTGTATAGGTAGAATTCAGCATCGCTCATGCCTGTATTGTAACCGAAACCGGGGACGGCTGGCCCCGCCTCTGTTCCGCCGGACAGCAATTTGCATTTTCCACCTCATTTGCGTTAAAATCGACCCATGCCACTCTACGATTACCTCTGCCTCGACTGCAAGACCCGCTTTGACCTCTTCATGACCTACGCCGAATACGGCACCAGGGCAGTGCTCTGCCCCTCCTGCGGCAGTAAGTCCACCCGCCGTCGTCTGCCGCGTGTCCGCGTCGCCAGGTCGGATGAGTCCCGCGCCGAGGCGCTCACCGGCGACCTTTCCGACCCATCCGCCCTGGCGGGACTGGAGAACGACCCCCAGGCGCTTGGGCGTATGATGCGCAAGATGGGGCGCGAACTCGGCGAAGAGATGCCGCCCGAATTCGACGAGGTGGTCGACCGCCTGGAGAAAGGTCAGAGCCCGGACGAGATCGAGCAGGACCTGCCCGACCTCGGCGCCGCCCCCGGTGACGACGACTAAAGCCGCACCTGTTGGGATGGGTCACCTCTTCCACAGGAGGCACCATATCCTTCTGCAATATCTTTCTATCTCTCTCCTTCATAAAATGGTAAAATACATTCAGAAAGGAGATCCAAACCATGAAGATCAGCGACATTGAAGGAATTGGACCCGCATTTCAAACCAAACTTGCCAAGGCAGGCATCCGCTCCACCCAGGCCCTGTTGGCTAAGGGTGGCACCACCAAGGGACGCCTCGAACTCGAGACCGCCACTGGCATCGGCGGCAAACTTATTCTCGAATGGGTCAACCATGCCGACCTGTACCGCATCAAGGGCGTAGGCTCGGAATACGCCGACCTGCTCGAGGAAGCCGGCGTGGACACGGTTGCCGAACTTGCCCAGCGCAAACCGGAGAACCTCCTCAAGGCCATGCTGGAAGCCAACGCGGCCAAGAAACTCGTCCGCCGCCCGCCCAGCCAGGGCATGGTCGCCGACTGGGTCGCCCAGGCAAAGAAACTGCCTCGCGCCGTCCACTACTAGATCACGATACAAGAAAAAATACCAGAAACCAACCAGTCTCTGGTATTTTTGATTCCTTCCGGGTGGCACCGCCTGGTGCTTTATCCTCCCGGGCGTATCCGCCGCAGGATCACTTTCTTCAGGTCCTCCTGCACGGCCTTCCAGGGCTGGCTGGCATCCACCACCACCCAGCGTTCCGTCTCCTGCTGCGCCATCTCCAGGTAACCGGCGCGCACCCGCTGGTGGAATTCCACTGTGTACGCATCCAGCCGGTTCCATTCCTTCCCTTTTTGCTTGCGCTGTAGGCCGATCTCCACATCCACATCCAGCAGCACCGTCAGGGCGGGCGCCAGCCCGCCGGTGGCATAGCCGATCAGGGTGCGCACTTGCTCCAGGTCCTGCCGGTGACCGTACCCCTGGTACGCCAGGGTCGAGTCGGCATAGCGGTCGGAGAGTACCACCTCGTCCAGCGCCAGCCGCGGGCGCACCACTTCCTCCACGAACTGCGCTCTCGCCGCCTGATAGAGCAGGGTCTCGGTGCGCGGGTGCATCTCGGTATTCTTCAGGCTGTGCAGCACGTTGCGGATCTGTTCCCCAATGGAGGTGCCCCCGGGTTCCCGCGTCGGGAAGACTGGTAAGCCCTCCCCGCGCAGGAATTGCACCAGGTAAGGGATGTGGGAGGTCTTTCCGGAGCCTTCGGGACCCTCAAGCGTGATGAACATCGGATCACTCACGGAAGATGCGCACGTGGCGGCGCGGTTCCTTGCCGTAGGAATGACTGACCAGCTCGGAATCGCGTGCCAGTTCATGCTGCAGCCGGCGGACAGCCGCTGGCCCGGGCGGCAGGTCCACCCAGCGCTCGCCATTCAGCACCGTGGCGATCGCAGCCAGGGTCTGGTTCTTCGCCAGGTCCAGTTCGCTGTTCGGAGGCACTACCTCGGCCAGGTTGAACAGGTCGCTCAGGAACTGTTCCATCTGGCTGACCGTGTTCGCCCGCAGCACGTAGACCGGCATGCCGCGGTGTTCCGCCTGCATCACCGCCTGCTGGCGGTCACGGTAGTAGGAACGCAAAGTCACCAGCACGTCAGCCTCCCCCGCATCCTTGACCACCATTGCCGGCACACCCATGCGCTTGGCCGCCTGCATCAACTTGTCGCGCGCCACCCCGAACGGGTAAACCCGCACCGTCTGCAATGGGGAGCGCAGGGGAGCAGGCTGTCCGGGAGTATCTCCCCCCATCCCGGCGGGTGCCGGGGAGCCGTTCCTTTCCGCACCCAGGCGCCCCAGAGAAGTGCCCAGCTGGGCAGGCACAGCCGGGTTGCGCAGCGGGTCAAAGCCCATGCGCTGGACTCCGCGTCCCGCGCCATCCATACTTTCAATGCGGAATTCCGATTCCGGGCGGGCACGCGGATCGGGGCGCGCTTGTTCCACGTGGATACTGCCATCCGCACCGCGCGAGCGGATTTCCGGGGGCAGCAGGTAGCCGCGCAGCAGCGAATCGACCGAAGCAGCGATGTCCATGTGCACTGCCAGGCGATCCCGCTGCTGGATCTCGACCAGCACGTCGAAGGTCGGCGGGGCGCGGCGCTCAAGTACCGTCTTCTGGGTCCCGCGCCGCCGGGCTTCCTCATCGGAGAGCGTCACTGCCTCGATGCCCCCGATCAGGTCGGAGAGCGTCGGGTTCAGCATCAGGTTGTCGATCGTCTGCCCATGCGCCGTACCGATCAACTGGACGCCGCGCTCGGCGATCGTGCGTGCCGCCGCGGCTTCCAACTCGCGCCCGATCTCATCGATCACGATCACCTCGGGGTTGTGGTTTTCCACCGCCTCGATCATCACCTCGTGCTGCAGCATCGGCTCGCGCACCTGCATGCGCCGCGCCTTGCCCACCGCCGGGTGCGGCACATCCCCGTCCCCGCCGATCTCGTTGGAGGTGTCCACGATCACCACCCGCCTGGTCTCCGCCAGGATGCGTGCTGCCTCGCGCAACAGCGTGGTCTTGCCGATCGCCGGACGCCCAAGCAGCAGCACAGATTTGCCCGTCTCAACGATATCCTGAATGATGTCCACCGTGCCGTACACCGCCCGCCCCACGCGCAGCGTCAGCCCCACGATGTGCCCGCGCCGATTGCGGATCGCCGAGATGCGGTGCAGGGTGCGCTCGATGCCGGCGCGATTGTCGGCGTCGAACATGCCGATGTGTTGTTCCACGTAATCGATCTCCGGGCGTGTCACTTCCTCTGTCCGCAGGGTGATCTCGCGGTCAACGAAGCGCGCCGTCGGCAGCCTGCCCAGGTCGAGGATGATCTCGAGCAGGTTGTCATAATCATCAGCCTTGTGGACGGCATCCACCACACTCTTGGGCAGTACCGCCAGCAGGGCATCCAGGTCATCCGTAATTCGCAGTTGGGTCATATCTTTCTTATTTTTCCTATAAAGGTTATCGACTGCCGCCCAAGCCGTCCCGACTCTCTCCGTTCAACGGCGCAGCGGGTTTCACTTTCGCCAGTGCTTTTTCCAATGCCGGGGCAGCCTGCAGTTCCTTGATCGGTAGCGCCAGCCGCCTGACCATCACCGCCTGCCGCGGCCACGGTTCGGCGCCCAGTTCATCCAGCGCCGGCCCCAGCCATGCCTGGTAGGAGCGCACGCACAGGTAAACCGGCTGGCTCCCCCAGCCGGGAACCTGTCCCGCCAGGTCTGCCAGGCTTTGAGGCGTACAGCCGCTGTCCGGGGGTGCCAGGGGCTGCAACCAGATCCCCCGGCTGCCCCTTTCCACCCCCAGGTAGGCTTGCAGGCTGCCGTCCCGGTGGCAGACCATCCCCGCGGCGTGCTTTGGCAGGTGGTCCACCGGCTGCAGCAGCGCCGGGACGATCTGCCCGTGCAGGGCATGCACCGCCAGCCAGTCGCTCTCCTCCGCCGGGCGCCAGGGGCTGTGCCCCGTAGAATTTTTTACCCGCGGGATCTTCCAGGCACGCTGCCAGGCATACATCACAAATCCAGCCTGCCGCAGGGTCGCGTAGAGAGTGGATTCTTCATCCACCTCCGCCAGCAGGTGCAGCGCCCCCCGTTCACCCGCTTGTTTCACCAGGTGCTCCAGCAGGGGGACTGCCAATCCTGGCACCATTTCCGCCGGGGAAAGGAAGGTCAGCCGCGCCGAGCGATCGCCTTCGCGCAGCAGCACCTGCCCCATCAGCGAATTGCCGTCCTCCGAGCACACCGCGGTGTGAACATTGCGCCGCGGGTCCAGGCTGGCAAGCAGCGCGATGGCGCTCAGCGGATTGCCACATGTCAGGAAGCGGGCGCTGTCCAGCGGCAGCACATCCCGCTGGAAGCGCGGAAGGTGGGGCAGGTCAAGGATGTCGAGCGAACGGACGATCATGGGGTTGTTTTTTTCCTGCAGGCTGCGTTTTTCTTCTCTGGCACCGCCTAACGGGCCAGGGTCAAAAAGAATTCATGGAAGCGCGTATCAGCAGTCAGTTCCGGGTGGAACGAGGTGGCGAGCATTTTTCCCTGCTGCGCGGCCACGATGCGCCCATCCGCCAGGGTTGAGAGCACTTGCGCCTCTCCGAATACCGACTCGATGATCGGGGCGCGGATGAAAACGGCGTGATATGGCGCTGTGGAACCGGTCGCCTGCTGCAGGGCGGGGATCTCCAGGTCGGCTTCAAAAGAATCCACCTGCCGCCCAAAGGCGTTGCGCTGCACGTTGATATCCATGATCCCCAGCAGGGGCTGGCTGCGGCGGGCATCCTTCGAAAGGAAGATTGCCCCGGCACAGGTGCCCCAGATGGCATGCGTACGCCCGAATTCGCGCAGCGGCTCGAGCAGGCCAAAGTCCACCGAGAGTTTTCCGATGGTGGTCGATTCGCCTCCGGGCAGGATGAGTCCATCCAGCCCTTCAAGTGCCTGCGGTAGGCGCACTTCCACGGTCTCCACGCCCAGGCGTTTGAGCATCACCCTGTGTTCGGCAAAATCGCCCTGGATGGCAAGGACACCGATCTTCATACTTGATCCTGGTGGGGTTTCCCCTTACCAGCCCCGCCCGGCGATCTTCTCGCCGTCGGGCATTTGCGAGACATTGCGACCCACCATCGCCTCGCCCAGGTTCTTGCTCACCTCGGCCAGGATCGAAGCGTCCGTGGAATGGGTCACCGCCTTGACGATCGCCGCCGCGCGCCGCGCCGGGTCGCCGGACTTGAAGATGCCCGAGCCGACGAATACGCCGTCGACGCCCAGTTGCATCATCAGGGCGGCATCCGCCGGGGTTGCTACGCCACCGGCAGCAAAGTTCACCACCGGCATGCGTCCCAGTTCCTTGGTTTCTTTCACCAGTTCGTAGGGTGCGCCAATCCCCTTGGCATAAGCCATCAGTTCTTCGTCGGCCATCGTGGTCAGCCGGCGGATCTCGCCCAGCACCGTGCGGGCATGTCGTACCGCCTCGACCACGTCGCCGGTACCAGCCTCGCCCTTGGTGCGGATCATCGCCGCCCCTTCACCAATGCGCCGCAGCGCCTCGCCCAGGTTGCGACAGCCGCACACGAAGGGAACTTTGAAATTATGCTTCAGGATGTGGTTCTCTTCGTCCGCCGGGGTCAGCACCTCGGACTCGTCAATATAGTCCACGCCGATCGCCTCGAGGATCTGCGCCTCGACGAAATGCCCGATGCGGCACTTGGCCATCACCGGGATGGAGACCGTATCCATGATGCGCAGGATCAGGTCGGGGTCCGACATGCGTGCCACGCCGCCCTGGGCGCGGATATCCGCCGGGACGCGTTCCAGCGCCATCACGGCGCAGGCGCCGGCTTCTTCGGCAATCTTGGCATGCTCCGGTGTGACCACGTCCATGATCACGCCGCTTTTCAACATCTGTGCCAGGCCTTTTTTTACGGCAAATGTACCGGTTTGTTGTTCCATGATTCACTCCTTGGGTTGATATACGGGATGATTCTACCACGCCCGTCAAGGCAATTTCCTCTGGTTGGCACTCTTTTCGTGTATTGCTGGTAAACCAGGTAGGGCAGGCCTTGACAAAGCCATTTGTTAGATATACAATTAGTACAATGATACAATTATACAATTCTGCAATGGTCCGGTGACTGCCATGAACCTTGAACTCGATTTTCGTTCCGGAGTGCCCATCTACCACCAGGTGGTCGACCGCATCAAGGAAATGATCACCGACGGTCGCATCCACCCAGGGGACCAGCTCCCCACCGTCCGCGCCCTGGCTGCAGAACTGCGCGTCAACTTCAACACCGTCGCCCGTGCCTACCGCATCCTGGATGAAGCCGGCGTGATCTCCACCCAGCAGGGACGCGGCACTTACATCCTGGACATGCCTCCGCCGGAGACATCCGCAGCCATCCGCCGCAAGGCGCTCCACGCCCTCACCGACCGTTACCTTGCCGACACCCTGCGCCTGGGCTTCCGGGTCGAAGAGTTGCCTGCCTTTCTGCAGGAACATATCAATAAAAATGAACAAGGAGATGATTTATGATCAAGAACCACTTGGTTTCCCTCGCCAGCCTGCTGGTGGTCCTTTCCCTGCTGCTCACTGCCTGTGGTCCGGCTGAACCTGCCGGCTTGGGCGATGAAGATGTGCTTGCCGTCACGGCCCAGGTGCTTCAAGCCATCGATTCCGGCAACTACGCCTCGTTCACGCATGATTTCAGCCCCGATATGCTGGCTGCTTTCAGCGAGGCGCAGCTCACCCAGTTGCACGATTCGCTCCAGTCCGCCAGCGGGAATTTCGTCTCCACCGGAGAGTTGAGCATCACCAACAAGCAGGAATATGCCCTGTATCGCATCCTGTGCACTTATGAACTCGAAGAGGTGGTCGTCACCATCGTCTTCAAGATCGGCGGCGTCCAGGTGGAAGGTCTCTTCTTCGACTCCCCCAACCTGCGCTCCGCCAGCAAGTAATCCTTTCTAGGTCTTAGATCAAGGAGTGAACCATGTCCCCCACAAATCTTCCCACCGTCAAGAAAGAGTATCGAAATCTCAAGTCCCAGCCTGACCTGCACATCCCGCCCATTGCTGGTTTTCTCTTCGGCTTCTTCACGCTCATCGGCGCCCTCGGCGGCATCCTGCTCGCCGAGTCTGGGCGGCTCGCCGAATTCTGGACCCCCGTGTGGATCATCGTCTGGACCCTGCTCGCCATGTACGTTCTCTTCAGCCTGAAGGTAGCCTCCCAGTGGGAGAAGGCTGTCCTGCTGCGTCTGGGCAGGTTCAAGAGACTCGCCGGTCCCGGCCTCTTCTGGATCATCCCGGTCATCGACAACATCCCCAACTGGATCGATCACCGCGTCATGGTCACCCCCTTCTCCGCCGAGAAGACCCTCACCAAGGACACCGTCCCTGTGGACGTCGATGCCGTGCTCTTCTGGGTCGTCTGGGATGCCGAGAAGGCCGCCCTGGAGGTTGCCGACTATAACACCGCCATCGCCTGGGCTGCCCAGACTGCCCTGCGCGAGGTCATCGGGCAGAGCATGCTTGCCGATATCCTCGTCGGACGAACACTCATGGATGCCGAACTGCAGAAGATCATTGACGAGCGCACCACCCCCTGGGGCATCACCGTCCAATCGGTCGAGATCCGTGATGTGATCATCCCCGCCGACCTCGAGGACGCCATGTCCCGCCAGGCGCAGGCCGAACGCGAGCGCCAGGCGCGCGTCATCCTGGGTGAATCCGAAAAACAGATCGCTGACTCCTTTGCCGAAGCCTCCAAGGCGTATATCAACAACCCCACCGCCCTGCACCTGCGCGCCATGAATATGCTCTTTGAAGGTCTCAAGGAGAAGGGTGCCCTGGTCATCGTCCCCTCCAGCGCCGTGGATACCATGAATCTTGGCGGCCTCAGCGGTATGATCGCCATGGCAGAGCAGAATCGACCCAAACCTGAGAAATAATCCATGTTTCACGTGAAACAAAAAAGGATGTTGGACAGCCCAAATTGTTTCACGTGAAACAAACACTGGTCGCCGCTGTAGTGGCCCAGGTTAAAAATAGCACTCTATTTCCGCCTGAACACGGAGGTATCCATGTCTGAACCCAACCAATGGGAATACCGCGTACTCACCATCGGCTCCTTCTTTAAAGGCGTCAAGGACGAAGATCTGGAAGCGATGCTCAATGAAATGGGCACGGAAGGTTGGGAAGTTGTCGGTTTTCGCACCATCGAGAACTCCAACCAGTCACAGCTCATCCTCAAACGCCCTCTCGACCGCACCGCCCGCCGCTGGCGCTCGATGCCCTGAACCATCATGAAGCCCATCAATGCGCCCGCTCATGACGCCGTCCGCCTCGCTGTTCCTCGTCGCAAACCCCTGCCCCCGGCATGGGATAAGCACAAAAAGTAAAATGAAAAGGTAATAACCATGGATCCCGAGATCTCGAAACTCATCCCGTACATCCCGTACCTCATCCCTGTGGTCATCATCCAGCTCGCCCTGATGATCGCCGCCCTGGTCGATCTTCTCCGCCGGGAGCACACTCGCGGCCCCAAGTGGGTCTGGGCGTTGGTCATCGTCCTGGTCAATTATATTGGTCCCATCATTTACTTTGTTGCCGGAAGGAAAGACGAATGATCCGTACAGAGGCATTGCGCAAGCACTACAGCGCTGTCCATGCTCTGGACGGCCTGCAGTTGCACGTTGAGCCGGGAGTGATCTACGGTTTCCTCGGTCCCAATGGCGCCGGCAAGACCACCGCCTTGCGCATCCTGGCCGGTCTGGCAAGGGCCACTTCTGGGACGGCTTCGGTTGCCGGGGTTGACCTGGTCACCGGGGGGCGCTTGCTCTCCCGCCAGGTCGGTTTCCTCCCCGAAGAGCCGGCGTTTTACCCCTGGATGACCCCCGTCGAGTTCCTCGACTACCTCGGTCGCCTGCACAGGCTTCCCGCTCCGCGGCGCCTTTCCCGGGTGAAGGAACTGCTTGCCATCGTCAACCTGGCTGAGGTCGCCAAAAGGCGCATCGGCGGCTTCTCGCGCGGCATGCGCCAGCGCCTGGGCATGGCTGCCGCCCTCGTCCACGAACCGCAGGTCCTGCTCCTGGATGAACCGGTCAGCGCCCTGGACCCCTCCGGGCGCAAGGAAGTGCTCGATCTGATCGAATCCCTCGCCGGGACCTGCACCATCCTGATGTCCAGCCACATCCTTGCAGACGTGGAGCGCGTCTGCAGCGTGGTGGGTATCATCGCCAGGGGGCGCATGCTCGTCCAGTCACCGCGCGCCGCCCTGATGGAGCGCTACGCCCGCCCGATTATCGAAGCCGAAGGCGAAGACCCTGCTGCCATGCAGCGCTGGGCAGAGTCGCTCCGCGGGCACGACTGGGTCTCCCAGGTTTCCACGCAGGAGGCCCTGGTCCGCATCACCGTCCGCGACATGACCCGCGCCCGCCGGGAATGGATTCTCTCCGCCGCCGCCCAGGGGTTGTCCCTGCGCCGCTGCGAGGAATTGCGCCCCTCTCTTGAAGATGTTTTCCTCTCGCTGGTCGAGAACGGTGCCAGCACGATCCCCGCGGAGGCTGCCCGATGAACTTTATGCCCGTTTTACGCAAAGAGATCATGGAACAATGGCGCACCAGGCGCCTGCTCATCGTTGCCGCAGTGCTGGTGCTCTTTGGCCTCGGCTCGCCCCTGCTTGCCAAGCTCACCCCCGAGATGCTCCGCTCCATCCCCGACCTGCCGCCCGGCCTGGCGGATATCATCCCCACCCCCACCCTGGCGGATGCCGTCGCTCAATACGTCAAGAACCTGAGCCAGTTCGGCATCCTGCTCGCCGTGTTGCTCAGCATGGGCACCGTCACCCAAGAAAAGGAACGTGGTACCGCCGCCATGCTGCTTGCCCATCCCCTGCCGCGTTTTTCCTTCCTGCTGGCCAAGTTCGCCGCCCTTGGGCTGGTCTTTGCCCTCAGCCTCGCCGTGGGCGCCCTCGGCTGCTGGTACTACACCTTACTGCTCTTCGAGGCGCTGCCCTGGGGGGGCTTCCTGGCGCTCAACGCGCTGATGCTGGTCGTCTTCATCGTCTATATCGCCGTCACCCTGCTCGCCAGCACCCTGGCACGCACCCAGGCTGCCGCGGCAGGTCTCGCTTTCTCCGGGCTTGTCCTCGTTGCCGGTGTTGGCTCCCTGCCTCGCCTGGCCGAATTTTCCCCTGGGCAGTTGTTCACCTGGGGCAGCCAACTGGCTCTCGGCGGTACCGAATCCAGTTGGCCGGCCTTCTGGATCAGCCTTTCCCTGGTTGCCCTGTCCCTGGCTGCCGCCTGGCTTATCTTCCGCCGGCAGGAGTTGTAATTTATAAAACAGAACAAATGTACTATTTTATGTGTTGATCCTTTCCCTTTTTTCCTTATCCTCGCGGGGTTAATGATCCCGCGAGGATTTCAACACTGCTATTTCTTTCCCTGGTGTTTCCTCCGCTCCGGCATACTCCGCTGGTGACCCTGGTGATGGGACCTTTTTTAACCTGCCAGGTAATTGGTAACGGTTTCCAGGGAAATTACTTGCGCCCGTACGCTTTTACGGCTACACTTAAGGTATGGAAGAAACCAAGCCCCAACTCCGCCACATGGCGGAACAGCTTGCCCGGCTGACCGAGGTCAGCGTCACCCTCAATTCCACCCTCAACCTGGAAGATTTGCTTAAATTCATCATTGATACCGCTGCAGAGATACTGGACTGCGAATCGGTATCGATTCTTTTCTACAACGAAAGCACCGGCACACTGACCTTTGGCGCCGCCACTGGTTCCGACCCGAAACGCCTGGGCGAGATACCGGTTCCGCTCGAAGCCAGCCTGGCGGGCGAGGTTTTCCTTGAGAACAAGTCGGTCATTCTCTCGGATGCCCACCATAGCCCGCGTCATTATGCCGGGGTGTCGAACGCCCTCGGCATCGAGGTGCACAATATCCTCGGTGTGCCCATGCGCATCCGCAACCGCCCCACCGGCGTGCTCGAAGCGCTCAACAAGCATCAAGGCACCTTTGACGAGAGCGATGCCGACATCCTCTCGGTCATCGCCTCGCAGGCCGCAGTTGCCATCCATAATGCCCGCCTGGTCAAAGCCCTGCGCGATGCCTATAACGAACTCAGCGCCGCCGATTACTTGAAAACGAACTTCCTGGCCCTCGCATCCCACGAACTTCGCACCCCGCTGGGCATCATCATCGGGTATGCCACCTTCCTGCAGGAGGAATCCCCCGGCGAACTTTCCGACCACGCCCGCCAGGTGCTCAACGCCGCCATGCAAATGCGCGCCCTGGTGGACGCCATGACAAACCTCAATATGCTCCGCTCCAAGGAGATGGTCATCCATCGCATCGTGCTTCCCATCCAGCAGATCCTGCGCGGCGCATTGACCGAGGTCAAGCAGCTCGCCGATGCCAGGAACCAGGCCATCGTCTTCAACATGCCCGAGCAGCCCGTGCAGGTGAAATGCGACCCCGATAAAATGGCGACGGTCTTCATTAATATCCTGGACAATGCCGTCCGCTTCACCCCCGAGAACGGCAAGATCATCATCACCGCCCTCTACCAGCCGGGCGGGGATGTGCTCGTCTCCATCAAGGACAGCGGCATCGGGCTGGAACCCGCCGCTCTCAAGAAGATCTTCAACGAATTCCACCAGGTGGAGCCGCACACCACCCGCAAATATGGCGGCATGGGCATCGGTCTACCCATCGCCAAGGGACTGGTAGAGGCGCATGGAGGAAAAGTCTGGGCGGAAAGCGCCGGGCCGGGCAAAGGCACCACCATCAATGTCCTGTTGCCGCGCATCAGCACATCTACCCTCTCGACCATGGTGCGCTAAAAGTGGAAATATAAACCCCCGGTTCTGAATGAATCGGGGGTTTCCTTTTAATCCGTCTGGCGGCTCAATTTTTCCGCCGTCTCCCGCATCGCCTTCAGGCGCTCTTGTTCCTTTTCCACCACCGCCCTTGGCGCCTTGTGTGCAAAATCCGAGCCCAGCAGTTTTTCCAGCCGCTCCACCTGCCCTTGCACGCTGGCAAGTTCTCTCTCCAGGCGGGCACGCTCTTCGCCCAGGTCCACCATCCCTGCCAGCGGGAGTTGGATCTCCACGCCCCCCGCCACCAGGGTGATGCTGTTCTCCGGCTTCTCCCTCAGGGTCTCGGACACCGCATAGTGCTGCGCGTCCAACCCCGCCAGGGTGGTGATCAACTCGGCCTGTTCCCGCAGCAGCCCGCTCTTCGTCCCGCCTGTCAGCGTCGCTGCGATGCGTCTTGCCGGGCTGACCTTCCGCTCCGCACGCAGGTTGCGGATCGAGCGGATGATCTCCTGCACGAGCGTGAACTCTGCCAGCCGGTGCTGTTCCCATTCCTCCACATCACGCGGCCCCGGCCAGGGGGCAATAATCAGCGCTTCCGGCCAGTCCGCGCTCAGTTTTGCCAGCGGGGAGGCTGCCAGCGCCCGGCACAGGTGACCCCACAATTCCTCGGTGACAAAGGGAGTAAAGGGATGCAGCAGGCGTAAACTGATATCCAGCACGCGTGCCAGGGTCAGCGCTGTACGCGTGCGCTGACCGTCCTTCTGCAGTTGCTGTTTGGCCGCCTCCACGTACCAGTCAGCAAAGTCGTTCCAGAAGAACTCGTAGATCTGCCGCCCCGCCTCGCCAAATTGGTACGCCTGGAACAGGCGCTCAGCCTCGCGCACCAGGTGCTGCAGCCGTGCCCAGATCCACGAATCCGCCAGCGTCCAGCCTTGTTCCCCATCTTCCGCTTCCGCCCCGGACGGCAGACTGCCGATCGCCGCGATCACAAACCGCCCGGCATTCCAGATCTTGTTGGCAAAATTGCGGTTGCCCTCCACTTTCTTCACGCTGATGCTCATATCGTTTCCCGGCGTTGAACCCACCAGCAGGGTGAAGCGCAGTGCATCCGTGCCGTACTCATCCATCACCGTGCGCGGGTCGATCACGTTGCCGTACGACTTGGACATCTTGCGCCCGTGTTCGTCACGCACCAGCCCGTGCAGGTAAATGGTATGGAAAGGCGCCTGCCCGGTGAACTCCAACCCCATCATAATCATGCGCGCCACCCAGAAGAACAGGATGTCGTACCCCGTCTCCATCACCGCCGTCGGGTAGAAGTAGGCCAGGTCGGGGGTTTTCTCCGGCCAGCCCAGCGTCGAGAACGGCCACAATCCCGAGGAGAACCAGGTATCTAGCACATCCGGGTCCTGGGTGATGTTCTTCCCGCCGCAGTGTGCACACAACAGCGGATCGCTGCGCGTGCACGTCTGCTTGCCACAGTCCGCGCAGTACCACACCGGGATGCGGTGTCCCCACCACAACTGCCGCGAGATGCACCAGTCCTTTATGTTCTCCAGCCAGTTGAAATATACTTTCTCGAAGCGCTCCGGCACAATGCGGATGCGCCCGTCGCGCACCGCCCCCATCGCCGCCTCTGCCAGGGGTTGGATCGTCACGAACCACTGCTCCGAGATCATCGGCTCAACGATCTCCCCACCGCGCTGTGAGCGCGGCACATTGAGCGTATACGCCTCCTCCCGCAGCACCAGCCCTGCCTCCCACATGTCCGCCCATATCTTCTTGCGGCACTCAAAGCGGTCCATACCCGCATATTGTCCCCCGGCAGCGGTGATCCTCGCCTCCCGGTCGAGCACCGAGATGATCCCCAATCCGTGCCGCTGCCCGATCTCGTAGTCATTCGGGTCGTGTCCCGGGGTAATCTTCAGCGCCCCGGTGCCGAACTCGCGCGTCACGTAGGCATCCGCGATCACCGGGATGAGACGCCCCAGCATTGGCACGCTCACCTGCCTGCCCACCAGCGCCCGGTAGCGCTCATCCTCCGGATGCACCGCCACCGCCGTATCCCCCAGGATCGTCTCCGGGCGCGTCGTCGCCACCGGGATGTACTCTCCATTGCCATCTGCCAGCATGTACTTGAAATAGTACAGCGTCCCCGGCTCCTCGTTGTATTCCACTTCCAGGTCGCTCACCGCCGTCTTCAACCCCGGCGACCAGTTGATCAGCCGCGGCCCGCGGTAGATCAGTCCCTTTTCATACAGGCGCACAAAAGCCTCGCGGACCGCCCGCGACAGCCCCTCGTCGAGCGTGAAGCGCTCGCGGCTCCAGTCGCAGGAGGCACCCAGCCGCCGGATCTGGTCGGTGATGATCCCGCCGTATTTTTTCTTCCATTCCCAGGTGTGCGCCACGAACTCCTCGCGCGTGTATTCCTCGCGCCGCTTTTCATCGGTGCGCAGCAGGTGCTTTTCCACCTGCAGTTGGGTGGCGATGCCGGCATGGTCGGTGCCCGGCACCCACAGTGCCGGTACGCCCTTCATCCTCTGGTAGCGGATCATCAGGTCCTCCAGCGAGACGAACATCGGGTGCCCCAGGTGCAGTTCCCCGGTCACGTTCGGCGGCGGGATCGAGATCACGAAAGGCTTCTTCTCCGGGTCAAAGCCCGGCTTGTTGGGATCATTGGAAGGCTGGAAGTATCCCCCCTGCTCCCACATCTCATAGATGCGCTGTTCGGTCGCCTTGAAATCATATGCCTTGGGTAACTGATATTCGGTCATGTGAACTCCTTTAAAAATAGAAAACCGTCCTTTACTTGAGGACGGCTGGCGCCGCGGTACCACCTCAATTCGTTTTCGTCGCCGGAACGTCAGGGGGAAAACGCACTCTGGGACCGGCCATCACCGGTCTGCGCGCTAACGGGCGCTCCCGTGCTGTTCTACTTTCACGAAGATTTCTTCAGCATCCGGACGGTGCGACTTCGCCAGGCTCTTGCTGCGGAGGCTTCCAGCCGGGACCTCCTTCTCTATCAGCGTGCTGCCTGCCTACTCCTCACCGCGCTGCCAGGAATTATACAGACTCCCCCCCGGCAAGTCAAGCGATTTTCGCCCCCCGGGGTAGGGCATCCAGGGTGAGGTACAATAACGGCAACCATGAGCCGTGACCTGCGCAAGTATGCTTCCCAGACCAACATCCGCTTGATCGCCGGGGCGCTGGTGCTGTTGTTCGTGGTCGGGCTGGGACTGATCGCCTGGCTCTATGGACTGCCTGCCGCACTGATGGGGCTGCTGTGCCTGTTGGTGGCTTTCGTACCCATCCTCCTGATCGTGCTTGTCCTGTGGGGACTGGAGAAGGTCGTCAGGCGCAACCGCGGCGAATAAGCAGGGTTCCTCCCGCCGGCAGCTCCCTGCCCCATCAATGGGTTCCACGGAAAATCTGGTTATGTTGTCCTTGATAGCACGATCCTATCGTTCCACATAGTGAGGTGCCAATGGTGTTTCCGGGACGGGTTGCTTCATCAGTCGATGTTCTCTTCCATGAAGCGGAAGATGGCGAAAGCGTATTGCTCAACTTGCAGAGCGAACAATATTTTCCCCTGGACGATATTGGCACCCGGGTCTGGCAGCTCCCGGCAGCGACCCCTGATTTCTCCGTCGTGATGACACATTTCCTGGATGAATACGATTTAGATGAGGCCACCCTGCGCCAGGATATGGTTGCTCTCTTGAACAAAATGGCCGCAGCCGGTCTGGTTAATCTCGAAGGTTAGCTCCTATTCCGCAGCGGGATGAGTCCAGCCATCAAGATTCGCCGGTAAAAACCTGCCTGGCGCTGGAAATATCTCCAGGCGTCCTTTATCCTCCCCCTGCTCGCTCTATCTGTGCGTTTTTTGGGTTTCTTCCGTACCCATGCCGCCCTGCAATGCCTGTGCACTCATCCGGTGCATTCAAAAATAAAGAACGATCCCGGCGCTGCACTTAAGACTGCACAAATTATCGTTCGCCTTTCAAACCATGGTTTTTTTCGTGGCAATTGCCTGTCCCTCTCCCTGCTGCTGTAGTGGATGCTGCGCCGGATGAGCATCCAAACCGACCCGTGCATTGGCGTCAGCCAGGCTGCGCAAGCATTCAAGGCGCATGCCTGGGTGGAGTACCGGGACCATCCGCTCAATGCCGCCCTTGATATCCGCCAAAGATTGACCCCGTTGGATATCTTTGCGAACGGTGATTTCCCGGCACCGGAGAGTTACCGATGACCAGCCAGCTAAACATTATCCTGCGCGCCATCAGTCGATGGCGCGGCGATTGCCTGGGAGTGCAGGGCAATTCCCCTTTCCTCTAACACCCTATCTCTCCGCCTGGGACACCAGCCAGCCTTCTAGTTCAGCGATCCCCTCGCACAACCTCGCTCCCGCCACGATTGGCAGCCAGCGGGCATACTCATCCTCCCCGCCGGGACACAGGCGGAAATACCTGTGCAGGTATGCCGTATGAAAGAGTCGGAACAATTCCCGCAAAAGCGCCCCTTTGATCTCCCCTGCCTCGATCGCACCCAGGATCAGGATGCTCGTGCGTGCCACGTCTGCCAGCGGGTTTCCCCTTGTGGCATCAACCCAATCGATGATCACCTCTCCCCCTGCAGTCATCATGATATTGTTGGGATGGAAATCGCCATGGCACAACCGCTTCCCGTCTGGCATCCTTTCCAGCCGCTCGCTCAGTTTTTTCCGCTGTACCTCCGGGAGCACTTTCGCCCGTTCGATCTTTTTCGCCAGCCTGTTCTTCAGGCTGGGCAGTTCCGCTGAGATCGGGCTGGTATGCATCTGCGCCTGCAGTTCCGCCATCCTGTGCGCATACCGGATCAAATTCCACGGCTTTCGCATCACCATCTCTGGCATCGGGACCCCCTCTACCCGCCGGTACGTGATTCCGCTCCTCCCCCCCACCTGGACGATCTTCCCCACGCCAGGGACCGGAAACCCGCTTGCCTCCACTGCGCGGGCGATGTCCAGTTCATACTGGAGTTCTTCCAGCCCGTATCGATCGAAGAACAGTTTCAATACCTGGTTTTCCGGCCAGGCATAGACCTCGGCTGTCCGCCCATGAGCAATCGGCTGTCCCAGGTTGTCATTCATCGTTTCCTGCATCCGATAATTTGGCTTGGTTGCCAGGGTCAGCCCAAGTCACGGATGCGCACTTCCACGTTCGTGTCAGCCAGCAGCGCAACCAGTTGCTTGGCGTCCGTGCTGCCGAAATGGTAGGGATACACGATCTTGGGCAGGAAACTCCGCGCCGCCTCGGCAGCCATCTCCAGCGTCATCGTGTAGGGCAGGTTCATCGGCAGGAAGGCAACATCGATCTCCTGCAGGTCCTTCATCTCGGGGATGTTCTCGGTGTCCCCGGCGATATAGACCCGCAGGTCGCCGCAGTCCAGCACATACCCATTGCCATGTCCTTTTGGATGGAAGGGCTGCCCGTTCTCCCGCAGATGCACCAGGTTATACGCCGGCACCGCCCGGATGTGCATGCCCGCCAGGTCCAGTTCGTCCCCGTTCTTCATCACCATCCCGCCCGGTAGTTGCCCCGCACACAGTTCGGTCATCACCATGGTCGTCTCCGCCTTGCGGATGTGCGCCAGCGCTTCTGGGTCCAGGTGGTCGCGGTGCTCGTGGGTGATCAACAGGATGTCCGCCGCGGGCAGGCTGGCATAATCCGCCACCCGGCTGAACGGGTCCACGTGGATCACCTTGCCCCCGTAGTGCAGCATCAAACTCCCGTGACCGATGAATGTGATCACCAGGTCTCCATTGGATGTGGCAAAGGTGTCGCTTGCGAAGTGTTGCTGGCTCATTTTTCCTCCGAAAACGTTGCTGATTAATGTAGGATCTCCCGGTCAGCCTGCTCAGCCGCCAGGAAGATCTTCTTCACTTCATCCTTCATCTCCACCGTCGCACTGGGGGTCTTGGGGATGAATTTGACCAGGTCACGCGCATCTTGCAGCAGCGCTTTGACCCGCGCCACGTAAGAAAAACCATACTTGCCCCCCTCCACCGGCACCGGCAGGTCGCGCGCCTTCTGGATCAGGCTCCAGGCTTTTTGGATACGTTCACTGGCGGACACAAAACGGGTCATAGCGTCTCCTGCCCCTGATTCTACCTCTATTCATCTTCTTTTCTTACCCTGACAGACTATTCACACAGCAGGTCTACAGAAACCATCTACGAGCGGCATCGCGAGCGAGCGCATCCGCCTCATCCGCATTCCATCCTTTCCTTGCTATGCACGGTAACCTTGATAACACAGAACATAAATTCTAAAATACCCTTGGACAGGATGGACGCCTTCCCCGGGAAGCCGGCTTTTTCTCCCACAGGAGAAAAGGGCTTTCTTGGTGTTCCCCAAAAAGGCGGGTCGAATTTTTATGTTCCGAGAAACGACTCGGCAGTACCTTCTGTCATCCCTCTATCCCCGCTTCCCCAATCCCTTTTTATGGTATCCTTACCCTATCTTATCCTCCCGGGAGCAGCCCATGTACATCGCCATTGAAGGTGTCATCGGTGTCGGCAAGACCACCCTCGCCCGCCTCCTCCAGCCCGCCTTTGATTCCGAGATCCTCCTCGAGGTCTTCGAAGAGAATCCCTTCCTCTCCGACTTCTACGCCGACCGCCAGCGCTACGCCTTCCAGACCCAGATCTTCTTCCTGCTCAGCCGCTACCACCAGCAGCGCCGCGCTGTCCAGGAGATACTCGCCCGCGGCAGATCGCTCATCTCCGATTACACCTTCGCCAAGGACAGCCTCTTCGCCCGCATCAATCTCGTTGGCGACGAACTGGAAACGTACAAGCGCGTCCATGAAGCCCTTGCCGAGAAGATCACCACCCCCGATCTGCTAGTGTACCTGAGCGCCAGCACCTCCGTGCTCATGCAGCGCATCGCCATGCGCGACCGCTCCTACGAGCGCAACATGGACCGCGGCTACATCGACCTGCTCAACCAGGCCTACGAGGAATTCTTCTCCCGTCCTCCCGCCTCCGCCCCCGTCCTGCTGATCGACACCAACCCGCTCGACTTCGTCACCCATGGAGACCACCTCCGCCTCATCGAGAACCAGATCCGCCAGGCGCTGGATATCTCCCCCTACCAGCCCTCCCTGATGGGCAAATAGCGAGGTTCCCCATGCGCATCAACCGCGACTCCCTCATCCGCATCGCCCGCGAGACCGTCCAGCAGCGCACCTTCTCCGACCCTGCCCTGGTGGCTGCCTATCTCACCGGCTCCCTGCGCACCGACAACCCCTTCCTCGGCGGTGCCACCGATATCGACATCGTCTTCGTTCATGCCGGGCAGCCCGCCGTGCGCCGTGAGGTCATCGCCGTCTCCCCCGAGGTCCATCTCGATATCGTCCATAACCCGCGCAGCGAGTACGAACATCCCAAGCAACTGCGCTTGCATCCCTGGCTGGGACCCCAACTCTACGACCCACTCCCGCTCCATGTCAGCCAGCATTTCTTTGAGTTCGTCCAGGCTGGCGTGCGCGATAAATTCTACGAACCCGCCAACGTCATCGCCCGGGCGCAAACCAACCTGCTCCACGCCCGCCAGTTATGGGGTGGACTGGAAACATTTTCCGAACCCGGTCCCGCCCTGCTGCTCTCCTACTTGAAGAGCGTCAGCCACGCCGCCAACGCCGTCGCCGTGCTCAATGGTCTCCCCCTTTCCGAGCGCCGCTTCCTGCTCCAGTTCCCCTCCCTGGCGCAGGCTGCCGGCAAGCCGGGTCTCTCCGACCCGCTGCTTGCCATGCTCGGCGCCAGGGAGGTGGACCTCGAGGCTCTTCAAGCCTGCCTGCCCGCCTGGGAGCAGGATTTCACCCGCGCCGCCATCATCCCCGGAGGCGATCCCCGCCTCGCCATGCCCCGCCTGAACTACTACCTGCTTGCCTTCCGCTCCCTGCTCGCCAGCGAATCCCCCCACGCCCTCCTCTGGCCCCTGCTGCTCACCTGGACCCACGCCGCACTCGTCCTGCCTCCCGAAGGCAGAGCCACCTGGAACTCGGTCTGCAAAGGGCTGGGGCTTCTCGGCCCCGGCTTCGCCGAAAAACACGCTGCGCTGGATGGATTCCTGGATGAGGTCGAAGAACTGCTCGAGAACACCCCGCAGTGACACCCACATATGGTGCTCATCCCGCGGGGCTGAAAGCCCAAAACTGTGGATAAGTGCGCATTATCTGTGGATAACCCTGGGAAGTTGTGGAGAAACCGGACAATTGTTCTTCTTATGACCCCCATATCTGGCGTGGAGTCCCGGACTCCTCCAAAATCTGGATTTGTGGAGAAACCTGTGGAAGAACGGTGGATTCTTTCTCACAACTTCTCCCGCATCTTTCCACATCCCCTGCCAGGGGCGGATCGAGTTCTTTACCCACATGCAGGGGTGCGGGTCAACCCGGCGCCACATCTGTGCGCTCCAGCCCTTTCTCCACTTATCCACACTGCCTACTACCACTACTATTAACTAACATATATACAAATGAATGGTGAGGAAAGGATGACCGTCTTCCCCTTTGACGAACTGACCTGGCCAGAAGTCTCCGCTCTGCCGCGGCACCTGCCGCTGGTCATCCCTCTTGGTACCGGTTACCCGCTCGCCCAACTGCCCCTCCTGCTTGGGACGGATGAGCTTGGCTTGCTGCCTGCCATCCCCTTCGGCTGGGCGGGCAGCGGGCTAGCAGTACGTCCGGAACTCTTCTTGCCCCTGCTGCGTGCCCTGTTCTCCAACCTGTCCGAGGATGGCTTCACCCGGATCCACCTGCTGGCCCCCTCGTCTTTTCCCCCCGCTCCTGATTTGGGCGCCGATCTCCTGCGCCTGCCGGCATCTGCCTCCCCGGCGCTCTTGCCGTCCGTGGATGATAGGGAGAAGGTGGTCATCCTCCCCATCGGTCACACCGAACAGCACGGCTTCCATTCCCCCCTCTCCACCGACACCCTGATCATCGACGCCGTCGGGCAGGGCACCGCCCGATCGGTCCCGCAGGAGGCGGTCTGCCTGCCGGTCTTCCCCTACGGCGTCAGCACCCACCGCCGCTCCTTCCCCGGTACTTTCAATGTCGGTGGGCGGGTCTTTGAGGATTTCTGGCTGGGGGTGATCGATGCCCTCGTTGCCCGCGGCTTCACCCGCTTCTATCTGATGAGCGGGCACGGTGGTAATTCATCCTTTCTGGTCAACGTGGTCAAGTATGCTGGCGAAAAATACCCTGCCATCTTCTGCGCCACCGCCTTCCTGTATCTCTCCGGTCCGGCGGGCGTGGCTGCCCTGGAATCCAAACGGGAGTCTCCCCTCGGCGGCATGGGTCATGCCTGCGAATTGGAGACATCCCTCATCCTGCACTTGCGCCCCGACCTGGTCCACCTTGAGCGGGCGGTGGACGAGTTGGACTTCATCACCACCCCCTCCTATTATATGGACTGGATCGAAGGCGGCGCCCTGACCGCCAACCCGCCCTGGGATGACGACACCCGCACTGGTGCCTACGGCGCCGGCAGCCTGGGCACCGCCGAAAAAGGTGCCTACTGGCTGAAGGTGGCGGTCGAAGAGAAAGCGGGTCACATCGCCGAGATCCACGAACAGTACCATCGCCGCCGCCAGCGGCGCAGTTAATCTCTTTATTTCCCCGAACTGATGATCACCCGCTCCCCGTCCCAGGCCCACTCGTAGAGCCACCGGGCATCCCCCGGCGAGAGGTTGACGCAGCCGTGCGAGACCGGCTCCCCGAAGTTGTCATGCCAGTAGGCGCCGTGGAAGCCCAGGTCGCCGGAGAAGGTCATGAAGTCGGGCACGCCTTCCTGGTAATAGACGCTGGTGGAGCCTTCTGGCGGGGTCAGCAGCATGTGTCGGAAGCGCGCCAGGATGGCAAATCGCCCCGGGAAGGTCCACCCCTCCTGCTTCCCGGTCGAGACCAGCGTAGCAAAGACCAGTTTGCACTCATTGAAGACACGCAGGGTCTGTTCCGCCAGGTCCACGTAAAGAAAGCGGCAGGTATTCGCCCCCGCGTCCTGCGGCACCTGGGAACTGGTCAGCGCAACCGCATCCTCCGGCAGCCACTCGTCCGGCCCGATGGCGACATACCCCGGGTTGCTGATCCCGCTGGGTACTTCGTGGATCACCTCATAGCGGCTGTACTCCCGGATCGGTGTGCCCACCGCATTGGTACTCTGCATATCCCGCAGCACCCAGCCGAAGCGAAACTCAACCAGGCGGGTCAGAAGCACGCCGCGGAAGTCCGACGGGGTCAGCAACTGCACCTCCTCCGCCTCCATCCAGCCGTAATACACCGTGTAATACGTGTGTCCCTCCTGGGTCGCTTCCCCCACCACCGCCACGTTGGCGGGGGTGCTCGCCAGGTAACCGAAGTTGCCGTTCTTCTCGACGGCGTCCTGCAGTCTCCGGTAGACCCTTGCTTGCGGGTTCTCCACCACCCCATAGCGGTATTCCAACACTGAGTAGGATGCATCCAGCGGCTGGTACCAGTCCGCTTCGGGTGTCAGCGTTGCCGAAGGCAGCAGGGTTGCGGTGAACGTGGGGGGTGCAGGCATGCTCTGCGTTGGCGTGCCCGCCGTGGCAGTTGCCTCCTGTGTGCCGGTTGCCGGGGAACTGCACGCCGCCAGCAGCAGCGCCAGCAGGAGCAGGGCGACACCCCTTCTCCCCGTCTTCTCGATCTCCGCTCGGTGCATGCCGGTATTCTCCCTTCCTGGAGAGTGCCTCACGGCGCACTCTTCGGCAGGTCAAGCAGGGTCACCTCTGCCAGCAGGCGCGGGTTGACGTTCTTCTCCAGGCGCTCGATCGCCGTCTCTACCCCGTTCACCATGTCCCGCGCACCGCCCATCCCCAGGCGTTTTGCCAATGTCCCGATCTCCTTCTCCCGGTCCACGTTCACCAGCGGCGCTTCCGAGCCGGATGTGCATACCAGCACATCTCGCCACCAGGAGAGCCAGACCAGCAGGGTATTGCGGAAGGCTTCCTTGTCCTTGGCGATCTTCTCGGCGTGGGCGAACTTCTCCACCCGCGTGGCGTTGAGCAGTTGCTGCAACTCGTCCAGTTTTTGCTGGCGGAAGTCCATCCAGGTGGGATCCTCCAGCATGCGCAGTGCCGCCCCCGGTCTGCCGCCGGAGATGTGTGCCAGCAGATGGGCTTTTTCATTCCCCGCGCCGCGTTCCCGCAGGGCGGCTCCCATCCTCTCCACCGGCACCGGGCGCAGGCGCATCACTTCGCAGCGCGAGACCACCGTGGGCAGCAGTTGCCCGGTCGTGTCGGCGGTCAGCATCAGGATCGAATGCGAAGGCGCTTCCTCCAGTGTTTTCAGCAGGGCATTGGATGCGCTGGCGTTGGCCTCCTGGAAGCGCAGGAAGAGCGCCAGGCGGTAATTCCCCTGGTAGGGCATCATCGTCAACTTCAGGCGGATATCGCGCACCTCCTTCACCACCAGCACCCCGCCTTCCTTCTCCGCCTGTACCACTTCCATGTCAGGGTAATGCATCTCCTCGATCTGCCGGCACGTGCGGCAGGTTCCGCAGGGGATGGCTGGTGCCGCCGAGCTGGGGCAGGATAGCGCTTGCATGAAGCGCAGCGCCAGGCTGCGCCGCCCGGTTCCCGGCGCCCCGGTGAACAGATAGGCGTGGCAGACGGCATCATTCAGGATGTGCTGTTGCAGCATCCGCACCGCCCACTCGTGTCCCACCAGCCCCCAGTTGTCCCTTGTTCCCTGTCTGTCTGTCATTCTTCACCTGCCCGCAGGCGCACGTAGGAATCATACCTCTCCGCTCGCACCCCTCCCTGCTTCACCGCCCTCAGCACGGCGCATCCCGGTTCGGAGGTATGCGAACAATCGTTGAACTGGCATTGCGTCACCAGCGGGGCGATCTCCGGGAAGTAACCGTCCAGTTCTTCCGCTTCGGTATCCCACAGCGCCAGAGAGCGCATTCCGGGCAGGTCTGCCACGTAGCCGCCGCCTTCCAGCGGGAAAAGTTCCCGCACGGTGGTGGTGTGGCGCCCCTTCCCCATCCCGGTGCTCACGTCCCGCACCAGCAGCCCCAGCCCCGGCTGCACGAGGTTCAGCAGGCTGGATTTTCCCACCCCGCTTGGCCCTGCCAGTGCCGAGATCTTGCCGTTCAACCGCTCCCGCAGTTCCTCCACCCCTCGGCGGGTCTCGACGGCTGCTCCTGTCTGGGCACTGGTGTAGACCACCGGGTAGCCGATCCGCGGATAGAAGCCGAACACCGCTTCTGCTTCCGCCAGCCCCACCAGGTCCACCTTGTTCGCCACGATCAATGCCGGGATCCTCTGCTTTTCAGCGATGACCAGGAAGCGGTCGAGCATGCGCAGGTGTGGAGAAGGGTTGGCGCAGGCAAACACGAATACCGCCTGGTCCGGGTTGGCCAGCAGCACCTGCTGGTAGACTCCCCTGGGGCGCGGGTCCAGCCGCACCAGGGCTCGACTGCGTTCTTCAATGGATTCGATCGTCCCGCTCCCGTCTGTCTGGCGTCTCACCTCCACCCGGTCCCCCACCGCGGCCAGGTCGCCTTCACGGCGCCCCTGCTTGAGCCGCCCGCGCAAACTACAGGTGATCGCCCCGTTCCCGGTCTGGACGGTAAAGAATCCCGACTGGGAGCGGATGATGAGCCCTGGTTCCGGGATGCCTTGTGTCATATCAATTAAGGGGCTAAGGTTCTTCCACGCGGATCACGCCGAAAGACGATTCCCACGGGTAGATCGTCTGGGGGCTGCCAAAGAAGTAGATCTCCATCACCCGCCGGAAGATGGGCAGCGCCCACTCCGACCCTTCTCCCTGGTATTCAACGATCACCGCCACGGCGATGTCGGGCTTGTCAGGGTTGTCTGCCAGGCTGTACCCGGCGAACCAGGCGTGCGAGGTGGCGCTGCCGCTTTCGGCGGTGCCGGTCTTTCCGGCGGTGGGGATGGCAAAAGTGCCCAACCGGGAGTAGGCGGTGCCGCGTGGGTCCGTCGCCACCGTGCGCATCGCCTCCTGGATGATCCGCAGGTTTTCAGTTGAGATGGGCAGTGTCCCGCGTGCCTCGGCCTGAAACACCTGCTCAATGCTTCCACTGACCGGCACCATGCTTTCCACCAGTTGCGGGCGGTAGAGCGTGCCCCCGTTGGCGATGGCCGCGATGAAGTCCGCCACCTGCAGGGGGGTAATCAGCGTGCCCGCCTGTCCGATCGCCAGGCTGGTGGCCTCGGTCAGGCTGGTTGGCACCGGGATCAGCCCGGCTTTCTCCTCCACCTGTTCGATTCCGGTGAGTTGGCCGAGTCCAAAACCGGCTGCCATGTCGGATACTGCCGTGGTCAGCCCCTGTGCGTAAAGTGTCTGCCCGATGTGCCAGAACCAGGGGTTGCAGGAACGCATCAAGCCTTGTGGCAGGGTCAACGTGCCGCTGGGCTTGGTGGTGCAGGTTTCGGTGCCGTTCTCCAGCATTTCCTCCTGGCAGTGGTCCCAGGTCCAGTCGTGCAGCACGGGTCCGCCGTGGGGCACCAGTTCGGTAAAATCATACTGACAGTCATAGGAGCTTTCCGCCGTGAATACTCCGCTTTCCAGCCCGGCAGCCATGGTGATGATCTTGAAGACCGAGCCGAGTGGATAAGCCCCCTGCGAGGCGCGGTTGAGTTCGATGTTGGGCGTACTCAGCATGTTCCCCAGTGCCAGGAAATTATAGTTGGCCGGGTCGTACCAGTTGTTGTCCGGGGCGGGGGAGGAGACCATCGCCAGGATGCGTCCGCTGTCCACTTCCATGACCACGATGGCTCCTGGCAGCCCGTTCATGGCCGCCTGCGCCTGTGCCTGCAGGCTGGCGTCGAGGGTCAGGTTCAGCGAGGCTGCCGCCTGCGCCGGCGAATCAGCCAGCACGGACTCGTTGGCACCCTCGGGCGTGGTCACATAAAGCGTCGCCCCGCTGCGCCCGCGCAAGATCTCTTCGCCCCACTGCTCGATTCCCTGCACTCCCACCCGTTCTGCCCCGCTGTAGCCCAGACGCCGGTAGGCATCCAGTTCTTCCTGGTTGATGTACAACAGGTGCCCCACGGTCTGCGTCGCCACCAAGGGAAGATAGAAACGGGAGGTATACGGGATCCCCTGCAGCCCGGAGAACTGCAGGATGCCGGAACTCTCCACTTCCCCCGCCAGCGCTTCGCCAACCGGCACATAATCACCGGCGTTGTAATTGTAATAGGCATCTTCAAAGGTCAGCCGCAGGACGCCGGTCAGCAGGGAGACCTTCCGAAAGAGTGCATCCTCAAGCTCCACGGTCGCCCCACCCGCTACCAGTCCCAGGGCATAGGCGTCCCCCCAGAAGACGATTGCCTTGCCGTTGCGGTCATAGATGTTGCCGCGCGTGGGCGGGTTGTAGTAGGTCTTGAGTCCCTTTCCTCCAATCAGTTCCGGCAGGATCAGGCCGTCATCCCATTGGATGCGCCAATTCCCATTTTCCAGCACCAGGTTGCAGACGTAACTGCGTGTGAACTGGTCGAAGAGCACGGTCTGGTAGGTCAGGCTGAAGGATGCCTGCGAGTTGTTCGGGTTGGTCAGCGTCGAGAGGATGGCATATTCGATCTGCGTGGCGCTCAAGGCTTTCAACGCCTCGCTGTGCTTTTTGGCGAACTCCTCAGCGCTCACTACGGTTCGGCTTGCCTGGGAAAGCAGCGCATACATGCTGGCATAATCCTCCAACCTGTAGGCATCCAGGTAGGTGCGCATGGCGTTCTCCACGCTGGGGGCGGGTGTGGTGTAGGCTGGCGGGGTGGGAAGGGTGGATGTGGGTGTGGCGTTGCCGCAGGCTGCCAAGAAGAGAAATGCCAGCAGCATGATCCTTGTCCAACGGGCGGTCTTCATGCATGATCCTTTCATCAGCCCACCTCTTCCCCGTTCATGGCGCGGGAATGGATCGGGCAATCATAATGCAGGCTTGCCTGGCATGCGGTGGGGATGTCCGTCTTGGGGAAGATTCCCACGCTCTTCAAAGAGTGTGCCAGGTGGCAGAGCGGCAGTCCCATCACGCTCGCAGTACAGCCGGAAAAGTCCTCGACCGGGTGGAATCGGGCGTGTTGGATGGCGTATGCCCCGGCCTTGTCCAGCGGGTTCCCACTGCGCACATAGGCCTGCATCTCGGCGTCTGTATACCTGCGCATCGGTACTTCGCTGACGCATTTCCTGGTGAGCAGCCGCCCTGAGTCCATGTCCTTCACCGCAATGCCGGTGAACACCTGGTGCCGGCGCCCACGCAGGCGGGTGAGCATTGCCACCGCCTCGGCTGCGCTGGCAGGTTTTCCCAGGATGTCGCCGTCAATGGTGACGGTGGTGTCGGCAGCGATGATCGTCTCACCAGGCTGTGCGTTGGAGGCGCATGCCCGCACCTTGGTCTCTGCCAATCGCAGCACATACTCGCCGGGTGCTTCCCCGAGGAGCAGACTCTCGTCCACATCTGCCGGGCGGACCGTGAAAATCCAGCCCCCCAGGGAGAGCAGTTCGCGGCGCCGGGGCGAGTTGGAGCCCAGCACAAGGGTCGGGGTCTTGGTCACGCAAGGTATTCTAACATATTCCTCTGGCGCGTTATTTGGGGGCAAAGTAAAATGTCTAGAACTCTTTTCCCATGGAGGTGCGAATGAAGGAACTGATCGAACGGATACGCAAGGATGGAAAGATCCTGCACAATGGCATCCTCAAGGTGGATAGTTTCATCAACCACCAGGTGGACCCGCTGTTGATGGATCTCTGCGGGTGCGAGTTTGCCCGCCGTTTTGCCGGGGTCGGCGCCACCAAGGTGCTGACTGCCGAGATCTCCGGCATCGCCCCGGCGGTCACCACCGCTGTGCACCTCGGCATCCCGGTGGTCTATGCGCGCAAGACCAAGCCGGTCACCATGCCGGATGCTGTTCTCCTCACCTTGGCGCCATCGCATACCAAGGGGGTGATGACCGAGTTGATCGTCTCGCCCGAATACCTAGCTGCCGGGGAACGCGTGCTCATCATCGACGATTTCCTCGCCTCCGGTGCCACCATCATGGGGCTGGTGCGCCTGGCGCAGACCGCCGGCTCGCAGATCGTCGGCATTGGCGCATTGATCGAGAAGTCCTTTGAAGGCGGGCGCACCTTGCTCTCCTCCTTGGGCGTTCCGATCGAGTCGCTGGCGGTAATCAAGTCCATGGACAACGACCAGATCATTTTTGATGAGTAGTCTTGCCCGCCTGCTGCGCGGCACATTTTCCTACCGGGTCTTTCTTTGGATGCTGGACCACCTGCCCTTCGCCATTCCCCTGGAGCGCTTGCGGGAAACCGATACCCTGCTGGCATTCTTCCACCCCGCCCCCGACTCCCCCTTCCATGTTCTCATCCTGCCCCGGGAACAGGTGGTCTGTTTTGCAGACCTGGACCCATCCAGCCCGTTCCTGGCAGACCTTGTCCAGGTGGTGCAGTCCCTGGTGCAGCAGTACCACCTGCCTGCCTACCGCCTGATCGTCAATGGAGGGGAGTACCAGCAGTTCCCGCGGCTTCATTTTCATCTGGTCAGTGACCAGCATCCCGGCTGAAGGAGATTCGATGCAGTCCGCTGCGCCGATTTTCCTCGGCTCGAAATGAGGTTCCATGCATTCGTCCATCGCCATCCTCGACTTTGGCTCTCAATACGCCCAACTCATCGCCCGCCGGGTGCGCGAGGCGCATGTATATTGTGAACTGTTCCCTTGGGACGCCCCCGCAGAAAAGGTGCTCGCGCTCCACCCCCTGGGTTTCATCCTCTCTGGCGGTCCCGCCTCAGTATATGCTCCCGGTGCGCCGGTGCTCCCTGGATATGTGCTGGGCTCCGGGCTGCCGGTGCTGGGCATCTGTTACGGGATGCAGTTGCTGACCCATGTCTTGGGAGGCCAGGTCAATTCATCTGCGCAGCGGGAATACGGGCTTGCCAGCGTGGAAAGCCTGGTCCCCAATGACCTGTTCCCCGCGCAGAGTTTCTCGGTCTGGATGTCGCACGGTGACCGCATCACCAGCCTGCCGCCGGGTTTCACTGCCCTGGCAAGCTCGGGCAGCAGCCCCTTTGCCGCCATGCTCGAGCCGCAGCGCAGGTACTACGGGCTGCAGTTCCACCCCGAGGTCAACCACACCGAGGGCGGAGCGGAGATCCTGCGCCGATTCGTGGTCGATGTGTGCGCCTGCCAGCCGGATTGGACCCCCGCCTCCATAATAGACGATAGCATTGCCCGCATCCGCTCCCAGGTGGGGGCTGAGCGTGTCCTGGCGGCGGTGTCCGGTGGCGTGGACTCCTCGGTCTCTGCCGCGCTTGTCCACCGGGCGATCGGCGATCAGTTGGTCGCCGTCTTTGTGGATACCGGCTTGCTGCGCCAGGATGAACCGGAACAGGTGGTCAGGACCTTCCGTGAGCAGATGGGAACGGAACTGGTCGCGGTGGAGGCGGGTGCTGAATTCTTTGCCGCGTTGGGTGGCGTCACCGACCCCGAACAGAAACGCCGGATCGTCGGGGAAAAGTTCATTCGCATCTTTGAGCGCGAAGCCAAAAAACTGGGCATGCCCAGGTTCCTGGTGCAGGGCACCATCTACCCGGACGTGGTCGAATCGGCTGCCCCCGATCGCAGCAAGGCCGCCCGGATCAAGTCGCATCACAACGTGGGCGGGCTTCCCCAGGACATGGAAATGAGCCTGGTTGAGCCGCTGCGCTACCTGTTCAAGGACGAGGTGCGGGCAGTTGGCGAGGCGCTGGGACTGCCGGAAAGCATGGTCTGGCGCCAGCCGTTCCCGGGACCCGGGTTGACCGTGCGTGTGCTGGGCGAGGTCACCCCGCAGCGCGTTGCCTGCCTGCGCCTCGCTGATGCCATCTTCACTGCCGAGTTGTCCGCCGCTGGTTTGCTGGGCAAAGGTGCCGGCACCAGCCAGGCATTTGCCGCCCTCCTGCCGGTGCGCTCCGTGGGAGTCATGGGGGATGAGCGTACCTACCAGGAAGCCTGCGCCCTCAGGGCGGTGTTGACGGACGACTTCATGACCGCCGACTGGGCACGCTTGCCCTACGAGGTGCTCGCCAGGGCTTCCAGCCGCATCGTTAACGAGGTGCACGGAATCAACAGAGTGGTGTATGATATTACCAGCAAGCCGCCCGCGACGATCGAATGGGAGTAAGCGGCGTGCAATGGGAGCAAGAACCATGTTGGAAGAGATCGAACCTGTCAAACCGGAACTGCCGGCCTCCCGCCGCCTGGTTCCCCCTGCCCCCATCCATGCGCTGTCTGCCCTGACGGTCATCGTCCTGGACAATGTCTTCGGCTGGGTCGAGATCGTCAACCCGCTTTCCCTCTTGCTTACCTGCGTGGGCGTGGGCGCGTTGGGTTTCCTCGCCACTCTCTTCGTTCAGCGCTACCTCGCCCGGGATGCCTGGGGTGAATCGCTTGCCAAGGGGTTGGTCATGGGCGTTCTCTCCGGGGTTCCCTACCAGGTTACCGGGACGGCGGTTGGCGCCCTGCTGCTCGGCTGGGCTGGAGCGAGCGAATGGATCCACCTGTCATCGCGCCCGGTGGACGATGATCCGGGCGGAGAGATCGTGGAAGCGGAGGCCCGCGATCCCGAATAGGACGATCAAGCAGCATGCGTAGAACCATCGCTGTTCTGCTCACGGTTTTCATCTGCCTGGCAGGAAGATTTCCCGCCGGGGCGCAATCGGCAGTGCGTGCTGCCTTGTTCGCCCTGGATACGGCTTCCTTCCCCACCATGTCGGTTTCCCTGGATGTGTTCGACACCTCGGGCAATTTCGTGACCGGGCTTACCTCCTCCCAACTCACCCTGCTGGAAAATGATCTTGCCCTCTCCCCCCTCAGCCTGCAGGAGCAGCAGCCCGGCGTCCGCTTTGCCGTGGCGCTCGACCCAGGGGCAGCCTTCGCCTTCCGGGGTGGGGACGCGGTGAGCCGCCTCAACAAGGTTAACAATGTCTTGCGTAGTTGGGCGGCAGCCCACGATGACTCGCTCGGCGATGACCTGAGCCTGGTTCCCACCGGAGGCGTTTCCTCCGTTCACCTGTTCGAAGGAGCCGCCTTCGCCCAGGTCCTTTCTGACTATCAGCCAAACCTGCAGACCCAGGTGCCCAGCCTGGATACGCTCTCCCTGGCGCTGGACACGGTCTCCGAAACCGGGGGACAGGTCGGTATGAAGCGCCTTGTCCTGTATATCGCCTCCCCTCCATCCACAGGATCGATCTCTGCTCTGCAAAACCTGACCCAGCGCGCCCTCGACCTGGATATTCGCGTGCATGTCTGGATCGTCTCTTCCTCGGATTTCTTCTCCACCTCCGGTGCAACCGCCCTCAAAGACCTTGCCATCCGCACGGGCGGCATGTACGCCCTCTTTTCGGGGACGGAAACCCTGCCCGACCCGGAAATATATCTTGTTCCCCTGCGCCACTCCTATTTCCTCACCTACTCTTCCGCCATTCGCACCCCTGGGTTCCATAGTCTGGTTGCGCAGGTGGATCTCGAAGGTGCGGCGCTCACCTCACCCGCCATCGGTTTCGACCTGGATGTCCAGCCTCCCAATCCCATTCTGGTGGCGCCTCCCGGACAGATCGTCCGCCAGGGAATGGACCCGCTCGACACCGATTTTGCCGCTTTCTTGCCCCGAGTGCAGACCATCGATGCGATCATTGAGTTCCCGGATGGGCTGCCGCGCCCGCTCGCCCGCACCGCTCTCTATGTGGACGGGGTGCTCGCCGACGAGAACACCGCCGCACCCTTTGACCTGTTCACCTGGAACCTGGAGAACTACACCCAGAGCGGCTCACACCTCCTCCAGGTGCAGGTCACCGACACCCTGGGGCTGGAAAAGACCAGCCTGGGGATCTCGCTCGACTTGACCGTCGTCCAGCCAGAGCGCGGTGTCCTCGCCTTCCTGGCACGCAACAGCCACTGGGTCATCTTGGGGGCGGTCGGGATCGCCGGGACACTCCTGACGCTTACCTTGTTGGCTGGTCACCGCAAGGCCTCTGTCAGCCGCAAACCCGTTTCAAAACGAAAACGGGACCCGCTCACTGCTCCGGTGGAATCCGACGTCGCCAGGCAAAGGCACCTGCTGCCCTGGGTGCGCGCAGCTGCTTCCCGCCATGTACTGGCTTACCTTCAGCCTCTTGGGGAGGATGGGGAACCGCTCGACTCGCCGCTCATCTCGGTCACTGCACAGGTGATCATCTTTGGCTCGGATCCGCTCCGCGCCACGCGCCTGTTGGAGGACGCCTCGGTTTCACCGCTGCATGCCCGCCTGAGGGTGGACGGTGGCAAGTTCATTCTCTCCGACGAGCGATCCACCGCCGGGACCTGGGTGAATTATGAACGCCTGGATGCTCCCTGCTCCCTGTCTCACGCCGACCTGTTGCACATCGGGCGTCTGTCCTTCCGTTTCCTGCTGCGCCTTCCTCCGGATTTGCCTGCACCGCGTATCTTGCCAATAAAATGATCCGTACCCCGCAAGCCCACCTGCAAATTGCCGCCGCCACCCACCAGGGCATGGCTGGCCGCCAGAACGAGGATCGCTTCGCGGTTTCCTCCTACAAGTTGAGCGAGAAGAACCCCACCGACTCGGCTTTTCTGATCGTCTCGGATGGCATCGGCGGGCACCGGGCGGGCGAGGTCGCGGCAGAGATGGCCGTGGAAACCATCAGCCATATGGTGGCGCAGTCGAACGGGCGCGATCCTCTGGCAGTACTTGATAATGCCATCCAGGTCACCAGCGATGCCATCGCCGCCCGTGCCAGGGATGACACCCAGCGCCTGGGCATGGGCACCACCTGCGCCTGCGCCTGGGTGGTGGGCAGCCAGTTGTATCTTGCCTGGGTGGGGGATTCGCGCATCTACCTCCACCGCGGCGGGAAGTTGATTCAATTGACCATCGATCACACCTGGGTGCAGGAGGCGGTCGAGAAAGGCATCCTCGACCCTAGGCTTGCCCACGAACATCCCAATGCCCATGTCATCCGCCGCTATCTCGGGGCAGCCCGGACACCCCGCGCAGATGTCCGTTTGCGCCTGGCAGGGGACGAGAGCGATACCCAGGCGCGCTCCAACCAGGGGCTGCGTCTCCAGTCCGGGGATCTGATCCTTTTATGCACCGATGGGCTGACGGACAAGGTCTCGGATGAGCAGATCGGATCCATCCTGGGTGGTCTGCCGCTCCAGGACGCCGCAGACAAGTTGGTGGCCTTGGCCTGTGAGTACGGGGGCAGGGACAACATTACCGTCGTCCTCGCCCTTGTCCCTGCTGGATCGTTTCCCGAACGCCCTCCGTCCCGCTTCTGGAAGCGGATCGTGTTTGCCGTGGCTGGGCTGCTTGGGTTGGTGCTGTTGGTGACCCTGGGGATCTGGGTGGTGCTCACTTTCCTCCTGCCCCCTTCCCCGTCTCCATTTACTTAACCCCCACTCTTTCGAAAAGAGACCGGCCACGCTCTCTTCTGCTCCCGGCGGCGTCCTCGCCGCCGGATATCCTGTAAGAGTCTCTGAAATGGCCACCGCCGGAGAGAGTACCCAACAACGATATCCCCTGTGTTCTCTTTGAAAAACAAGAAACCGGGGATTTATTTTTACGTATACCCCCTTGGATGCAACAATGACACACAACAAAGAGAAAAAGAAAATTCCCTGGATCCTGTGGCCTTTCTGGGCGTTGTGGAAACTGGTGGAGCTCATCCTGGCTGCCACCGGCCGCCTGGTGGCGGTGATCCTGGGACTGGTCTTCCTGCTGGTCGGGGTGATCCTGACCGTCACCGTCATCGGGGCCATCATTGGCATCCCGTTCATCATCTTCGGGTTTCTGCTGGTCATCCGCGGCTTGTTCTAACCGCGGCACCCGGCAGGCGCCTTCCGGGAATCTGTTTCAGCGCATAATAAAAACGAGCCTTGTCTCAAAACCAGGGCTCGTTTCCCATTTCTGGTGATGGAAGCATGCATCCATCACCAGTGTATTTCTTTCTACAGGCTTGTCATGCTCTTTCGATCGTGATGAAATTCCCCAGGATCACCCCGGTCAGGATCAGCGCCAGGGCGGTGAGCAGAACACCTGCCAGCCAGATCGCAAGCAGGGCGGAGACGATCCCCAGGGTTACGGCGACCGCCAGGCTGATCATCGCGCGCAGGGCATCCAGTGGGCGGTATTTCAACGGTCGGTGTATCGCAGCCCACAGCAGGCAGCCCAGTCCCATCCCGAACAGGCTGGTGGTGACCAGGATGCTACTCACCAGGCCTCCGCTCAAGCCAGGCAGGTCCAGCACCAGCATCCCGCAGGTCTGTTCCACATCCTTGAGCGGATAGGAAGCAAAGGTGGACATCTTGACGAAGATGAAGCGCTCAAGCGCCATATCCTCGGCTGTCACCGTCCATTCCACCGTTGTCTCCTCACCGGGTTCCAGTGACAGGTGCGTGGTTTCCTCGCGGAAGGCGCCGGCTCTGCCCACCTGGAATTTGACATTGGGGTGGTAGACTTTCTCAGCGGTATTCTTGAAGGTGGCACGAATGGTGGCTGTTTCTGTGCGTGTCACCAGGATGGGGCAGTGCATGGAGGTGGTGGTTTCATTCCCATACTGGTTGAATCCGTAGAAGGCCGATTCCACGTCTCCCCACGTGGCGCTGACAAAAAAGGCCATGCCCACCAGGGTGCCAACGGAAAATAGGATGATGGATAAAAAGCGTAAAAAAGTATTTTTCATGTTTTTTCTTCTCCAGCGGGGAAAATTATAGCCTCGCTCCGGCGGGTTGCCATCCCTCTGGATGGTGGTTTTTTAAGCAGTTGGGTTGACCTGCAGGGGTCCAGGGGAGCCTTACCGTTCCACGGACAACCACAGGTCATGCCCATCCGTGGTCACTTCGATCCAGCCGTTCTGGTCGGTGCGCAGCAGAGTGCGCCCGGTGGTGAGTGCCAGCGTCTCCTCGTCTGGCAGGCCGTTGGGATCATCCGCCGCGACGCTCAGCACAAAGACCTGCGGTTGGATCTGTTCCAGCCAGCCCTCCGGGTTGAGCGCCGCGTAGCCCGCATCCGCCAGCAGGAGCACATCAACCCCCCGGATGGCTTTCCCATTCTCCAGCGCCTCCAGGCTGTCGAAGTCCATGCCGATGGGCAGCAGGGCACGGAACTCGCCCCATTCCACAAGTAGCACCGCCCCGCGCGGGCTGACCCTCATCACTTCCAGCCGGGCTCCCTGTCCAAGGTCCAGCATATCCCCTGCCGAGGCGGTGACCACCGGGACGCTGTTGGCGCTCAGCCACTCATCCACCCGCCGGGCGGAATAGGAAGCCTGCCGGTTTCCCGCCCAGAGCGCATTTCCCAATTCGAAGCGCTCCAGCGTGCGCGGCAGGGCTGCCACCTGCCCTTCCTGTGGCGAGGCAATGATCAGCCAGTCCAGCCTGCGGTCGAAGGGTGACAGGCGCTCTCCCAGGCTGGCGGAGAGCGCCGAGGGGCTGGAGCCGCCATTCACCAGGACGTACCTCCCGGAGGGGGTCTCGATCAACACGGCCTCCGCCGATCCCGCCTCCAGGAAGAGGATGTGCAGGCGGCCATCCGGGGCCGCATAGATGGCGCTGGCGGTCAGGAAGATTGCGATCGACAGGCCGGTCAGCAGCACCGCCGGAGTTGCCGCCGTGCGCAGCACCTGCTTGAGCCGCCCGCGGCTGAATGTCCAGGCAAACAGCAGCGTATAGAAGGTGACAATAACGAGAAAGGAGAATTCTCCCAGGACGAGCACCCCGCCCGGGATGCGGTCGAATAGTTCAACAATGCGGATGGTGTAGGCCGGGAAAGGCCAGGCTACCCAGGCGAACAGGCGGCCAAGGGGAATATAAATGGATCCCATCAGGAGCGCCAGCCCGCCCAGCACCATGACGGCGGGTTGCACCGGCAGGATGAGCGGATTGACCAGCAGCGACACCAGGGAAATGCGCCCAAAGTGCCAGGCCAGGATCGGCAGGGTGGTCAGTTGGGCTGCCAGGGTGAACAGGAAGTATTCAGCCAGCGGGCGTGCGATGCGCCGCGCGGTTTCCGGCAGGGTCACCCGCGCGAGCACCCCCACCGTCCAGTCGTGCCAGGGTTGGGCATACAGGATCAGGCCCAGCGTGGCGAAGAACGAGAGTTGAAAGCCCACATCCCAGGGGGTGAACGGGTTGAGCACGCACATCAGTGCCGCGGTGAAGGTCAGGGTGTTCAGGCCTGTCTGGCGGCGCCCCACCTGGCGGGCGAATAGCCCCAGCGTTCCCATCAGCGCCGCACGCACCACCGTCGCCTCCGCCCCCACCAGCAGGGTATACAGGACAATGGCAGCCACCGCGACCCAGGGACCGCGGCGCCTCCCCAGCAGCCGGCTGAAGAGGGTCATGAATAACGCCGCGATGATGGTGATGTTGAAGCCCGAGATGGCGATGATATGCGAGGTTCCGGTATTCTTGAAAGCCTGTTGGAGCGCAAGCGGCAGGCCTCTATCCACACCCAGCAGGATGCCGGCCTCCAGCGAGGCTTCGGGGTCGGGGAAAATGGCATAGATCGTCACCAGCGCACGCTCTTTGACCGCATACACCCCGCGCAGCAGCGGGTTTCCCTCCACCGGGAAGGGCAGACGTGTCACCCCCGGTGAGATCATCAGGGAGTGGATGCCCTGGCGCGCAAGATAATCCTGGTAGGAGAATTCCTCGTTGTTCAGCGGTGTCCCCGGCACACCGCGCAGGCGCAGTACTTCCCCATACGTGTAGGTCTCATCCCCCTCCAGGCGCACCAGCACCAGCCCGCCCACCGGCACGTCTCCCCCTCCACTGTCCACCGCGCGCACCCGCAGTCGCAGGTTGGTGTAGGAATCGCGCACGTCGGGTGGGGTATCCACACTGCCGGTGATCACCACCTCGGACGCTCCGCCGTTGTACCAGGCGATGTGACTGGCATCAAGGTCCGGTTGGGCTGCCTGGTAGCGCGCCGCTCCCAGCGCGACCATCCCCAGGCAGGCGGTCAGCAGGAACCAGGTTTGCAGGGAAAGTCCGAAGGGCTTGATTCCCCGCCGCTTGAAGATCGGCAGGGTGATGATCGCCAGCAGCAGCACTGCCCCGGCAGCCCCCAGCCAGGCGCCGGTTGCCAGGCTCATCCGGCTGGCAGCCAGGATTCCGAACACGAACGCCAAGGAAAGCCACGCCAGTGGCAGGCGGGTGAGCACAGCATCGAACTTGCCTTGCGGAGCCGGAGCGGATGTGTCCATCATGTTTTCGGGTTGATTGTACAGGGGTTGAGGACACACGGCAAGAGCCTCCGTTGATGTCTGCTGGGTTTTCACAGAGGTGGGGCTTGGGGAGTTGACGGTCAGCTTTGCTG
>JBGSVI010000088.1:0-55557 GCA_041753035.1 Anaerolineales bacterium | reverse complement strand
TTCCTGCAGCGGCGCCTGTTCCGCCGCCTGCGCGATGGGCAGGTGATGGACCGCCATTTCACCCTGCTCTCCTATCCCCCGTACTGGCACTACCACCTGCTCTTTGGGCTCAAGGTCATCGCCGAGGCTGGTTTCCTCTCCGATCCGCGCTGCGGCGAGGCGCTCGACCTGCTGGAATCGAAGCGCCTCGCGGATGGCGGCTTCCCGGCGGAGGAGACCTACTCCCGCACCACGCGCCCTTCGCTCAGCGGCTACTCGCTGGTCGATTGGGGCGGCACCAGCCGCCTCAAAATGAATCCCTTTGTCACCGCCGATGCGCTGTTCGTCTTGCGGCTGGCTGGGAGGGGAAGCATTCGGGGCTGACCTTTTCCACATCATTTTTTTTGCATAATACTCCCCTCCCCGATTCGGGGGGTCCGGGGATGGGGCATCGAGCCAGGATTTTGAGAAAACCATGAACCTCGGTAATTCCTGTTGGCAGATAGTCCAAACGACCCTATAATAGGGCATCATCCCCTCTGGAGGCCTCATGTCTCAAAAAAACACCCTCAAACAACGTTTCCAGTACTTCTTCGATAATTTCATGTCCCGGGGTACCATCGCCCTGATCGGCGGGCTGGCACTCGTCTCGCTGGCAGTCATCCTGATCGCTGGTGGCATCGTCGCCCTCAGCGGCAAAACGCTGGGTCCCATGGTCGATGGTGAATTTCAGTCGCTTTCCTTCCCCGAGGCGGTCTGGGAAAGCCTCATGCGCACCTTCGACGCCGGCACGATGGGCGCGGATGAGGGCTGGGGCTTCCGCTGGGTCATGCTCCTGGTCACCTTGGGCGGTATCCTCATCGTCAGCACCTTGATCGGTGTGCTCACCGCCGGAGTGGAATCCAAGCTGGACGAACTGCGCAAGGGGCGCTCGCGTGTGTTGGAGAACGGGCACACGCTCATCCTCGGCTGGTCGCCGCAGATATTCACCATCATTTCCGAGTTGATGCTTGCCAACGAGAACGTCAGGAAAGCCCGCATCGTTATCCTTGCCGACAAGGACAAGGTCGAAATGGAGGAGGAGATCCGTTCCCGCGTCGAGCAGGTCGGGAAGACCAGGGTGGTGTGCCGCTCCGGTTCGCCCATCGACCTCTCCGACCTGGAGATCGGTTCCCCCCATACTGCCAAGTCCATCATCGTCCTGCCCCCCGAAGACGACGACCCGGATACCTATGTCATCAAGACCGTGCTTGCCATTACCAACAACCCGAACCGCCGTGAGCAGCCCTATCACGTCGTCACCCAGATCCGTGATGCCCGCAACATGAACGTGGTGCGCATGGTGGGCGAACGCGACAATGTCCAGGCTGTGCTGATGGGCGACCTGATCGCCCGTGTCACCGCCCAGACCTCCCGCCAGAGCGGCCTCTCGGTCGTGTACACGGAACTACTCAATTTTGGCGGCGATGAGATCTACTTCACCCGCGAGCCATCCCTGGTTGGCAAAACCTATGGCGCTGCCCTGCTTGCCTATGGAACATCCGCCGTCATGGGTATCCAGAAAGCCGACGGCACCGCCGCCCTCAACCCGCCTATGGACACGCTCATCACCCCCGGGGATTCCCTCTTTGCCCTCTCTGCCGATGACGATACCCTGGCTGTTTCTGCGCTGCCCTCCATACCTGTGGATGAAAAAGTGATCCTGCTGGCAGGGAAAGTCGCTTCCTCCCGTCCCGAGAAATGCCTGGTTATGGGCTGGAACCGTTGCGCCAGCATCATCGTTCGCGAGTTGAACAACTATGTCGCCACGGGCTCGCGCCTGCTGGTGGTCGCTGATCCCTCCGCCTCGGACGAGGTGAAGGATCTGGACCGCGCCATTAGGCAGTGCTGTGGAAAACTTTCCAACCTGAAGGTGGAGTTCAAAGAGGGGGATACCACCGACCGCTCCCTGCTGGAGGAGATCAAGGCTGCCGAGTATGATCACGTGATCGTGCTCAGTTATCTCGGTCTCGATATCCAGCAAGCCGATGCCAAGACGCTGGTCACCCTGCTCCACCTGCGTGATATCGCCGAGCGCGACGAGACCCCCTTCTCTATCGTCAGCGAGATGCTCGACCTGCGCAATCGCCAGTTGGCGGAGGTCGCCCGGGTCGACGATTTCATCGTCAGCGATCACCTCATCAGCCTGATGATGGCCCAACTCTCCGAGAACCAGGCTCTCTTCGCCGTCTTTGCCGATATCTTCGACCCTGAAGGCTCGGAGATCTACCTCAAGTCGGTGGGGGAGTATATTGCCCTGGGTCAGCCGGTCAATTTCTACACCCTGGTCGAGGCGGCCCGCCGGCGCGGCGAAACCGCCATCGGCTACCGCCTGGCGCGCGAGGCCGGGGACGCCGCCAAAGCCTACGGCATCCACACCAACCCGCTGAAATCCGCGCAGATCACCTTTGCCTTGGAGGATAAGTTGATCGTCATCGCTGAAGGGTGATCCTGCCCATCCCTCTCCTCATGTACCTGAGGCCGGAGAGATCAAAAAGGCTTGGGAGGACGCTCTCTGCTCTCACAGGCCTTTTTGTTTTAATCTCCAGGGCGGACTCAGGGTTCTTAAGGGGGCGAATCCGTGGGCGTTTCGGTCGGTACTTCCGTGGATGTATCTGTTGCCGTTGGCTCGTCCGTTGGCGGTTCGGTGACTTCTTCTGTCGGCGTCGGAGTGGGCGTGTCCGTTCTTGTGTAGGTAGGCACTGCAAAGAAGCTCGTCGAGGTGTTCGTGGCGCCCGGGTTGATGGTCACTCGCCGAGGCGTATTGGTCGCTGTCAGCGTGTGGGTGGCAGTGCTGGTCGGGCTAGAGGTGCGCGTGCCGGTGGGATGGCGGTGATCCGCCATTTGTCATACAGAACGATCTTTCGCCTGCCGTTGCCCATCCCGATGCTGGGCGGCAGAGGCATCCCTGCCGCGGCCCTGTAGACCGGGCACTGGTGATGGTTCCGGTTCAGGCTTTACAGGTTTTGATGGGTCAGGTTGGGGGAGACCACCGGCCTGGCATGGAAGCACAGGTTCATCGAGGAGGGATACGCCAGCGACGTGGTCGGATCGTCTTCGATCGCCATGTGCGGGCAGATCACCTGGTTCGCTTCGTTGTTCGCAAGCATTCTCTTCTTGGTAGTCGTCGTATCCTGATGGAAAGAATACTGCTTTACAGGGCTTTAGTCAAGGGCGGAAAGAACGCTTCGCATGACAGGAGTTGGTCGACCGTGACGGGAATGAAAATATCAAAAACACCTTACCCAACCACCGCCAGGGTCGCCTCCGGCGCATTGCGCTCCTGGAGCACGGTATCGGTGCTTGAATACCCCGGCACCCATGCTGTGATTATATTCGCGTTTCATCTTCTTCGGACCGCTCTCCCGTCCGCCTCCTGTCCGCCCACCGTGATCGAAGGCTGGAGTCGCCCCGACCTGCCCATCGAACCGATCAACCCCCTCGCAGGGGGTAGGGGCTGGAGTCCCGCAGGGACTTCCACGAACTGAGCCGGGGCTTTTAGCCCCTGACGGGATCGGCAGCCTCGCAGCCAGGCAGGACTTCTTCCTCCTGTCCCATCGTTCTCTCCGCGCACCTCCGCATGACCCACCTCATCCGCGTTCCGTTTTTTGACTCCATGCGAGAAAATGGTTATCGATATCAACTCGACAATACCTTGATCATCTGGGATCTCGCGCACCCGATTCCTGGCGCTCCTTCCTCCATCGCCGTTCAACACCTGGGCGGTTGCAGTGCTCTTGTTAATCAAAACATAATTCACCCTTAGTATGCTGTTAAAGGGAGTATTTTACAATTGTGTGACCTGCCGGCATGCTGGCATCACTTCCACTGCCATCCTTCATGTGTCTCGGTGTAGCGCACAGCCCCCAATTCTGTTCGGGAAACTGTACCCATGGTTATGAAACAGACCGGACCGCTTCAGAGTCCATCCCCCATCCAATACTTCTTCCAGGGAATCCAAAAATTAACCATGGACTCGGTGGTCGGCGACCTGCCCTCCTATAAGGTGAGTGTGAGTCCCGAGGCGCTCGGTTTTCAGATCGCCTCCATGCTGGAGAAGGATGTTCACCTGCCGGGTGTCATCGTGATGGAGGGGGAGGATATCAAGGGGATCGTCTCGCGGGAGAGGTTCTACGAACGCGCCGGCAAGCTTTTCGGCACAGATATCTACTTCGGACGTTCCATCAGCACCATGCTTGCCTCCATCCCGCAGGATAATCTCATCCTGCAGGATTCAACGCTCATCACCCTGGCAACCCAGCAGGTGCTCAACCGGGACTTGCCTTCCATTTATGACCCCATCATCGTCGAGAGGTCCGGCAGGAATTTCCGCCTGCTCAGCGCCCTCATGCTTTTCATCGCCCAATCGCACCAACTGCTCGAACTGCATCACCAGCGCTGCTACACGGTGGATGCCGGGCAGCAGTTCTCGGACCGTGACGCGATCCTCCAGTTCATCCGCCATGTGGGGATCCGCCCCGAATTCAACCTGAACGTGTTCATTAAACCTCACGCCATCCGCTGCGATCACTGCCACAAGATGGTAAATTTCTCAGTGGTGGATGTTGTGCGTTCGTTTCCCCAGTTAAACCGCGGCGTCATCGTGGAGGAAAAGATGGGCACGCGCTCATACCGCCTGTACATCCGCCACCGCTGCCTGCATGGCGAAATATGGGAGATTCCTCTCTTCCTGGATGAGAACCTGCAGTACCGTTCCCAGCGCTCGGCGCGCGCGGTGGAGAGTTATGTCTGAAGCGCCCAACAACCGCGTCACCGGTTTTGTCATGCCAGTGGGCAATGGCGCGGTGGGAAAGACCAGCCTCGCCCTCACCCTTGAGCGCTCCACGCTGCCGGAGGGCTGGCAAAGCGTCATTGCCGGGCTGCAGAAAAGCCAGAACCTGGAATTCCGCTATGTTACCGACGTGATTGAGGTCATGGGAACCCCCTACCGGGTCATGCACCAATACCTGGTGCCTCCGGGTCAAAAGTCGGTTGAGATCACCAACCGGGAGCGCAGTTTTGAGGATGTGCTGCGCATCTACCAATCCATCATCCGCCGCGTGGATGTTGTGCTGGTCTCCTATAAGATCACTGACCTGGACACCTATAACGACATAGAATACTGGCTCGAGAAGATCAACCCCATCATCCACCCGAAGACAATTTTCATTCTGGTTGGGACGCACCTGGACATGGATGAACAGCGCGAAGTCACCGACCCGATCATCAAGAACGGCACTGCCTATGCCAGCGGGTTGCTGAAGAACCTGCAACCGGAATGGAAGGGACACGTTACCTCCATGGAGGTATCGAACACCAGCGGGGAGAATATCGATCGGCTGCGCAGGTTGATCTCGGGTGCTATCCTCGTCGCCTGCGGCGTGCAGGTGCACGGCTGAGAATGTTATTTGGGGGTGCTCCTCTGCATCGGCCTCACTTTTTGAGGAAGAAAGCGCTGGTGTGCTTGCCATATTCGGCGTACCCCGCCCCGTAGCGCAGCAGGTCAACGTTGTCCCCTTCAGCCACGCTGTGATTATTCGCGTTTCATCTTTTTCGGACCACTCTCCCGCCCGACTCCTGTCCGCCCACCGTGATCGAAGGCTGGAGCTGCCCCGACGTGCTCCTCGAACCGGTCAACCTCCTTGCAGGGGGCAGGGGCTGGAGTCCCGCAGGGACTTCCACCCACTGATCCGGGGCTTTAGCCCCTGGCGGGATCGGCGTCCCTGCGCAGCGCCCTGAAAGGGTCGCAGCCAGGATTACTCCGCCCAACTTCATCGTTCTCTCCGCGCATCTCCGCTTGATCCACCTCATCCGCGTTCGATTTTTGACTCACAAAAAACCTTGATAAAACAGAACATATGTACTAATATTCACCTCAGCACGGGAAGGCCTCAATCTGTATTCGCGTCACCAGGAGCCTCTCATGCCCACTCTCCCTCGATTTGAACCTCATTTGAACCTCTGCACCTCCCTGCCTCGCCGCGTAACACGCGCCTGCATTGGGAATAGATCTTCACTGCAGCATTTTCCTTTGCACAGTGCCTCTCATCAAGGTTTGCTCGTGTTTTCCTGTATAAATTAGATCGATGGTGATGGGCCGATACAGTCTTCGTTCCTCGCCGAATGCCTTCAAAATGAAGATTAATGATTTATTCCCTGCCTCAACCTTCCGGGCTGCACGGAACAGACAAGATCGCACTTGCCCTGCGATCCCCACTCCCATTCGACCCTCATTGGCTTCAACGCATCCAATCCCCACCGGAGACCCAGCCGTTCCCATCGCTTCCTTTCCAGGACCGGCGCTTCCCACTCACCCATCCCATTCGATCATCATTGGCTTCAACGCATCCAATCCCCGCGCAGGACTCAGTTCCACTTCTCAAGGCTGCCCTGCGAATTGAACCTCATTTGAACCTCCGCGCCGCCTATCATCTATTCCTTGCTCCCGGCGATATCACCCCGCAGGGGGAGTCCCGATGTACCTCCGGGGCGCAGGGACTGCGCCATCGTCCCCGAAGGGGAAGCGCCCCAGAAGCGAAGCGGATGGGGGATGGATGGCATCCCCCGATCACTGATCACTACTCATGGCGCCGCGATCCATCCATCTACCCTGCCAGTAGACCTTGGTGAGCACCGTCCTCCGATTTCATGATGAAAATCATATTCCAGATCATGAATATGTAGTACAATGCATTCGGAGTAATGAATATGAATACCATAACTGCACCAACCAGCCTGTCACGATTAAGCGACCTGCTGCAAGCCATCAGCCCCGAACCGCGCCTGCAGATCCTGCTGGCCATCGGCACCGGCGAAGCCTGTGTCTGCCACCTGGAGTCCGCCCTTGGATACCGGCAGGCCTATCTTTCACAGCACTTGATGACCTTGCGCGAGGCGGGTGTGTTGTCCACCCGCCGGGAGGGGAAGTATGTTTTTTACCGCCTGGAAAAACCCGAGGTCCTGGAAATGGTGAACCTGGCTGCCCGGATGGCAGGCCTGGATGTCGCCGAACTGGCTGCCAGGACCAATCGATCGCTCTTATCCTGTGAATGTCCTACCTGTTCCACCCCGGCTGCCGGAAAATGCCATGACTGCCAGGAATGATTGGACTGGATCCTCATGAATGTACTGGAATTTCTCGCCAAGCTTTTCTACGGCGGCCTTGGCAACCTGGCGGCTTATCTTGCTGCGCATGTCTTGCTCTGCCTGCTCCCCGCCTTCTACATTGCCGGGGCCATGACTGCCCTCATCCCCAAGGGAACCGTCACCCGCTTCCTCGGACGCAACACGCCCAGGTGGATCTCCTACCCGGCCTCTGCCCTTGCCGGTTTCCTTCTGGCGGTCTGCTCCTGCACGGTCATCCCGCTCTTTGCCGGCATCTACAAGAAGGGTGCCGGGCTTGGCCCGGCGATCACCTTCCTCTTCGTCGCCCCGGCCATCAACATCCTGGCGCTGGTCTATACCGGCGGGGTGATCGGCATGGACCTGGCGATCGCCCGCCTGGTGCTTTCGTTGGCTTTCGGGATCAGCATCGGTCTCATCATGGCGCTCATCTTCCGGAAAGCGGATATCGCCCATGACAAAGCCACGGATGCCATGTTCGCCGGGCAGTCTGCCATGCGCCGAACAGCGGTGGTCTTCCTGCTGGTGCTGGTTCTCCTGCTCGTGGCTGGCACCTTCCAGTTCGATTTCCTCAAACATGCCTATGCCCAGGTGACCCTGCCGCTGGATGGCATGGATGCGTTCCAGCAGTGGCTGAACAAACTGGTGCCTTTCGACCCTGCTCGCGGCGAGGAAGGCGTGACACCTCAGGGCGTCCTGCTGATCATCTTTCTATTCCTCATCGGCCTGACTTCCTGGAAAGGCATCAACAATATTCATAACGGGTTCAATGCCTGGACCTGGATCTCGACCGGGCTGGTGGGTCTGACTCTGCTCCTGGCTGCACTTGGCATGACCCCCCATGCCGGGGGCTTGACCCTTGGCTTTACCGGCAAATTCTTTGGTGTATTGATCGCCGTCCTTGTCCTGGGCTGGCTGCTTGCGAAAAAAATGACCCGCGACGAGACCCGCGACTTCCTGTGGGAGTCCTGGCGTTTCGTCAAGCAGATCTTCCCCCTGCTGATCGCCGGTGTCTTTATCGTTGGCATGATCCGGGTCATGATCCAGCCCGAGTGGATCCAATACATTGCCGGCGAGAACACCTTCCTGGCGAACCTGGTCGGTGTGGTCTTCGGCGTTTTTATGTACTTCCCCACACTGGTCGAGGTGCCCATCGCTCAGATGTTCCTCAGCCTGGGAATGCACCGCGGCCCGCTGCTGGCCTATCTCATCTCTGACCCCGAGCTCAGCCTGCAGAGCATTCTCATTACTGCCACCATCATCGGGCGGCTCAAAGCCTGGGTGTACGTCTTCTGGGTGGCGCTCTTCAGCATCCTGGCGGGTCTGATCTACGGCGCCTGGGTCGACGGTGGCAGCCTGGGACTGGTTGTACTCTACTTGTTCCTTTTCCTGGGCACTCTGGCCTTCGTGCTCTGGCTGGTGGATCGCCGCAATCGCCACAAGGTGCTTGCCGAAACGGTGTCTGTAGATTGACCTTTACCCAATTCATAAAAAGGAGAAATATGCTTACCATCAAAATTCTTGGTTCCGGATGCCCCAACTGCAAGAAACTGGAGGCGCTTACTCGCCAGGCCGTGGAAGGGCTGGGTGTCGAGGCCGAGGTCATCAAAGTGACCGATTACAACGATATCATGGCCTACAACATCATGTCCACGCCCGGGCTGGTGATCAACGAGAAACTGGTGTCATTCGGTCGCATCCCCTCACCCGCCGAGATCACCACCTTCCTGACGGACACGCTGACGGCAGCCTGAGAAGCCTGATGCTTCACAGGGATGAGTTTTCTTGAACTGGAGATCCTGTACACATGACCGGTGAGAAGCGCAAAGTCCTTTTCCTCTGCACGGGGAACTCCTGCCGCTCGCAAATGGCGGAGGCCATCGTCAACGCCCGCCTGGGTGCACACTGGCAGGCTTTCAGTGCCGGCACCCGGCCAGCCGGAGTTGTCCACCCCCTGGCGCTGCAGGTGCTCGCAGAGATCGGCATCCAGCATACCGGTCGCTCCAAGCATGCCGATGAATTCCAGGGTGCTGATTTTGACCTGGTGATTACGGTCTGCGATTCCGCTGCCGAAGACTGCCCTCTCTGGCTGGGCAAGGGCCGGCGGATCCATTGTGGCTTTCCCGACCCTGCCGCCGTTGTTGGCGATGAGCAGGTTGTCCTCTCCGCCTTCCGGGCGTTGCGTGATTCGCTCGAACAGCGCCTCCCGCCTCTTCTTCAAGAACGTTCCTGAAAGGAGACCATCATGAAAACGAACACCGTCAAGCGCCTTTCCTTCCTCGACCGCTTCCTGACCCTGTGGATCTTCCTGGCCATGGCAGTTGGCGTGGGCATCGGCTTTTTCTTCCCCGCGGCAGTTCAGCAGTTCAGTACCGCCGTCTCGGTCGGGACGACCAACATCCCGATCGCCATTGGCCTCATCCTGATGATGTACCCGCCGTTCACCAAGGTGAAGTACGAGGAGTTGGGGGACGTCTTTCGCAATAAGAAGATCCTGGGACTCTCGTTGCTCCAAAACTGGATCATTGGCCCCATCCTGATGTTCGCGCTGGCGATCATCTTCCTGCGCGGTTACCCGGAGTACATGGCCGGACTGATCATGATCGGGTTGGCGCGCTGCATTGCCATGGTCATCGTCTGGAACGAGCTGGCGCACGGCGACACCGAATACGCCGCAGGGCTGGTGGCCTTCAACAGCATCTTCCAGGTATTGTTCTACAGCGTCTACGCCTATGTTTTCATCACTGTCCTGCCCACCTGGTTTGGTCTCTCGGGAACGGCGGTGCATATTACGATCGGCGAAATTGCCAAAAGCGTATTCATCTATCTCGGCATCCCGTTCATCGCTGGTTTCCTGACCCGCCTGATCCTGGTCAGGATCAAGGGCAAGGAGTGGTATCACCAGGAATTCGTGCCCCGCATCAGCCCATTGACCCTGATTGCCCTGCTCTTTACCATCATCGTGATGTTCTCGCTCAAGGGCGAGTACATCATCCAGTTGCCCATGGATGTGGTCCGCATTGCCATCCCCCTGCTGATCTATTTCGTGATCATGTTCCTGGTCAGTTTCTGGATGGGTCATCGTCTCGGTGCGGACTATCCCAAGACCACCACGCTTGCCTTCACCGCCGCCAGCAACAACTTCGAGCTGGCGATCGCGGTGGCGGTGGCGGTATTCGGGATCAACAGCGGAGCAGCCTTTGCCGCGGTCATCGGCCCACTGGTCGAGGTACCCGTGATGATCGGTCTGGTCAATGTGGCTTTCTGGCTCAAGCCGCGCCTGTTCAAAAGAAATGCCTGAGGTGTCCCGGCTGGATGCACCTCGATGATCTGAATGTGATCTGCTTACCCTGATGGAGAATTCGAAAAGGAGAAACCCTATGTCTCACGATGATAAATGCGAATGTGGCGACACCTGCACTTGTAAGCATGGCGCTTGCGAATGCGAAGGCGGCTGCTCATGTGGCTGTGATTGCGATTGTGATTGTGGCTCGCACGGTCACTTCCAGCGCCGCTTCCAGACCAAGGCCGAGCAGGTCGAGATGCTCGAATCCTACCTGGCTGAACTCAAGCTCGAAGTCCAGGCCGTGGAAGAGCACCTCGCCGACCTGAAAAAATAGGTCCTCCGTATTCTAACGAACAGGGCCGGGTTTCAGCCAGCCCGGCCCTGTTTGGCATCTGGGATCCTTAACGGGTCAATGGTGCACCATGAACTGGTCTCCCCCCATTGCCTTTGCCTGGTACATGGCCTGGTCGGCCCGGTTGATGAGATCGTTCAGCGATTGCACATCTGCTGTCAGGCTGGCGATCCCCATGCTGATGTGTACATGCAGTTCCCCCGCATCGGTGGGGATCGGGCTGTTCACCACCTGCGCAAGGAATCTCCGTGCCACGCGCACTGCGTCTGCCTCCTCTGCGCCCGGCAGGGCGATGGAAAACTCCTCGCCCCCATAGCGACCGATCACATCCCTGGCGCGCACGGAGTACTGCATCAACCTGGCTGCCCCGCGCAGCACCTGGTCGCCCACCAGGTGCCCAAACTGGTCGTTGAAGTGTTTGAAATCGTCCATGTCGATGATCATGATCGACAGTGGCTGCTTGTTTTCGATGGCGCGTTCGTATTCCGCCGCCGCTATCTCAAAGAATTTCCGGCGGTTGAACAGGCTGGTCAATTCATCCGTCACCGCCAGGCGTTGCACCTTGACCAGCAGGCTGGCATTCTGCAGGGCGGAGGCGATCTGGTTGGCAAAGACGGACATCGTCGGCAGGTCGCCTTCGCGCAGCCCCTCTCCCCACATCAGCAGGTGACCGAGCAGGGTGCCCTCCGTCCTCAACGGCAGCAGGCAGACCGGTATGCCCGCCGGTGATCCGGAAGGGTTCAGTACGCGCTCGATGAAGCGGGCGGACAGGCCCTTCAGCAGCCCGGCACCCACTTGCACCGGGTTTGCCAGCAGCATGGGTTCTTGGGGCGTGCTTATCAGCCCGTTCGCCTCCGTCAGCGTGATGCGGAATTCCTGCAGGCTGGTGTGTGCCAGGCGTTCCGCAAGGCGGATGGTGCGGGTTGGCAGGGAAGTAAAGCGGATGCCCAGTTCTTCCCCATCCGGTGTTACCAGCAGCACCATGCAGACCAGTCCCAGTTTGGAGAGCTCCGTTCCCATGGTTTCCAGTACCTTGTCCGGGTCGGCTGCGGCTGCGGCGCGTGTTCCCACCTGCGCCAGGATGCTGATCAATGAATTGGCCCTTGCCAGTTGGGTTGCCTGGCGGTAGGACCGGTCCGCTCCCTGCAGGCGGTCCATCGCCGTTGCCAGTTGTCCTGCCATGATCGTCAGCAGGTTTTCATCGTCCGCCGTGTAGGCATTCATCTTGCTGCTTTCGACGTTCACCACGCCGATCACGCGCTCCCCCAATTTGAGCGGTACGCACAATTCCGATTCCACGCGCTCGTCGACGCTCAGGTAATCCGCTGCTTGGCGCACATCCCCCACCCGGCAGGCGAGCCCGCTCCGGGCGACCCGCCCGGTGATCCCTTTTCCGATGGGAATGTCCGGGCTTTCCACCTCTGGGGATTGATAGGATGGATGGACGCGCAGCAGCCCGGCCGCGTCATCCAACAGCATGATGCCGAAGTTTTCCGGGTACAGTTTTTCCCCGATCAGCCGCGTTGCCCGCTCGATCAACTCTTCCTCGCTGTTGGCTTCGGTGCATTCGGTTGCCAGTGCCAGCAGGGTATCCAGTTGCCGGGTGCGCTTTTGTTCTTCTTCAAGCAGGATCGCCTTGGTGACCGCCAGCGAGATCTGGCGGGCGGCCAGTTCTCCACGCCCGATCTCATCGGTTGTGAAGGCTCGCGGCTGGTTGAAACCCAGGATCAGTGCCCCCAGTTTTTGCTCCCCGGCCAGAAGCGGCAGTCCCAGCGCGGCCAGGTTGGGGAATTCCTCCGCCACGTTCCGGGAAAGCACCGTTGTTTCCTTGACGTTTTCGATGGCGATCGCCCGCCCGCTGTCCATCACCGCAGCCGTCAGGGTGTATTCTTCTTGCTGGAATTGGTGCACCTGCTGGTATTTTTCTCGCAGGGAGCCATACGCCACCTGGGGAAGGGTCTGCCGGTTCTCCTCGTCCCAGAAGGTGATATAGCAGTCATCCGAGCCGAAAAGTGCTCCCGTGCGGTTTACCAGCACCTGCAGGATGGAGGTCATATCCACCGCCTCCAGCGCCGCGCCGACGATATCCCCCAGCAGTGTCAGGAAGGCCGCCTGTGCATGCAGTTCTCCAAGCAGTTCCTGTTGCTCGCTTGTTTTTTGGGTCAGGGCGTGGCTTGCCTGGCGCAGTTTCAGCACGACCACCATCACCAGCAGCACAATGGCCGCGCTCAACAGCCCCCCCTGGTTGATCAATATTGTGTAAGGATTGAGACCATCCAGCAGGGCGATGACCGCCTGCATTACCAGCCCAAGCAGGTAGACCCCCCAGGCCCATTTACCTTCCAGCCAGGCCGCGATCATCACCGGGATAACGATCAGGATGCCGACCGGCATCCTGGCTGTATCTTTGGCGTACGCAAAGAAGACTCCACAGATGGCAAGCAACACCAGCGGAAGTGCCCAGCGGTGGAGGACAGGGTGCCTGCGCAGCCATGTCCGGATCCTTTGTAGGATTTCCATGAATAAGATGATCTCACCTGCACAATGAAAACGAACTACTACTGGCGGCGAACAGCTCCAGTCACTTCATTCTACCCAAGACTCCCCCCATTGTGCTTTACAACCCGTTTACACAATCACCAGGTTCGGGTCCATCAGGTATTGCCACCAATTGTTGTGTACCCTGCTTGTCCGCCCGGCCACGTGGGGGATGTGCTTCAGCCACCAGGTGTGATGCGCGCGGATGTCGCCGTTACCCCACTCGTCTGCATTCACCTGCCGGACGATTCCCTGGAAATTGGGGAAGTTATACCAGTCATCGCAGGCGCTGTTGACCAGGCGCGGGTTGTTCCAATCGTAATCTGCCTGGCTGTTGGGCGCAAAGTGGATGTTGCCCACTTCTGCCTGGTTGGGGGATTCCTTGTCGTAGCGCACGAACTTCCTGTACAGGTTGGCTGCCCCGCTGGTCTTGGAGAAGGTCTTGTCCAGGATCGATTCGGCACGGTGTCCGAACGATTCAAGCATTTCCCCCACGCCGCGCTCGAAGGAGAAACCCATTACGATGAAGCGCCGCGCGCAGGTGTTCGTCCCTGCGATCGCTGGCGCATTGCACCAGAAGGCTCCTACCCCGCCCATCGCCGATTCGTAGAACCCGGCGTAAGGAAAGGCGAACAGCCACACTTCATCGATCTCCCGCTTAGTCACTTTGGAAACCACGTTCAGCCGGTTCAGGATGGCCAGGTAATCCGCCATCGCCGGGTTGTGTGGTGCTTTGACCCTTTGCATTACCTGCAGGTATTCCTGGGGTGTGTAGCGGAATCCATCCGCCAGCAGGGGGAACTCGTTCAGTTCGACGCGCTGCACGATCTGGAAACGCGCCATGCCATTGCTGGTCTGCAGGATATCCTGGATGTAGCCGGTCACCAGGTCCTCGGGACGCTTCCAGTTCATCCATTTCGAAAGTCTCATCCCGCTGGCAGCATCCATCACCGGGTCGAAGATCACCAGCAGCACGCGGGAGGTGACGATCTTGACCGGTTCGCTGGTATTGTCTGCCGGGATGGGTGGTTTCTGCGGCGTGCCTCCGGGAATGGGGCTGACCAGACTGCGCAGAAATTCCCAGATGTTGGGCTTGGGTTCATCTGAGGGGGGTGTCATGGCTCCTCCTGGTTTACGGCACATCGCTCGAATAATGGACTTGTCCGTTGACGCTGATAAAGATATATCGGTTGGGACTGATCGTCATCGCCGTGGCTGTGGTTGCGAACATCCTTGCCTGGTCCTCTTGCGCGGCCCGGAACTGCCCTTGCAGGATGAGCGAATCTGGTCGCGGGCTGAAGCGGTAGATCGCCTGTGCCAGTGGGTCGAAGAGATACAGCGCCTGGTCGGGGGCTTCGGCAAAGATCATCTGGGTGAAGTGCGCCTCCGCGATCGTGATCCCATTGCTGTGCTCGGGGCGGTTGTCAATGAATTGCACCGGGTCATTGCAGCGCTTGGTGGTGTTATCGAATGACACCATTGGGCAGGCGGTCACGTGTCCATCATTGAACAACAGGTACATATCCGCGCCGTTGGTCGCCAGGTCGATGGCGTTCTCCATGTTTACCGGCACCTGGGTGCCAAAGAAATAACGCGGCAGGGTGTCGTAAATCCCATCCGTATTGGGCTTGTAATACCACACTGCGCTGGCAGCCGAATCCAGCACGTAGAGATAATTATCTGAGAGATCGATGGTGAATCCAGTGATCTGCCACCAGCCCCGGTCCGGCTTGGGCAGTTGCAACGCCGTTGCCTCCACGGGACTGGGATGGCAGAACAGCAGGTTGCCTCCCGAGTCCATGCCGATCAACGTCGCCCCGAATGCGTTTACCCTGGGTGCTGCCCGGATGGCGATCAGTTTGCCAACCTGAATTTGGTTCTCTTCATCGCTGGCATCTTCATACGAGCCTGGTCCGCAGGTGAATTGTGTATCTGCCAGGTAGCCCTGCGAACCTGCAAAAAAGCGTTGCACCGACCCCCGGTCTGCATCCAGCAGGTACAGGTCACTGTTGGTCGCTGCCATTTGCGCCACCTGCACCGTCTGGCTCAGGCCGCCGTACAGCGCCGGGTTGAAATCCAGCCGCAGGATGCTGTCCAGGTTGTCCAGTGCAGTCTGGGCGCGCAGGCGCATTTCGATCAATTCATCGGTTTCCATGAAATCATCGGCAATGCCCAGGTAGTAAAGTGTCCGTTCCCAGCCCACGCGCATATCTGCCGGGTTGGTCTGGTCTGCTGCCCAAAGCGAAGCAGCCCACGCCTGGTTGTAATTCTCCTGGTAGGAGGTCGTCTTGCCATGTTTGTTGTAGAAGGTCATCGCTGCCATCACCACCAGCAGTGGGATGGCGATCGCCACGAACATCATGCTCGTCCCGCTCACCCTGGGTTCATCACTGCGCATGTCGGGCAGCAGGTTGGGCAGGAAGGCTCTCGTCTTGTTCGCTGCGTTCTGGCTCATCACCCGCATCCCGCGCAGCCATTTCGCCAGCCCGCGGAACGCCTGCTGCCGTTTTGGCGCCTCCGCTCGCGAGATCTCCGGGATCTCCTTCTGTGTTCCGCGCGGCCCCACGAACCTGCCCGGGCGGGAGATCTGCACCTGCGGATTCACGCTGCCTCTCCGGATGGTCGCCTGCGCTGCACTCCCGGTGGGTTCATTGCTCCCGGGGGCGGGGATTTGCGCCGCGGGAGGGGGTTCCTCATGGGATGGCTCTGCCGGGTGGGGTGCACCCTGGACCGTGAGATCGCTTTCCGGCGGCGCGGTGTCTACGGGTTGTGCAGGCGGACCTGCCTCCTGGATTTGCTTGACCGCTTGCTCCCCCGACAGCAGGCGGGAAAAGCGGCTGGCTGGCTGTTCGCTGGAGACCTGGGAGGAGGCTCGCACTGGCGCCGGTTGGCTGCCGGTCTCTGCCCCCGCAGTGCCTGTGGCGTGTTTTACCCCTGGCAGCACGGTCAATATCCCCTTGCCAGCCCTGGCTTCCACCAGAACGGCATTTAAGTCATCGTTCGTCGCGGGCAGAAGTTTCCGCCGCAACACCTCGAAGGAGCCGCGCCCGGCGTTCATGATCTCCTCCCACTCGGGGGGCAGGGTCATGCACAGTGCCAATACATCGCCTGGCTGCAGATCTTCCTGCGCGAAATGGACCGGCGCGGTCTGGCTCATTCCCAGGCCGTTCTTGGCGATCTGTCCTTCATGGATATGGCGGCATTCGCTGCCGGTCAGGTGCAGGACATGTGTCGCCCCGCTTTGCGCCAGGAAGAGTTGCGCATCCCGCAGCACCGCCAGGATTATCCGTCCGAGCACATAGATGCCTTTGCCGGTCGTACGCATGTTGCGCTCCACCAGCACCTGGTTGACCGAATCGGCCGCCGCGCGCAACGCCGAGGTCACCGTTCCCGGCCTCTGGTAGAACTTCTTGGCAGCCTCGTTTACCAGTTTATTGTATTCAGCTGAGGTGAAGGTCATGTTTCCCGCCAGGGTCAGGAAGACGATCAGGTGGTCGTCCTCGCGTCCGCGTGCCGGGTGCCTGGGCGGATGAATCGCCAGCAGGCCTGGCAGTTGCGGCCATTCCTGGCCTTTGATGCGGTAGTACGGGATCAGGTTGAGATCGATGGTTGCAGCCACAAGACAATTATACTGGTAAAATCGACTCATGCAGTTTTCCCTTCATAATACATTCCCCGATCAACCTGCGCTTCTTTCAGCATGGAATACCCTGCTGGCAGACGCCCATGCCAGATATCCCTTCCTGCGCCCGGAATACCTCTCCGCCTGGTGGGCAACCCGCGGTGGGGGTGAATGGCCCGCCTCCGCCGAACTGGCGCTGGTCACCGCCCATCGGCAGGACTGCCTGGTGGGCATTGCCCCATTCTTCTTCGCACCCAACCTGGAAGGGGAGCCTGCGCTGCTCTTCCTGGGCAGCATCGAGATCTCCGACTACCTTGACCTGCTTGTCTCCCCCGCGGACCTGGATGATTTCCTCTCTGGTTTGCTGGATTTTCTTGCCTCCACCTCGTTTGCCTGGAAAACCCTCGATCTGCACAACTTGCTCGAACACTCCCCGCTCCTTCCTGCCCTGCAGGCCGAAGCCTCCCGGCGCGGCTGGGATTTTTCGCTCCAACAAACCTACCTTGCGCCTGCCATCCCCCTGCGTGCTGATTTTGAGACCTATCTTGCCGGCATTGATAAGAAACAGCGCCACGAGATCCGCCGCAAGATACGCCGCGCCGAAGAACTGGGCGGCGTGGATTGGTACATCGTCCAGGATGCTTCCACGTTGGAGGCTGAAGCGGAATCTTTCTTTGCCCTGATGGCTTCCGACCCCGCCAAGGCAGCCTTTCTCACCCCCGCCATGCGCATGCAGATGCACCTCACCATGCAGGCTGCCTTCCAGGCTAGCTGGCTGCAGTTGGCTTTTCTCACCGTCGATGGGCGCAAGGCTGCCGGGTACCTGAACTTCGATGACCAGGGTCGCATCTGGGTCTATAACTCCGGCATCGACCGGGGTTTTATGGACTACTCTCCTGGATGGGTCCTGCTCGCTCACCTGCTACGCTGGGCTTGTGAGCATGGGCGCAGCGAGTTCGACTTCATGCGCGGTACCGAAGAGTACAAGTACCGTTTCGGTGGTGTGGACCAGTTCGTTTTCCGCGCACGGCTCACCCGCTAGATTTCCTCCCCTACCGTTGCTCATCCTGCCAAACAGGCGTAAAATTGGCCTGCCCGCCGTTTTCCCTGGCTGGCTAGGAATAAGAAAAGGTATGCCCACTCAAACCGATAGCGACCGATCCGATTCTGCTGATAGTCAACCGCCCCCGCTGGGCGGACGTTGTGCATTCATGTTATTTCCGGGATAACCCCTCTCGCAGGCTTATTTCCAGCCTCCTGCGGGTGCTATCCTGCCGCAGGAGGCTTCGATGTTAAATATCTACAAGACCACCATCGACCAGGGCATGGTGGAAAACAATCATCTCGTCAATGGTTCCTGGGTCAAAGCCATTGATCCCAATCCCGGGGAGATTGCCCAACTTGTCGAATGGGGGATTCCCAGCGATCTCATTAACTACGCCCTCGACTTTGACGAGATTGCCCGCATGGAACGCGACGAGGACGAAGATTACGTTTTCATCCTCCTGCGCGTTCCCTATTACCAGGGTGCCACCAGTGACATCCCCTATACCACGGTCCCGGTGGGCATTGTCATCAAGTCCAACCTGGTAGTTACCATCAGCCGGTTTGACAGCGACATCTTTCGCACCCTCACCAACGGAAAATACCGCCTGTTGCGCACCGCCAAGCGTTACCGCTTTGTGCTCTACATATTCCTCGAAACAGCCGCCCGCTACCTGCTTCACCTGCGCGAGATCAATAAGACCGTGGATGGTCTCGAAGACCAGTTGCAAAAATCCACCCGCAACCGCGAGGTGCTGGAACTGCTCAAGTACCAGAAGAGCCTCACCTTCTTTGCTACAGCCCTGCGTTCCAACGAAGTGATGATGGAGCGCGTCGCTAAGACCCGCATGTTCAACCAGTTCGAGGAAGATCAGGACCTGCTTGAAGATGTGCTCACCGAGAACCAGCAAGCCATCCAGATGGTGAACACATCCACCGAGATACTCTCCTCGATGATGGATGCCTTTGCTTCCATCATCTCCAATAACCTCAACGTGGTCATGAAGGCGCTTGCTGCCCTCACCATCATCATCAACATCCCCACCATCGTCTCATCCTTCTTCGGAATGAACGTTTCCATCCCCGGCAACGAAGCCCACCCGCTGTCTTTCTTCGCTGTGGTGGGTGTATCCCTTGCCATCTCTCTCATTGCTGCCATCATCTTCATTAAGCGTGACTGGTTTTAAACCCCGCCTCCTTCTCGATGCCCGCGCCGCGCTGGGCGAAGGTCCCACCTGGGAGTCCCGGGCGGGACTGCTTCATTGGGTCGATATCCATGCCGGTCTCCTGCACACCTTCAACCCCTCCACGGAGGTAGACGCGGTCATCCCGCTTGGCGAGCCGATCGGCTGCCTTGCCCCTGCCACCCACGGCAGACTGGTGGTTGCCTTGCATTCCGGTTTCCACCTGCTCAACCTCGTCGATCGAACCCGCACCCTTCTTGCCGTGCCGGAACCCGGCCTCCCTGGCAATCGCTTCAATGATGGCAAATGTGACCCCGCCGGGCGTTTCCTGGCTGGCAGTATGGACAATGCCGAGCAGGCTGCCAGCGGGTCGCTGTACTCCCTTTCCCCCACCAGCTCACTGCAAACCCTGCTCACCGGTCTGCGCATCTCCAATGGTCTCACCTGGAGCCCGGACTATCGCACCTTCTACTTCATCGACACCCCCTCGCGCCTGGTCATGGCCTATGATTACGACCTCGCCTCCGGGCGTCTTGCCCGCCCTCGCCCGGTTGTGCGCATCCCCGAAGCCCTTGGCTGGCCGGATGGCATGACCTCCGACCTCGACGGCATGCTCTGGATCGCCCTTTGGGGTGGTGCCCATGTCACTCGCTGGGATCCCCTTTCCGGGCAGATGCTCTATGCCTCCCCGCTCGCCGCTTTGAATGTCACCTCCTGTATCTTCGGCGGCCCGCAGGGCAGTGACCTCTTCATCACCACTGCCCGCCAGGGCTTGACCCCCGCCCAGTTGGCGGAATACCCGCTCTCTGGCGGTCTTTTTTGCCTGGAAACAGGCACCTGCGGCCTGCCCACCTTTGTATTTGGCGCGGGTTTGGAGTAGAATTCCAGCGAAAGTTGCCTTGCGGAAGGAATTTCCATGCCCATTTACGAGTACCAGTGTCTCAGTTGCCAGCATAAATTCGAACTCATTCGCCCCATGTCTCAGGCGGATGCCCCCCTGTCCTGCCAACAGTGCGGTGCCAGCCAGGTCAAGCGCCTCCTCTCGGTCTTCTATGCCGAAAGCGGTGGCAAGGCGGTTGCTGGCATGTCCGAACCATCCTGTGCTTCCTGCTCCAGCTCGGACTGCTCCCACTGCGGGCATTGACCCGCCCACCATTTCCGGAGGAAACCATGCAATTCACCCAACTCGGCCGTTCCGGCCTCAAGGTCTCCCGCCTGTGCCTCGGCACGATGAACTTCGGTCCGCACACCACGGAAACCGATTCCTTTACCATCATGGACCAGGCTCTTGAAATGGGTCTCAATTTTTTTGATACTGCCAATGTCTATGGCTGGAAGCGCGGCGAAGGCATCACCGAGAATATCATCGGTCGCTGGTTTGCCCGCGGCGGTGGTCGGCGTGCCCGGGTCGTTCTCGCCACCAAGGTCTATGGCCAGATGGGCGAGTGGCCTAACACGTCCCGCCTCTCCGCCCTGCATATCCGCCAGGCCTGTGACGAATCCCTCGCCCGCCTGCAGACCGATCACATCGACCTCTACCAGATGCACCATGTTGACCGCAACACCCCCTGGGAGGAGGTCTGGCAGGCGATGGAGATCCTTGTCCAACAGGGCAAGGTCATTTATGTTGGCTCATCCAACTTTGCCGGCTGGCACATCGCCCGTGCCCAGGAAGCCGCCCACGCCCGCCATTTCATGGGACTGGTCAGCGAACAGAGCCTCTACAATCTCAAGGACCGCATGGTGGAACTGGAAGTCCTGCCTGCCTGCCGTGCCTATGGCCTGGGTGTCATCCCTTGGAGCCCGCTGGCTGGTGGGCTGCTCGGCGGGGTGCTGGAGAAGATCGCCGAGGGGCGCCGTGCCTCCGAGGACTCCCGCAAGGAGATCGAGGAACTCCGCCCCAAGCTCGAAGCCTGGGAAGCGTTCTGCAAACAGATCGGTGAGTGCCCCGCCGATGTCGCCCTGGCCTGGCTGCTCCATAACCCGGCGGTCACCGCCCCCATCATCGGTCCCCGCACCCTCGACCAACTCACCGGCGCGGTGCGTGCCCTCGATATCCACATGGATGAAGCCGCCCTCAAGCAGTTGGATGCCATCTTCCCCGGTCCCGGCGGCGAGGCCCCCGAAGCCTACGCCTGGTAGCATCCTCGCTATCTTGTACTCTCTTCGGACCGGCAGTTTTTCGCCTTGTACTTCCTGGCGAAATGCTTGCCGGTCTGGTTATTCAGCCCTTGAATCCTGCAACCCGGCGTACCTGCCTGCGTATACTCTTTCAGAACGACCTGTGAGGTTCAATAGTGATTGACGAGATGACCTGGGTCATCCAGGCCCGCAATGGCGACGATGATGCTTTCACCCTCCTGGTGGAGGCCTATCAAAAACCGGTCTATAACCTCTGTTACCGGATGCTCGGTGAACCCGAGGCTGCGGAAGACGCTGCCCAGGACACCTTCCTCAAGGCTTACCAGAACCTTTCCCGCTATGACCCTGAGCGCTCCTTTGCCACCTGGCTCCTCTCGATCGCAGCCCATCACTGCATCGATAAACTACGCCGCAAGCGGTTTGTTTCCTTCTCCATCGATGAAGATGAAGAAGGCCAGATGGAACTTCCCGACCGCACTGCCCCCGACCCGGAAGGTGAGGCCATCAGCCAGCAGGCCCGCGAGCACCTCCATGGTCTGCTTCAGGAACTCGAACCGGTCGACCGTGCCGCTGTCGTCATGCGCTACTGGTACGATGCTTCTGAAGTGGAGATTGCCCAGGCACTCAAACTGACCGTTCCGGCGGTAAAAAGCCGCCTGCATCGGGCGCGGCGTGCCCTGGCAGCCCTGTGGGAAAAAGAATCCCCCCGCCCACGGGCAGAAAGGAAACCATATGGATCACCGGCCTTTTGAAGATTGGCTCTTGAACGAAGAACAACTCACCCCCCGCCAGCAGGGCGACCTGAATACCCACCTGCAGGCTTGCCCCTCCTGCTCTGCGCTGGCGGAAGTCAACCTCGCTTTCCGTTCCGTCCGCCAGGCAGATCCTGCGCCGCAATTTGCCTCCCGCTTCCAACTCCGCCTCACCGCTCAGCGGCAGGCGCTCCGCCGGCGCAATAGGGTTGGGTATCTCGTCCTAACCGCCGGTGTGCTTGCCCTGCTGGTCGGTCTGTCCTGGCCCTTGCTCAGCCTGTTCTTTGATTCTCCTGTCTCTGCCCTCACCTCCTGGCTTTCGTCCCTGGTCGGGTTGTGGGCTTCCTTCCAGGCGTTGCTGCGCTCCGCCTCCGTCCTGTTCACTGTTGCCCCGCGCTTTGTGCCCGCCTATATCTGGGCAGCTCTGCTCTTCGGCTTTGCCGGCTGGAGCATCGTCTGGGTCTTATCGTTAATGAAATTTACCAAGTTACCGCAAGGAGCATAACCATGAAACCTCTCATCCGATTCGCCTCACTCTTCCTCTTTCTTGCCCTGGTTTTCCTGCCCCTGGGCAGCGCCTCGGCCTCCAACGGCATCCTGGATGGTCAGGTTGTCATCGGCCAGTCTTACACCCTGCAAGGCGACGAGTCGCTCGCCGGTGACCTGCTCGTCTTGGGTGGTACCGCCGAAATCCAGGAGGGCGCCACTGTCAACGGCAATGTCGTCGTCATGGGCGGTTCGCTTATCCTGGATGGCAAAGTGACCGGGGATGTCTCTGTCACCGGTGGCGATGTCATCCTTGGGCCGACTGCCCATATCCTGGGCGATCTCATCACCGTTGGCGCCACCCTCGACGCTGCTCCCTCCGCCCGCGTGGAGGGACAGACCTACAACACGGCTACTTCGTTACTCAACGGCACCAGTTCTGATGAACCGCTGACCCCGGATGTCCCCCAGGTTCCGGAGATCGTCACCCCGCAGTACAACATCAACCTGGATCCCATCAACGGCCTCCTGCGTGCTTTCGGCAACGCCTTTGGTCTCGGCATCCTCGCCATGCTGGTGATGCTCTTCCTTGCCCCGCAGGCCGGGCGCGTTGCCCAGGCTGTCATCAGCCAGCCGCTCATGGCGGGCGGGGTGGGTCTGCTGGTGGCTCTTCTGACGCCCTTTGCCCTTGTGCTAATGGTCGTCACCCTCATACTTATCCCTGTTGCTGGCCTGCTAATGGTCACCCTCATCATTGCCTCCGTATTCGGCTGGATGGCCCTCGGCCTGGTGATCGGTCAGCGCTTCACCCGCGCCATCCATCAGGACTGGCATCCATCCTTTGAGGCGGGTCTGGGCACCTTTGTTCTTACGCTCCTGGCAGCTGCCCTGACCAAGATCTGGGTGCTCAACTGCATCGGCTGGGTCGTTCCCTTCCTGCTCGGCCTGGCAGCCTTTGGCGCTGTGGTTATGACCCGCTTCGGAACCCAGGCGCTCCCCCCTCGTTCCACGGAGCCACTTCCCCCGACATCCCCTGTACCCGATCCCGCTCCTGCGCCGGAACCGGAAGCTTCCCTTCCCCCTGTCCCGCCGGAAGAGCCCAGGCGCCGCAAGGCAGGTTAGGCCGCCTCATCAGACAAACAACAGGTGGATGAAGAAGAACTTCATCCACCTGTTTTCTTTTCTCTTATTCAGCCTTCTTCTTATTTGGCAGTGGCAGGATCACCAGCGCACTGCCCAGGAAGGCAGCGGCTGCCAGGGCGTAGAGCAGCAGATAACCTGATGAGCTTGAGCCCAGCACCCGGTTGATCGGGTCGATCAACACCCCGCCTAGCAGGCGCGCCACCCCCGAGCCGATGCAGGTGGCGATGTTGGCGATTCCCAGGTAGCGCGCCGCTTCCTGGCGTGGCACAATGTCAGTAGCCAACGCCCACGAAGCCGAGAGGAACGCCCCGATGCCCATCCCCACTACACCGCCGGCGATGGTAATGAATGTTGTGTTGCGCGCCAGCAGCAGGGCGAATGCCCCTGCAAATGCCACCAGCCCGGCAACCAGCATCACCGGCTTGCGCCCCAGTTTGTCCGAAAGCCACCCCGAGACCAGCGCCATCACGATCAGTGCCCCGCCCAGGATCATCTTCAGGTTCCCGTAGAATGACTGCGCCTCTGCCTGCGACATCTTGATCACATCCACCATGTAGTTGATCAGGAAGGAATTGATCGCGATGAATGCCCCCCAGAACAGGATGCGGTTGGCGAACCACCAGCCAAAGACGCGGTTCTCGCGGAAATTGACACTGAACGCGCCTTTTAGCGCCTGACCGATGGATTTCTCCGTCATAGGTGCCGCTTCTGCTTCTGTGGACTTCTTTTCGCGTGCCCACAGGGCGGTGAGCAGCACAAAGACGATGAATACCACCGTCGGCGCCGCTGCTGCCACGTACACTGCATTCTCTCCCCAGCGTTCCAGCCCGCCCGAGCCAAGGATCTTCCCTGCCACCATGCCTCCCACCACCAGAGCGATGATATCCATCACCGCCTTCAAGCTGGAGGCCTGGCCGCGCTGCGCCTCCGGCACCAGGTCCGGGATGAGTGCCTGCCAGGGTCCTTGCAGGATGTTGGAGGAGAACTGGATCAGCACCACGCCCACGAACAGTAGCCACAATGTCGGTGCTGCCGCCAGCAGGAACAACGAGGCTGCGATCAACGCCGACCCGCCGATGATGAATGGCAGCCGCCGTCCCAGCCGCGTGCGCGCCCGGTCCGAAAAGACACCCACGATCGGCTGCACGGCCATGGCTACCAGCAACCCCAGGAAGCCCAGGATGCCGAGCGCCGTGTTGGGCAGGTCCGGTGCCAGTTGGCGCACCTTGTAGGTCATCAGCGGTGGGTCCTGGATGTTCGAAGAGAAGGTCAGGGCAAAGCCCAGCAGGCTGATCACGAACATGCGCAGGAAGGATATCTTTTTCATGGTCACTCCTCTTGATATTGAATGAGATGCATCAGGCAGATCAATGGCTCTGGCTCAGTCTGACGATCACGCCTGTGGGCACCGGCGCGTTGAATTGCATTGCGATGATCCCAAAGTTTTTTGTGCTGTTATTGTACAAAAGAAATCCCTGTTGCCCAACAGGGATTTCTGGTTTCTTTGTCTGGATATGCTCCCGCCGAAGATATTTTGGCAACGGTGAAAGTGTCTTACACCCGGCAGCCGATCTCTACGCATCCAGGTGATAGGTATGGTAGGGATTCTCGCACGGGTTGCCCCAGGCGATGTGCATCTCCCGCGCCGTCAGGTCGATTACCATTGCATTGACCGTCTTCTCCCGGTCGAGGGCATCCGCGGCGTTGATCGAGTGGTTGCAGATCGAGTTCGAGAAGTTGACATGGTCGCGTTGGATCGCCTGCAGGGTCTTGATCGAGTGGGCATCCTCGCGTTTCACCAGCCGCAGGGCGCGGAAGTACCGCACGCGTGAGGCCACCAGGTCTTCAGGCTCGCGCTCCACCTGCTGCATGTTCGGAGCCACGTAGTTGTTGGTGTGCACGATATACCCATCCTCGCCGTACAGGATGGCGAACTTGCGTGCCGAGACTTCCACCGAGTAAATTTCTCCGCTCTCGTGCACCAGCAAATGATTGTATCCTGCCGCCCGCTGGGCTGAAAGCATGTGCCGCAGCGCTTCGTCCGGCGTGCGCGAGGACAGCACCGCCCGTGAGACCACGATGCGCGGCGTCCCGATGCGTGAATCGTTCGGGTACACCGAGTCGCACATCTGGGCGATGCCATAGGCGTTGAAGCCGATGTTGGGCAGAAGCCCGCCGTAGGTCATCCCCAGGAAGGGGGGCTCTTTGTCTGGCGTGGCGTGCACGATGAACACGTCATCCTCGTCCTCCGGCACCCAGTCCTCGTTGTGCGCCAGCAGCACGTGCCCATCCGCCGTGCGGTCGTCGTTCACCGCCATGCTCGTGCAGCGCGTCAGGTGCAGCGCGTCCATGGTCACCGCCTCCATCGCATTCAGCACCGCTACATCTTCAAAGGGCACGTTGGCGCCTTCGGCGATCCCCACCAGTTCTTCCACGTACTGCGGGTAGCGTTCCTGGGCGAAGGGGATGTACTTGCGTGCCTGGATTTGCGCCCCATCCCAGGTCAATTCCAGCGACTGGTAGGCGTCCGCCACCAGGGTTTTTCCGTTCTCGATGCTGTGCTGTACCTGCTTGCGGCATGCCTCGCCGATCTGCCGTCCCATCTCGCGATGTGTCCCCGAGACGCGCACCAGCGGTGGCGGGTTGGGGTGAAGAGGCTTCTTATCAGCCATGTCATTCCTCGCTTTCTGTTTCCTCGCGGAAACATGCCCTGATTCTATCACCCCCGCAGGAAACCGTCACCTGCTCTCCGTAACAGCGATCAGCCCTTTCAAATCCAGGCGTGCTTCCATCTTATCCGTGTTGGGTTTTCCAAGAAGCGCCATTGCATTTCTCCTCAGAATGCATGAATTTGATCTGCCTGGCAGAGGATTATTGATCAATTGCGGATGAACCGCACCGGTCATTTCACCGGTGTTGCTGTTCCTCCTGATGATGCGCTGACACAGGCAGGGGCAGGAAGATAACTGTTGCCGAACAGTTCGGGCGGCCAGCAGGCTGCCGCAAATGCGCTTGTTGTGTCGCTGCCCAGCAGGTGGTTCAGGATGTCACGGTATTGCGCCACGCTCGGCACGGGATGTTCGTACCCTTCCGCCGCAACCTGCCCTCCGCCGGATTGGTAAAGGCGATCCAGCTCGATCAGGCTGGCCGCCAGGTCGGCTAAGTCAAAGCCATTTTGCTGGCATAGTTCGGAGATCAGTCTGCCGCCAAAGTCCCCGGGCGGCAGGCTGTACGGGTAGGAACAGAATTCGGCAGGGTCCAGGATGCCGATGGCAAAAGATGGTAGCGGCACGACCAGATCGTGGAAGAACTCCGCTCGATAATCCTGGAACCCTCCAGCCTGCCCGGAGATCCTCCCGAAGAAGATCGTATGTAAGTATTCGTGCACCGGGAAATATTGTCCCTCAGGCGAAGCCGCCATCTGGATCTTCTCCTCGATGGTCGGGTAATATCCCGGTCCCTCGGTGCAGGTGTATGCCTGGTGTGTGTTTGCATAAAGATAGGCATGCCCATACGGGAAATCAGCGCAGATGCTGTCGGTGAGTTCCAAATGCATGTCCACGGGTTGCAGTTCGGTCAGCGTATCAATGCCGGTCAAGGCGATCAACATGTCATGTGCGCTGCGGAAGCCGGCATATTCTGCGTAGATGTATTCCAGGTCAAGCGTGCAGGGTTCCTGGCAAACGAAACGGAAAGGGTCGCCCGGCATTTGAAATGCCTGGTATGCCACCCCCTCGACCTGGATGGAAATGGACGGCACGGGGAGGATCTCAAGAGGTGTAGTTGGAATGCCCACCTCTGTCGTTTCGCTTGCCTGCCCGTTCTCCTGCCCCTCAGCGGTCGGCGAGGTGGTAATTTCTCCGCCGGGATTTCCGGGAAGGTTGCATCCCGTCAGCACAACCATCAACAACAGAGCTACAACGAATATCCGCTTCATGTTACCTCCTGGCTTGGTTCTGGGTGGAGAATGTTTTCTCTGCTGTTTGTATGGCTGGATAACCATTCATGATCCTGATGTTGATTATCGCGCAAAATCCCTTTGTATGCTTCTGCCTTCAGTGCTGCCCCCATAGCTTCGTTTCTGCTACTTGTTTGCCCACAGGCTGATCCCGCCAGTCACTTCCTGCGGTTCGCTGCCGCTGATCTCGAATAGGATCTTGAACCCGCTCCCATCCAGGTTCATCGAGGCGATTGCTCGCTGCTGGTATCCAGCGGGGTCATAAAGGGAGAGATACACCTTTCCTCTGGCTGCATCCACTGCCATCTCCCGGCAAATGGTATAGGGGACGGGCAGGGTCAGGAGAGTTTCGCTGTTCGAGCCGTCCATGTTTGCCCTCTTGATCGTGTTGCCTTCCTCTGGAATGTCGGAATAATACAATTTCTGATTGGATAGGTCCAGCGCCAGCGCGTCCCCCCCCGTTTGCCGGGAGAAGTGTGGCTAGGTTCTTTCCATCATAATCCACCCGCCAGATGGAGCGGCAGTTGTCACATGCCCCATCGAACGTGGATCGGAAATAGACCTGCTCCTGCTGCCAGTCCAGTTGCAGTTGGCCGCGCTGCCCGTAGGTTGGGGACAGTTGGTCGGCAGAAACGATCAGTTCCATTTCTGAACAGCACGAGGAAAGCGGCGCCCGGTAGATCCCTTCGTAATAGATGCCGATGAAGACTAGTTCATTCCTGGTATCCACCCCCAGTCCTTGCCCGCCTTCTGCCGGACCATCCAACATGGTCAGGGTATCAGGCTGGTCCGGATCGAGACGCACGAGTTGGCTGTTGGCCTCCCAACGCATCATGTACAGGGTGTGGTGGAGTGGGTCGCTGGCGAGCAGTTGCCGTTCGCCTGCCAGTTCATCCGTGAGGCTGGTCACCTTGTTGCCGTCCGTGTCCATCCAATACAATGTATTGCCGGCAACAAAGTAAAGACCCTCAGTCTGGGGACTCAGGCTGCATGCTGCCAGGCTGGAGGCGAGCAATACAACAAATATCATGCTCTTGGTTTTCATAAGGTCTCTCAATCCCGGTTGATCTTCTCGATTATATCAAGATGCACCCTGCAGGCTGGGTTTCTGGGAAGGGGACCAAGAGAGAGGTAGCGGTTGCACAACTTTCTTGGTCCCCTTCCCTTGCATTTGTTGTACAATCATGCTATCACCATCTTATTCCCCTTATCCAGGAGGCGTCCGATGAAGATCGATTTCAAGATGTGGGGCAAAGCCCTCACCACCCTCATCAAGATGGACTCAAAAGACGAGTGGGATCGTCTGGATATCCTCTCCAAATGGTTCATCGCCACCCGCTCCGCCGTCACCACCGTCACCATCTACGCCTGCATCATGTCTGCCCTGCTCGCCTGGCGGGATGGTCACTTCGCCTGGCTGCCCTTTGTGATGGTCACCCTCGGCCTCTTCCTTGCCCATGGCACCAACAACATCCTCAACGACTACACCGATTTCAGCCGCGGCGTGGATGCTGATGACTATTTCCGTATCCAGTATGGCGTCCATCCCCTCGTCCAGGGTTTCTGGACGAAGAAGCAGTCCCTGCGCTGGTTTGTTGTCAGCGGTTTCGTCGCCACCCTTGCCGGTCTCTACTGCCTCTTCTACACCTCCTTCTCCCCCGCCATCCTTGGCTTATTCGCCTTTGGCGTTTTCATGGTGCTCTTCTACACCTGGCCGCTCAAGTACATTGGTCTGGGTGAATTCACCATCTTCCTCATCTGGGGTCCCATCTTCTTCGCCGGTGTGTACCTAGTACTGGCGGGCGGAGTCTGGTCCTCCCCGGTCTGGAACGTGGCCCTCGCTGGTGTGCCCTTTGGTCTCAGCGTTGCCAGCATCAATGTCGGCAAGCACATTGACAAACTGGACGCCGACAAGGGAAAGCATGTCGGCACCCTGCCGGTCAAGATCGGCGAGAAGGCTGCCCGCTACGTCACTATGGCTGCCCTCATCCTTTCCTATCTGGTCATCCTCTACCTGGTCTTCATCCCGCACTACTTCACTCCCATCATGCTGATTGTCCTGCTGGCGGGCAAGCGCCTGCTCCTTGCCCTGGCTGTGCTCTCCAAGCCGCGCCCAGTCGAGCCGCCCAAGGAATGGCCCGCTTGGCCCACCTGGTTCTCAGGCTTCGCCTTCCACCACAACCGCCTGTTCGGCATGCTGCTCATCCTCGGCATCCTTGGCGATACGCTTCTGCGTATCTTCCTGCCTGCTTTCTGGCCGCCTCTCTAGCCTTTCCCTGGAGGTGAATCATGCCCGTACCCACGTCCGAACTCAACCACTGGCGCGAACTGTTCGAATATGCCCCCATCTCCCTGTGGGAGGAGGATTACTCCGGCATCCACAAGTTCTTCGCTGAACTGCGTTCCCGCGGCGTTAAGGACCTTGCCCGCCACCTCGCCGATCACCCCGAGGATGTGCACCTGTGCATATCCCGTATCACTATTCTGCAGGTCAACCGCAAGACCCTGGAACTCTTTGGTGCCACCTCCCAGCAGGACTTGATCGCCAACCTGGACAAGATCTTCCGCGATCGCATGGATGTGCACTTTGCCAGCGAGTTGGTTGACATGTGGAACGGTGCCACCTCCTACGAGCGCGAGGGCATCAACTACTCCATCCAGGGCGATCCCATTGATATTCAACTCTGGTGGCGTGTCCTCCCTGGTCACGAGCAGGACCTCAGCCGTGTGCTCGTTTCCATCAGTGACATCACCGCTCGCAAGCGTGCCGAGACCTACCTGCGCTACCTAGGCACTCACGACGTGCTCACCGGTCTCTATAACCGCGCCTTCTTCGTCGAGCAGATGGACCGTCTCGAAAAGGAAGGTCCCTTCCCGGTTGGCATCCTCATTGGAGACCTCAACGACCTCAAGCTGGTCAACGACACCTACGGTCACGAGGCTGGCGACGAATTGCTCCGCCGCATCGCCGAGGTCTTCCGTTCTGCTTTCACCGAGACCGACATCGTCGCCCGCATGGGCGGGGATGAGTTCGCCATACTGCTCCCCGGTTTTTCACCCTCCGCCGGTGAGAAAGTGCTTTCCCGCATCCGCAAACTGATCAGCCTGAACAACACATATTACCAGGGTCCCGATCTGCTCATCTCGCTGGGCATCGCCGTCGGGACGCGTGGACAGTCGCTGATTGAAGTCCAGCGTCTTGCCGACGATCGCATGTATATCGAAAAACGGGATTATCACCGGCTCAGCGGGCGCTGATCAGCCCCTGGCTTATTTTTTCTTTCTTAACGTGCTCCAGGCGTAGATCCCGATCCCCAGCCCTCCCAGCAGGAACGCCCCTCCCAGGAACCCCAGAATGGGGGAGGTCTTCTTTTCCCCGCTTTCACCGCTGGTCGTCTTCACCTGTGCGCCAAAGTTCACGTAGGTCGTATCGCCAACCGTCAGCAGAAGGGTAGTGTTCAGCACCGTGGTTGGGTTGTACCCTTCCGGGATGCCTGCGCTCAGGGTATATGCTCCCGGCTCCAGGTCATCGAAACAGGTGCGCAGCGGTTCTTCCGCGTCGTCCGGGTCGCGCCCCGAGGATGTGTTCAGCGTCTGCGAATACTGCCCGTTGGCGCTCAGCAGGTTGACCGCCCCGCCGTCCAGCCCGAATTCTGTCACCTGTCGTATGCCATCACCGTTCTCATCCACGTACATCAGCACGCACACGGTGGCGGACCCGGTCGGTCCCTGTGTGGGGCTGGGTGTCGGCAGGCCCGGGGTTGCCGTATTTCCTGGGGTCGGCGAGGCTGCTGCCGGTCCTCCCACGCCGATGAGCAGTTGCTGCCCTTCGCGGATGTCGCAGTTTTCGTTCAACTGGTTGGTGACGCGCAGATAGTCCACCGAGATGCCGTTCAGCAGTGCGATGCGCATACAGGTATCCCCCGCCTGCACGGTGTAAAGGATGCGCCCGTCCGGCTGGGCGGTTGGCGTCACATATTCCTGCGCTTCGACCGGGGCAGCCTGTGCCGGGACTTGCATCCGGGTCAGCAGCGCCAGGGTCACCAGCAGGCAGAGCAGGGTCAGGATCTTCTTCATGAGTATCTGCAAGGATTATATCATTTCCAGGATGTTATAATCCCACCGAGTGATCTCAAGGAGGCTGCATGTCATTCCATGTTATCGTTGGTGCCCAGTGGGGGGACGAGGGCAAAGGTCGCATCGTCGATTGGTACGCTGCCCAGGCGGATTACTCTGCGCGCTGCAATGGCGGTGATAATGCCGGGCATACCGTCACCGTGGGCGGGCGCATCTACAAACTTCATCTTGTCCCCTCGGGCATCATCCACCCGCAGGTTATCGCTGTGCTGGGCAGCGGCATGGTCGTCAACCCCCGCACCTTGCTGACCGAGGTGGAGACCCTGCGTAAAGCTGGTGTGGAGATCACCCCCTCGCGCCTGCGCCTCTCCTCTGCTGCCCACCTTATCACCCCCGCCCACCAGGCGCTTGACCAGGCGCTCGAATCCGCCCGCGGCAAGGCCAGCCTGGGCACCACCGGGCGCGGCATCGGACCCGCCTACACCGACAAAGCCTCCCGCCGCGGCCTGCGCCTTGGCGACATGCTCTCCGCTGATTTCTCCGACCACCTGGCTGTCCATGTGGAAGCAGCCAACCGCACCCTGCAGGTTCTGGGTGCTCCCTGCCTCGACCCTGCCCCGCTGTGTGCCGAGTATCGCAAGGCTGCCAGCCTGCTTAAGGCGCACATCACTGACACCTCTACCGAACTCTATTCCGCCTTCCAGGCGGGCAAGCGCCTGCTGGTCGAAGGTGCCCAGGGTACCCTGCTGGACATCGACTTCGGCACCTATCCCTTCGTCACCTCCTCCAGCACCACCGCCCCCGGTGCGCTCACCGGTCTTGGTCTGGGGCTGGATGTCGCCCGCCAGGCGCGTGTCACCGGCGTGGTCAAGGCTTTCCAGACCCGCGTTGGTTCCGGTCCCTTCCCCACCGAACTGCACGGCAAGCTCGCCGAGCGCCTGCGCGGCACTGGTTCCAACCCCTGGGACGAGTTCGGCACCACTACCGGTCGCCCGCGCCGCGTTGGTTGGCTGGATGGCGTCCTGCTGCGCTACGCCGTGCGTCTCAATGGTCTCAGCGAATTGGCTGTCACCAAGTTGGACATCCTCACCGGTCTCGAAACCATCCGCCTGTGCACCGCTTACCGCCAGCGCCGCCAGGTTTTCACCGACTTGCCCTTCGGTCTCTCCGCTCTCGACTCCTTCGAGCCAGTCTACGAAGAACTTCCCGGCTGGCGTCAGGACCTCACCTCCGTGCGCACCTGGGATGCCCTCCCCGAGCCTGCCCGCCTGTTCCTGGAACGGCTCACCGCCCTGTGCGGCGTCCCCATAGGCCTCATCTCCGTCGGCCCCGAGCGGGAACAGGTAATAGAGATCTAACCCATTCAGCACAGAGACCGCCTTTCGGCGGTCCCTGTATTTTTCACTCTTTCGTCATCCGGTTCGGGGTCTGGTAGCGCTTGCGGATCTCCGGAAGGAAATACTCATCGAAGAACCGCTCCATGTCATACTCAGGCTTCCAGCCCCAATCCTTGCGGGCGGCGGAATCGTTGATATCCTCAGGCCATGAATCCACGATGCCCTGGCGGCGCGGGTTCGGCTCGAAGGTGATTTGCGCGTGGGGGAAACTCTTCAATGCCCGCTTGCGGAACTCGCCCGCCGTCAGGCTGAAGGCGTCAATGTTGTACACTGCTTGGGTCAGCGCATCGCGCGGTGCATCCATCAGTTTCAGGATCGAGTGGATCGCATCCGGCATGGCCATGAATGAGATACGCGTATCCTCGCGCACGAAGCAGGCATAGGGTCGTCCCTCCGCCGCCCGGTGCAGCATCTCCGGTCCGTAGTCGCTGGTGCCCCCGCTTGGCAGGGTGAAGGCGCTGATCAATCCCGGAAAGCGGATCGCCCTGAAATCGCACATCACCGGCGGGTTTTCGTCCAGGTGGCGCTGACCGGCATACTGGCTGTAGTACATGCCCAGTTTCTCACAATAGAGTTTATTGCAGCCGTACATGGTGTGCGGCGTGTTATATTCGTCCTCTTTCACCCGCCCGGCGCGTTTTTTCTCCTCCAGGTTGGCAAAGCCGTAGGCTGCGATCGAACTGGGGAACAGGAACTTCACCGCCTTCCCCCGCCGCTCGGACTTGAAGGCTGCCAGCATCAGCAGTTGCATTGTCCCTTCCACGTTGATGCGGTGTGCCTCCTCCGTGGCGATCTCCGCCTTCGATGACAGCGAGGCTGCCAGGTGGAAGATGATCTCGAAGTCATAATCGTAGAACTGCTTCACCCGGTAGACCAGGTCGCCCTGTACGTGCTCTGCGGCCAGCGGCTTGATCGCCTCCGGCAGCGGTACCAGGTCGGTGGTGACGATGCGGTATCCCTGGCGGGCTAGTTCCTGCACGAGCGCTTGGCCGATCTCCCCGCAGGCACCGGTCACAAGGACGGATCTTTGGTTCATGTGTCTCTCCTTTATGCTAGAATGAGCATCATGTTCCTGTATTGTACAACACCCGGCTCTCTCTGTACCTGGTCTTTTGCCATTGGCTTTGGTGCTTAAACTCATGATTTTCCCGCGCTGGCTTTCCCGCCCTCTCATCCTTCCTGCCCTGGCGCTGTGCCTGGTGCTGTCTGCCGCTCTGTCTTCCTGTGATGCGCTGCCTGCCACCGGGACTCCCAGCCCCAGCCCCATACCTGCCACCGAAACGCCTACTATCGTCTGGTTCCCGCCCACCCGCACGCCCACCTTCACCCCCACCTACCTCCCACCGCCCACCATCGAGCCGCCTCCCGGCCTGGGCAGCCTGATCTTTGCCGACGATTTCAGCAACCCATCCCTGTGGAACGCCGCCTCTTCGGCGAGCGCCTCGGCTGGGCTGACCAACAACCGCCTGTCGCTCTCGCTCACTTCTGGTCCACTCACCATCCTCAGTCTGCGCAGCGAGCCGCTGCTGGGTGATTTCTACCTCGAGGCCACTGCTCGTCTCAGCCTGTGCCGTGGCACCGACCAATACGGCTTGCTCTTTCGTGCTGCTCCCGGCGGTACGTACTACCGTCTTGTCCTGGCCTGTAACGGTTCCCTGCGCTTCGAGCGGGTACGCGGTGGCGGTGCCCCGGAGGTGCTCCAGAACTGGCTCCCCAGCGGGGACGTACCCACCGGCGCGCCGGGCGAGGTGCGCCTCGGCCTGTGGGCTTCCGGAACGGAGTTTCGTATCTTCCTGAATGACCACTTCCAATTCAGCCTGCGTGACCCCGTGCTGCGCACCGGCACGCTGGGTTTCTTCGCCTCTGCCAGCGGGGGCACCCCCGTATTGGTCTCGTTCTCTGAACTGGAAGTGTACACGGTTGTCTGGCTTTCCCCCACCCCCAGCCTCACCCCTTCGCGCACCCCACTGCCGTAATACGCTATAATGCCTCCATGCGCCTCAACAAACTGAATGACCTCGACTCCAAGACCTGGTTGAAGTTCCAGAAATCCTGGTTCATCCATAATCCCCCGCCGCGTCAGCAAGGCGTGCTGGTCCACCCGGCCAAATTTCCCGAGACGCTTGCTGCTGATTTCATCGAGTTCTTCACCAAGCGCGGGGAGACCATCCTCGACCCGATGGTAGGTACCGGCTCGACACTGGTGGCTGCCCTGCGCCTTGGGCGCAGTTCTTACGGCATCGAGTTGAATCCAAGGTATGCTGGCATTGCCCGACAGATCATCGCCGCAGAGCGGTTGGCGTTGGGAGATGTAGCCGCAGGCTTACAGGCTGAGGTCATCACTGCTGACGCAGCCTCTGCCGGCGAACTGCGACTGCCAACCTTTGACTATGTACTGACCTCCCCCCCGTACTGGGATATGTTGCACGCTCGCGGTTCCCTGACCCAGCAGAAACGCCGCTCCGCCGCGGATCAGGACGTCTTCTACTCCGACGATCCCAACGACCTGGGAAATGTCCATGAGTACGAGGAGTTCCTTGCGAAACTGGTTGCCATTTATGCTGGGTTGAAGCCGCTCTTGCGCGAGAAGGCTTATCTCACCGTCATCGTCAAGAACGTCAAGAAGGGCGGCAAGGTCTATCCCCTGGCTTGGGACTTGGGGCGTGAACTGGGCAAGATCTACACCCTTAAAGATGAAAAGATCTGGTGCCAGGATAACCAGCCCCTGGCGCCCTTCGGCCTGGGATCAGCTTGGGTCAGCAACACCTTCCATCATTACTGTCTGCAGTTCCGCAAGGAAGGGTGAATGGATTACCTCGCCTCCCTGCGCCATTATGTCGGGCATGCTCCCCTGCTGATGGTCGGTGCTGCAGCGCTCATCGTGGATGAAAACAGGCGCTTGCTCTTGCTCAAGCGCTCCGACAGCGGCTGCTGGGGTCCGCCCGGCGGTGCCGTGGAATTAGGCGAATCAGTGGAGCAGGCTGCCCAACGCGAGGTGCGCGAGGAGACCGGTCTGGAACTCGGTCCCCTTTCCCTGTTCGGCGTCTTTTCTGGTCCCGAACTTTTCTACCGCTACCCCAACGGCGACGAAGTACACAATGTCACCATCGTCTATCTTGCCCCTCAAGCTCATGGCGCAGTTTGCCTGAACAACGAGCATACTGAATGGGGCTGGTTCTCAGCAGATAACCTTCCGGCGCAGATCAGTCCGCCCATCTTGCCGGTGATCGAGCAGTTCGTAAAGTCATGACCCTCAAGCCCTGGAAGATCCTCTCCTCCACGCACACCTACCCCAACGTCCGCCTTGACCTTTGTGAACTTCCCAATGGCAGGCACTTTGAAGGCCGGGTATACGAGTTCGGTGACTGGGTCACCGTGTTGGCCCTGACCCCCCGGCAGGAGGTGGTGCTCATCCGCCAGTACCGGCATGGTCTGGGCCGGGTGATCATCGAATTCCCAGGCGGCATGTTGGATGGCCCTCACGAGACCCCGGAAAAGGCGGCTCGTCGCGAACTGTTCGAGGAGACCGGGTTTGGCAGCGAATGTTGGGTGCAAGTGGGCTGCTTATCCCCCAACCCGGCAATCCAGAACAACATGATCCACTTCTTCCTGGCCCTGGATGCCAGCCGGGTGGACGAACAACACCTGGATGATACCGAGGAGATCGATGTGCACCTCCGGCCGCTTGACGAGGTGGTGGCCATGGCCAAGGCTGGCGAACTGGTCCAATCCATGCAAGTGGCCGCCCTTTTCTTCGCCTTATCCTATCTGGAGAAATTGCAGGGATGAATCCTCTCACCCGGCTGATGTTTGCCCTGAAGTCTCTGCGCCAGTTGGGAGTTCAACAGGTGGGACTGTATGCCCTGTATAAATTTGGCCTGCTGACCGGGCATTATGCCCGCCTCACCAGCCGCCGTGCCCCTGAACCGGGAGGTTCCCTGCAACCGCTCCTGCCCCTGCCCGATCGGGATGCCCTGTGCGCGGTTCTGAGAAAAGATTGTGAACGCCTGCTGCTGGCCGAAGCGGATGAGATCGTCGCCGGCAAGGTCCGCCTGTTCGGCGGCGAACCGGTTTCCCTGCTCCTGGAACTTCCCGGGCCGCTCTCCCCTTGGACGGACTACGAGATAGGCAAGGTTCCGCTTCCCATTCCTCCCGAGCCTGCCGACCTACCGGCGGGGGATGTCAAGCGCCTTTGGGAGCCAGCCCGCTTTGGCTGGGCTTTCACCCTGGGCCGCGCCTATCACCTTACCGGCGAGGAAAGATATGCTACTGCCTTCTGGGGGGAATTTGAGACCTTTACTGCGGCCAACCCACCCTGCCTGGGTCCCAACTGGAGTAGCGGTCAGGAAGTCTCCCTGCGCCTGATTGCTTTTGCCTGGGCCGGGCAGGTCTTTGCTGCCGCGCCCGCCTCCACCCCGGGGCGCCTGGCTCAGTTGGCCGCCTCAGTGGTTGCCCATGCCGGACGCATCCCGCCCACCCTGCTCTATGCCCGTTCCCAGCATAACAACCACCTGCTCACCGAGGCTGCCGGGTTGCTCACGGCTGCCTTGGCCCTGCCCGCTTGCCCGCAGGCTGCCCGGTGGCGGGCACTGGGCTGGCGCTGGCTCAATCGCGGGCTGCAGGCGCAGATCGACTCTTACGGCGAATATTCCCAGCACAGCACCAACTACCACCGGCTGATGCTCCAGGTGGCCTTGTGGGTCAATGCCCTGCTGCCATTCCTCGGTTTGCGTTGGCCCCCGGCGACGCGCCAGGCGCTGATGCGTTCGGTCCACTGGATGCTGGCACTCATGGACGACGAATCTGGGCAGGCCCCCAACCTAGGCGCTAATGACGGTGCGTATATTTTCCCGTTTACCAGCCAGCCCTTTGCCGATCAGCGCCCCGTGCTCTACGCTGCCGCCCGTGCCTTCCTGGATTATGACCTGCCGCGCGGCCCCTGGGATGAGATGGCACTCTGGTTCGGCGTCAATGCTCCCGGTCCCCGCAGCCTCAACCTGCCGCGCTACCTTGGCGACCAAATGTATGGCCTCCACTCCTGGGCATATTTCCGCACCGCCCAGTATAACTCCCGCCCCTCGCATGCCGATCAGCTCCATCTCGACCTGTGGTGGCGCGGCGTCAACCTCGCTCAGGATGCCGGCACCTACCTGTACAATGCTGATCCGCCCTGGGAGAATGCACTGGCCGCGGCTTTTCTCCACAACACCGTCACGGTGAATGATTGCGACCAGATGACTCGTGCCGGGCGTTTCCTCTACTTGGATTGGGTCAATGCCTACCGCCGCTCCCTACCGGTCAGTGATCCTGCAGTGATCCAGTGCCTGCGTGGGCGTTACTGGGGGCATGGGTACCGCCACACGCGCATAATCAGTGTGTCCGAAGAGGATCGCTGGCTGGTACGCGACGAACTTTTGCCCCAGCGCCTGCCCTGGCGCGGACGCACATTCAGCGCCCGCCTGCACTGGCTTCTGCCCGATCTTCCCTGGCATGTGTTGACACACGATACAGGCGTGGATGTGACCCTCGAGTCGTCGCATGGCCCGGTCGTAATTCACATTTCTTATGAGTCCAATGCTGCTCTATTCAACCCCGCCTTCTCCATCGTGCGCGCCGGGCAAGTGCTCCATGGTGACCCGCCTCCCGACCCGGTGCGCGGCTGGACATCCCCCACCTACGGGATTAAAATTCCCGCTCTGTCGCTTGCCTTCTCCATGGAATCTACGGGCGAGATCGTCATTATCACGCAGTTCTCCTTCCCACCCGTTCATCCCTGATCACAGAAAGTTGATCACTGCCATGTCCTACCGCGCCGCCATCCTCCTCTTTCAGGAAGACAAGATCGCCCTTATTGAACGCCACCGTGACGGTCGGCACTATTTCACCTTTCCTGGAGGGCACATCGATCCCGGCGAGACCCCCGCACAGGCAGCCGTGCGCGAGACCTGCGAGGAACTCGGCCTGGTCGTCGAGATCGAGCGCCTGGTGGTCAGGATGAAATTCCAGCAGGACTGGCAGTATTACTTCCTGGTCAAAGTCACCGGGGGGGAATTTGGCACTGGCTGCGGTGAGGAGATTCTCAATCCGAAGCCCGGGCGCGGCACCTATCAACCGTGCTGGGAGCCTCTCTCGGAATTGCCCATACTCCCAATTATGCCTCCTGAAATGGTCGCACTGGTCCTCCGCCATGCACAGGAAGGCTGGCCGCAGGAGCCGTTGGCCTTCCCGGCGGATGGGGAATAGATGCATATTCTGCTCATCCATCAGGCTTTCACCACCCTCGACGAACCTGGCGGGACGCGCCACCACGAACTGGCGCGCTTCCTGGCTGCCCAGGGTCACCGGGTCACGGTGATTGCCAGCCAGGTCAGTTACCTGACCGGACAGTCATCTTCTTCAGAGACTGCCGAGGAACCAGGGGTGAAAGTGCTGCGCGCTGCCACCTACCATGCCTTGCACCGCTCATTCTTCCACCGCGTGCTGGCTTTCCTTTCCTTCATGCTCTCTTCCTTCTGGATCGGGCTTGGTGTCCGCCGCGTGGACGTGGTCTGGGGCACCTCACCGCCCCTTTTCCAGGGTGCCACTGCCTGGGCGTTGGCACGCCTCAAGCGGGCGCGCTTCCTCTTTGAGGTGCGTGATCTGTGGCCGACCTTTGCCATCGCCGTTGGCGTGCTCACCAACCCGCTGCTCATCCGCCTCTCCCTGTGGCTCGAGCGCTTCCTATACCGCCGCGCCGACTGCATGCTGGTCAACAGCCCCGGCTACGTGGCACATGTCGCCTCCCGCGGTGCCCGGCGGGTCGAACTGATCCCCAACGGATCCGATCCACAAATGTTTGCTCCTGCCGACCCTGGCGATGCTTTCCGCTCCCTGCACAACCTTTCCGGTCGCTTTGTCGTGCTCTATGCTGGCGCGCATGGCATGTCGAACGACCTGGGCATCCTGCTTCAGGCCGCCCACCTCCTGCAGAGAACCAACCCCCAGGTCGCCATTGTCCTGCTGGGTGACGGCAAGGAAAAACCTGCCCTGCAGGTGCAGGCTTCCCAAATGTGCCTGACCAATGTGCTCTTCCTCCCTCCGCTCCCCAAGAATGAAATGGCTGCCGCCCTCGCAGGGGCGCATGCCTGCCTGGCAATTCTTAAGCCGATCGACGAATACAAGACCACTTACCCGAACAAAGTCTTCGATTACCTGGCTGCTGGACGCCCGGTGCTTCTGGCCATCGACGGCGTCATCCGGGATGTGGTTGAGGCGGCTGGCTGTGGGGTCTTCGTCCCACCAGGCGACCCTGCCGCCCTGGCTGCATCCATCCAGGCACTGTCTGCCGACCCGCAGAAATCCCTCCTCATGGGGCTTGCCGGGCGTCGCTATCTGGAGATCCATTTCAGCCGTGAAAAAATGGCTTTCGACCTGCTGGCTGTGCTCACCAGCCTGGCGCATCCATCGCCCTGACATCTTGTACTTTGACCCACCTCATCCACTGTAAAGTGGATGAATAAGGAGTTCCCGTGCCCGCCATCCGTTTCGACCGCTTCCACCGTTATGCCGAATTGACCCGCATTCTCAAGGTCCTTGCCAGGGAACACCCCAGCCTCTTGCGCCTAGAATCCATCGGCAAGTCGTATGAAGGCCGCGATGTCTGGCTGGTCACTCTCACCAATTTCGCCACCGGGCTGGATACGGAAAAGCCCGCCTTCTATGTGGATGGCAATCTGCATGCCACCGAGGTGGCAGGCTGCGCTGCCTGTCTTTATCTTATCCAGTACCTGGTTACTGGGTATGAAAAAGACCCTCAGATCACTGTTTGCCTGGATACGCGCGCCTTCTACATCGTCCCACGTGTCAACCCCGACGGTGCCGAGTGGACCCTGGCAGACAACCCCAGGTACGTCCGCTCCTCCACGCGCCCCTACCCTTACAACGAGGAGCCAGTCGATGGTCTGTGCGAACAGGACATCAACGCCGATGGGCGCATCCTGACCATGCGCCTGCATGACTCCAATGGCCTCTGGAAAACCCACCCCGCTGACCCGCGCTTGATGGTCCGCCGCGACCCGGTCGAGACCGGTGGCAACTATTACCGTCTCCTGCCCGAGGGGCTGCTGCGCGATTATGACGGGGTAACCATCCAACTCCGCACCCCCAAGGAAAGCCTGGATCTCAACCGCAATTTCCCTGTCGCCTGGCGGCAGGAGAACGAACAGATTGGTGCCGGTCCCTATCCCGTCAGCGAACCCGAGTCACGCAACCTGGTGGATTTCATCATCCGCCATCCCAACCTCACCGGCGTGGTTACCTTTCACACCTTCAGTGGTTTGCTCCTGCGCCCCTACGATGACCGTTCCGATGATGAACTCCCCGCAGAGGACCTGTGGACCTACAAGAAGATTGGCGACCAGGGCACCCGGCTCACCGGCTACCCCAATGTGTCCTGCTACCATGATTTCCGCTACCACCCCAAGAAGGTCACCACCGGCGGCTTTGACACCTGGATATACGACCACCATGGGTTATTCTCCTGGACGGTAGAGATCTGGAGCCCGATGCGCCAGGCAGGCATCAAGGATTTCAAGTTCATCGACTGGTTCCGCGAGCATCCCGTGGAGGATGACCTTCTGCTGATGAAGTGGAACGACGAGGTCTTGGGTGGCAAGGGTTTCGTGGATTGGACTCCCTTCGAGCATCCCCAGTTGGGTAGCATTGAACTGGGCGGCTGGGACAGCATGTATACCTGGTCCAACCCGCCGTTCGCTTTCCTGGAAAAGGAGATCAGCCTGTTCCCCGGCTGGATCGTCTGGCATGCGCTCATCTCGCCCCGCCTTGCCCTGCGCCAGGCCGAGATCATCCCGATCGGCAAGGAGGCCTACCGGGTGCGCCTGGTGGTGGAGAATACCGGTTGGCTGCCCACCTATGTCACCAAGAAAGCCCTCGAAAAGAAACTCACCCGTGGGGTCATCTGCGAGATCGAACTGCCCGATGGCGCCAGCCTGCAGTCCGGCAAGTCGCGCCTCGTACTCGCCGAGCTGGAAGGCCGCGCCTACAAAGCCGCCATGGTGGAAGGCGCGGAGGGGGAGACGGACGACCGCCTCAAGGTGGAGTGGATCGTGCATGCCCCGCAGGGCGGGGTGGTGCGGTTGACCGCCCGCCACCCGCGTGCCGGCGTGGTCCGAGCCGAACTGACCATGCAATGAAACCGAAGCCGCCCGGAGGGGAAACCGGGCGGCTTTTTTTATTCCTCAGGTAGTCTTAGAACCCGAGTTCTTTCAAGATCTGGGACTCGTCCTTCTTGTTTGCGACTGCGGCGCCCTGCAGTTCACGCCAGAAATTGTCATCATAGCGTCGCGATCGCACCGGCAGGGGCATTGGCATGCCCCACCCGAGCAGCAGCACCTCCTCTTTGGGCTGTAGGCGGGAAAGCATCCCGCGCAGGGCTTCGCGCCCCGCCAACCCGGAGAGCACGGCATGGATGTCGTCCTCGTCCCCCAGCCAGCCCGAGATGCGCGTCCCCAGCTGCGACATCACCTCGTCGTGGATCTGTGAAGGGCGCTGGTCAATGATCAGCAGGGTCACGTAGTATTTGCGCATCTCACGGGCGATGGTGGCGAAGGTGGTCTGCCCGGCCATTTCGCGGTTGAGCAGCTTGTGCGCCTCCTCGACCACGATCACCAATTGGCGCGGTTCTTTCTCTTTCCCGGAACGGAAAAGGTTGGTCCTTTTTTCCCACACTTGGCGGATCTTGCGGGTCAGCAGGTTGCTCACCAGCAGGTAGTCCAGGTCCTTGTCATATTCCCCGAACGACAGGATCACGTGTTTCCCGTTCTCCAGCGAATCGATCACCTCTTTCAACGAGTCGGCCGCCGGTTTTTCCACGATGTACTTGCAGTCGAACAGGCGGCGCAGCTTGTCATGCAGCGCCTCCGCTGCCATCACGTTCACCCCATTTTCGTTCGCCCAGTAAGCCACGCTGTCGGGATGCGGCACTTTCTTTGTCTTGCCCTTCTCGTCTTCCACTTCGATTTCGTCACGATTCATTATCTTGAAATGCCGGAACCAATCCTGTCCAAAGGAACTGGTCAGGGCGTGCAGCGTGGTCGGGGTGGTCTCCTTGAGGTTGAGCTCGCGGGTCAGCAGCTCGACATCCGCGGGGGTGATATCCGCCATGGCAATCTCCATGTGGAAATCCGGGGTGGCGCCGCGGATCATCGTCCCTGGACCCAGCCCCACCACCCGGATGCGCGCCCCAAGTTTGGTCTTCAGCCCGGTCACGCGCTGCCCGGTGTCCGAGGCCGTATCATCGTAGCCATACTCATTGTGCATGTCGAAGACCAGCACGGAGGCGCGTCCCTGCTGCATCAGGCCTGCCAGCACGATGCGCGTCAGGAAGGATTTGCCAGTCCCAGTCGCTCCGAAGACACCCGCCGAACGCTGGATGAACTTGTCCAGGTTCAGGCATACCGGGTGCCCCTGCTCGCGGGTGTAGCCGATGATGAAATTTCCCTTCGCTGCCGGGTTGCCGAAGATCTCGGCGATGTCCCCCCCGGAGGCCAGCTGCACCCGGGCGTGGTGCGGTGGCACGGTCTTCACCGGCAGCGGGCGCGGCGTTTCCCCGCCCCTGGCCTGTTTCCAGGAGGCGTATGCGGGCGACCCCGGCTCCGGTCCCCGCTCCAGCATCAGCGCCGGCAGGATCTCCAGGGTCGTGAACAGTGTCTGCCCGTGCAGCGCCTGGGCTAGCGCCGCAGGCAGGCGGCTTTCCGATTGCTCATCGGCAAAGCGCGCGTCGGTCGCCCCGAGCTGCAGGTCGGTTACCAGCCCATAGAACTGCCAGTCTCCGCTGGGGATGACCACGAAAGCGCCTTCCTGCACGTCATGTGCCGGGACGGTCAGCCGGGCGCGCAGGTTCTCTTTCAGCCCGCCGCCGACGATATATCCGATTGGATTAAGATTTTCTGTCATAGTTTTTCACCGCCAAGGACACAAAGGTGCACGAAGGTTATTGGTAGAACTACGAGGGTCCGATCTCGCTGATCCGCTGGGAAGCCAGCGCAACATATTTTTCTTCCACTTCATAGCCCACATAATGCCGCCCGGATTTGAGTGCTGCCAGCGCAGTTTGCCCGCTTCCCATGAACGGGTCGAGAATAACCTCGTTCTCGAAGGTATACATCTGGATCAGCCGCCGCGGCAGTTCCACCGGGAACGGTGCCGGGTGACCCACTTTGCGCGCCATCTCGGCAGGGAAATTCCAAACCGATTTGTTGTATTCGAGGAACTCGTCGCGTGTGATCGTACTTGCCCGCTTTTCAGGGTTCGGGCGCTTGAACATTCCCTTGCAAAAGACCAGGATGTATTCGTGCACGTCGCGCAGGATCGGGTTGCTTGCCGATTTCCAGCTTCCCCAGGCAGTGGAGGGCGAGGCACTGGCTGCCTTGTTCCAGATGATCTCGCCGCGCATCAGGAAGCCCAGGCGGTTTGCCTGTTCGCTGATGTAGGCATGCAGGGGCAGGTAGGGCTTGCGCCCCAGGTTTGCCACGTTGATGCACATCCGCCCGCCAGGGACCAGCACGCGCAGGGACTCGCACCAGACCCTTTCCAGGAAGGCCAGGTACTCCCCCAGTCCCAGGTCCTGGTCATAGTCCTTGCCCACGTTGTAGGGCGGCGAGGTCACCATCAGGTGCACCGAGCAGTCCGGGAGTTCGCCCATCGCTTCGGCGGAGCGGCAGATAACCCGGTCCAGGTTTTCCGGTGGAATGGGATTCTCCACGTAGGCCACCTCTTCGCCGCGCGGCTGGTCGTCATACAGCTTTCCGGCATAGAATGCGGACGAATCATGCCCGCTCCGCCCGGGAGCGCCAAATGAGGATGTTTGAGTGTTTTTACGCTTTGTCATGATCCATCGTTGGAGTAAACTTGGGGGTGCCCTATGCGATTCGATCCTTCTTCTCGACCTTTTCACTCTTGTCGGAGCGTTTCATCAGCCCGGAGCGTTCCGCCAGCAGCAGGATGAACCCGGAGAGCATGCCGATGCCGATGAGGATATAGAAGATCGTGAAGATCTTCCCGGCAGCGGTGTGCGGCGCCAGGTCGCCATACCCGACCGTTGCCATGGTGGTGATGGAGAAATACACCGAGTCCAGGAAGGTCCAGTGTTCCACGCGCATGTAGAACCATGATCCCAGTAATATCAGCGTGACCAGCCACAGGAACAGGTTGCGGAAGTCTTTCTCTTTCAGTCCGTTCCACAGCCCGCGGAAGAAACGGTAGAGCAGTAATAGAAATGCTGGCATGGCGGCTCCTAGTCAATCCGGTAGGGCGTCGCTCAGCGCGCCCAGCACCGACATCAGGGTGGGGTAATCATCGCGCAGCAGGGTGATCAATTCCTGCGTGGCGGCGGCGACCCATTTCTTGTCCTGGGTGCTGCGGCTTACCTGGCGGATGTGTGCTGCCAGCAACTCGCCGATGCGCACCTCCTTCGCCTGCAGGATGTGGCGAAAATAACCGAACCTGCCCGCACCCGTGAATTTGATCGTTTCCGCCCTGGAGCACAGGTAGATTACATCCAGGCTCAGCGGGGGACGTGGCGGCAGCAGGTGCCAGATCTTGCCCTCTTCTTCATATCCCACCGTCAGCACCGACATCTCGACCGGCACGATGCGGTTGACGCGGTTGTCTGCCACGGTCTCCTCGTCCACCTGGCTGGTCGTCACCAGTTGCCGCACCAGTCCATCATCATCGATGCGGATATCGTGGATCAGTCCATAGACCTGCAGGTGCTCATCCAGCGGAGCGCGTACCAGTGCCCCAAAGGAGGGCGCCTTCAGTTGCGAGACCGAGCATCCCGCCACGAAGCCTGTAGTCCCGGCGCGCAGCAGGCGCCCGGCGATCTGCAATCCATCATCCATCATTTTCCGTAACTCCTTCTCTCGCCGCTGCTCTTCTTGGCGCTCAGTTTGTTGGAAGGATCCTCCACTTCGCCGCCGTTCCTGCGCAGTTCCAGTTTCAGCAGCATTTCCACTTGCTCGCGCTCATCGAAAGACACCTTCGCCGTCTCGTGGGCGCGGTGCAGCAGGTAGGGGTAAGGTCTGGCTCCCAGCAGGCGGCTCTGCGCCACCAGCGTGGCATGCAGTAGTTCCAGTTTTTCACTGTCCTCCGCCACCCACTGCGGGATCTCCACGCGTGCCAGGGCAGGGTGTCCGCGCAACGCCACGTTCAGGTAAAAGAAATGGATCGCCCGCCTGCCACTGTAGCGCTTGCGGGAACTGGACTGCAGCGTGAACACTGCCGAGCGCTCGCCGGTCTGCAACAACCTGCCAAACAGCCACAGGTCGCTGGCGCCTTGCAGGGGATGATACTCGCGTAGTTTTTTCAGTTCTTCCTCCCCGGCGGTCGCCACTTCCAGCAGGCGCACCACCAGGTCGGCGGCAGGCTTGTCCACGTATCCGCCCGGGGTCACTCCCAGCGCATCCATCTTGTCCAGGTCCTGCAGGTACTGCGCCAGGAATTTCTGGTACACGCCTGCATTCGCCGGGTCTTTTGCCCCCCACAGTTCCAGCGGTCCATCTGTCAGCGCCAGCACCGGAGGCGGGGACTGCCGTGCCAGTTCCAGCAGCCGGAGGCGTTCCCGGGCATCGCGTCGCAGGGCGATCCCGCCTTCGTCCAGCACCGAGCCGTCCGCGTTGCGCAACTCTTCATCAAAGAGCAGTTCGCTTTCGGTGTAGATCTCCGGGGCGTTGGCAGAGCCGGTGAGCAGCACCACCGCGCCGATGTTGATCAGCCCGTACAGCAGCCCCTCGTGCCGGTCGGGGATGATCTGGCTGCCGTCGATGGCGATCAGTGTTGATTGCTGCTCATCCACCGCTGCCGCCTGGTGGCTCATCAAGTTCTCCTGCCAGGGGCAGGCGCAGCGCAGGTTGGGGTCAGCTTCTACAGCCTCGCCTTCCACCTTGTCCCGCAGCCGTTCCAGGTCTGCAGCGTGCAGTTCCAACAGGTCCCAGGCGCGTTTGCGCTGGCGCGCCAGTGTCTCCTGGCGCTTCCGCGTATTTTGCCCAATGACCCGGATCTTGGCGTAAACTTGCTGAAAATCGATCGGCATTCTTTTTCCTGTTAGAACATTTGTAAGATTGTACAGGCAAAATCCACCTGTGACAAGGCGGGAACTTTCTTTCCTGCTCCGGCGTCACCCTCTTGTTATACCACTATCCCTAAGGAGGATCCTATGCGTACAAAATTCTTTTTTATTGTTCCCCTGCTGGCGCTTGCCCTGGTCTTGAGCGCCTGTGGCCCCGTCGCCACCGGCGATACCACCCGCCAGCTCAGCGTCAGCGGCACCGGGACGGTCAACCTAGCTCCCGATATCGCCTACCTCTATCTCGGCGTGCACACCGAGGATGCTGATATTGCCGCGGCTCTCGACCGCAACAATACCAGTTCCCAGTCTCTGGTGGATGCCCTCGTTAACTTGGGTATCGACTCTCGTGATATCCAGACCAGCAACTTCAGTGTCTACTCGATGGAGGACTATACCGATAATGGCATGTCCTACATCAAATACTCGGTGGATAATAACGTCTATGTCACCGTGCGCGACCTCACCCGCCTGGGCGCCCTGCTCAATACCGCCGTGGCTGCCGGTGCCAACAGCATCAACAGCCTCTCCTTCGATGTAGCCGACAAGGGCGCAGCCCTTGCCGAGGCACGCCAGAAGGCGATGGACAATGCCAATTCACTCGCCGCGGAACTGGCGCAGGTTGCAGGCGTGACGATTGGCGAGATCCAGACCATTACCTACGCCGATTACTATCCCTCTCCCTATTATGGCATGGGTGGCGGCGGAGCATCAGCTCCCAATGCCAGCGTCCCGATCCAGCCGGGCCAGATCCAGGTCGTTGTCACCGTCAATGTCACCTACGGCATCAAGTAACCTGGTTCCCCTCACCTGGTAGTGAAATATGAACTGCTAAAAAAAAAGAGGCTGCCTGCAAGATTAGGCAGCCTCTTCCTGTTCCTTGGCTTGTTATCTCTCTTCGCCAGCCAGCGGTAGCCGCACCCGCAGGCAAGCCCCGCCTCCCGCTTCAGATTCAGCCTCCACGCGGCCGCCCAAGGATTCCACCAGTGCCTTGACGATCGCCAACCACAGCCCGCTGCCCGGGTGGCGTGCGGCATTCCGGCCGCGGTGGAATCGTTCGAACAGGTGGGGCATGTCCTCCACGGGAATGCCCATCCCGCTGTCCTGCACGAACAGTACCGCCTGCCCTCCTTCTGTCTCCAGGTGCACGCTGATCGTATCCCCCGGAGCTGTGAACTTCAATGCATTATCCAGCAGGTTCACCAAAACCTGGCGCACCTGGTTCTCACCCGCCCGCACAGTGACAGTTTCTGCCGGGATCACCAGTTTGAAGGTCCGCCCGCCTTCTTCCGCGTGCCTGGCGAACTGCCCACCCACTTCCTGCACCAGCGGGTTGAGTGCCAATATCGCCATGTCTGCTTTCCCGGCGGCTTCGATCCGGGAGAGGTCCAGCAGCCCGCTCACCAGTTTCTCCAGGCGCAGATTCTGGTCCTGAGCAGCTGCCAGGTACAACCTGCCCTTGGCGGCATCCTGTTCATCGGCAGCCAACTCCAGATTGGTGTGCAGGGCGGTCAGCGGGGTCTTTAACTCGTGGGTTGCATCTGCCGCAAATGCCCGCAGGGTCGTCACGGTGCCTTCCACCCGTTCGGCCATCCCGTTGAAGGCCTTGGCCAGCGCCTGGAATTCTCTGGCGGCCTGTTTCTCCGGCATCTCAACCCGTACAGAAAGGTCTCCGCCCTCCATGCGCTGTGTTGCGCCAATTAGTGCCAGCACGGGGCGGGTCACCTGGTGGCTGGCAGCCCAGCCGGCCAGTATCGCCAGCAGTACGGCCACCCCGCTTGCGCCTGCCCAAGCCAGGCTCACCGCTCTCACGATCTCCTCGCCGTAGGCGGGCCCCTCGGAGATTTCCAGTGTCCCCAGCCCATCCCCCAGTTCCAGGCTGACGCGCTGTGAGGAACGCCGTGTGGAGAATGGGACCGTATCCTCCCCTATCGGTGGGGAGGAAAAAAAGTATCCATACGGCGATACGCCCACTTGCAGGGTGGTCGCCTCTGCCGGTGTGATCACGGTTTCCAGGTTGGCCGGACAAAGCTCATCGATTACCACGTCTGCGGAGGCTGCCTCCAGCGAGGCCACTCCATTTTCGATCGTATCGCTCCCGGTGAACGAGACAACCATACTCTCTGTCATGCCGCCTGACACCAAAACCATTTGGCTGGCATCCGGGCTTCCCGTGTCAAGAATGACATCCCCCTCTCCATCCAGCACGCGGACGCGGGTCTGCGAGAAGAATGCCAGCCCGGCCGCGCCGTCTTGCAGGGATTGTGCCGGGAGTATCCCCTTCAGCGCATCTTCCACGAGGAACTTGAGCGCCTGAGCATTGCCCAGAAGGTACTCCCGCTCCTGCCGGGCATAATATCCATTCAGCACCAGCAGCATTAGCGAGCCAAGCGACAGGGCGGCCAGCAGCGCGATGCCTGCATAACTGAGAGGTAAAAGCCAGCGGATCGATTTCTTATTCATCTTCGCTCCTGTTTCATTACTTAAGCCTACCTGCTTCGGCCGCCCTGTCAAGGGAGGAGAAATGGCTATTTATGGCATCTCTATCATCATCGGGCTGGAATACAGGATCACCTCGGCGATCACCCGGTCGCCGACCTTGCGGCCCCAGACCGTGATCATCGTCTGGCTGGTCAATTCATCCAGGCTGCCCGCTTCCACGGCTTGTTGCACCTTGACCGCCTCTTCTCCAGAGAGAGGTGCAAGTTCGGTCACGTCTTTGTAGATCACTGTATCATTGCTCACCACCACCTCCACTTTTGGGCCGCTGTTGTTGGGGCCACTGACCATCGGATCACCGGAAGATCCCCCCTCCGATACGCCCATGATCACCACCCCGCCGCCACTACCGCCGGTATCCATCGAGAAGGTTTGCACATAAATGGTATTATCCTGCCTTTCGGCAAAAGTACCATTCACGATCGGGGCGCTGACCGGCAGTTCAGGCGCCGGGATCATCTCAAAGGAGATTGCTGAGGAGTTGATCATTCCTCCGCCGCTGTCTCCCGGCAGCAGCATGGCGGGTCCACCGGTCGTGGCTGGGTTCAGCAGGCGGCCTCCCAGGAAGGCAGCCGCTGCGATTACCAGCACACCCACCACCGCTCCGGCGATTAGGAAAACCTTCTTCTTGCTGGATTTCTTTTCCACGCTCACTTCGTTTGTTTCATTGGGTATTTCGGCAATTGGTTCCATTTCTTCTCCTTATCTATTTGGTTGGTTTTCAGAAGTTTACTCGTAGCGCAGCGCTTCGATCGGGTCGAGGCGTGCTGCGCGCAGCGCCGGGTACAGCCCGAACAGCACACCGGTCAGCAGTGCCACCCCGAATGCAAGCGGGATGCTCCCCGGCAGCAGCAGCGCCACGCCGTTGTTCAGTGATGCTGCAAGGGGGATGACCAGGATTCCCGCCACGATGCCTGCCAGCCCGCCGCTCAGGCTGATCAGGACAGCCTCGATCAGGAACTGGAAAACGATATCCCTTTCCTTTGCCCCCACCGCCAGCCGCACACCGATCTCGCGCGTCCGCTCGCTGACGCTCACCAGCATGACGTTCATGATCCCGATCCCACCCACCACCAGCGAGACGGTTGCCATCGCTGCCAGCAGGATCGAGAAAGTGCGCGCCGCCTCCTGCTGCTGTCCCAGGATATCCTTGCGTGTGGTCATGTCAAAATCATCCAGGTACTCCCCGTTCTCGTCCACCTCCACCTGGTGGCGATCCCGCAGGTACGCTTCCACCTGCTGCTTGGCCTCATCGATTCGGTTGGCATCGCGCACGTGCACCACCATGTAGACCGAAGGTTCTTCATCATATAACGTCTGGATCACCGTGCTGATCGGAATCATTAATGCCTGGTTGGGGTCTGAGGCATATAGGTTCTGCACGTCGTTGTTCTCCAGTTCGGCCAGCACGCCGATCACCAGACAGCGCGTCCGTTCCACCCAGATCGTTTCTCCGATCGGGTTGTCCCCCTGGAACAGGTCTTCCGCGCTCTGGAACCCCAGCACGCACACCGGTGCTCCGCTCAAAACCTCCTCCGCGGTGAAGAAGCGCCCCTCGCCCAGGAAGTCCTGCGCTCCGAACGGTTCGCCTTCCGGCCAATTGGCAGGTTGCACCCCTTCTCCGACAGCCATGCTTCCCAATGCATCGGCGGTCACCCCGCTGGCGCTGATCTCGAGAGTATTCCTTCCAAAACGGGCGCGCACCAGTTTCCCTGCCGACATCTCGACCCGCTGGACCAGGGGGGCAGCCTCTGCCATGTTCAAACCGTCTAGGTAGGTCAGTTTCTCGCCCATTGCCTTGAATTGACCATCCTGCATGGAGAAGCGCTGTCCGACCTGGATCTGGTTGGCTCCCAGGAACTGAAAGGTGGAATCCACCGCCGCCCGGGCGCCGTTCCCCAGGGCCAGCATGGCGATCACCGAGGCCACCCCGATCACCACGCCCAGCATGGTCAATGCCGTGCGCAGCTTGTTGGCGCTTACCGACCGAAAAGCAGAACGGAACAGGTCACCGATTCGCATGCTGCAGGTCTCCTTCGTATAACCTTCCGTCCTGCATCGTGCAGGTACGGCTGGCATGTCCCGCGATCTGTGGATCGTGGGTCACCATCACGATCGTTGCTCCTTCCCGGTTCAGGTCGCCCAGCAGCGCCAGGATCTCCTTCCCGGTGCTGCTGTCAAGGTTGCCGGTGGGTTCGTCAGCCATGATCACCGCCGGGTGGGTGACCAGTGCGCGGGCGATCGCCACACGCTGGCGTTCTCCGCCCGATAGTTCTCCAGGCAGGTGGTCGGCTCGCATTGCCAGGCCCACCCGCCTCAATGCGTCCAATGCTCTTTTCTTTTGCATGCTGCTTTTCTCTTTGGCGTTGCAGTATGCCAGCGGCAGGGCCACATTCTCCCAGGCCGCAAACCGCGGCAGCAGGTTGAAATTCTGGAAGATGAAGCCGATCCGCCTTCCGCGCACCTCCGCCAGCGCATCCCGTTTGAGTACCGAGACTTTGCTGCCTTCCAGCCAGTACTCTCCGGCGGTCGGCCTGTCCAGGCAGCCCAGAAGATGCAGTAGCGTCGATTTTCCGCTGCCCGAGGCGCCCATCAGGGCCAGGAACTCACCCGCCGCCACTTCCAGGTCCACTTCCCGCAGGGCGTGGACCGTGCTGTTTCCCATCGGGTAACTGCGCGTCAGTCCGCGTGTCTGGATGACGGCTGTCTCGATGCCCGCGGTGCTCATTTCGTCACCACCTGCTCGCCTTCTGCCAGGCCGGACAGGATCTCAATATACACGTCCCCGCGCAGGCCGATCTCGATCAGGCGTTCTTCGCTACTCAGCCCGTTCCACACCTTGACCGTTGCACTGCTCCCCGAGGAGGCGCGCACCAGGGCACGCGGCAGGCACAATACCTGCAGTCGCTCGGCGATCAGGATGGCAGCATCCGCGGTCATGCCCGCCACCAGGTGTTCAGGTGCCTGCTCCAATTGGATATACACATAATAGAGCGGGCGGTCCCCGCCAACGCGCTGTGGCAGGATTCGGCTGACCATGCCTTTTGCTTCCAGTTCCGGCAGGGCGTCAAAATACAGTTCCACTCTCTGTCCAACGGCAATGGTTGGCAGGTCTTCTTCCACCACGGTCACCCGCACCTCGATGTCCTTTGGGTCGTGGAGCAGGAACAGGTCTGTCCCCGCTGTGATCGGTTGCCGGGTGGCTGCTTTCACCTCCAGCACCATCCCGTCAAAGGGGGCGGTGATCAGGCTGCTGTTCGCCAGTTCCAATTCCTCTTGTGCTTTTTCCAGGTTTGCCTGTGCCAATGCCAGGTTGGCATCTGCCAGGGCGATGTCCAGCGCGTTGGGGCTGATGTTCTGCGTGGAATTGAGCCTGTCCAGGGCACTCCGTCGCAGGGCGCGTGCCCCATCCAGCGCCAGCAAAGCCATCGCCCGCCCGGGATCGTCGGTGGGTAGGCTGCTCACCTCGTCGTAGGCTGCCTGCGCCTGTGTCAATTGCTGCTCTGCCAGGGTCAGGTTGGCGCGCGCCACCGCGATGGCTTCGGGATTGGATGTTGTGTTGTTGTACAGGGCGCGCACAGACTGGGCACTGGCAAGTTTCTTCTGCGCCTCCACCAGGGCCACCTGTGCCCTGGCGACTTGCACCGGGTCGGGCTGCAGGGTGGCAAGCACGTCACTCGCCTGTACCATTTCACCTGCCTGCACCAGGATCTCCGCCAGTTGCCCATCCACCGGCATCCGCACCTCGCTCTCTTCGAGGTTCACCACCGTACCTGGGGCGGTGACCGACTGCTCCACGTCGCAGCGATTCACCTCCACGGTATTGGGGATTTCTGGGGCGGATGGTGTTTCGGCTGGCTGGCTGCTGCGCATGCCCAGGTAGCCAGCCCCGCCGATCACCACGATACCCGCCAGGATGCTCACTATGACCCAGATTCTTTTCATCAGAAAACTCCATTTGCCAGGATTTCAAGCAAATGGGATTGTACCGGGAGCAGGTTGCTTCCCGGTTATGGGTCGATTAAGTTTTCTTAATCTGGAATGCTTAACATGCCAGCCGGTAGCCGATGCCCGGCACGGTCAGCAGCAGGGTCGGTTTCTCCGGGTCTGTTTCCACTTTCTCGCGCAGGTGGCGGATGTGTACGTTGATCGCTTTTTCGCTGTCCGGGTCGGGCGAATGTCCCCACACTGCCTCCACCATCTGTCCCCGGCTGAGCGCCTGGTTGGGGTGTCGCCCCAGGTAGACTAGCAGCCGGAATTCGAGCGGCGTCAGCGCAAGCACACGCCCGCCGCGCCGCACCTGCCCGGTCATCAGGTCGATCACCACTTCGCCGGCCTGGATCAAGTCCGCCTCCGTGTTTGCCAGTTCGCCATAGGCGCGTCGCAGGTGTGCTCGTATGCGTGAGACCAGCTCGCGCAGCCCATAGGGTTTGGTGATGTAATCGTCGGCGCCCATCTCCAGGCCGAGCACCTTGTCCATTTCATCGAATTGGGCGGTCAGGATCATGATCGGCTGGCGCAGTCCCGCCTGGCGCATTTGCCTGCAGAAATCGAAACCCGAACCATCCGGCAGGCGCACATCCAGGATCACCAGGTGCGGGTGCTGCTTGCAGGCGGTTGCCACCCCCTCCCCCCCCGTTTCCTTCCAGGTCACCGTGTAATTCTCGCGTTCCAGCCCCGCCTGCAGGCTCAGTGCCACAGCCGGGTCATCTTCGATCAGCAGGATGTGCGTGGGGGGTTTCATCGGACCTCGGCGAGTAAATCACGGGCGCTCCTCACGCTGTTTGATTTCCTCCATGCGTGAGGCCGCGCCTGTAATGAAGCATCATCATCACTTGGGGCGTTTGTTCTTCAATACTTCTTCCTGTTTCAATTGGTCCTGCTGGCGCTGCAGGCGTTTCTGTTCCAGCACCTTTTCGATCTCCAGTTGTTCCTGCTGGCGCTGTTTGCGTTCCTGTTCCTGGTGCTTTTCCGTCTGCTGCTGTTCCTGCTGGCGCTGTGTCCGTTCCTGTTCCTGTTGATCCTGTGGCTTACCTGGTTTTTCGCTCATGTTTTTTCCTTTTCGTACCCAAAGTCGTGCAGAGGGGGGCTTTTATTGGTTTATTTTCCAGTTTCATTGTACTACGGGAACGGCAGGTTTCCCTGCCACTTGCCGCCGGGTAGGGAACTAATCCCAGCCTGCAGCGTCTTATCAGGGTACGATCATTTCAATTGGAGGTTCCTATGAAAAACAAGCTCACCATCCTTACTGCCGTTCTGGTGCTCGGCACCCTGCTCACCGCCTGCGGGCCGACCACCGTCTATACCCAGCCCGCACCCCCGATGCGCACCATCACCGTCGTCGGCACCGGCATGATCACCCTCACCCCCGATCTCGCCTATGTGTACATCGGCATCCAGACCCTGGATGCCAGCGCTTCCAAGGCCATGGATGACAACAATGCCCGTGCCCAGGCGGTGATCGAGGCCATCAAGGGCCTTGGCGTCGAGGCGAAGGACATCCAGACCACCAATTTCGCCATCTACCCGCAGGATGTCTATGACGACAACTTCAACGTCATCGGCACCACCTACCAGGTGAATAATACCGTCTACGTCACCGTGCGCGACCTGACCCAACTTGGCGACCTGCTCGATGCCGCCTTCCGTGCCGGGGCCAACACCATCAACGGCATCTCCTTCGATGTCGCCGACCGCACCGAGGCCGTTTCACAGGCCCGCCTGGCGCATTTGCCTGCAGAAATCGAAACCCGAACCATCCGGCAGGCGCACATCCAGGATCACCAGGTGCGGGTGCTGCTTGCAGGCGGTTGCC
>JBGSVI010000087.1:0-3745 GCA_041753035.1 Anaerolineales bacterium | reverse complement strand
GGAGAAATGATGGCCCTCAATTACTCAACATTGAGCTGCTAACGTTCTTGATTATCTTTCTGCGGTTTTTTATCAGGATTGGGAATAACTTTCCCCTTATCGATTATTAAGACGCCTTTTTCAAGGAGAGACCTAATTATTCCTACAAGGTCCGCGGCGGTGGCTTTCAATGCTGCCTTTTGCGCATCTTTCAAGTTTTGGTATTGATTGCGTAAAACGGTGAAATCGCACACCCTGATCGGTTCATGCCGCACAGTGGAGGGATAGAGAGCGCGGTTGGTGAATTGTACCTTATGTGTTCGGCATGGTCCGATCAGCCCTGAGCTTGCGTTGGGATTCGCCTTCGAGTTGGATGCGCTTGGCGTTGTGGACCAGGCGGTCGAGAATGGCATCAGCCAGGGTGGGATCCGGGATGCGCAAATGCCAGTCAGAAACAGGGACCTGGCTGGCAATGAGGGTGGCAGAATGTCCGAAACGATCATCGAGGACTTCAAGAATATCCTGCGCATTCTGAATGGTGATGGTATCTCGCATCCAGTCATCGAAAATGAGCAGGTTGGTTTTCGCCAGGGATCGCAAAATGTTGGCAAGAGAACCGTCCTGCCTGGCCAGGCCGAGGGCGTGAAGCAGCCGGGAGGTCCGGTGGTAGCGAACGGTGAAACCGTTGCGAACGGCGGCATGGCCGAAAGCGCACGCGATGAACGACTTTCCACTGCCGGTGGGGCCGAGTACCAGGATGTTGTGGCGGCTCGCGATCCAGGTGCACTGGCCAAGTTCCAGAACGGTGCGGCGGTTGAGGCCGCGGGCAGGGGCGAAATCGATATCCTCCAGGTTTGCCTGCATGGGGAAGTTTGCAGTGTGGATGTTGCGCCGGATGCGGTTCTCGCGGCGCTGGCTGCACTCTTGATCCACAAGCAGGGCCAAACGGTCTTCGAAGGATAATTCGGTGTATTTGGGATTTGCCTGTTGTTCGCGCAAGGCATCGCGGAAAGCAGGCAGGCGCAGTCCGAGCAGTTGATCATAGAGGGTTTGCAAGGTCATGATGGCTCCTTTAGCGATAGTAGTTGTTGCCGCGCACGTTTTCGTGGACAGGCAGGGAAGGCTCAGGGGGATTGGCAGCTGCCAGGCGTTCGAGTTCGGATTTCACATCACGGTAGGAAAACAGGCTGGCCGCCAGCAGGTGCTCACAGGCGGTTTCGAGCTGGGCATGGGGATGTTTGCGGGCCAGGTCAAGGATGCCCAGGCAGGACCGGTAGGCGTGCTGCGGGTAGGGACGTGATTTCAGCAGGGCAGTGATATAAGCGCTGGTCTGTGCCCCGATCTTGGCGGCTTCACTCTGGAACCAAGTTGCATCAGCACCCAAAACAAAACGATGGTTGGCTGGCATATGCTCGGAGCGGGTCGAAAAACGTCCCTGGGTATGATTGCGTGGGTGGATCGCCACCTGCTCGCTGTGGTGGAAGATCGTGATCAGGGTCTCTGTGGCGCGAATACGCACTTCCTGCCCCACCAGGTGGTGCGGAACACTGTAATAATGCCCTTCGAAAGCGACGTGATAATCAATGTTGACTTTGGCGTTCTTCCAGGCGGAGAACTCATAGGGACGTTCCGGGAGCGGGCGCAGAGCAGGTTGATCCAGTTCTTCAAACAGCTGTCTGCGAGACTTCCCCAGGTGTGCCATGGTGCGCTCGTTGAGTTCTTGCAGCAGCGGGGCGATGGCGCGGTTGGCTTCGCCGATGCTGAAGAAGGTGCGGTTGCGCAATGGAGCCAGGACCCACCGCTCCACATTCTGGACGCTGTTTTCAACATGGGGTTTGTCTTTTGGTTTGCGAACCCGGGCAGGTAGCACAGCCAAACCATAATGCTCTGCCAGTTCCTGGTAGCTGGGATTGAGTTCCGGCTCATAGCGGTTTGGGCTGGTCACACCCGATTTGATATTATCCGGGCGAACAATCTTTACCACCCCACCAATGAAACCAAAGGCGCGCACATGCCCACCCAGCCAGTGCTGCAGTTCCTGCGAAGGCTGGATCTCGGCATAGGTATAGCTGCTGGCTGGCAGCGCGGCCACAAATACCTGCGCACGCGTGATCTCGCCAGTCTCTGGATTCGTGATAGGCACGGTCATTCCGGCATAATCCACTTCCATCTCGTCACCACCCTTGTGCGGCAGGCGCATGGTATTGGTTTGAGATTTGTTCCAGTTCTTGTACAACTCCAGAAACTGGGTCAATCCGTATCCATCTGGATACTTCTCGCGATACTCTCTCCACAGCAGTCTCAGGGTCACCCCGCGTTTGGACAGTTCCCGGCGCACATCTTCCCAGTCCGGTACCGGCCGCTCGCTCTTCTCCGCCTTCTCCGGAAACAACTGCTGGTACAGTGCCTCTTCCAGCAATCCTTCCGGCAGCGGCCAGCCAATGCCAGCCAGCTCTGCCCGCTTCAGGTATTCCCCCACGGTGCTGTTGGAAACCCGGCAGACCCGGGCAATCGCCCGGTTGGATAATCTTGCTTCATGATGTAAGCGTATGACTTCTCGTATCTTTCGCACTGGTAATCGCTCCTGGGTCATACCTGCCTCCTCGTTGATGATTGGACAGGATAACCCATCAGTTGAGATTCCCAGCGCTTTCTACCCCTCTATCGTGTGTGCGACATCCACCGATCAGACTGTGCGGCATGACCGATCACGGTGTGCGCCTTGACCGATCAGCCTGTGCGACATGCTCCGTTTTTTGCAAATAACCAATAAGAAGTCGAATTCCAATGTACTCGTGTCCAATGTTTCAGGCGAGTCAACCGGTGTCCAGGGCAGTCAACCCATTCAGAAAGGCGGAGGTGTAGGATGTCTGCAAGGGAAAACAAGTTCATGACGATCTCGCTGGAAAGGGGCATCGAACTGTACCTGGCCACCCTGGCCACGGAAGGCAAGAGCCCGCGCTACATCGGCTGGTTGAAGGACCGCCTGCGCTACTTCACCAATTTCATGCGCCAAACGCAGGAGGAGGGCTTCATCCTCCAGGACCTGGACGTGGAGCACGGCCGGGGTTTCCTGCGCGAGCTGATGGGGCGCGATGTGAAGTACGGGACCCATCCGATGTCCAAACCCAGGAGCGGGAAACTGGCCATCCAATACATCCACGGCTGCGGACGGGCCGTGCGCTCCTTTTCGTCCTGGGCGGCCGAAGAAGGCTAACTGGAAGAGAACGTCATGCGCCGGCTGAAACTGCCCCCGCTGCCCAAGACCTTACCGGAACCCTTGAGCGAAGAGCAGATCCGCCGGGTGCTCTCGGTCAGCCTGGACAACACGCTCGAACGGCTGCGGAACTTCTCCATCATGATGCTCTTCCTGGACACCGGGCTGCGCCTGAGCGAGCTGATCAACCTGCGCATCTCGCGGGTCGATCTCCCCCTGGGCGAGATGACCATCCTCGGCAAGGGCAGCAAGGAGCGCAAGGTCCCGGTCGGCTCGCAGGCCAAGAAGGCGCTGATCGATTACCTGTCCAGGGAGCGGCCGGAGCCGGACAACCCGCAGGATGCCGACCGGGTCTACCTGAACGCCGACGCCCGGCCGATCACGCAGGAGACCGTTGAGAAGATCTTCCAGCGGATCAAGAAGGTCGCCGGCCTGCCCAAGTTCCATCCGCACATATGCCGGCACACGTTCAGCGTGCGCTACCTGGTCAACGGCGGGGACGTGTTCAGCCTGCAGAAGATCCTTGGGCACTCGTCCCTGGAGATGACC
>JBGSVI010000086.1:0-29768 GCA_041753035.1 Anaerolineales bacterium | reverse complement strand
GGGCTGGCACTGCGGCACATCGCCGAAAGCGCCGCGGCCCGCGGGGGGCTGCAGCTGGAACTGTCACTGCCCGAGGCGATTCCCGCCCTCTCCCCGGACGTGGAGCAGTGCCTGTTCCGCACGGCGCAGGAGGCGTTGGAGAACGCCGTCAACCATGCCAGGGCGACCCACATCGGCCTCTCGCTGGAATATGCCGACCAGGTCGTGACTCTGAAGGTCCGCGACAACGGCACAGGCTTCGACCCTGTGCAAGCTGCGGCGGAAGACCACTATGGCCTGCTGGGGATGCGCGAGCGGGCGTCGCTGGTGGAGGGGGACCTGAAAGTAGACAGCCGCCCCGGGGAGGGCAGCACCATCAGCCTGACGATCGGAGCGCTGCGATGAAGATCCTCATCTGTGACGACCAGGCCGTGGTGCGCGACGGGCTGGAACTGCTGCTAAAACTGGAGCGCGATTTCGATGTGGTCGGCTGTGCCAGCGACGGGGCGCAGGCGGTGGAACTGGCGGAGCAGAAGAAGCCCGACCTGGTGCTGATGGACCTGAAGATGCCGGGGACGAACGGCATTGAGGCCACGCGGCAGATCAAGTCGCGTCATCCGGAGATCAAGGTGCTGGTGCTGACCACCTACGATGACAGCGAATGGGTTTTTGATGCCATCCGGGCGGGGGCGGCAGGCTACCTGCTCAAGGACACGCCGCGCGAGGCCATCGTGGCTGCCATCCGCGGCACCGTGGCGGGGAAGTCCTTTGTTGACCCTGGCGTGGCTGGCAGGATCCTGGAAACGCTGGCAAGCAAACAGGTGCAGCCGGAAACGCTGTTGACCCGCAAACTGACCGGGCGGGAGGGGGATGTGCTGCGGCTGATCGCCCGCGGGCTGAGCAATCCCGAGATCGCCGCCCACCTGCACCTCTCCGAGGGGACGGTGCGCAACCACGTCAGCGCGATCCTGACCAAGCTGGAGGCCAGCGACCGCACCCAGGCAGCCATCATTGCCATCCAGCACGGGCTGGGGTAGCCTCGTAAACGAACATCCCCACCCGAAGAACAGGGTGGGGATGTTTTTTTGGATGCAGGGGAGTCTGCGCCCTGCGTATGCCGCGCAGCGGAGGACTAGAGCACTGTCTTGCCGTCCTTGTAGAACAGGTCGCCGTCCACGCGGATCTCCGCCTCGTTCATGTCGCAGAGCATATCCCAATGGATGCCGGACTCATTGCGCGAGCCAGATTCGGGGTAGCCAAAACCGACTGCCAGGTGGATCGTGCCGCCCATTTTCTCATCGAAGAGCATGTTCTTGCTGAAGCGCGTGATGCCGTAATTGGTGCCGATGCCAAACTCGCCCAGGATGCGCGCACCAGCATCGGTGTTGAGCATCGAGGTGAGCAGTTCCCCGTTCTTGCTGGCACTCTCCCGGACGACGCAGCCTTTCTCGAACCACAATTCGATGTCCGTGACTTCCTGCCCGTATTCGATGGCCGGGTACTTGAATCGCACCCAGCCTTCCACGGAATCCTCCACCGGGGCGGTGAACACCTCGCCATCCGGGAAGTTGAGCTTGCCATCGCAGGCGATGAAGGTGCGCTCCTTGACCGAGAGCCTGAGGTCGATGTTGGCACCCTTCAGCACCACCCGGTCGCGGCCTTTCATCCAATTGACGATCTTGCGCTGCCCTTCCCCTTCGCCACGCCAGAAAGCCACCGGGTCATCCTCATTAAGCCTCCCGGCCTCAAAAACGAACTCGCGGAAATCCGCCAGGGACATGTCAGCTTCCTGGGCCAGGGCTTGCGAGGGGTAGGCGGTGAGACACCAGCGCAGTGCACCTGCCGCGGAGCGCTCGAAGAAGATCTTGTTGAGTGGCGCTCCGGCCTTGCTGACGCGCGCCAGTCGGGCGGGGTCAATGCCGCTCAGTTCACGCGTATTGTGCTCGGTCCACAGATTCAGGCTGGCGTCGAAGGTCTCCACCACCATCCTGCGGATGGGCGAGATGAAATCGAGCTGGGCCTCCGTGGCGTACTTGTAGAAGATCTCGTCCGCGCCGGGGACGCTGTTCTGGATAAAGACATTCGCCCCCGCCTGGATCGCCTCGGCATACACTGCCAGGGTCAGTTCCTCGGCAAGCGGGTGAGTGCGCACCTGGAGCATCTGTCCGGGCTTGATCTCCAGCGAGTAGTGGATGAGCAGTTTGGCAAGTTTTGTGATCCGGGGATCTGGCATGGGGGCTTTTCTCCTATGGGGTTGGGGTCAGGTTGGGAAGAGCATACACCCGGCTGGGCGCATTTACATCCTCCCCAGGAGGGTTTTTTCTTTCTTCTAGTGCGCGTGCACTGCCGGGTGGGAGCTGTCCAGCCCGGGGAGTTTCTCCGCCAGTTTCTCCGGCTTGTGGATCAGCACCGGCAGGCACTGCGGGCAGATGTGGATCTCTTTGCTTTGGTAGAGCATTTGTAGCAGGGGCACCTGCTGGTCGTTCTTTTCGCATTGGATGCATTTCGTGACACTCCCCAGTCGCTAAAGCGGCGGGGCTTCTTGGGACAGCCTTAGTATTACAGCGCAAGGTTGAAAGATGAATGTTGAAGAAGTTTAAAATAGAAAGGCATGATATCTTTACTCCGAATCACTGCCCAGTGAGAAGGAGAAGATACCATGCCGAACGGGATTGTAACCGAAACATGTCCTGCGCCAGGATGCAACTTGAGTGATCAAGATATTGAGAATTTCATGGAAGAAATGACGGGCTACGTGGAAGAATTTGAAGATGCCTTTCAGCGAGCAGAGCAATTGGCATGGAGCCAAAGCTATATGCGAGGACTGCTGGGGGAAGCGTCGCGCAAAAACATCGAGCGCATGGCACTTGAACAAGGCGAGAATGTTCGCAGCATGCAGCATTTTATTGGGCAGAGTCCATGGGAGCGGGAGCCGGTGGTCGCCATCCATCAACGGCTGGTGGCCGAGGATTTGGGAGAAGCGGACGGGGTTGCACTGATCGACGAATCGAGTGTGGTCAAGCAGGGGAATGACTCGGTGGGAGTGGCCGCTCAATACTGTGGGTCGGTGGGCAAGACTGCGAATGGCCAGGTGGGAGTGTATCTGGGGTATGCCAGTCGAAAAGGGTACAGTCTGATCGAGGGTCAGCTGTTCGTGCCGGACAAGTGGTTTGAAGAGGCACATGCTGAAAGACGCCATGCTTGTGGTGTACCGGAAGACCTGGCTTATCAGACCAAACCAGAAATTGGCCTGGAATTGCTGAAGAAAGTGGTGAAACGCGGCGATTTGCCCTTCCAATGGGTGGCTGCAGATGAGTTGTACGGTGATTCGCCTGCTTTTCGGGATGGAGTGGCAGATCTGGGCAAGTGGTATTTCTCCGAGATCAAGAGCAACACCCGGGTCTGGAGAGTTCAGCCTGAAGTGCACATTCCTGAGTGGAAAGGTCGTGGCCGTTGTCCGACCCATCTGCGCCTGCGCCACCCGAGTGATCGCCCGGTGCAGGTGAAAGCAGTGGCAGCCGGAATCCCCAAAGAGGACTGGACCCGGGCCACCATCAAGGAAGGCAGCAAGGGCCCGATCGTTTGCGACTTTGCTTTTCTGCGCCTGAGCGAGTCCCGCAGAAACTTGCCCGGGCCGGAAGTCTGGCTGATCCTTCGCCGCAACCTGGAGGATCCTTCGGTCATCAAGTATTACTTCAGTAATGCGCCCTCTGACACGCCTGCGATCGAGTTCGTCCGCATCAGCGGCATGAGATGGCCAATCGAAACCATCTTCGAAGAAGCCAAAGGTGAAGTCGGCTTTGATCATTATGAGATGCGTAGTTGGTTGGGTTGGCATCACCATATGCTGTTGGTCTCTCTCGCTCATCACTTCCTGGTGCGTCTGAGAATACTTCTCCAAGATCGGGCTCCGGCTTTGACTGTCTACCAGGTCCGGCTTTTGCTTGCCAGTGTTTTGCCTAAACCGGCTTTTGATATTCCAGCAGCCTTGAACCGGGTTCGGTACTACCAGAAACGAAATTATGTCGCTTATCTCTCTCATCGCAAGTCAAAACTCGCTCGACTTGCTACTTTATCAGCCAATGTTGCGCTGTAATATTAGCCCAGTGGCTGTGCTTTCGTCCCAAAGGGCGTGTCCCGCCCTGATCAGAATATTACACGCTGCATTCACATCTCGATCTAGCGAAAGACCACATGAACAATCAACCCAACGATCCGCCAACGAGAGGTCCTCAAACCCCGCTCCGCACGAAGAGCATGTTTTGGATGTATAGGCAGGGTTCACAAAAATTACCTCGCGGCCAGCATCCACCGCTTTGCTCACGAGGCGCATTTTGAGATATCCCCAGCCCGCGTCCAGAATGCTTTTCGATAGGTGGTGGTTGCGAACCATCCCCTGGATCTGCAAATCTTCTAAGGCGATCACATCGTAGTTGGCGATGAGATGATGGGACAGCTTCTCCAAATAGTCTTTGCGGCGGTTGGTAATATGGAATTGCCGACGTTGAAGGTCCAGCACTGCCTTGCCCCGGTTGCTCCCACCCATTTTCCGCCGCGCCACCCGACGTTGGATGATCCGTAGCTTTCGCTGTTCCACCTGATACCAACGCGGGTTCTCCACCACCTCGTTTTCACTCGTCGCCAACAAATGATGGATGCCCACATCCACTCCAACGGCTTTCCCGGTCGCCGGAAGGCTCTCCTCGCCGACCTCGCAGGCAAAACAGGCATACCATTTCCCTGCCTGCCTGCGAATGCGCACGGTCTTGATCTTGCCTTCGAGGGGACGATGCCAACGCACCCGCACACGACCGATCCCGCTGACCCTCAACCGCCGCCCGTCTAGCTTGAACCCGTTCGTATACTCCTTCAGCCCGAAGCTGTCGAAGCGGTTGCTGCTCTTGAATCTCGGGTACCCTGGTGTCGCTCCTGCTTCTACCCGCCGGAAGAACGCCTGGAAGGACTTGTCCACATCGGCTACCACGACCTGTAAGATATGGCTGTGAACCTGCCCGGCATACACGTTTCCTTTGCGGTACTCCTTCACCTTCGCAAGCTGCTCGTATTTGCCAACGCTGTGCTTTTCCGTTTCCCAGGCCGTCTTTCGTTCCTCCAGACAGGTGTTGTACCACCGCCGGCAGGTCTCCACGGTTTGCTCCAACTTCCGACTCTGCGATGGGGTTGGATACAGCCTGTACTTGTACGTCTTGAGGATCATTACAAGCCTTTCGGGGCGGCGATGTACTGCTGGATGACTTCCGCCGATACGTTTCCGGCTGTGGCCGCAAAGTAGCTCCTCGTCCACAACGAGGGCATGCGTTTCAGAAAGGGGTATTTCTTGCGTAATTCGTGCGAGGTAACTCCCTTGCATTCTTTCACGATCTCAGCCGCGGAGGTGAGTGGCCAGGCACGGACGAACAAATGGACATGATCAGATTGTACTGCCAGCTCCAGGATGGTCCAGCCTTGTGCTCTACATTTCTGTTCGATCAGCTCTTTACAATCTTGGCCTACCTCGCCTACCAGAACAGGTTTGCGCCGCTTGGGTGTCCAAACAAGGTGATATACGATCAGGTGTATTCGATGTTCATCTCGTTGATAGTTGTTATCCATATCTACAGCATACCACTTATCAATCGTTCGTGCAAGACTCTCAGCGAAAGCTGCTCAAAAAACCGCCTTGTCCACTGCCGTTGAAACGGCATGGCTTGCGGCGGGTTTCAATCGGTCAGGAAGAGACGTTGGTGCCCGGAAGGGAAGTCTGGTAGTTCACCGAAGACCCGATAGCCATGTTGCTTATAGAACTCAGGCGCCTGAAAACTGAAAGTATCTAAGAACGCATTCTTTGCACCTCGCCGCCGTGCCTCGTCTTCGATAGCCAACAAGAGACGCTGCCCATACCCGCGGCCTCGAAGCCCTTCTTTGACCCACATGAGATCTACATGCAGCCAATCCCAATAGATTTCGCCTAGTGTGCCTCCTGCGATTTCTTGATTGGGAGCACGAAGGGCAAAGCACAGGCGTTGAAACTTCATTTCGCCAGCTTGTTGAATATTGAAACTATCGAGGCCTCGTCCAATTATTCCCCAGGCGGACTCGTCTGGTTGATCGACGTAAACGATTTCGTATTCATCATCCATGATTTTCATCGATCCTTCTGTTCAAAATTGGCCAACTCGTGTAGTTGCGGATCGTGTAACTGCTTATCGGCGAGCGTATGAAGTCCTAAGAGAGTGGGCTTGTATACAGCGGTGAATATGATTCTTATGAAAAATTATAGCATGGACTCTTACGTGCAAGGTGAAAATGGATGCTAAAAGCCGAAATTTTTCGACCAGGTCGCTGGTGCACTGCGTCTCAAACACTGATCCCCTCGCTCCGATCAGACCTGTGCACATTGACCCACCGCTGCCCCTGCTTTCTTACCAGGCACCTCCGGCCACTCTCCCCATCCACCTGCTAGATCCCTGGCAAGGTTCTGCTCACCAGGCATCCTTTTCCTCCACCTTTTACAGAGTATCCGGGCACATCCGCTTGATCCGCGGTTTCCGCGTTCCATTCTTCACTCGCTGTCAACCCAATCCTGTCACCCCAACCCATGAAAAAAAAACAGGATATATGTACTAATATACTCCTAATATACTCCTCGGCACGGGAAGGCCACACGGCGCTAACCGCCGTAACCTCGCTCGTGTTTTTTTCTCTCCCTATCCACCTAAAAGGAGCACTCCCATGGACGAACCCCGCATCTCCCCCTGCCCGAGCCGGCGTCGGGCGCGCTGATGACATGAGTCATCAGCGCCTATCCGGCTACCACAGCGACTCCATATTCATCTCTATCTCTTTCTGACCTCTTTATAATGGCTGCCCTGCGAATTGAACCTCCTTTGAACACCCCCTGCCCCGCAGCCGGCGTTAGCCGACTTGCATGTCCTGAGCAGGGGACATGGTTCCTGCAGGGGGTTCATCCCCGGCAGCTGCATCCCCGGCGAATTCCCCGTATCGGTGATTCACGAATCGCCCATCCCCTCGCCCCGGCGCTCGTCCCCGAACCCGCTTCGCAGGGTGTTCCCCACTCAACCATCCCATTCGATCATCATTGGCTTCACCGTATCCAAATGCCCACTGTCGACCCAGCCATTTCCATCGCTTCCCTGCCACGTCATCGCTCCCCGCTCAACCCTCCTATTCGATCATCATTGGCTTCAATGGATCCAGTCCCCGCCGCGCGGCCCCCTCCCCGTTATTTCTGCTCCCGGCAATTTCAGGTGTACATCCCAGGCGGCGTCCCTGCGCTACGCCCTGAAAGGGTCGCCGCCGGTGGATGGCGCCCCCGATCACTGCTCACCCCTCCAGGTCGTGGTAAAATGGATTTCTTCCGCTCATCCCGCGGGAGTCTTTTTTTGAAACCATGAGCGCCGTCCCCTTCCCCGCCGAATTCACCCTCACCCGCCGTCGTTCCGACCGCCGCGGGCCTGTTTGCTGGGTCCTCAGCCACGGCTTCCGCCATTGGTGGCTGATCATCATCATGGTCGTCGGCGCCTACGGCAACGCCCAGCTTGCCGCCTACGTTCCCATCCTCACCGGGCGCGCCTTCGATCTCGTCCAGCAGCAGGGCGGAGCCATCACCGCCGGTCTGCTCTCCATCGCCGTGCTCATCGGCCTCACCCAGGTCATCCGCGCTGTCCTCCAGTTGGGGCGCAACTTCGGCGCCGAGGTCATCGCCCAGCGCGTCGAACGTGACGTCCGCGATGAACTCTATGTCTCCCTGCTCGGCAAGAGCATGACCTTCCACAGCCTCCAGCCGGTCGGCGATACCATGGCGCGTGCCACCAACGATGTCCGCGAGGTCAACTACCTTTTCAGCCCGGGCGTCAACCTCGTCGTCGGCTCGCTGCTCTTCCTGCTCATGCCGCTCATCTTCTCCGTCCAGTATCACTGGTCGCTCATCCTCACCCCCCTGCTCTTCACCATCCTCTACTACTTCGCCCTGCGCCGCTACCTGCACAACATGGAACCGGTTACCAGGGAGATGCGTGAGTCCTTTGGCGTGATGAACACTCATCTCTCTGAAGCGCTCGATGGTGTCGAGGTGATGAAAGGTGCCGCCCAGGAGGAAGCCGAGGTCCAGCGCTTCAATCTCAACGCCCGCCGCGTCCGCCTCGCCAATGTCCGCCAGGGTGACCTGGAAGCCCGCTTCGTCCCCCTGTTGATGATGGCCCTCGCCCTCGGCATCGGTCTTTTCCATTCCATCCTGCTCTACCGCCAGGGTCTCCTCCAGGTTGGCGACGTGATCGCCTACATGGGTCTCCTGCTCATGCTCGAATTTCCCACCTGGACTTCCATCTGGGCCTACTCCCAGATCTCCCTCGGTCTCGCCTCCGCTCGCCGCATCCTCGAACTGATGAACCGCGAGAACAACCTCGACCAGAACGAGGCCGGTTTCTCCGGAACGATGCAGGGCGCCGTCGAGTTCCGTGGCGTCTGTTTCGCCTACAATGAGAGCGATCCCACCCTCGACGAACTCTCCTTCCGCGTCCAGCCTGGTCAGACCGTTGCCATCGTCGGGCAGACCGGCTCCGGCAAGACCTCGCTCATGAAACTGCTCAACCGCACCTACGATGCCACCGGCGGGCAGGTGCTGGTCGATGATCTCGATGTCCGGGAATGGAATCTCGCCGCCCTGCGCCGCCAGATCTCCATCATCGAGCAGGATGTCTTCCTCTTCTCCCGCAGCATCGCCGAGAACATCGCCTTCGGCAAGCCCGGTGCCACCCAGGCTGAGATCGAAGCCGCCGCCCAGGCTGCCCAGGCGGATGAGTTCATCCAGACCCTTGAAAAGAAGTACGCCACCGTCATCGGTGAGCGCGGTGTCACCCTCTCCGGCGGGCAGCGCCAGCGCATCGCCCTCGCCCGCGCCTTCCTCACCGACCCGCGCATCCTCATCCTCGACGATTCCACCAGCGCCATCGACAGCGCCACCGAGGACCTGATCCAGCGCGCCATTGCCGCCGCCGCCCGCGGCCGCACCACCTTCATCATCACCCACCGCCTCTCACAGATCCGCTGGGCTGACCTGATCATCGTCCTGCGCAAGGGGCGCATCGCCGCCATCGGTTCCCACGACGAGTTGATGAACGCTTCCGAAGCCTATGCCCGCATCTTCCGGGAATGAGATTCGAGGATAAATGGGTTTCTTTGAAGGTCTGAACGACGAGAAATACGACCGCCAGTACAAGGATAAGGATCTGGTACGGCGCATCGCTTCGCGCTTCCAGCCCTACCAGGGCGGCATCGTCAAGATCTCCCTGCTCACCATCCTCATGTCGGTCATCGGGGCGATCAGTCCCATCGTCGCCGGGCGGGCCATCGACTTCCTCTCCAACCCCAACCCGTGGGTCGTCCTCTTCGTCATCCCCGGTCTCATCGCCTTCGTCGGCGTGGCCGAGTGGGGTCTCAACTGGGTCCGCCGCAGCCTCACCGTGCGCGTCCTCGGCGATGTCGTCCTCGACCTGCGCACCCGCGCCTTCCGCGCCGCCGCCGAACATGATCTCTCCTTTTACGATCAGTTCTCCTCCGGGCGCATCGTCTCGCGCATTAATTCGGACACCAACGACCTCAGCAACCTGGTCACCATCGTCACCGATGTCGCCGCCCAGTTGTTCCAGGCCGTCATCCTGGGTGTCGTCCTCGTCCGCACCGAGTGGAAGATGGCGCTCGTTCTGTTTGCCTTCATGCCGGTGGTCTTCGGCATCGCCATCGGCTTCCGCCAGTTGGCGCGTGTCACCACCAAGAAGGGCATGCAGGCCATGGCGGATGTCAACTCCACCATCAAGGAGACCGTCTCCGGCATCGCCATTGCCAAGAACTTCCGCCAGGAGATGACCATCTTCAACGAGTTCGATACCGCCAACCGCAAATCCTATCGCTACAACATCCAGCGCGGTTTCATCCTTGCCCTCGTCTTCCCCATCCTCAACGCCGTCACCGGCATCTTCACCGCCATCCTGGTCTATTTCGGTGGTCTCAGCGCTGCCGCAGCCGTCCTCTCCGCCGGCGCCTGGTATCTCTTCCTGCTCAGCCTCGACCGCTTCCTCTGGCCGGTGATGAACCTCTCTGCCTTCTGGGCGCAGATCCAGAGCGGTCTTTCCGCTGCCGAGCGTGTCTTTGCCCTCATCGATGCCGAGCCTGCCGTCGTCCAGACGGATGATCAGCCGGTTACTGAAATGCGCGGCGAGGTGCGCTTCGAGGCGCTCTCCTTCCGCTACGCGACCAATGAGCCTGTCATCACCGATTTCAACCTCCTCATCCAGCCCGGAGAGAACCTTGCCATCGTCGGTCACACCGGTTCCGGCAAGACTTCCATCGCCCGCCTCATCGCCCGTTTCTACGAATTCCAGGCCGGGCGCATCCTGGTTGACGGTCGCGATATTCGCACCCTCGACCTGCAATCCTACCGTAAAAAACTGGGCATCGTCTCCCAGGTGCCCTTCCTCTTATCCGGCACGGTCGCTGATAACATCCGGTATGCCATGCCCGCTGCCACCGATGCCGAGATGCTCACCCTCGCCCGCCGCATCGGGGATGGCGACTGGCTGGAAACCCTCTCCGACGGTCTCCAGACCCAGGTTGGCGAGCGCGGCGTGCGCCTGTCCATGGGTCAGCGCCAGTTGGTCGCCCTCATGCGCGTCCTGGTACAAAGACCCGCCATCTTTATCCTCGACGAAGCCACCGCCAGCATCGACCCCTTCACCGAGTGGCAGATCCAGCAGGCGCTGGGGCTGATCCTGGCTGAATCCACCAGCATCCTCATCGCCCACCGCCTCTCCACCGTCAAGGCTGCCGACCGCATCATCGTCCTCGACAAGGGCAGGATCCTCGAGGAAGGCAGTCATGATGGCTTGCTCAGCCGTGGCGGTCACTACGCCACCCTTTACAACACCTATTTCCGCCACCAGAGCCTGGCATATGTCGAGCAGGCCAGGAACTTGGTGTCAAAATGACAGCACCTCTCCCCGCCGGGTTCTCCAGCCTGCCGGGGAGTTTTTTATCCTCGCTTGCGTTGGCTCACCGCATACCGTCCGAGCACGAAGATCGCCACCCCCATCCACACCACGTTGAGCGCCACCGAAGGCCACGCCTGGTAATACGCCGAGTTGACCACCAGCAGCGCCCCGCCCAGCACATTCATCCCCTGGAACAGAGGCGCGTCCCCCTCCAGTTTCTTCATCGAGACCAGTGCATACGCGACCAGGTACGCCGCCGCCCCCACCCAGCCCAGCAGATCGATCACCAGTTTTGTCATTGTTCATCCCTATCCATAAATAGGTCTCTTTCCTCGCTGCAAGGCATGATTATAACCTTTGCGAGTTGGAATGCCTGTGGTCTCAGATCGTGCACTTTATGCGCCTAAAAATACGCAAGTTGTCGCCGGGACGGGTATAATCGACCCGATGAACACCCCCTCCCACCCACCCTTCCGCCCCTTCCTGGTAGCCGCCATCCTGCTCTTTGTGCTCGGCACTGGCCTCTTCGCCCTGGTAGTCTTCACCCTGGAACCCGCCGTCTGGGCGCGCTGGCTGTTCTTCTTCAGCGGAGCACTGGCGCTCACCGGTCTGGCCCTACCCGTAGCCTGGTTCCTCAACCTGCGCTTCCCCTCCGAGCCACTCGCTGGCACCAACGTCATCATTCGCCAGGCTTCCTGGGTCGGCGTCTATGGCGGTCTGCTTGCCTGGCTTCAGCAGGAACACCTGGTCTCGCTGGGTGTACTCGTCGCCCTGGGGCTGGGTCTTTTCGTCATCGAATACCTCATCCGCATGCGCGAGCGCTCGCTCTGGCGGCCACCCACGGTGGAGGAAACCACCAGTACTGATGACCAGCCTGCGTGATCTCCCCTCGGTGGAACAACTGCTCCAGGTCCGTTCGGTTGCCGGTCTGGTCGCCCGCTTTGGGCGCCCGCTGACCCTGGATGCCATCCGAACGGCGTTGGATCAAGCCCGCACCCGCTTCCTGGCGCACTCTCCCTCCCACCTGCCTGGCAGTGATGAATTGGTCGCTGCTGCCTTCGTTCTTCTCCATTCCTGGACGCGCCCTTCCCTCCTGCCGGTTATCAATGCCTCCGGTGTCATCTTGCACACCAACCTTGGTCGTGCCCCTCTCTCCTCCGCCGCCATCCTCGCCATGGAGTCCGCTTCGCGTGGCTATTCCAACCTCGAGTTCGACTTGGATACCGGCAAACGGGGCTCGCGTCTCATCCATGCCGAAAACCTGCTCCAGCGCCTGACCGGTGCCGAGGCTGCCGTGGCGGTCAACAATAATGCCGCTGCAGTGCTGCTGGTTCTCTCGGCCCTCGCCTCCCGCCGCAGCGTGGTCATCGCCCGCAGCCAGTTGGTTGAGATCGGCGGCGGATTCCGTGTGCCCGATGTGATGAAACAGTCCGGCGCCCGCCTGCTCGAGGTGGGTACTACCAACAAGGTGCATCTCAGCGATTACGAAACCGCCCTCGCCGCCAACCCCGCTTTGGTGATGCGCGTCCATCGTTCCAATTTCCGCCTAATCGGCTTCACCGAAGAACCCTCCCTGCCGGAGATCGTCGCTGTCGCTCACCAGGCAGGCGTTCCCTGCGTGGATGATCTTGGCTCCGGCACTTTTCTGGACACCTCCCGCTTTGGTCTCACCCACGAACCGACCATCCAGGAATCCCTGGCTGCCGGTATGGATCTGGTCTGTTTTTCCGGCGACAAGCTCCTCGGCGGGCCTCAGGCTGGTATCATCATCGGCAAGGCAGACCTGGTTTCCCGTATAAAGAAACATCCCCTGGCGCGTGCCATGCGCCTCGATAAGACCCGCCTGGCTGGCCTCGCTGCCACCCTCCTTCATTATATTAAGGATGAAGCCGAAACCGCCATCCCTATCTGGCGCATGATCGCGCTCACCCCCGCCATCCTCCGCCAGACCGCCGAAGGCTGGCAGCGCCGCCTGGGGCAGGGCGAGGTTGTCCCCGGTCTATCTACTGTCGGCGGTGGGAGTCTCCCCGGTGAGGACCTGCCCACCTTCTTGCTCGCCCTGGATGTCCCCAGCCCGGACAGGGTCATGGCAAGCCTGCGCCAATGTGACCCGCCGGTCATCACCCGCACCGAAAATGATCGCCTCCTGCTCGATCCCCGCACCGTGCTCCCGGAGCAGGAGGGCACTCTGCTGGACAGCCTGTTGAAAGTCCTCCGCAAGCCCGGCAAACCTCAGGAGAGGGGACAACCATGAACCCGCATAACGAACTGTTGCGCGTGCTCAAGGAAACCAGCCGTACCTTCTTCATCCCCATCGTGCGCCTGCCCGGCATCCTGCAGGAGACGATCGGCGCTGCGTACCTGTGCATGCGCGCCATCGACGAGATCGAAGACCATCCCACTCTCGACAACGCCTCCAAGGTGTTTCTCCTTCGCCGCCTCAGTTGGGCATTGCAAGCCCAGGCTGGTCATCCCGACCAGGCAGAGGACCCGCTCGAAAAGGTCTTTGCCTCCTACCAGCGCATCCTCCCCGAAGTTACCCTGCGCCTCAGCGATTGGCTGGCGCACCTTCCCACCGGGATCGCCCCGCGCGTCTGGGATGCCACCATCGCCATGGCCGATCGCATGGCCTACTGGGTGGAGAACAACTGGCAGATCCTCAGCGAAGCCGATCTTAATAGTTACACCTTCAGCGTAGCCGGCGCTGTCGGCTTGCTCATTTGTGATGTCTGGGCCTGGTTCGATGGCTCTCAGATCGACCGCCAGGCGGCCATCCACTTCGGGCGCGGTCTCCAGTCCGTCAACATCCTGCGCAACCGCCAGGAGGATGCCGGTCGCGGGGTGGATTTCTTCCCCACTGGCTGGACCGAGGCGCAGATGTTCCTCTATGCCCGTAAGCATCTCGACCTTGCCAAAGCCAGCCTGGCTGCCATCCCGATGCCAACCTTCCACGTCCTCGTCGATATCCCCCTCGCATTGGCTGAAGGTACTCTCCAGGCGCTGGAAAGCGGTCGCTCCAAGCTCACTCGCAGCCAGGTGCTGCGCATCATCGGCAGTATCTAAAGCCGGTCCAGGTTGGGGAATGGAATGACGGTCATCCATTCCCTTTCAGCCAATATCAGCCAGTGGAGTTGTTCGTAGTTATCGAAAACCATCCCATCAAGGAGTCAGTCTCATGCGATCCGACCTCGACGCCCTCATGCAATCCAGGAACTTTGCTGCCATTCTCGTCGTTGGCAATGCCACCCATAATCCCCCCATGTATTACCTCACCGGCGGCGGCCATGTCAGTGGCGCCACGCTGATCAAGAAGTGCGGCGAACCTGCTGTCTTGTTCTGCAACGACATGGAGCGCGACGAAGCGGCAAAGTCTGGACTGAAGGTGATCCCGCTGGGCTCGTATCCCTGGCAGGAAATGCTCAAGCAGGCTGGCGGGGATGTCGCCTGCATGTCTGCCCTGCGCCTGCAGCGCATGTTCGCTGATTGCGGGATCACCGCAGGCCGGGTTGGCATCTACGGTCACACCGACGTTTCCTCCATGTTCGCCATGCTGACCGAGTTCCAGCGCCTCGCCCCGCAGATCAGCATCGTCGGGGAACCGCGCGATGGCTCCCTGTTCATGTACGCCATGGAGACCAAGGATGAAGACGAAGTGGCGCGCATCCGCCGCATGGGTGCCGTCACCACCGAGGTGGTGCGCCGCGTCGCGGATTTCCTCACCATCCGTCCGGTGCGCCCCGACGAGGTCTTGCTGAATGAAGATGGGACATCTCTCACCATCGCCGGGGTAAAATCCCGCATCGATCTCTGGCTGGCGGAACTGGGCGCCGAGAACCCCGAGGGCTGCATCTTCGCCATCGGGCGCGACGCCGGCGTGCCCCACTCTGCCGGCACCCCCACCGACCTGCTCCGCCTGGGGCAGACCATTGTCTTCGACATCTATCCCTGCGAGGCAGGCGGGGGGTACTTCTATGATTTCACCCGTACCTGGTGCCTGGGCTATGCCCCACCCGCTGCGCAAAAACTTTATGATGAGGTCAAGGCCGCCTACGATCTGGTGGCTGAGAATCTTGACCTCAACGCCCCTTTCAAGGATTTCCAGCGCCTGGTTTGCGCGCACTACGAAAAGAATGGGCACCCCACGCCGCTGAACACTGCCGCCCCGGTCGAGGGTTACGTCCACTCGCTCGGTCATGGGGTCGGTCTCAATGTCCATGAGCGCCCCTGGTCAGGCCTGACCGCCACCGACGACAACCTGCTCAAGCCCGGCGTCATCATCACCTCGGAACCCGGCCTCTATTATCCCGAAAAAGGCATGGGCGTGCGCATCGAGGATACCCTCTGGGTGCGCCCGGATGGCACCGCCGAGATCCTGGCCGAGTATCCTTACGATTTCGTACTGCCGATGAAGCATTGGCAGCCGAAATAACCACTTCCACGCGGATAACATCATGGCAGTCTCATCACACCAACCGCGTATACTTCCCCTCCGGGCTATTTTCCGCTGGTTCACTCCACTGGGGGGGGGTCTCCTCACCGGTCTCGGTTGTTTTTTTGTCTCCCGCCCTGCCGCTTCAGAGGTTGCAACTTCCACGCTCGGGAGCAGGATCAATGAAGGCTTGCACCTGGGCATGCCCGCCATCGATACCGTCCTGCTCGGGATCGCATTCCTGCTCGCCGGTGTTAGCCTGCTGCTTGTTTTCTTCCGGAATGTTTCCCCATCGGGAAATGTTCCCTTCGCCAGGCAGCCGGGAAGGCAGAACCTGTTCCGCTCGCTCTGGGTGCAATCGCTGGTTGGTCTGGGGATCTTCATCTGGCTTCTCATCAGATTGCACGGGCTGGACGATACCCCCCTGCTTCCCTGGCTGTGGCTGCTCAGCCTGGCATTGATCGCCTCCACTTTCTTACATTGGGATCTGCAGAACAGGGTCGCTTTGCGCCCGTTTCTCACCCGCCCGGATTGGCTCTGGCTTCTCGGGCTGTTGATCATTGGTCTGCTGCTCACCGCCTACCGCCTGCAGGGCTGGCCTGACCAGCTCATGGGCGATGAGGGCATCTTCGGCTCCACCGCCCGGGATGTTGCCACCGGCACTTTCCAACCGCCTCTCTTCTCCCAGGGTGTGGACACCTTCCCGGTGTTGAGCACGATCTGGCAGGGGCTGGTCATGCGCTTTTTTGGGATCAACATCTGGGGCTGGCGCTTCGCCTCGGTGCTGCCGGGTGTGCTCACGGTCATCCCGCTCTACCTGCTCTCGCGGGCTGCCTTCAACCGCCGGGTCGCCGTGCTTGCCTCGTTGGTATTGCTCACCAATCCTTACTTCCTGGTCTATGCCCGCCTGGGGTACACCAACATCCAGCCGGTCTTCCTGGTCACCCTCACCCTGTGCCTGCTCTATGCTGCCCTGCGCCGGGGCAGCCGTTTCCTGCTTTTCCTTTCCGGCTGCACCGCCGGGCTTGGCTTTTACACCTATTTCTCCGGGCGCAGTGCCCTGGTGATCGCCCTGGCTTTCCTCCTGCTCATGGGACTGGTGAGACAGTTGCGCTTCAAGAACCTGCTTGCCACCATCTTCCTCTTCCTGGCAGGGGTTGCCCTGGTTGCTGCTCCCCACATCGTCTATGGGATCAGCCAGAACGCTGAATCGATGTCCTACCGTCTCTTCCTCAGTTTCTTCAACAGTGTAGCCTACGGAGGAGCCTATTACCCGCCGGAGGAATTGGTCAAATATGCGCCTCTCTTTCGTTGGGGAGGCACAGAACTTTTCTTTAACCTGAAGATCTACCTGGTGTTCATTCTTCGGGGCTATTTGCAAACTCTTCTTCCTTTCCTGCGCCCTGGGATGCTCTGGGGCGATCACTACCTTGCCTGCCCCCTGGCAGGCACATTTGGCGCATTCTTCCTGGTCATCGGACTTGCTTTTTCCCTGCGGCAGATCAGGCAGCCGCGCTTCCTGCTGTTCCTGCTCTGGTTCTTCATCGTGATCACCATCCTCAGCGCGTTGAACACTTTCCCGCCACGCGAAGACCACATGGTCCCTGTTGTCCCCGCCATGGCACTGCTCATCGGTCTCGGCCTGGATGCGTTCACCACCTTGCTGGTTTCTGTTTCCGCCTGGCTGAAAGCCCAGCGCATTTTCTTACTTGCTCTCCCCCTGGTGCTGGTGATGGGCAGCGGTATGGTTGATTATTTCGTCACCGCGCCGCGCGATTTCCCGCAGCGGGCGGAAGATCTCCTCTCCTGGGCTGTCCTGGACTCCGGGGGCGAATCTTTTCTCTATGTTTATGATGAGGCCCCCCTGCGCCCCGATTTCATCCCCTGGATGGTCTTCGAATTGCTTCCCGATGTCGAGTACCATGCCTACACCTTGGCTGATCTCCTGGAAGATCCGGCTGCACTCGATAACGAGCGCGGTGTCATCCTTTTTTATCATGCCGAACTGGGACCTGCACTGCTGCCATTCCTGCAGGATCAGTGGGGGGCAGACCTGCGCACGCAGACCTTCCCGGTGATGGTTGGCCAACCGGCCCTGCTGGCAGCCATGAATGTACCCTTTACCTTTGAACGCGAGAGGCCATTCTTCAGCACGCTTCTGGATTCCTTCCGTCACCCCGGATATGTGCTTCTCCTGGCTGTCTTGCTTGCATGTTTCCTCCTGGCTGTCCTTCTGCCAGTGAAAAAGAAAACACCATCCAACCCACCCGCCTCGCCGGGTGATCCCACTTTCCCCCAGATCTGACCGGAGCTCCCATGAAAACAGTCTTCGAAGTACTCTCTACCGACGAGATCGAACGCCTCCACGCCGCCTCGATGGAGATCCTGCAGACGGTTGGCATCAAGGTCGATTATTCGATCGCCCGCGACTTGTTCCGCCAGGCTGGCGCCCAGGTGGATGATGAAGCGCAGTCCGTCCGCATCCCCGAGACACTCATCCAATGGGCGATCGCGCAGGCTCCCCGGCAATTCAAGCTCTACGGATCGGATGGCGCCCTGGAAATGCAGATCGGCGGGGATGCCGTCCAGTTCGCCGCCCTGGGCACGCCCACCGCCGTGCGTGACCTGGAAACCGGCAAACACCGTCCCAGCAGCATGGCTGACCTGCTGAATCACATCAAACTCATCGATGGCTGTGAGCATATCCACTGCTCCCAGATGGATGTCTGGCCCAACGACATTCCCATGACCACCATTCACAGCGAGGCCATCTCCGCCTGGGCACACAACAGCCGCAAGTCCTTCGGCTTGGGCTGTTATGGCTTCCTGCCCACGCTGGACATGATGCGCATGATGGCGATTGCCGTCGGTGGAAAGCAGGAATTGCACCACAAGCCGCGCTTCTTTGGCATCTGCTCCACCGTCAGCCCCCTGTCGATGACCCAGATGCAGGTGGAGGGGATGATGATCTGCGCCGACTACGGTCAGCCGGTCACCATGGCTCCCGAGGGCATCGCCGGAACGACCGCCCCGGTCACCCTCGCTGGGCTGCTCATCCAGGAGAATGCCAACATCCTGGCGCATATCACCCTCGCCCAGGTCTTCCGCCCCGGCACGCCGGTACTCTACGGCACCGTGTCCACCATCGCCAACCTGCGCCTGGGCACCGTGGCGCTCGGTGCAGTGGAGACGGGTCTCATCACCGCTGCATCCTCCCAGTTGGCACATCATTACGGTCTCCCCATCCGCTCGGTCGGCGGCACCACCGAAGCCAAGACGGAAGACCTGCAGGCCGGGGTCGAACGCATGGGTACCCTGCTCCCGGCAGTGCTCGCCGGGGTGCACTACATCACCTGTGCCGGGACTCTGGATAGCTCCATGCTCGAATCCGACGCGCTACTTGTCATGGATGATGAACTGGCCGGGATGGCCTTGCGCATGAAGCGCGGCATTGAGGTTGACGAGACCAGCATGGCGATGGACGTGATCCGCAAAGTGGGTTTCTCCAGCAACTACATTACCGAGAAACACACCCTGCGGAATTTCCGCCGCGAGCACTACCTGCCGCGCTTCATGGTGCGCCAACCGTATGAATCCTGGGCCAGCGAGGGGGCAAAAAATGCCATGGACAATGCCCGCGAAAAAGCGCGCGACATCCTCGCCAGGCATCAACCTCGCCAGCTCGATCCCCTCATCGCCCGGGAATTGGAAACCTACCGTAAAATGGTTGCCGACCGCCCAATGGAAGAACTTTACAAGTACGAATCCCCGGAAACGCAGGTTTTCCAGGATCTTTAGTGCCACGCCAAATGGGAGCAAAGATGAAGAAACTACCTCTCCGCCTCAAGCTGCTCTTCAGCACAGGTGACCTGAGCACCAGCATTCCGCTTGCCATCCTGATGTTCTACCAGCTCTACTTCATGACCGATGTCGCCGGGCTGCGTCCCGATTATGCCGGTTGGGCGGTGGGACTGGGGAAGATTTGGGACGCGGTCAACGACCCGATCATCGGTCTCATCTCGGATCGCATCCGCACCCGTTGGGGTCGTCGACGCGGTCTGCTGCTCTTCTTTGCTGTCCCGCTTGGGCTTTCATTCATGTTGATGTGGTTTGTCCCACCGTTCGGCCCCTTGGGGCTCACCGCCTATTACACCTTCACCTTCATCCTGTTCGATACGCTCTTCACCATCATCCACGTCAGTTTCAATGCCCTGACCCCCGAACTGACCGATGATTACGATGAACGCTCAACGCTCAATGGCTACCGCACCGCATTCTCGATCACCGGCACGCTGGGCACCATCATCCTGGCAACCGTACTCGGCTGGACCCTCGACGATAAGCGCGTGCTGTTCGCCGTCCTGGGCATCGGCATGGGTCTGGTGACCATCATCCCGCCTCTCATTGTGTTCGCCGTCACCCACGAAAAGCCCTCCGCCGAACTGCCCAAGCCAATGCCGGTTTGGAAGGCGTTGAAGACCACTCTTTCCAATCGTCCTTTCTGGGCGATCATGGGACTCTACCTGCTGAGTTGGGGAACAGCCAGCATCCTTTCCGCCACGCTGATTTACTTTGCCAATTATTATCTCAAGGTCCCCGAGCAGGCCAATTACTTCATCCTGGGGGCTGAGGGAGCCGCGATCCTCTTCATCCCGCTGGTGGTCTGGCTCTCCCGCAAGCTGGACAAGCGGCGAGCTTTCATCCTGGGATGCATCACCTGGGCAGTGGTGCTCTTTGGCCTTTCCGCTCTCCCCTCCAGCCAGTTGGTTCTGGCATATCTCCTCGCCATCCTGTCAGGGTTTGGCATCGCCACCGCCTACATCATCCCCTGGGCCATGGTACCGGACATCATCGAGTTCGACCAGGCAGAGACCGGGGAGCGGCGTGAAGGTTCCTATTACGCCTTCTTCTCCTTCTTCCAGAAGGCCGGCACCGGCTTCGCCATCTGGGCAATGGGCCAGGCGCTGGCTGCCACCGGTTACATCAATCCGGTGCAGGGGCAACCATTACCCGTTCAACCGGTAGCAGTCGTGAATGCCATCCGCCTGTTCATGGGTCCCATCCCGGCAGTGCTGTTGCTCCTGGCGATCATCTTCGCCTGGCGACTGAAGATCACCCGCCAGAGTCACCAGGCGGTTGTGGAGATGTTGAAGAGACAGGATTGATCTCCTCAACACCAAGGATCTTACCCTCGGCCACTTATCTGGCTGGTTTTGGAGTGTTCAATGGAAGAATTCGACTTTGAGACCTTCGCTGTTCATGCTGGGGAGCATGCCGACCCGCAGACGGGGGCCCTGCGCCTGCCGATCGACATGGCAACCACCTTCAAGCTGCCCAAATTCGGTGGCAGATTGATCGACGCCTTGCTCCTGGAGACAGCCCACGCCCCGCATGCCTACACCCGCTGGAGCAATCCCACCTTGCGCGCCTTGGAAGACCGCCTGGTGGCGCTCGAGGCTCCCCAGGGCTTGCCGGGTGGCTCCAAAGCGGCTGCCCTGGTCACTGCCAGCGGCATGGCCGCGGTCTCAGCACTGGTGTTCACCTGTCTGAGCCATGGCGATCACCTGGTCGCCAGCGAAGTGTGCTACGCCGGCTCGGTGGAATTATTCGGCCTGCACCTGCCACGCTTTGGGATCGAGGTCAGCCTGGTAGACACCAGCAATGTGGAGCAGGTGCGCCTCGCCCTGCGCCCGAATACGAAACTGCTCTACGTGGAAACGCCCGCCAACCCGATCCTGCGCATCAGCAATATCACCGCCCTGGCAGGGATCGCCCACGAGAGAGGGGTGAAACTTGCCGTGGATTCCACCTGGGCCACCCCTGCTCTCCAGCAGCCCTTTGCCCTGGGAGCTGATTTTGTCCTGCACAGCCTGACCAAGTACATCAACGGTCACGGGGATGCGCTGGGCGGTGCCGTCCTGGGGCGTGAAGAAGAGATCCTCCGCATTCGCCGAGACATGCTCGTCCATCTGGGCGGTGCCATGAGCCCGTTCAACGCCTGGCTCATTCTACGCGGTCTGGTCACTCTGCCCCTGCGTATGCGCCAGCACTGTGAAAGCGCATTGAAGGTCGCCCGCTTCCTGGAAGGTCACCCCCGGGTCAGCCGCGTCATATATCCCGGTCTGGGATCCCACCCGCACCACGCCCTGGCCTCCAGCCAGATGTCTGCCTTCGGTGGCATGCTTGCCTTCCAACTCAAGGGCGGGCTGGGTGCAGCCATCACCCTGTCGGAAAAGATCAAGCTTTTCTCTTACGCCACTTCGTTGGGGCACGCCCACAGCCTGCTTTTTTACTACCCCACCGACCTGTACGTGGATGCCGCAACTTATCTCAACGATGCCCAGAAACGCTCCATCCGGGAATGGACCGGGGAGGGACTGGTCCGCGCCAGCATCGGCCTGGAAAATGCCGATGACCTGATCGCTGACCTCGACCAGGCTTTACGCGGTCGCACTTTTCGTGGTGCAGTCGCTCCACTGGCATACAAGGTACTTAAAGCGAAGAGAGACTAGGACAGCATCGCTCGCCAGGATTTTTGCTTGCCCCTTCCTAACCCCGGAAATAACCTGCCGCCTGCAACCCAGTGAGAAAAGCTTCCCCCTCTGCCGGGGTCAACTGCGGCTCGGCGATGACAAAGCAAAAACCCTTCCTGCCCAGGGCCTCCATGATCTTAAGAGCCCCCTCTGGCGAAACTGTTACCTGGCATAATTTTCCCGCCTCCCGGATCTTCTTCAACAAGGGCAACCACTCTTCACAAGGCGGCTTGCCATACCCCGGCACCCACTGGACTCCGCGTAGGTGCGGCAGCGACAGCAATGCATCCAGGTGAACGATCTGCCCGATCCCATCCAGGTGATAGAAGGCAGTTTCCATCTGGTTCGTGCACGCCTCCAGGTCAGGAAGCACGAATCTTTCGAACATCCTGGGGGAGATCATGTAGGAAAAATCGCTCTGCAGCATGTACCCCCGCTCCATGGACCAGAGCGGTCCCCAACAGGTGATCCCGCGTCCGGCAGGAGCGACCATTTCGCACAGTCGGTGATAACAAGCCAGCCACAGCCGGGTGGTCTCCGCCACCAACCTCTCCACCTGATCCGGGGTTTTGACCAGGTCGATCAATAATTGCTTTGTGCCCCGCAGGGAGGCCAGGATATCCAGGTTGCCGCCCAGGTCGGTCAGGCCGATGGCCAATTGTTCGCCCCAGCGTTCCAGGGCAGCGCATGTGAATTCCTGCACCCGCAGCCACCAAGGGTTGACATCCTCTCCATCCACATGCAGGCATGAGATGGCACCATCTTGTGCCGGGATGAACCAGGTGGTATCCCAGGCTGGCTGAACCAGTGCCCCGGCAAAGGCAGCGATGATCCCGGGACCGAAATTTGGCCAGAAGCGTGGGAAAGCATCCCCCAGGTAATGGGTGTTCTCCAGCCGGGGAATGAATTCATCCAGGATGGCATCAGCCGGCTGGTTTGCAGGAGTATTTCCCAAGAAAACGCTGGCGCAGTGCGGATCGTAAGCCTCCCACCTTTCCACGCATTCCAGCACGACCAGCGGGCGCCTGAGCTCCCCCGCCCACCAGGCAGACCAGTCGCGCTCGACCCGTTCCCAGTCTTCCTCGTCAAAATGCAGGCGCAGGCTCATGCAGAACTACAAGCTTCTGTCAAAGAATCCCAGCACCCGGCGGTAAAATTCCTCCGGCTGCGCCTCGCTGGCCTTGGTATGGTCCACACCAGGTAGTCGCCAGGCTTCCTTTGGTTCCCCCGCTGCAGCATACAGGGCATCGAACTCGGGCAGGTATGTATCCATTTCCCCGTGAATGAAAAGGATCGGTCGTGGTGCGATCTTCCCCACCCACCTGATGGGCTCATAGCGAAACAGGTTGACGCCCAGGCGCAGGGAAGTTACCAGCACCGTCAGCCAACCAAGGAATATTCCCAGCCAGTGCGGCATGCCCCACTCAACCGCGCGTCCGGCGATCGCGCTGCGCAGGCGCGCCGGTCCACCGTCACTGACCACGGCATGGATGTCAGCAGATAGAGGCGCTGCCAGCATGGAGGCCATGCCGCCGTAAGAGAATCCCAACAGCCCAATGCGCAGCATGCCGCGTGATCTCAGGAATGCAACCGCCCCAAGCACATCCTGGCGTTCCAGGTATCCAAAGGTCGCCAGGTTCCCCTCGCTGCGTCCATGGGCGCGGAAGTCGAACAGAAGCACGTTGAACCCTGCAGTGTGAAAGTGAGTGGTGCGCTGGATATCCCAATCCATGCTGCCGCCATGCCCATGCAGGATGACCACCGCCCTCACCGAGCCTTGTGCGGGGATCCACGCGCCATGCAAGCCGACTCCATCCGCGGCTGGGAAGGCGATCTCTTCAAAACCCAGGTTAAATTCTGCTGGCGAAACCGCTTTGGACAGGGAAAAACGGTGGGTGATAAAGAGAGATAGCCCCAAACCGACTGCCAATAAAAAAAGAAGGAACCCCAGGGTGATCCATAGGATTATGTTCATCTTTGTGCCCTCCTGATCCAACGCATGCTGACCACACTCAAAACAAAAAGAAGCGTGAATGCTGCAAAAATCGAGAAGTAACCCAGGCCTGGTAAGTAACCATTGAGCATATCCGCCATCGGCCCTCCGATCCCTGTCCCCACGATCCCTGCCCCCGCTCCGGCTAGATTTGAGATCCCCAGGTAACGCCCGGCCTGCTCCGCTGGGACGAGATCGGTGCCCAACGCCCAGTTGGCGGTCATGAACAGGCCGGTTGCCAGCCCGATGAACCCGCCAGCAGTGTAGATGAGCGCCATGCTGGGCAGCCAGATCGTCCCCAGCAGCAGGGCATTACCAACCGCAGCCAGGACTCCGCTCAGGGCGATAAGACGGTTGCGACCGATCCTATCCGCCAGCCAGCCGGAGGGGAAAGCGGACAGCAGGGTGAAGATGCCCACGAACATCACCAGTGTCCCGGTCATCGAGGCGGCGGCGTCGCGATCGATCTTGAAGGCATACATCAGGAAGTAAGGTGCATAGGCTTGCACAGAGGTCACCGCAGCCAGGAATAGCAGGCGGTTGACCACCCACCAGAGGAAGGCCGGGTTGCGCCGTGCATCCTCATTCCCCAGCGTGGCAAGCACTCCAGACCATACCCCAGCCACAATCGCCACGATCATGGCTGCCCCGCCGCCTATGGCAATCAGGATCACTGCCGGAAGGGTGGTCGGGTAAAGGAAAAAAGGTGACGCCGAAAAATCCCATGCGATTGCCTGTCTGGTAATGATGGTTGCGCCCAAACCAGACAGCCCGCCGATCACTCCCCCCGCCAGCAACCCTGCCATGGCACCCAGCAGGATCCCGGCGAGCATGCCCAGCACGCGCAGCATGGGCGGCCAGAAGGGAGTGTCCGGTTTTTCGCGTAGCGGCTGTTCCTTGACCGTGAAAACCGTGAGCAGCATGACCACCAGCACGCTGATTGCGGTCACCAGCACAGCCAATTTCAGGTTTCCACCACCCAGGATGGGGGCGATGGCAAAGCCCACCAGCACCAGCGGCAGAAGCTCAAAGATCGATTTAAGTGCCGAGGCGCGCCCGCGCTGTTCCTCCGGAACCAGGTCCGGGATGAGTGCCTGGAGCGGGCCATGGGAGACGTTGCCGGCGAACTGGATTAACAGGATGGCGATCAACAGGGAGGCATAGTTCCAGGAAAAGGCGATCGCCACAAAGCAGATCACCTCCAATAGAACACCCACAAAAAGGAACGGGCGCCTCCGCCCGAACCGGGACAGCGAGCGATCGCTTATCAATCCCATCATCGGCTGGACGAGCAGGGCTATGATCAGACCTGCCGTGCGCATAATGCCGAAAGCCGTATTCTTGATCTCGGGGCGCACGAAGGCATCCACCAGGTAGGGCTGGAAGAGCGAACCGACAGCAGTATTGCGTATGTTGAGAGCCAGCCAGAACATGTTGATGGTGATGAAGTCATACCAGCGTAATCGTTTCATGGTCGCGCCTCTACTCGCCAATGATCTTGATCAGCACGCGCTTGCGCCTGCGCCCATCGAATTCCCCGTAGAAGATCTGCTCCCAGGGGCCAACGTCGAGCCGTCCATTCGTCACTGCCACGACCACTTCTCGTCCCATCACCTGGCGTTTGAGGTGGGCATCGGCATTGTCCTCCCCTGTGCGGTTATGCCAGTATTTCCCCAGCGGCTCGTGCGGAGCCAATGCCTCCAGCCATTTATCATAATCATGGTGCAGGCCGGATTCATCATCATTGATGAAAATCGAGGCCGTGATGTGCATCGCGTTCACAAGTCCGTCACAATTACCTCTTTGATATTTCACCGGATTTCATCCTACTACTATCCAAGCCACTTTCTCTTGCCCATAAATAGTTATGCGCATTTTCCAATCTCCCTGCCCCACAGGGAGATTTTTTATTCGCCGATGATCTTTACCAAAACCCGCTTACGCCTGCGTCCATCGAATTCCCCATAGAAAATCTGCTCCCAGGGGCCAAAGTCGAGTCTGCCCTCAGTCACAGCAACAACCACCTCCCTACCCATAATCTGGCGCTTGAGGTGCGCGTCAGCATTATCCTCGCCCGTGTCGTTATGGCGGTACTTACCGACCGGTTCATGCGGTGCCAATTCTTCCAACCAGCGATCATAATCCTGATGCAGACCCGATTCATCGTCATTGATAAAAACCGAAGCCGTAATATGCATTGCACAGACCAGAATCAGGCCTTCTCGAACACCGCTCTCCTGCAGGCAGGTTTCCACCTGCGGGGTGATATTCACAAAGCCACACCGGGAGGAAACATTGAACCAAAGTTCTTTACGAAAGGATTTCATAATCATCTCTCTTTGGAAATCTGTGCACCTTTGAGGATTTTACTTGACTTCGCAAAATTGAGATAGCCATTCACAAAGAGGAGCGCCAAGGTTCCCCACAAATCATTTCGGGAATTTCATAATCAAACCGGGTTTCAAATGGTACTCATAATTGACTCGCGCCATGTAAAACAGGGGCAGCAAGCGAATCTGAAGGAAATTAAGAGAGAACTAACATGGCTACCCAAATTAATCCTATTCTCAATAATGATGCGTTGGATCACGCCCTTGTCGAATGCCTGCGTCTTTTTGCCCAACATGGCCGTAAGTGCAAAAGTACGATTTCACTCACAAAATGGAACTCAGCCGATATGTTGTCTGGGAATACATTAACTGGAATCCCCCAAGAGTACAGAATATTATTTGCCCTTTGCCTGGTTATTGGGGCGATGATTATTTATTGTGGGCTGACATATCGCCTCGGGCTATCTTTTTGGAAATTCCTGCCGCTTCAGCTTCGCTTTTTAATTCTGCAAAAACCTTATTGCGCCAGTCATAATAAGACTGTTCGGTCATTTTTGGTGAACCATCAGCATTCGTTCCAAATTCCTCGGCGAGCAGTTCGGCCAGGGTCATCGTATCGCGCAGGGTATCGCGATTTTCCCACTTAAATACAACCCGCTTCCAGCGATCAATAGAGTAGGTTGGCTTTCTTCCTCGCCGTCTGGGTTTGTTTAGGATTGCCAGAACTTCATTGGTTGGGAAATTCAGAACTGGCGAAGAGGGTACGAGCGTTTCTGGTTGCTTTTCTACAAGTGCGAATCCCCATATTCTGATCAGCGCGTCCACCCAGCCTCCAGGCTTTGGGGCATGGAAGATGAGATTTTGATTGCGAATGGCTCGATCCATGAAATACGCCAGGCCCATGCCTGCCATAACCACCCCCAGGATTAGTATCATTGTGAAGGTCAAGGTGATTTGCGCAATTTCCAACCCCGCCCCCAATTTCATTTTTTGAAACACCCAGGTGTCAAATCTCGTAAAATCGTATCCATAGGACCTTAACAAAAGTCTCGAAAAGTCGTATCACATTCCTGCCGAACTAGCACACAAGCAGGATGGATGCGATGAGTCAAAAAGGACAACCGACAACACTGGCAGAACGTATAACGATCGCTGAGCAAGCGGAGGCAGGCAAAAGCAGCCGCGAAATTGCCCAGGAACTGGGACGTCCGCTTGCCACGATCCGCAAATGGCGGCAGAGATATGGGCGTGACGGTCGAGCTGGCTTAACCAGCCAGATAGGCAGGCCAGCAAAAGGTGCATTGGGACAATCTCCACCGGAGTTGAAGGATGCCATTCTCCAAATGCGAGAGAAGCATCCTGGTTGGGGTCCGCAAACACTGCGTCTTGAATTGGCAAAAGATGAGCAATTCGCCAAACAGGACCTGCCAAGCCGGGCGCGGATTGCGGCTTATCTGAAAGAGAAGAACAAGGTTCGCAAATATGAGCATCATCAAGATATGCCAGAGCCCAAGCCCCAACCCATCCAACGTCCACATCAAGAATGGGAAATGGATGCCCAGGGTGAGACGACAGTGGCTGGATTGGGTAAGGTATCCTTCATCGACCTACTGGATGTCTACAGCCATATGAGTATTGATAGCCATGCTTGCCCGAAAGCCAGCCATCCCAAGTCAGAAGAATATCAGCGGGTCTTACGGCAGGCCTTCATCCGTTATGGCTTGCCGGAGCAGATAAGCCTGGATCACGATAGCGCCTTTTACGACAACAAGAGTGCCTCGCCTTTTCCGAGCGTGATCCACCTTTGGTTGATCGGCTTGGGTGTTCAGGTACGCTTCATCCACAAAAGGCCGCCACTGGAGCATTCACGGATTGAACGCCATCATCAAACCATCGCTGGGCAAGCTTTTGAGGGTCAGACCTTCGCAGATGTCACCGCTCTCCAGCGCAGTTTGCAGGCACGCATGCTCTTTCTCAACCAGGAGTACCCAACGCGCGCTTTGAATGTGCGACCTCCCCTTCAGGCCTTCCCGTATGCCAGGCATTCCGGCCGCATCTACTCCCACAGTGCAGAAGAGCAAATGTTGGATATGCAGCGTATTTACGATTACCTACAAAACGGACGCTGGTTTCGACAGGTCAGTTCGGTAGGAACATTCTCGCTGGGTGGCTATGGGTATAACGCTACAACACAGTTTGCTGAACAAACCGTTGAGATCACGTTTGATGGCACACAGCGCAAACTGATTTGCCTGTCGGAAAAGTGCACTACTCCTTTTCAACTTGATATCCAAGGCCTAACCCAATCGGCGCTGATGGGAACTGCGTTGCCTTTACCAGCTTATTCAGCCTATCAACTGGCCATCCCCTTTGCCTACCCTAATACGACTTTATGAGACTTTGTTAAAGTTCTGCGGATACAACTTTATGAGACTCTACACTTCATTGTTCCTCTCCTCTAGCAGTATGGGATCGATCCAATTGTGTACATCTCCTCAATGCATCTGGCAGCCAAGGAAGAACCAGATCGAACTCAGAGGCTAGTCATGGCGAATTCTATTGATGCACCGAATGATATCTGGATTCCAGAGGATGACAGCCAACCCAGCAATGACAAGGAGTACGATGGGATAACGAACAATTGGTGAAAAGAACCCCAGCAGGAAAAAAAAGGACACGCTCAACGGGAGAAGTACGAGGGTCTCCTTATTCAATGTAGACGGGATTCGGAGAACACATAATAGAGGTAGCAATAGAAGAGTCAAATCGTGATAGTGAAAGTAAGGGGTAAAAAAGATTACTGTTAGCACTGCCAGTCCAATCTCTCTTTCGCCAATTCGAAAACTTCGCGACCAGAGGATACATAATCCGCCGATCGCAAGAGCATATCCGATCAAACCAATAGAACGAATGGTACTGCCGGATAGATCTGTAAAGATGCGATGAAGCATGCCTGAAAGAGTTGGCATATCCTCAGGATGTAAACCATACCATTCGCCCTGAGAACTTATTAAAAGAATATCAATGAACCTTCGTACGCCATCCAATCCCAAGTATAGCAATACAAGGAAGATTAAGAAGGTTACACCTGCGAAAAACCACCACCAGACCTTGCGCCATCTGAATAAAAAGGGGACTGCCAGTAAAATAGCTACTTGTGGGCGGATTGTCGTCAAGCAGAGACCAGCCCCAGCAACTGCATAATTCCTTGATAGCACTCCTTTTAAAAGCAGGATTCCCCCCAACAGAACAAAGACAGTATCTTGTCCATTCAATACACTTGCAAACAAAGGAAAGAATAATATTACGCTTGCAATAAAAATATTGCGTGATTTCTTCTCGATCCCAATATTAGACCTCTTGCATAAGTATGCGATAATAGGTGCATGAGATACGAAACGGTGCAGAAACTAAAAGACGAAGAATTCAAAAGGTCAACGGGCGTTCAGCGCAGCACATTTGATACGATGCTGGAAGTGATCGAAAAAGGAATGCGAG
>JBGSVI010000085.1:0-22512 GCA_041753035.1 Anaerolineales bacterium | reverse complement strand
TCCTTTTTCGATCACTTCCAGCATCGTATCAAATGTGCTGCGCTGAACGCCCGTTGACCTTTTGAATTCTTCGTCTTTTAGTTTCTGCACCGTTTCGTATCTCATGCACCTATTATCGCATACTTATGCAAGAGGTCTATTCCGAAAAAGATCCTATCTCTTCTTCTGATCTGTTGATACCGCATTTCCGGCAGCATCCCGACACTGGTGTACGATTGCTACATCGCCAGTGTACATGAATCCATGCCATGGATGATTGAAAACAGCAAGGTCAAGATACTGGAAACCCTCCCCATTATTTTTTATTTCCCATCATCAGAATGAACCAGATACAACCTTGAGTTCTCGTCCTCGCGAATCTTGATCAGGGTTGGAAAGGAAAATTTGTTGGAGACAACCCGCGTTCCCGAACGCAGCTCCTGTTTAAATTTCGTTTCAAGCTTCTGAAGGGCACCTGGCATCAAATAACACATGATTACATCTGCTTCGCCAAGATCCTGTTTAAACATATTTCCAAAAATGATCCGAACGCGTTTCCGCTGGAAGAAGATCGTGACCAGGAGCTGGCACCAGAGGTAACGTAGCGGATCGATCTCTATACCGACTGCCCGGGCGTGGTAGCGCATTGAGGCAGTAAGGACGATCCGACCATCTCCACAACCGAGATCATAAACGACATCCTCTGGTTTCACCTCGGCCAGCTTCATCATCTGATGAACCGTCTTCATGGAAGAAGGCAACCAGGGTGCCCCAACCATTACAGTCCAGTAAAGCGACACTACAATCAGAAGCAGAGGCAGCGTATTCAGGTAGGATTGAATGTATCCTGAAAAATCGAACATACAAAATTATCCTTCAAAATCGTACTCAGGCCAAGGAAAACGTTGACAACTCCCTGGCCTTGTATGTTTGGAGACATGATTATCAGATAAAAAGTTGGAATGTGGAATCCTGGCAGTTATCCCATAACACGCCTAGAGATTAAGCAACCCTCAAGCATGATACCAGAAACCGAACCCACACTGCAAGGAGCGATTTCCGGATTTAGTGGCTTCGCCGGTGAGGGTACGGGGCGCGTTTCCAGCGGTGGCGCGATGAGGCAATTTGGTCTTCACCACTCCCCCGCTGCGCCTGAGCCATACCGTTCGGTCATCACCAAAAAAATCCACCATAAAGCGGATTTCAGAGTGCCCCCAAGGGGATACTGTATATACGGATAATACCTAGTTGTCGTCCATCATAACATCGTGGACGGACTAACGGACAAACCATCAAGACATCGTAGATAGAACTTTACCAACCGAAACCATCACAACATCGTAGAAAAATGCGCATAATTTGCTTACCCGAGCAAGGAGTAGGTAAATTATGTGCGAACAAACCGATTATGCAGACAGGAAGTCGCTGATCCACTTGTTGAACAGTGGCGAAAAGCCACGGGAAGCGGCGCAGGAATTGGGCAGGTCACCTGCCTGGGCATACAATTGGAAAACCCGCTATGAGCTGAATGGACTGGATGGTCTGCGAGGCCGCTCACGCGTACCCAAACACATTGCGCGGAGTACACCTGTCGAAGTACGTCAAGAAATTCTGCGTATTCGCAGCAAGTTAGAAGTCGAAGCCGAGAACAAGGACAATCTTGGCTACATAGGCGCAGATGCGATTTATGGCAGGTTACGTAGCGCTGGGATAACTCCGCTGCCAGCTGTGAGTACAATCGAACGTCTTCTGCGTCAGGCTGGCAAGACCAAGCCCCGTTTGCCCCAGGTGGAAATAGAAGTGATTTATCCACACCTGAAACCAACTGCGGCGCATCAATTGACCCAAGTGGACATTGTCCCGCACTACCTGACCGGTGGGCAGGGCATCGCCTGTTTCAACAGCATCGATGTGGTTTCACGCTACCCGGCGGGCAAACCATTCGCCAACAAGCGTTCCGTGGATGCAGCCGAGTTCGTTTTGCACACCTGGCGGGAGTTGGGACTTTCGGAGTATTTCCAGATGGATAACGAAAGTTGTTTCAATGGTGGCTACAAACATCCTGGCGTGATTGGCAAGGTCGTTCGTCTGGTACTGTATGCGGGTGTCCAACCGGTCTTCTCACCGTTTTATCACCCGGAGAGCAATGCCTTTGTGGAACGTTTTCATCAGGATTACTCGGATTTTGTCTGGGAAAAAGAATATCTTGAAGATCTTGCAGCTGTGCGCCAACGCTCGGCACTCTTTTTCCCAAACTATCGCAACAGCCATCATCACTCGGCTCTTCGTGGACAGTCTCCATTGGAAATCCACCGTGCGGTTCCTGCACGCAAACTCCCGTTTGGCTTTTCTCTGCCCAATCCGTTGCCAATCACCGCTGGACAGGTACATTTTTTGCGAGCAGTGGATGAAAAGCGTAACGTACTCATCCTGAACAAGGTCTGGTCTGCCGGATTGGGAATTCCCGATCAAGGTGTTTGGGCAACCCTGTTTCTAAAGTCCAGTGGCTCAGTACTGCGAATTTACGACGCCGCACCAGATGCGCCAAAGCGCCGCTGCCTGGCAGAACACCCATTCCCGCTCAATGAAGCGATTGTGCCCTTGCAGTCTCGGTTTGCACAAAACCAAACCGGTTTGACCTGGTGGCATTCCCTGCTCGCAGGCATCTTCAAGCGCTCTGCCTTGACCCCGTCTACGATGTCTTGATGGTTCTTTCAGTTGTTAACGAACCATGAAACGGTATTGCACAGTGAAGGATGAAAATGGTATGCTCTGGTTACAGCAGATAGAGTTTCGTCGCACACTGGTGAGTAACATCCCGATTGTTAACGTAAACCGATTGCCTGTGAGCACAGTGAATTGTTGCGGTCTCAAAGACCAGCACGCGTAGCAAAGTTCGAATTGTCTCGGCAATCCCTGCTGTAATCCAACAGGAGGCTGGAACGATTATGGAAGACATTTTGGAATGTTGTTGCGGACTTGATGTTCATAAAGAAAGCATCGTTGCCTGTCTGATGAAAGGTCCAATTGGAAGAGGTCTAAAGCCTGAGAGTGAGATCAGAGAATACGGGACACCATTGAAGGATCTGATCGCTTTGCGGGAATGGCTGGAGGAGCATAATTGCCACTACGTGGCGATGGAAAGCACCGGGATATACTGGCAACCAGTGTACGCTGTTCTAGAGAAGTCACTCTCGGATGATATGCACCTCTTGGTGGTAAATGCCCGACACATGCGGAATGTTCCTGGAAAGAAGACGGATATGCGGGATGCCGAGTGGATTGCCACCTTGCTGCGAGCGGGTCTTTTGAAGGGTAGTTTCGTGCCCGAACAAGATATACGGGACTTGCGACAATTCACTCGCTATCGGAAGGCTTTGGTCCGGGATATCACTTCCCAGAAGAACAGGATTGAGAAACTATTGCAGTCAAGCGGATTTCGTTTGTCATCCTTTCTTTCCGATATTTTTGGCAACTCTGGTCTGGCAATTATGCACCAATTGGTGCAAGCCGGTTCAATTTCAAACCAGAGTCTGGAGATCTGCTTGAAGGGCCGGGCTCGTCTGAAAGCAGCGGAAATATTGTCCAGTCTCAACGGAACCTTGTCAGTTCCACAGCGCCAGCTCCTCAAGATGCAACTGGCTCATCTGAAAGATCTGCAGGACAATTTACAGGAAGTGGAAGATCAAATTCGAGCCGACTTCTCTAAATTCGAGAGGCCAATCCAATTATTAGACTCGATCCCGGGCATCGATTTGACCGCAGCATATGCAATCCTGGCAGAAATCAGCAGCAATATGTCTTCCTTTCCTACTGCCCAACACATCTGCGCTTGGGCAGGACTGGCTCCCGGAAATAATCAAAGCGCCGGGAAGAAGAAGAAACAGCGTGTCACTCAGGGCAATAATTACCTCAAAACCATGCTGTGTGAAGTTGCCTGGGTCATCGCATCTCACAAAAAACAGTATCTGTCTGGTTGGTATTGGCGGCTAAAGCAACGCACTGATTCCAAACGGGCGATCGTTGCATTGGCTCGCAAACTTCTTGTGATTATCTATACCATGCTCAAAACGAACAACCTTTACGATGAACAGAAATTCTTGGAGCGCAAGGAAGCTACCAACCAAAGGCATCTCAAACGAATGATGAACGAATTGACCAAATTAGGGTACGCTGTGTCTTTGCCAGCTTAATCTATTTTCGTAGCAAAGTTCAGGTTTTTCGTTAGCGCCTCTGTGGCGCTTAGTTCACTACTCTAAACTCAAGTTTTAAATAAGCAGCCCCCATCTATTCCGGGTTGCGCGTTTGGAGATCAGGAGGTCGAGTCCAATGGCCGCATTGACAATCCGCTCCATGAACCCGGTTAACCGGGAAAAACTGAACATCCTCAGGCGTTCGCTCCGGCAAGGTCCTGTCTTCATCACTACTCATGACAATCCTGACCCGGACGCGCTGGCATCCGGTAAGGCGATGAGACAATTGATAACCGGAACGTGGGGCATTCCAACATCACTATACTACAATGGCCTGGTGGGCCGGGCGGAGAACCGGGCCATGCTCGGGCTGTTGACGCCGGAATGGAGACTGTTTGACAATACAAGGGATCTGTCTATGGATTTTTCTGCAGCGGTTTTTGTCGATTGCCAGCCCGGTACAAGAACTTCTCTCCCGCTCGAGCCAGACTTTCCGCTCATCGTCATAGACCACCACTCCTCACCAGAAGGTCAAACTCGGCAGCTGGCCTATGCAGATATTCGTCCTCAGGTAGGATCCACGGTAACCATGGCTTTTCAATACCTGGAGGCGGCTCACGTGAATATCGATCCAATCCTTGCTACTGCCATGTTCTACGGATTGCGGGCCGACACCAATGGCTTGAGCAAAGGCGCCACAGCCGATGATGGGATTGCGTACGTAAAACTGTTGGAGAGGCTGGATCATCAGGCTTTGCTCAGGATCGAGTCTGCAGGTTTGGCCCGGGAGTACTATTGGGCCTTCGCCCAGGGGATTCAAAATGCAAGGGTTTATGGGAAAACCATCAATGCACATCTTGGAGAGATGCATCGCCCGGATCTCGCTGCGGAACTGGCCGACCTGCTCTTTCGGTATGAAAGTGTCCATGCCGCTTTATGCTCCGGGGTATACGATCATGTCCTGCATTTTTCTGTACGGACCGGGCTGCTGGATCAGGATGCCGGCCTTCTTGTAAGTAAGGTGATCTTTCCACCCGGAAGTGCCGGCGGGCACGGCTTGATGGCGGGTGGTCAACTCCCCTTGAAGGGAAAAAATGTAGGTGAACTGGTTTCAACGCTGGAGAGGCGATTCCTGGAAAGCGTTGGCGAAACCGGGATTGCAGAGTCGTTGTTGTCGGGATAAAGCACTCTCCAATCCGGGTTAATTCTATTCCTTTTGAAACCGCACTTCCAAGGTCGGCGCATCCACCAGTTGGAAGGTCACTGAGGCCAACGAGACTTTCCCATCTGTTTGGGCGACAGCATCCAATATATGGGTGAACAGCGTATCCTTGGCGCCGCGTCGTTTTTTGAAATCCACCACATAACGCAGGGTGAATTCCATCCAGTTGTCGTTGGCGATCAGGAAAACCATCGGCTCGATGATGGCATTCTCAACGGCGAATTTGCGCGTCATCTTCTTCCATTCGTTTCGGGCTGGTTCTACATACTCGCCCACCGACTCATTGGCTGCTGCAAGGATGATCTCACGGGCAAGCCGATGGTCGCTGCCGTACTTGACCGGAACCGTGATCTCGTCCCAGACAAAGGGGAAATCCCCCGAGTAATTGTAAACCGGCTCCTTGAATACAAAGCTGTTGGCAATGCGCACGATGCGGCCATTGTACTGGTCACCCTTGACCCATTCACCGATCTCCATCACGGTGGTGCGCAGTACACCGATGTCGATCACATCCCCTTTGATTCCGCCCAATTGGACTCTGTCTCCGATGGTGTAGAACTGTCCGAACGAGAGTGCGATCCAGCCGGCAATGCTGATGATCACTTCCTGTAATGCAAAAGCGATCCCTGCGCCTGCCACGCCCAATGCCACTGTAATGTTGCCCAGTTGATCGGCGAATATGAACAGTACGAGAAAAATGGAAAGCAGGTATCCTAGAACGGTCAAGCCGCGCCGTGCGCCGTACCGGGTGGAAGTTGGCCCGACCCGGCCGGACACGAATCGTTGCAAAAGCCGAATGCAAAGATTGATGAGAATGACTCCGACGACCGAGATGGCGATCCTGCCATACGGATTGGAAAGAAACCCTTTCAAATAATCAATCATAGCTGCTCCTGGATTGACTACTCATCTTTATGTAAACCAACTTGAAATGGAGGTGCCTGGTAATCCTTTGGCAGGTGATCTGCCGGTATGGTGGTGGCATTCCCGTCGCGCAGCGACTGGCGATGTGGCGACATGATCTCGATCCCCGCCTCGTTGCCTTTGTCCTGGATGTTCTGGTGCAATTCCGAGTAGATCACAGCCATTTTTTGCGGCTGGTTGGTATAGGCATTCAGTTCATAGCTGACATAAAAATCATCCAGGCTGGTCTGGAGCACAAAAGGCTTCGGCTCCGGATTGAAAGGCTGTCTTGAAGAAAAGAGGAAATGCTCATGGTTTCCTTTTTTAGTAACGCAAAATAAGCGCAATGCGCTGATGCGTTTCAAGTTGCCCATTCTCCAAAAACACGACTCGCCCTTGTTTGCTCAGGACCGTTTCAATGATTTCGTCTACTGCGTCAGCCATCACATCAGGCCCAGTACCGTCGCCAGCAGGAGTTATCTGCCTGCCTGACTCGTCCATTCTTGCAGGATAGTGAAAATCTTTTTCGACCAAAAGAAGATGCCCACGCCCATCCTTTGCCAACCTCCACACTTCGCCGATGGTAGCTGCAGATTTTCTTTCACCAATAGCCTTGTCCAGTTCTGATAAAACCTGCCGGCGTTGTTCAGTAAGAGCGTCTTTGACCAAAACCCAGATGAGTTTGCCTAATTCTTGCGGGGATGTTTTATCGTGGCTTCCTTGTAGAGTGGTCAGTATCGAATCTCTATAATCGGTTACTTCCTTGAAGAACGCTAAGAAGCGATCCACTCCGACAATGGCAAGTGGGAGAGGGTCGTCTGCCAGAAATGGCTTAAGGGCATTATCGATTTGACGAAAAAACTTACGGTGATATTCGTCGCGGTAAGCAGACTTCTTAATTCCAAAACCGCCTGGAAGTGGTTGTTCTCCGCCGGGTCCTTCATGCGTGATGGGGAATCCGCCATCTTGAATTTCAATCAAGTCTTCGCGGGTCGCTTCATACAGGCGCGTTGGATTTTCGCTTAATGCAAGCACCCAATAACGCGGAGTACGGTTCATGGCAAAGACCAGGTCGCGGGTTAGGAACGTATCACCCACGTGGAAGCGTTCCTCCAAGGAGAAAGGAAGTTGAGCGGCGCGGGCAAAATCTCGATTGACAAACAAAGCCAGACCATCCAATGTGTAACGGTAGTCGATTTCTTCCGTCAGTTTTTCAAGACGATCCAGCAAAGGCGCAATATCCCGTTTGCTGAATTCCGCAAGCAAACGACTAGACGCCTGTTCCACCAGATTCTTGACTCGAATTGGGTCTTGACGATTATCGGGCGATGTTCGATGCGTTGGCAAAGTGATCGTTAACGCTGGATAGCCGTGGATTTGTTTTAGTGATTGGATTTCATGTCGAATCATTTCGTTCTCCTTTTTGTTTTGCCTTAGTTGCCCAAAGAATTTGTACTTCTATCCTGCGGACTAATCCGCCGGGTTTATGTGGGCGAGTCGACAGCCAGAACGAGAACATGGGTAGAATAATCCCGCTCTACTGTTTGGATAAAAGGTTTTGTTGGATCTATGTTCCATAAGATTTCTCCGGTACATCCAAGGGGGACTGAATTACAGAGAATCCAAAGTTGAGGGGAAGAAAGATGGCCGGTTAGGGAGTCGATGTCGGATGCAACAGATAGATTTCCGGCAGCCAGCCAATTCTTCCTTCTTCATCCATCACCTCGACCCAAATAACACCTCCATACTCTTGGCGGCCGTATAGAACCGTCAGCCATTGTCCAACGCGCAACTGACCGATCACCGGCCCACCGGGAGATTGGTAGAGTTTGAGCGGCGGCAATCCAGTACTTACAACCTGTGCCTGGGCAGGAGTCGGGGTCGGAGATGATGTGGCGGTGGCGGTGGGCGAGGCAGTCTGGGTGGCCGTGGGAGAGGGGGTGTAAGTTGCGCTGGGTCCTGGCAGGGGAGTGGGAGTCAGGGTTGGAGTGTTCGTAGGTGTGGGCGGGACAAGCGGATCGAGTTCTTCAGCAATCACTTGCTCGATCCTTAGCGAGACCGGCCTGTTGATGCCAGCAACAATGGCCTCCTGTAAAGCCACGACTTCTTCATACATCAGCGCTGTGCTGGTGCGAATGGTGATCACCATATTGAGTTCGCTATCCTGATGGATGACTTGCACATCCACCAGCTGTACATCCCCCAGTCGTGCGACTTCCTGCGACACGACATCATTGAACAAACGGTTTTCAGCAGCCTCACGGAAGAACTTGACGCTGTAGTATGACAAAGGCACAAGCAAAATCGCGACCAGGACCGCTGAGATGACCAGGCTGCGTGGTAATCGTTTTCCAACACGCCTTGCTTCGGCCGAGAAGCCTCGCAGGAAGAAAACCAGGGCGGAAGCAAATGCGATGGTCACTGCATTGGTAATGAAAAGCAGGGATGCCCCACCTGCCACGTCCCAACGGCCAAGTGCGATCCCAATCCCAACGGTGCACAATGGCGGCATCAAGGCGGTTGCAATGGCGACACCAGGCAAAGCTGCCGATAGATTCGGACGGGTCATTGCATACGCAGCCGCCAGACCTCCTGCCAGGGCAATCACCAGGTCGATGGGGGTGGGACGGATGCGTGCCAGAACTTCTCCCGGAAGTTCCTGTAATGCAACGAAGGGCAGAAAACGGTTGACAAATGCCATCAAAAAAGAGAGCAGGATGGCCAGTCCTGCTCCTCGCAAGAGCGCCGAGGCAGACGACTCGATCAACTTGTCATCTCCGATGGTGGAGGCCAGGCCGATCCCGATGATCGGCGACATGAGCGGCGCGAGCAGCATGGCTCCGATGATCACTGCCGGGGAATTCGTCACCAGGCCGAGCGTGGCGATGCTGCACGATAACACGACCAGGAGATAGAAATCGAACCCGGGCGATGCAGTTGGGGCGATCTCGGCGATCACCTGCTTGCGTTCATCCACAGACAGGGGATGGATCAGTCGGTTGATGGCCTTGACGATCCGGGTTGGGATCTCTCGTATTCTGGTCATTTTGATATTCTTCCAAAAAGGTGAGCATCCGGAGCAACGAGGCTTGATGGAAAAATGCCCTTTTCTGTGGAACGCACTTCCTCAATTGAGACAAAGGCATTGGGCGCTGTTGCATGGATGATTGCAAGCACCTGGTTGACATGCCGGCGCTTTACAATAGTATATATCAATTTAACAGGTCCAGCAGCGCCTTGTCCATCAATGCGTGTGGCCCCAAAACCGGCCTCATGGATCTTTCGCGCCAGGGTTTCTCCATCATCAGAGATGATCACCCGGAGCACGAAGGTGCCCAAGGCAAGCCGTTCTTCCAGCCACATGCCAACGAAGTTCCCGGCTGCGAATCCGCCCGCGTAGCAAATGTATGCGGTCACGCTGTGCAGGTGTTGAACAAGTTGCCCGATGACCACGATCCAGATCAATACTTCGAAGAACCCAAGCAGCGGGGCCAGCTTGCGCCGGCCCCGGGAGATGAATATGATCCGCAGGGTGCCCAGGGTGACATCGCAGACCCGGGCAACGAAGATCAAGGCGGGCAGAATGACCCAGGCGAACCAGTCAAACGTGCCGGCTGCGGGAAAGGAAATTTCCATAAACTGCATATTTCCTCCTGTGTCAGGATACCGGCGCGCCTTTTGTCCGGCCCATCCAATCCAGATTTTCAATCAATCCGAAGTGCTTCTTGAAGATGCGGAAGTAGAGCAACTCCTCCTTGGAGTTCAAAAGCCAGCCATTGGGCAATTCTCGCTCTTCCTTGAAATCGTTCGTGCTGACATGCTCTTCTGCATACCGGGCGAGCAAATCCTCCACGCCGGCTCCCTGCCAGAACTTGGCTTTGGGGCGGTTAAGAACTGCCTCGGGAAGAAGATCGGCAACCGCCTGGCGCAGGATCCATTTTTCAACCCCGCCGCGCAGTTTATATTCAACAGGAATTTGCAAGGCATAGTCCACCAAATCCGGGTCAAGGAAACAAACGTGCGGAATGGTTCCGTGCGCCGAAGCGCAGCGGTCCACACGTTGCAGGGCGGTATTGTGCAGGCGTCCGGTGATATCGATCAATTCTGCCGGGAGGTCATCCGGTTTGAGGCCCTTAATGTAGTCGTATCCTGCGAAGAGTTCATCGCCGCCTTCCCCGGAGAAAACCGCCGGGACGAATTGGGATGCCAATCTTGCGACAAGATAGTTGAGGATGCTCGACCGCACCAGCAGCGCGTCGAAAGATTCCAGGTAGTAGATCACCTCCGGCAAGGCGGCAAGAATCTCATCCGATCCAACCACGATTTCATGATGTTCGGAATGAATGTGATCGGCCATCTGGCGGGCATATTCGAGGTCCGGCGCGCCGGGCAGCCCGGCCGCAAAGGTGTGCAGGCGGTCGACATGAGGGCGTGCCAGCGCCGCCATGGTACTGGAATCCAGTCCTCCGGAGAGCCACGAACCCACATTCCCATCCCCGATACTTTTCTCTACAGCCAGTTCCAGCCGCCGCCTGAGTTCGGCTGCGATCTGTTCTGGTGGATCACTGATCGGAGATTGGACTGCCAGTTGGTAGTACGGCTCAAGTTTCTGCCCGTCAAACACATGACCGGGAGGCAGTTCGTGGATGTCGGTGGTTGCCAATATTAATCCCTTGACCTCGGAGGCGAAACAAAATTCTTTGTCCTCTGTCCAACCATAATACAGGGGGGCAACTCCGATGGGATCCCGCTTCAGGACAAAGCCCTTTGCGGTTGCCTGAGCATGGGCCAAACGACCAGGGCCGAAACCGTCCTGGGCAAGTCCACCCTGTTTCAATTTCAACAGGGCCTGCTCTTGTATTTTGCCTCCGATCATCCCGAGGGTGGTCTCTTTCTCCTCGAGAACGTCCCTCCACGCCCAGCCCCTGTGGGTCATCTTTTCCAACATGCGTTCGATCAGATTGGTTTTATTTGCGCTTGCGATTCCTGCAATAGCTGTCATTGTTCATCCTTTCTCTTGTTATTCCAGAATACCTTCGTTCACGTAGCGGGTTAACTCGCCTACGCTCAGGTTGCCGATCCCCAGTTTATCCACCGTCCGGCCGCGCTTCCAGTAGTCGGTGCGATGTACGATGCAGGCCAGGCGAATGATGGAGTCCATACCGCGTACCGAGACCCCAAAGCGTTCTCCCAACGATGCCATGGGGACCATGCTCATGGGCACATCTTCAAAGATGTAGCGGTGGTTGAGCGTGTTGGGGGCCTTGATGCCGTAATAGCCGGGTTGGTTGTGAATGGCCTCGTGCAGGTCCTCGCCGGAGGTGTCGTAGGCCATCTTGAGCCATTCCATGGCATTCCGGGCACGGATGCCGAGCGCAGAGGCGACCGTGACGCGCTCGCGGTCCAGCACTTCGAGAACGCGCGCCACAGAAGGGGTCACGCCATCGATGTAGAACTGGTAATCGCCATGCGTGGCCTCGATCCAACCGGCGTTCAGCAGGGTCAGGGCGGGATGAAAGATCGTTCCCATATTGTTGACCCCTGTGTTCAAAACATTGACACCATCGATGTATTGGGGGTAAGCAGGCAGGATGGCTTCCAGAACCTGGGCAGTACGGGTGGCCGGGAGCGCCGCCAGCGGGACGGCCTCCTTGATGCGGAAAATGCGTGCTTGTGCCGGACCATCGGAGCGGCTGGCGTAGATAAAGGTTTCTGCCTCCGCTACGGTGACATCTGCCTTGCAACCCTCATCGCGCAGCACCTTGGAAAATTCCAATGCTCCACAGGTACGACCCGGATGAAGGATGACGATCTGTCCGCTTTTGAGGTGCTTGGCAGCGTCTTTGGCAACATCTGCGTGGGCGGAAGATGGCACGACAACCATGATCACCTGTGCCTTCTTGACCGCCTCTCCCATATCCGCGGTGGCATTGACCAGCTTGCCGAAGCCGCGCGGGCTGCCCTCCGGGCCTTCCAATTCGATCCCGCCGCGTTTCTTGATAATGCTGATATGGTCAAAGGTACGGTTGTAAAGGGTAACTTTCATTCCCGTCAAAGCGAGATGGGCTGCCATGGCTTTGCCGCCATGTCCAGCGCCGATCACCGTGTATCTTTCGGGTGTGTTCATGATTCACTCCTTTCGTAAATTGAGCAAACGGTTTTCTTCGGGGAGCGGATGCCCATCGGTATCCACTGCCAGGCACATTCCGTGCACGATCCGGGTGCGGATCGACCCCTTCCCAAACCGGTTATTTTTCAACTGCGGTGCGTCGAGTATCCCGGAGGTGACTGCCGCCGCCAGGGTGGCGGGGTCGGCCCAGGGATCGTCCACGCCGGGGGCAGACAGCGACCGGATGGCTTCCAGCGTGAGACGCGCCTCAGTGACAAGTTCCTTCCGGCGGGTGTGGACACGCGGGTCCGTGACCGGGTCCGGGGCGCCGCGCACGGCATTTTCAATGGCCCGGCGGGCGATCTTGCTGGCCGCGATCACATCGTCCGCGGTGGCGGCGTGGTCCGCCTCAGTATGCCCAACGATGTGGATGATGTCCGGCTTTAGAGCCATCTGGAGGTAGACGCTGGCCGCCAGGTGGCCGCGCGCCGCTTCCGGGTCCAGCGGGTAACTGAGCAGGCCGGTGCGGGTTTGCTTCCAAATCCTAAAATTGTCATCCGCCAGGGGCGCGACCAAATCCAGGATCGCCAGCATTTTCGCCAGGTCCATCGCGTCCGACAACCCCGGCGGGCTGTTGAACATCATCTGGGCGATGTAGTCACGCACGCCGAACTTTTTGGCGTTGTAAGCAGCCAGGAAGGCCGAGACCACGAAGACCACGTCGGGGGCGTCACGCATGCCCCAGTGGTGTGGCTCGTTCAGCTCGACCGGAATGCCGCGTCCCCCATACCAGGCCATCACCTGCTGATGCTCGCGGATCGAACCTTCCAGATCCCAGGGGCCGCGCCCATCCATCTGGTTGAACCAGAAGAGCGGGATGGCGCACCAGGCAATGTTGATCGTCTCCACATACATCTCCGCTAACTGGATGAAATCATCGGTGCCGGAGTAGGTGCGCAGGAGCGGGAAGTTGCCGGTTTGGGAGGCCCGGTACAGGGTCCGGTAATCGTCCGGGGTGCGGACCGGGACGCCGCCCGCCCCTTTCCGGCGCGGGTCCTGCCGTTCGGGGTGGTAGAAGTTCTCCTGGGCGTCCTGGTCGATGCCAAGCGAGAGCACGTCCAGCACCTTGGCGGCGGCGATTTTCTCGACTCCTTTGACCGTGGCTTCCATCGTCGGCAGGCCGAAGTGGTGGCGCAGGATGGGATAGGGCGATTTCCAGCGGATGCGTTCGATGGTCTTTTTCGGGTAGGCTTCCTCCCCGGACATCGAACCTGTTTCGCCTTTCAGAAAGGCCAGAACTTCCTCGGTCGGCTGGCTGCCGTCGAAGACACGCTCGAAGAAACCGAGTTTGGTGGCGCGTTCCGCCACCGGGGGCGTGCCCCCAAAAACAAAGCGGACGCCGCGCTCGTGCAGTTCAGATGCTTCCTCGGCGAATTGACCGAGAAGCCGTTCCCCGGTCTCGGGGGTGAGACGATACGAGACGCCGACCAGGTCAGCCTTCTCGCGACGAGCCGTTTCCAGAACTTCTTCGATGGGTATGGCAGGGCCGAGGAAAACGGTCCGCCAACCGGCGGATTCAGCCAATTGCAGGAAGTTCGAGATCCCTGCCACATGGACGCATTCGCCCAGGGCAGCGGCGATGACTGTTTTTTTCATAATTTACCTCCTTGCAGAACGCACTATCTTCTCAAAACAACATCCATTAGCGCAGATACAGGGGATAAGCCAGAACATAAAGCAACGTTGCCACTCCACATGTGACCAGCATAACCGGCAGGCCGCGCTTGTTCCAGAGTTTGGCCGTGATCGGGGTGTGGGTTTTTTCGGACAGCGTGGTGACAATGATGTTTGCCGTTGAGCCTATGATCGTTCCATTGCCTCCAAATCCGGCCCCAAAGGCAAGTGCCCACCACAGGGGGCCAACATCCATGCCACTTGCGCCCAAACCCAGGATGACCGGATCATGGCGATCGTCATCGGGATGTTATCAACCACGGCTGACAAACCGGCCACCACCCAGATCATGATCACTCCCAGCAGCACCGGCGGGATGCTGCCAGCGCCTTCGATCAGGCGGACAAGCGCCTCAAGAACGCCGGCATTTTCCAGGCCGCCAACCATGATGAACAGGGCGGAAAAGAAAATCAAAACGCTCCATTCAACGTGGGCAAGTGTTTTCTTCATGTCCGGTCGTACCCAGACCAGAGCGATCCCCGCCGCGCTCAGGGCGACGAACGATGGGCTAAGGTTGAGGAAGTGAGAGATGAAGAAGAACACGATGGCCACGGCGAGCACGATCAGCACCCGGAGGGCATTTTTCCGGTCATTCAATGCTTCCTCGGGATTCAGCCGCATTACAGCTTTTATCTTCCTCGGTCGAACTGATAGTTCCTTTCGAAAGAGGAAACGCAGGAGGAACAGTGCGGCCAGCCAGGCGACAAGCACAATTGGCAGGGCATTGACCAGGAAATCTACAAAGGAGAGCCCTGCCGCTGACCCGATCAGGATATTCGGAGGGTCTCCCACCAGGGTTGCCACCCCGCCGGTGTTCGAGAGCAAAGCCTCGGCGATCAGATAGGGGGCGGAAGAAATGCCCAGGATCTCGCAGATCAGGATCGTCACCGGTGCAATGAGAACCACCGTGGTTACATTGTCGAGGAACATGGAGACCACGGTTGTTACTGTGCCAAGTAGAACCAGCAGGATCACTGGCTTTCCCTTCGACAACCTTCCAGCCCAGACAGCGAGGTATTCAAAGAAACCGGCCGGTTCGAGCAAAGCGACCAGAATCATCATGCCCAGAAGCAGGCCGAGCGTGTTGAAATCTACTGCCTCCAGGGCCTGCGCTTCCGAGTAAAAGCCGAGCAGCTTGCCCAGTGCGACCATCAAAACAGCGCCGGCGATCCCCACGATCGTGCGATTGATCTTCTCGGAGAAGATCAATCCCAGAGCAAGGAGGAACACCAGACTGGAAAGAACAGCGGCGAGGATCATTTTCCCCTCTTGCTTGACCAAAGGGAAAGGATGGCTGTGCCAATGTCCACCCGCGAGACCACCCCGACCAATTCGCCAACTGCATTGATGACAGGCAGGTCGTACATCTCGTTCTGGAGCATGATGGCATATGCGCGCAGGAGACCGCTATTCTCTTCGATCGTTTCCACCGATTCCATCAGTGTTGTGACCGGTTGCGCCAACGTGTCCGGTTCCGGACGCGTGGTTTCCACAGCCCCGAAATCATGAACGAAGTCGAAATCCGCGACCAGGTTGACAAAATCGGGCAGTTCCAGGGAAAGCAGGTCACTCAACCGGATCACTCCGATCGGTTTCCCTTTATCGTCAACGACGGGCAGGATGCCGACATGCTTCTCGACCATCCGCGCCGCGGCTTCTCCGATGGTTGTGCTCGCGGGGATAAAAACCACATTTTGTTTCATGCATGTTGTAACGTTCATTCTTGTCTCCCAGTTCTTCCGAAACGTTTTGGAAGCAAAATATCAAAAGAAATACACTTCCCATTAAAACTGCCAGGTGCTATCAAGATTTAACGTGGGCTACTTAACCTTGCGTTGATTGCCGGTAGACTCACGGACCAATAGTGCAGGTATGATTTTCTTATGAGGTTCCGTGAGTGCTTCACCTGCAAGGGTTTTCACGACCATCAACACCAATTCCTTCGCGATGTCATACACCGGGATATCCAGGGTGGTGAGAGACGGTTCAGTATGTAAAGATTCTGGTGTGCCGTCGAAGCCGGCAATTCCAACTTGCTGTCCGATGACCAGGCCTTGTTCGTGGGCAGCATGCAGGGCACCAAAGGCCGTTTCATCGTCGATGCACAGGATGGCATCCGGCGGATGGGGACTGGTAAGCGTTTTTTTTGCCGCCAGGTAGCCGCCTGTGCTGGTCAGATCCGCTGAAAGAGTATGGGCGGGGTCAAAGGCCAGTCCCACCCTGTCCGCTGCCTGCTTGATCCAAGCCAATCTGTTGGCATGATTGACCAATTCTTCCGGCCCGCCGATAAAGCCCAATTGCTTGAATCCCATTTCTCGAAGGTGGCTTGTAAGTTGAAGATATCCTTCACTGCCGTCTACTTGGATGGATGGGTACTCGACTTCATCGGAGGATCGTTCCAAAGTCGCAAATGGGATATTTTGCTCGCCAAGAAAGCGAATTCTCCAATCGTTGATGCTAACACGATTGAGGATCAAGCCGTCCACTTTTCTGCTATCTACCCAACGTTGGTAAAGATCACGCTCGTTTTGTTCCGTTGTTGCGTTGGCAACCAGAAGATCGTAACCATGGACGGTCAGCTCATCACCCAACCCGGCAATGAATTCCATGAAGAAGGGTTTTGCGATGCGCTGTGTGATGGCTGGCAGGATAAAACCGATCGTTTCGGACTTCTTGCGCCGCAATTGGCGGGCTGCCCGGTTGGGGGTATATCCCATCTCCCGTGCAGTACGAATAACTAGTTGCCTGGTGTCTTCCGCAACATCTGAATAACCATCCAGCGCACGCGAGATGGTTGTGATTGACAGGTTGAGCCTTTTGGCGACTTCATGAATGGTGATTGGCATGGTTCTTTCCAAAACGTTTTGGTAATTGTACCATAAAAAATCGCGTTAATGCGTGTTATCAAACATTCTTTAATGACAGTTGCTCTTCGCTGCCAGGCCGGCGTTTTCTTTCCCCACTACAAATTCCCCATACCCGTACCTCGGAAAGTTGAAAAAGGTTTGACAACTCCTGGATGGTCTTCTTCTCGATCGTATGTAATCGATATATTTCCCGATCTCTCGGATTGACTGGCCTCGGTTTTTGGGGGTGCAGAGGTTTTTCTGCCAAGTGCGGTGCGAATTTATAATAGATGTACTGGATGCTCTTCCGATCCATGTCATGCAGCGAGCGCTCGATTGGTTCCGCTTCCAGCATTTCCTTCTCATCCCCCCTTCCCAGGCCGGCCCCGAGCGGGTATCGGTATCGGATTCGCACCTGGTCATAGCCCAACTCGATTTGGATGATGAAGCGCTCGATCATGATCCTGGCCGCCTGGATGTCCTGCCGGCCGAGCGTGTCGGCCATCTGCTCTTGCCAGGTATGGAATACTTCCTCGAGCGCCTCCGGGGAGAGCTGAAGATGCCGGGCATGCAGTTGACTTTCCATGTCTCGGAGTTTGGCGGCATGCGTTGCTTTTTCGGCTTCCCGCTGCCGTAGCCGCTCGACCGCTGACCATGCCCCGAAGTTTTCCACCATGTCCAGCAGGTTCTGGATGGCACGCTCGGTGTCCGCCAGGGACTTGCGGAGGAGCGCGATCCGGCTGTCAAAATCAGGATCGTTATCCAGCCGGGTTTGTACCCGTGGAGTTACCCCGTTTTACCAATTGGCTTTGCCCTGGTCGCCAAAGACTTGGCGCGAAAACGTGCTTTGCCTGGCTTTGGGCGGTACGACTTTATGAGACTCTGCTAAGGTTCAGGTGATACGAGTTTATAGGACTCAACACATAGTCAAGTGCTCAATGATCCATTGGCGAGAATGGTATAATTATTACAAATGTTCTGATATTGTGCAACACATGCAGTGGACTGGCAGAAAAACCTAATGCCAGTTGGATTAGGAAAATCGATGCAATCAATTTATAGCATATATGCTATAATCATAAAGTCGGTCGAGGCGGATCATGTGGGAAGTTGAATTCTACACGTCGCCCGGCGGCGCTTGCCCGACACAAGAGTTCCTCGATGGTCTTACCAAGAAAGATGAACTCCCTTATGTGATTCGCGAGATCAACCTGTTACGGGAATTCGGCAATCAACTTCGCCGTCCTCATGCAGATTTTCTGGCTGATGGAATATACGAGCTGCGAATTCCGATCAAGCACAAGCAGTACCGGCTCTTGTATTTTTACTTTTTCCGGGAAAGAATTGTCATCAGCCATGGCTTGCGGAAGGAAGCGAAAGTCAAAACAGCCGATATCGAAAAAGCCAAAAAGCATAAAGCTGATTATTTTGCCAGACACGAGAGAAGATCATGAAATACACAGATTATCTTCAAAAGATCGAAAACGATCCTGAGTATCGCAAGGGAAAAGCCGCACTCCAGGCGCACTTTGCCCTCGGCGACGCAGTTTTACGCGCCCGGGTGCAGAGGGGCTGGACTCAAGCGGAACTCGCAAAAAAAGTTGGCACAAAGCAAGCGAATATTTCTCGCATCGAAGCAGGGCTGAGCAACCCAACCCTAAAACTTATTCAAAAGATCATCCAGACTCTTGATCTGGAGCTAACCTTCGCTCCGGTGCCGTCCACCACGTCGTCAAGAACGCTGCCTATCGCTGAGGCCTCCATTCCTGTTCCCAACTGGCCTGTCCTGCAGCAGGGAACCCGGAGTCAGAGTCAGATCCGGGTTGGAGGAGATCAGAAATGATCCAACATGTTTGGTCCGTGGTGTGTCAGAGTGCATCTTTCGACGCGCAAACAAACAGCGTCAGCCTTTTTAACACACTGGAAAATTTGCTTGTCTTTGGCGCTCCATCAAGAGAGAGGCCTTTTATCCTTTCATGCGAGATCGTCTCTCTATGGGCGCGAGAGAATGCGGATATTCCTTGTTCTGGCCAGATGCAAGTCTCGCTCACACTCCCGGAGAACGAAACACCCCATACGGTTTCATTGGAGATCGACCTGTCAAAAACCCCCTTCCATCGAACCCGCATTACCATCGGAGCCATCCCGATGACATCCACAGGGCGGTTTGAGTTCCTGGTGGAATATCGGATCTCAGAAAAAGAGGATTGGATAACGGCTGCGAAATTACCGTTCATTGTCACAAGCCGGAGTCCAGAAGATTTGATATCCAAGCCCCATGTCTAGCATCTTGAAGTAGCGGTTAATCCTAAACGCAGCGGACCGGCTGCGTTTTTCATTCACCTGGCTCGACAACCATTGTTGAATTTTCACTGGTTTACCCGGTTTCAGCATTTGCGGTGTCACTGCACTTAAGCGTGGTCATGCTGCCCACCGTTGAGACAATTGGAGCAAGGCCAAAGACGGTCTGCCCCGCTGGGCAGGCGGTTTCCAGCGAGGCAAAGGCACTTTGGAAGCGAATAATTCGGCAGGCGTCCACTGATGGTCGGTCAAACCGGCCGCAATGGCCGGGGTACGCTGGACCCAACGATGACCATAATTGCCGACCGACAATTTCAGGCGCAGGCCGTGATGGAAATCACAAAAGTTGTAGAAACAGCCCACGAGATACATGCCTGCGGTGAGGGTTTCGGGTCGACGAGCCAGAGTACGAGTGCGGCGGACCAGGTTGTTCAGACGCTGCCGGAAGGTGGCGTTGAGGCGTTCGATGAAGGCGGTGTTGATCACGCCTTTGGCTTGCTGCGTGATTCCGATCAGGCGCTTGACCATTTCCTGGGTGCCTTGCACAATACGTCGGTCAATCGTCAGGATGCCTTCTGCCATCGCCAACGCCATCCAGTAGGTCCCTTTCTGCGTCTTGACCTTGATCTCGTCTGCCTGCACTTGCTGTAGATCTTGCTGACTGTTCTCGACCATATGCTCATGCACACGCTGACAATGCTTGCCTGCCCGCTCGTGCCAGTCGCTGACTGTGCGCTCATCCAGCCCAAAAGCCTTCACGATTGCCTGTACTGGACAACCATAGGCCAGCAAAACAACCACGTACATCACGATCATCGGGTCGCTGCGCAACCGATAAAAGATCGTCCCTTTCGTGGTCGTAAAGGTCTGCTGGCAAACGTCACAATAGCATCGGCCATCTTTCTGAGAATATGTATGTTCCCTTTCCCAGTTTGACCTCTTGCGGGACAAGCCATATTCGGGCAAAATATCTCTTGTGGGTTCATTGGCGGCTCTCTTGGATCTCGAAGTCCTTTGAGTTTGCCAGTGAACCCCCTTTTTTACAAGCCCCCCACGCTTAAGTGGGATGATACCGCGAGAGTAAGGTTTTTGAAAAACACAAAAAATCAATCGTTATCGTACTCTTTCTTGAGCATGGCGATGATCTCGTCGAGAGATAGGCCGAGGGTTTTGTAATACTCCATATCTTTGGCAAGTTTTTCACCAGCCAGTTGGCTGCGCTTGGCGTCCAGGGCGTTTGGCTGAAGAGGAGAGACGAAACAACCTTTTCCAGCCATGGTGTAAATCAGGCCGGCATGTTCCAATTCTTCCCAGGCACGTTTGACCGTGATCACGCTGATGCGCAGCTCTTTGGCAACCGTACGGATGGGCGGTAGGCAAGTGTCACTGGCAAGCAGGCCCTTGATGATCTGTGCACTGATCTGTTCAAAGATCTGCTGATAGATCGGATCCCCGGAGGTATTGGAAATAACAATATCCATACGGGTTTACAAGTCCACTTTTTCGAAGTTGGCCACTGATTTGCGATAGGTTAGCCACAGCGACAGGGCGAAGATAAACATGCCGGCGATCAAGATGGGAAATTGATACATCGCCATCGCCGGATCGGTAGTATCCAAATGTGCTTTGAGGAAAGGAATCATCTGTACAGCCAACTCAGCAGCGACTACATAAATGGTCACAGCGATGCCGGCGAAAATCAGGGGGGTACCCACTTTGACGGTAGTCTTGTAGAAAAGCGGAAGATAGATGGCGTTGAAGAGAGCATACATGATCAAAACCAGTCCGAAGAAGGCCATGTTGGCTTCAATTCCGGCCATGTTGCCGGCGGCGTTGGGGTTGATGCGGATGCCAATGACAGCAAAGGGGATGCCGATCGCGAGCTGCAGCAGTTCGACGATGGCAATGGTGAAGACACGAGATTTAACCACATCGCTTTTTCTTACCGGCAGAGATGCGGTGAAAAAAATATCCTTGTTTTCTCTGGCGGACAAGAAAATGAAGAAGATACCCAGGCAGGTGTAGACAAAAGCCACGTAATAGGGATAAGAGGGGATCATCAGCATCGCGCCAATCGCCATAAACAGGTAGGTGGTTGGGTGCATCGCCAGTTTGATTTCTTTATAAAGCAGTGCTTTCATAATTCTTTACTCCTTCTCGATGTGGATCATGATGGATTCGAGGTCCGAAGGGGCGATCTCCAACCCTTGCGCGGCGGGCAGGTCAGCTGTGCGCAAGAGAGCAGTGAAACCAAAGTCATTCTTCTTACAGCCGATCAGTTGGGGCAGCAGGATTTCGGTGAGCTGTGCCCGGGTGCCTTTGACGATCTTATAAGAATTTACCAGGTCGTCTTTGGAGGTGCTGACGATGATCTCTCCCTTTTTAATGTAGGTAATGAAATCGGCGCACTTTTCGAGATCGGAGGTGATCTGCGTGGAGAAAAGGATACTGCGTTCGCTGTTCTCGATCAGTTCCTGGAAGAGTTCAAGCAAATCGTCCCGCGAGACAGGGTCCAGGCCGCTGGTGGGCTCGTCGAGGATCAGGAGGCGGGCGTTGTGCGAGAGTGCCAGGGCAAGCGCGAACTTGACGCGCATGCCGTCAGAAAGTTCCTTGACGGTCTTGTCAGGATCGAGGTCAAAACGTTTGAGGTAGCCGATGAAGGCATTGGCATCCCACTCGGGGTAAAAACGGCGGGTGACGTCAGCGATGACCGAAATTTTTTTCGTTGGATAATAGGACACCTGGCCTAGCACTAGCCCGATCTGCTGTTTGCAGGCAAATTCTTCAGCAGCGAAATCCTTGCCCAGCACGGCAACCGTCCCTGAATCGGGGTGGACAAGGCGCAGGATGGATTTGATCGTGGTGGTCTTGCCAGCGCCGTTGCGTCCGATGAAACCCATGATATAGCCCTGTTCGAGGCTGAAAGAGACGTTTTTTAGGTCGAACTTGGTGTAGTGCTTGTTCAAGTTTTGAACGGATAGTATTTTCATTGCTCTTAATACTCCTCTAAACTGTGTATACCGTATATACACAATATAGCGCAGAGTGAGTGAGTTGTCAAGTGGAGAATGGGAAAAGTCTTACTTACTGTAGTTTCGCCAAAGATGGCGAATAGCACATTAAAAACCGTCACAAGTACGGCTAAAACTTTGATCGGTAGGCGGCTTTCTACAAGCAAAAGCCAGGAGCCTGCTCAGCAGCCTCCCGAAGGTGGTTATTTTCCTG
>JBGSVI010000084.1:0-1808 GCA_041753035.1 Anaerolineales bacterium | reverse complement strand
AGTTCTGGAATAAAATTTCCTTTTTCAAGCCTGCCAGGAGGTAGCCATGGAATTAACAGGTTTACATTTACTGCTGTCTTACCAATGCACCTTCGAGTGTGATCACTGCTTTGTGTGGGGCAGTCCGTGGCAGAGCGGGACGATGACCCTGGGACAGGTTCGGCGCATCCTGCAGGAGGCGAAAGAGGCTGGGACGGTGACCTCGATCTATTTCGAGGGCGGTGAGCCGTTCCTGTATTACCCGGTGCTGCTGCGTGGCGTCATTGAGGCGCGGAAAATGGGCTTTTCGGTGGGAATCGTCTCGAATACTTATTGGGCGGAGGATGTGGAAAGCGCTTTGGAGTGGCTACGCCCGTTTGCCGGATCATTGGATGACCTGACCGTGAGCAGCGACCTGTTTCACTATTCTGAGAAGATGTCCCGGCAGGCGCAAAATGCGGCTGCCGCAGCGGCTGAATTGGGCATTTCACTGGGTACGATCTGTATTGCCCGACCGGATGATCCCGCTCAGGTGGGAGTGGGACAGATTCCCGAGGGCGAATCGGGGGTGATGTATCGCGGTCGGGCAATTGATAAGCTGGCAGCTTACGCTCCACACCATCCATGGACGGAGTTCACTACCTGCCCGCATGAAGACCTGCGCGAACCGGGGCGAGTGCATGTGGATGCTTACGGCAACCTGCATGTTTGCCAGGGGATTGTGATTGGCAACCTGTTCCGTGAGCCGCTCAAGGAGATTGCTGCCCGATATAACCCGGATGGACATTATATTGTAGGGCCATTGTTAGTGGGCGGACCGGCGCAGTTGGTTCGCACCTACGGTCTGGAGCATGAGTCAGCGTATGCGGATGCCTGCCACCTGTGCTACCGCATGCGCCTGGCACTGCGCAGCCGGTTCCCACACATATTGACCCCGGATCAGATGTACGGAGTAGTATCATAGCGAATAAGGAATTAAACGATGACAACAACAGCCATTGAAGTGCAAAACTTACATAAATCCTTTGGCGAGGTGAAGGCGGTGGATGGGATAGACTTCACCGTCCAAGCCGGCGAGATATTCAGCTTGCTGGGGCCGAATGGGGCGGGAAAGACAACCACCATCTCGATGATTTCTTGCCTGCTGCGCCCTAATGACGGGGATGTACTGGTGATGGGTCACTCGGTGCGGAAGGATCCACAGGCGGTCAAAGCCTGCCTGGGGGTGGTGCCGCAGGAGATCGCGCTGTATGAAGACCTCTCCGCTCGAGAGAACCTGACCTTCTGGGGTAAGATGTACGGGTTGCGGGGAGAGACGCTGGGTAAGAGAGTGAACGAGGTGCTGGATGTGATCGGTCTGGCTGACCGGCAAAAGGGCATGGTGGGCAAGTTCTCGGGGGGGATGAAGCGGCGCTTGAACATCGGCATTGCCTTGCTGCACAAGCCCCAGTTGATCATCATGGATGAACCTACGGTGGGCATTGATCCCCAGAGCCGGCGCAGCATCCTGGAAAGCGTACTGCAGCTCAACCGCGAAGGCGCCACGGTGCTCTACACTACTCACTATATGGAAGAAGCGCAGGAGCTCTCCAATCATATCGCTATCATGGATCATGGTAAATTGATCGCCATGGGCACGCATGATGAGCTGGTAAAGATCGTCGGTGAAACGGATCGCCTGGATGTGATCCTGAGTGCTGATGCCCCTCAGATGATCGAGGCCTGGAAAGCGATCCCGGGCGTGCACCAGGTAACAAGCGAGGATGGGCATATCAGCTTGTTGGTGGATGATAGCAATTTGGTGCTTCCGCGTCTATTTGAGGCCGTGG
>JBGSVI010000083.1:0-8838 GCA_041753035.1 Anaerolineales bacterium | reverse complement strand
CCGAAGCCATTCGGACTGGCAAGTGCGAAGATCTCATCGCAGCTTTCTTGCCTCTGCCTGACTGGGCTGTTACCTGAGTAATGCCTCAGGAAAATAACCACCTTCGGGAGGCTGCTGAGCAGGCTCCTGGCTTTTGCTTGTCGAAAGCCGCCTACCGATCAAAGTTTTAGCCGTACTTGTGACGGTTTTTAATGTGCTATTCGCCAACTTTGGCGAAACTACAGTAATATCCTTGAAAGCATGATAGGCGCTGGCGATCCGCTCCTGGTGTTCCGGCTTGAGGAAACTCATGCTGCGCTCGCGGGTGACTTCTTCCACGGCGTTGATGAAAAAGACCTTCCCGCGCCGCTCCGGCGGTTTGGATGTGCGACAGACCACGATGCAGGCTTCCATGGGCGAGTTGTAAAACAAGTTCGGTCCGAGGCCAAGCACGCAGTCCACCAGGTCGGCATCCACCAGTTTCTGGCGCATGTCCGCTTCTTCCTTTCGGAACAGAACTCCATGCGGGAAGAGGATCGCACAACGGCCGGTTTTGGGGTCCAGGCTCTTGAGAATATGCTGGAAGAAGGCATAGTCGGCGCGTCCCTGCGGCGGGGTGCCCAGGAAGTTGCGTCCCCACGGATCACTGGTCCAGGCTTCGCGGTTCCACTGTTTGATGGAATAGGGCGGATTGGCCAGCACCACGTCGAAAGTGGCCAGGCGGTCACGTTCGGTGAAGGCAGGGCGCTCCAGCGTGTCCCCGCGGGCGACGGCGAAATCGTCCACGCCGTGCAGGGCCAGGTTCATGCGGGCGATGGAGGCGGTCATGTGGTTGCGCTCCTGGCCGTACAGCTTCAACGTGCGATACTCCCCACCACCGCGCTTGACCTGGTCGAGGGCTGAGATCAACATGCCGCCCGTCCCGCAGGTCGGATCGTAAATGCGCTCGCCGGGCTTCGGATCGAGCATCTGCACCATCAGGTGCACCACGGTGCGGTTAGTGTAGAACTCCTGGGCGGTATGTCCGCTGTCATCGGCGAACTGTTTGATGAGATATTCGTAGGCGTTGCCCAACTCGTCTTCGGGCACGTTGGCAATCGAGAACGTGTGCTGCGAGAAATGCTCCAGCAGGTTCTTGAGCGTGCGGTCGGGCAGACGCTCCTTGTTCGTCCAGGGCGCGTCGCCGAAAATCCCGTCCAGCCGGTCGGGGTTGGCGGCCTCGATGGAGCGCAAGGCATTCTGGATGGCCTGGCCCACATCTTTGGGCGTCTCGCGTACATCGTTCCAGTGCGCGCCGACCGGGATGACGAACCGCTCATTCGCCATGCCCTGGGCATAGGCCGCGTCGCTGGATTCTCCGAACGCTTGTGCATATTCTTCATCCCACACGTCCGAGAGCCGCTTGTAGAACAGCAGCGGGAAGATGAACTGCTTGTAATCGCCGGCATCCACCAGTCCGCGCAGGATGGTGGCCGCGCCCCACAGGTGGGACTCAAGTTCCGGTAGGGAGAGGCGGTCAGTCATCCAGCCAGCCCCCTTCGTGCAAGATGCTGCGTAGGTGGTTTTCGGATTGACGCGCCTTTTCCAGTGCAGTTTTGAAATCTTTGATCGCATCATCCAGGGGTGGTATATCTTCGCCGATGGGCGGCAGAACGTAGCGTGAGATATTCAGCGTCCAGTCTTCTGCCTCGATCTGCTTCAGCGATACAACTCGGGCCTTATCCGGCACATCCGCATAGGCCAGTACCCAGCCAAGAATTTCCGCGGCGTGCTCCAGCTCGAGGAAGTTCTGCGCCCGTCCCTGGCGATACTGCCCGGAAGCATCCACGATGAGCACCTTGCCAGCCCGGTCCGCTGGCTTACGCTTGCGCAGAACGAGAATGCAGGCTGCCAGGCTGGTCCCGTAGAACAGGTTGGGCGCCAGCCCAATGACAGTCTCGACCAGATCATGTTCGAGCAGGTATTTGCGAATCTGCCCTTCCACCCCGCCGCGGAACAACGCTCCCTGCGGCAGAACAACCGCCATGCGCCCCTTGCCCTCCGCCATGGACTTGACCATGTGCTGCACCCAGGCGAAGTCACCGCTTGAGTCGGTCGGCAGGCCGGCAAAGGCGCGTCCCCAGGGATCATTCTCCCAGATCTCACGCCCCCACTGCTCCAGCGAAAACGGCGGATTGGCAATTACGCAATCGAAGGTTGCTAGTCCGCCGGCAGGATCGGTGAAGACCGGAGCGCGCAGCGTGTCACCCCGCTCGAGGGAGAAGTCTTCCAATCCATGCAGTAGCAGGTTCATCCTTGCCACCGAGGAGGTGGTCAGGTTCTTCTCCTGCCCGTAGAGTTTGCCGTAAAAAGTGCGCGGGTCGCCGCCGCGGTCACGCACATGCGCCACTGCTCCAAGCAGCATACCCCCGGTCCCGCAGGCGGGATCATAGATTGTTTCACCTTCTTTGGGGCCAAGGATGTCCACCATCAACCGCACCACACTGCGCGGCGTATAAAACTCCCCGGCTTTCTTGTTGGTGGCATCAGCAAACTTCTTGATCAGGAACTCGTAGGCATCCCCGACGATATCGCCGGTCACCTGCTGGTTGCCCAGCTTCAGCGCCGAGAAATGCTCGATCAGGTCCTTGAGCAGGGCATCCGGCAGACGGTCCTTGTTGGTCCATTGAGCATCACCGAACACGCCGTAGAGATGCTTCTGGTTGGCGGCTTCGATGCCGCGCATGGCATTCTGAAGTGCTGTCCCCACATTGACAGGCGTCTCGCGCACTGCGTTCCAGTGGCAGCCCTCCGGTACTTGGAAGCGATGCTCGTCGACGAAATCCTCGCCATAGGTTTCAATGGCTTCCTGGAATTCCTCATCCCACACGTCGCAGATACGCTTGAAAAACAGCAAAGGCAGGATGTAGCTCTTCCAGTCCGTGCGATCCACCGGGCTGCCGCGTAAAATGTTGGCGGCTTCCCAGAGGTGAGATTCGAGGCGGGCTATGTCAATGGGAACAGACACTCTAACTCCGTAAAAATGGTGACTGGCAAATATCCAATTTTGATTGGCGTATCATTATGCGACAGGTTTTTATACCAATAAACCATTAAATTCCACCTGTTATGTGACCTCAAAAAATGAGTTACTTGTCCCTTAATTGTAATTATGCGGCATGTAAATATTAGCACATCTCTATGGTTTTGACGACATTCTCCGTGATTCATGCTTGCTCGCCAAGTAGTTTCCTCAGCTCAAGAGCGCGGTAAAAATAGTAGAACGATTCCGGGCTGGTCTTTTTCACCTTGTTCAGTTTGCTAAAAGTCGGGTTCGTCACCATCCAGGAGGCGATATCCTGACCATTGAAACGGTCAATAGATTTCTCTTGGGTCATGAGGAGCACAGTCAGATAGGCAACTTTCGCTGCGCATAAAATAGCCGTATCGAGCGTAAAATGGCCTTGGTAGATGAAGGCAGCCAGCTTCTTGAACCCTTCCAATAACTCCGCATACTCATCGCTGGATGTCGATCCGCGCAACCCGATCATACAGGCGGTATCGAAGGCATCTTGAAGGACGTCGGCCGGTTTGCGCTTTTTCAGATCCCGATAAGCAATTTGCGTGGCGGCGACATTCTCAAAGGCCTGGTGAACCTGGCGGAGATCGGCGGCGGCATCGAACAGGGCGGCGATATCAAACAATTGCTTGGCGATCTCCAGCTCTTTTCCTGCGCCGTACAGGATCCCGGTGGTGTGGGGGGCAAAGGCGGTCAGCTTGTCGCCCAGCAAGCCCTCCACGGTCGGGCAGGCCACCTTGGTCGCCTTTCCTTCGGTGGCCAGGAGCGGGGATTCCAGTTTGATCCCCTGTAGACGGGGATAGGGGTTCGCTTCGAAGAGAATATCCAGCAGGATGTGACTTTCCTTATCCTGGATCACAGAATTGAAGAAGAACTTGTAATGCTGCTTCGGCAATTCGCCCATCCGCCGGTTTTCTTCGAAGCGGGAAAATGCGCCCATTTCCAAAATGGCGGTAAATGCCCTCTCAAGGTCTGTCCCGGGGATGAGCAGGATATCGAGGTCGATCGAGAACCGCCGAGGTTCTCCCAACAAGAGGAGAAGAGAAGTTCCGCCCTTGAATATTAAGTCCAGGCCGCTCACACGGAGTTCTTCCACCAGGGTCAGGGCCATGATCATCTTTTCGATCAGGATCGGATCACTGCCCTTCGAGCCTGTGCGGATGCCCAGGATCCATTCCGGCGTCCTTGATCGCGAAGAGATCACTCTTTCTCCTCCATGAAATACGGCAATTCGATGTGGGTTTGCTCGCGGATGAATTCCCGCAATTTCTGGCTCACCTTGCGCCGACGGGCATAACGGAACAGTGTTTTCCCGCTAACCCGATAGGTGGAAAAGGCATTCTCAAAGATGCGAACCAATTCGGCGCCTTGGACATAATAAAACAGGTTCTCATCCGTGAAGAGATCCACTAGGATCGTTTCCAGCTTGGGGGATGGGATGCCATGGATCATTCTCCTGGGGGCTTCGGTAACTAGGCGGGAAACCAGGATGCTTTCCGAGTGGGGCAGCACATACCTTTCCATGGTCTCCCGGTCCGGTTCCAGGAATACCCGGCCAGGGTATTCTGCATTCATCAAGTTGAATGCGGATTCACAGACATCCCTTTCCGTTTCCAGAATATGGAAGTTCTGACCGGGCTGGAGCAGCATGAATTCGTGCAGCAACTTGGTCTCCCAGAGCAAATACTCGGCATACGGAAAGGCTTTCCGGAATGCATCATTCAGTTGAAGAAGTTCCTTTGACCAGGTAGGGAAGAACGGTCTTTTTATTACAACGGCTGGCGAAGCCGGATCGTGGAAAGCATAAACGCCGCCTCCAACCGGTACAATGACCTGTTCTTTTTCCAACCGGTACAGGAATCTTCGAAACGCCTGATTCGTCCCCGCCCGGGAATGCTGTACATAGAATTTTTTCAGGTCGGATCTTCGAACGGACCTGGAGCCGGAAAAAGACTTTCGGAGTTCTGCTTCGCTTATCTTCTCGTCAACTTCTTTCATAGGTGACCAGTCTTGTTTTTTGTAAATTGGCACTAAATCCAATAAAGTGCCGATTTACGAAACTAGTCACAGTATACCATAATAGAACCAGTGGGAGGTTGATATCGATCGGCATCCCAGGCCTTTTTATCCATATTTCTCATCCATGTGTTGCCTGAAATCCTGGATGGTGACCTCCGGCGACAACGTGCCGCTCAGCCTGCGTACAATGGGGGCATTCTCCAGGCGTTGCTGGGAGGGGATGCGGCGAAGGTAGGCCTCAATCAAATTGGTCAGGGTGGTGTTGTTCTGCGCGGCATACCGCTTGATGTTTTCCAGAAGGTCACGCGGAACACGGACAGTCAGTTTGGTCTTTTGCATAGCGGCTCTCCTGCCGTACATGATAGCATTTTATAATGCGTCTGTCGCACGGGGGGCAAACGAATGGCTGATCATCAGACTGCCTTGATGTCGGCCGTGATCTCGTTGTCTTTGAAGTCGGCATTTACTTCGGCAAGACGGTTCCAGACCCTCTCGAAATGGGCCAGTACTTCGCCTTCCTGCATCTGCTGAAAGCGCAGGTAGGCTTCATAGGGGATCAATGCTGCCTCGGGGTGTGAGCCACGCGTCAGGATGATCGACGTACGCTTGCTCACCACCTGATCGAAGAAGAAGCGGAATTTCCGCTGCAGTTCAGTTACACCGATGATTTGCTGCATTTCAGACTCCTTGTGGATTTTGGTAAAGTCGGTTGCAAAAACCCATTCGGTGATGACCTGCCCCCCAAAAACTGATCCAACTTTCATGTTAGGATTCAGGCAAGGAGACAAGTCAAAATGCCAAGGAAGAGCTTCACCATCGAACAGATAAAAGATACCAGAAATCATTACCCGCCAAAAAGGCACTCTCTGAGCGGTAGCATCTTCACAAAACCTTAGCATCCTTTCCGTGGAGAGCAAGTAGTCAAAAGTCTCGAAACTCGAATTACTCTATTCAACAACGAAGGGGTGGGGAGTTATGCCATTACGGTTACGGCGTTTCTACTTTTAGCCCCATAAGCTGGGTATTATCTCCAAATGCTATTGCAACAATGTTATTTTGTGCATCTCCAGCAATAGAATAGCCATAGGTATTTTCATAAGTATCAAACCCAGGCAAGAACCTAGCTCTAGCAATTTCGTCCCCAGTAGACATGTCAATTGTCACAAGATAACCACCATCTTCGTTGCTGATAAAAATAATTTTATCGTTCAGCATTAAAATATTTGACGTTGTGCGTTGTGATACCTTCCAAATTACTTCTCCTGTGGATGAGTTTAAAGAATAAATGTTGTTGGGAATGCGATCTGTGTTAAAAAATATTTTATCGTTTTCAACAATGGGAGAATCGCTTATCATGCCTTCCAATTCCAACTGCCACACTACTTGCTCTGAAGCAATATCAACCGCTTCAAAAACTAAACCATTCTGATCATACACAATTCCATTCATTTCAAAAAAAGATATGTTTGTTGTATAGTCGACTTGTAGAATTTCACCTTGCTTATCCAAAACGAAAAAGAGATTATTGTTTGTATAAGCAAAAACAGTATCTGCCATAACAACTATATTGGCTACGCTATGACCGGCAGGCAATAGAGTTCTCCAAAGGAGTAAACCAGTTTCAGTGTCATATGCTATCACTTCTGCGAAACCGCTCCTTCCCCGATATAAAACGCCGTCATCTTCGACTAGCGCACCACCTGCGCTTTCACCGTCTATTTGCCAAATAATCTCACCAGTCGCGCTTTCAAGCCCGAATATACTTGGTAGAGGACTCCCGTTTTTATTTCCTACAACGATGATTCTCCCTGGTGCTCCTGCTAACAGGTTTTCTGTTGATATATCTGTAACATTCCAAATAACACTATAAACATCATTAGCTTCCAACAGATGATTAGAATCGTTCTTTTCATATATTGGAACACAAGATGTTGTAATTAAACCAAATAATAATATAAAAAGTATTGTTTTATTCATCTGTGCCTCCTTGCATGTTGATAGTGCAAGTTTTTTCTGTAAGATCAAGATCAAGTGCATCCTCTGAAGAAAAAAGAACAAGCTACTCTGAACTTTGAAAACTCAAATATGTTCTGCCGGTCAGCCACTCATCACTGATCTCAGCAAGCACAGCCGAAACTAAGCGCAGGCAGGAAGCCGGATTAGGAAAGATGCTCACCACGCGTGCCCGGCGGCGGACTTCGCGGTGTAAGCGCTCCACGCCATTGGTCGTGCGGATCAGACGCCGGTGAGCAGTTGGGAAGGAGAAGACGGTCAGTCCTTCCGGGATGTTCACGGCCATCCATGTCGGCCAAGCGGGAGCGGTCTTCTTGTACTTCTCAACTTCCTTGGCTAGGTAAGCATCTGCGGTGGTGCGGTCCGGGGCGTTGAAGATCGTGCGGATATCTTCGGCCACCTCAGCTTGCAACTCCTTGCGAGGCACGTAGGCTTGGGCATTCTGCTGCAGGTGGAACTGGCATCTCTGCCAGGGGATTCCACCGAACACAGCTAGCCGGGCTGCACGTAGACCGGCGTGGTCATCGCTGGTGATGAGCTGCACTCCGCCCAATCCACGAGCTTTCAAGCTCTCCAGGAAGGCTCGCCAATGGACTTCGTGCTCGCTCAAGGTCACGGAAACACCCAGGATCTCGCGTTTCCCGGCCAGATTGACGCCCACTGCCGATAAAACGGCCAGGTGGCGAACCTGTCCATCCTCCCGCACCTGTTCATAGTAGGCATCCAGGAACAGGTAGAGATACTCTCCCAGTGGTCGGTTGCGCCACTTCTCCAGTTCTGTGTCCAGAAGTGCTGCGGCATGACTGACCTGGGTCGATGACATGGCCACCCCGCACAACTTCTCGGTGACTGCCTTCACTTTGCGAGTGGAGACGCCCTGCACGTACATCTCCGCCAGCGCCAGCATCAGGGCTCGTTCACTCCGCAGACCCTTCTCCAGTGCTTCCGGGTAGAACCCGCCTTCCCGCACTTGCGGGATCGCAAAGGTGATGCTGCCCACCCGGGTGTGGACCGTCTTCGGCTTATAGCCGTTCGCATGCCCTTCTCGTTCTTCGGTATGCTGGTAAGGTTCTGCTTTCAGGTACTGCTGCCGTTCTGCCTGCATCGCGGCATTGATGATTACTTGGATCAGTTCCGGCAGAATGTCAAAGCCTTGCTTGCTGACCCGTTCCATAAGTTCAGCGGGTAGGGTAAAATCCTCTCGGTAGGTCATGGCGTTTCTCCTTTTGGTGTCGCAACCGTGAGGATAACACCTGACCTACTATTTCTTGGAAATTACAGAAAGAAGTTTACACTACTCTGAACAATATATAGAAAGGAGTAAAATGAAAAACATATTTATGATAGGGATGATATTTCTGTGTGGTTGCTCTCCAGTGATTTATGAAAGAACAGAGACGCCTACTAAGTCGCCATCTCCAGCATTAATTACTACTACAATGCCCACTTCGCTTTCTTCGGAAAATACCCTGACGCCAACCGTTGTCGCGAAAATAGATATTTTATCCTTATTACCACCGGGAGAATATATTGTTACCTTTCAGGATATCGGTGAGCCGGTGTTATTTCAACCGTTAATATACTCTGCGGCAGGTGAAAAAGTTCTTTCACTGCCTACAATGCGAATTGGTGCGTATTCCGGGGCAAGGCGACCACTGATTCCGGAGGATGTCGACCACTGATTCCGACGCAAGCCGACCACTGATTCCGGGGCATGTCGTCCACCGATTCCGATGCATGCCGTCCACTTTTTGGGGCAGCCCGGAATC
>JBGSVI010000082.1:0-194365 GCA_041753035.1 Anaerolineales bacterium | reverse complement strand
CTCGTTGATAGTTGTTATCCATATCTACAGCATACCACTTATCAATCGTTCTTGCAAGACTCTCAGCTAAAGCTGCTCAAAAAACCGCCTTGTCCACTGCCGTTGAAACGGCATGGCTTGCGGCGGGTTTCAATCGGTCAGGCAGTCAGTGCCTGGTCGAGATCCCAGATAAGGTCATCGAGGTCTTCGATGCCAACGCTGAGACGGATGAAATCCGGACCTACCCCGGCCTGGCGCTGCTGCTCTTCGGTCAGTTGGGAGTGGGTGGTGCTGGCGGGGTGGATGGCGAGGCTACGGGCATCGCCCAGGTTGGCGACATGACCGATCAATTGAAGGTGGTTGATGAACCTGGCGCCGGCAGGGGCGCCCCCGCGGACACCAAAACCGAGCATCGCCCCAGCGCCTTTCGGCAGGTAGTGGGAGGCGCGGGCGTGATCGGGATGGGACGGCAAGCCGGGGTAGCGCACCCAGGCAACGCGGGGATGGTCTTGCAGGTGTTCTGCCACGGCGGCAGCATTCTGTACGTGGCGTTCCATGCGCAGGCTGAGGGTCTCCAGCCCCTGCAGGAGTAGCCAGGAGTTAAAGGGTGCCTGGCAGCCACCCAGGTCACGCATCACCTGGGCGCGTGCCTTGGTGATGTAGGCCAGCGGCCCCAGATTGGCATAGATGACGCCAAGATAGGACGGGTCTGGAGTGGTGAAGGCAGGGAAACGCCCGCTGCTGCGCCAGTCGAAGCCACCGCCATCCACGATCGCCCCACCAATGGTGGTGCCGTGACCACAGATATACTTGGTGGTGGAATGAGTGATGATATCGGCGCCCCATTCCAGAGGGCGGCAAAGATAAGGGCTGGCGAAGGTGTTGTCGATCATCAGTGGAAGGCCATGCTCATGGGCAATGGATGAGACCTCTTCAAAGGGGAAAACGTCCACGCTGGGATTGCCGATGGTCTCTCCGTAGAACAGGCGGGTGTTGGCCTGGATGGCGCGGCGAAAACTCTGCGGGTCGCGGGCATCGACAAAGGTGACATGGATACCCAAACGCGGGAAGGTGTGGCGGAACTGGCTGACGGTACCGCCGTACAGGGAGGAGGCGGAGACGATGTGATCCCCTGCCTGGCAGAGGGTAAGAATGGCGGCTGCCTGGGCGGCATGACCCGAGGCGGCTGCGATGGCACCAACGCCGCCTTCCAGGTCAGCAAGGCGCTGTTCGAATAAGGCGTTGGTGGGGTTGCTGATACGGGAGTAGATATGTCCCTGTTCCTCGAGGTTGAAGAGGCGGGCGGCATGGTCGGTGTCAGTGAACTGGAAGCCGGCAGTCTGGTGGATGGGCGCAGAGAATGCGCCCGTGGCGGGGTCTGGAGCGGACCCGGCATGCAATTGCCGGGTGGTGAAGCCGAATTTTCGAGCTACAGGCATGATTCTCCTCTCGGTTGAACGGTCACGGAAGGACGAACTCCACCAGGGTCAACAACCCGGACTGCACCTGCACCCGGCGCTCGAACAGCACCCCTCGCCACATAAGGCTGATGCGGTATTCTCCCGGGGAGAGGCTGCCAAGCAGTGCATTCTCCCAATTCTTCGCAGCGGTCAGTGCCGGCGGATACACTTCGGGCCAGGCCTGGCTGAGCAGGTTATCCGTGGAGCCATAGTATTGGACATTGGGAAAGGTTTGGCAGAAGTCCCCTTCAGGATCCACGAAGCGCAGGGCAAGCACGCCGGTTCCGGGAAGGGGCAGCAGCCAAAGTTCCGGGTTGAGGGTGCTGTCATATTCCAGCGGCTCAAGGCGCACCTCGAAGTGCAGGTGGCTGCCGATGGCGGACCCGGATAAACCCACTTCGCCGATCTTCTGCCCGGCGGTCACGGATTGCCCGCGGACAACATCGATCATTGACAGGTGGGCATAAAGCGTAAACAAGGTGCCGGCGGGCAGGATGTGCTCCAGGATGACCAGGCTGCCATAGAAATTGCTCCACGGGCTGAACCTGGAATCACTGTCATCTCCGGCATGGAAGACCGTACCCGCGGCGGCAGCCAGGACAGGCGTACCGGAGCCATTGGAGAATTCCACGCCATGATGCGGGTCGCGCAGGCCTTCGGCAGTGGAGCCATAGGCATAGGTGCGGTCCACGCTCTGCATCCCGGGAGAAGCAATTGGACGCGCCAGGACAAAGGTGCCTGTGACGATGCAATACTCCACGTTGGAAGGATCGCAGGGAAGCGGGGTGAGGGTGGGAGGGGGAAGCGAAGGGGTGCCAGGGGTCGAGGAAGCGGTCAGCGTGACAGACCGGGCCTGGGTGGGGGATGTGGTTGCCTGTGGATCGGTGGACCCGGCTGACGCACAGGCGGATAGAAATAAGCCGAGGGTGAGCAGCGCAGCCAGGGAGGGACGCAGGGTTTTCATCCAACTGAAATGCTCGCGCGGACGTGGAGCGACTGACGCAGGTCCGCCTCCAGCCTGTCGGCATTCCCTTCCAGATAAGCCAGTTGTGCCAGGAGCGGGTCGCCGGAGGTTTTGTTTGCGAGGTCATTGACATTCACGCGCACATTATACCCAGCGCTTGTGAGTGCGGCCCGGGACATCGCCATTGCAGAAGCGGCATCGCTGATGGCATTCAAATTGCCAATGGCAGCGCAGCGTGCAGCAAGGGCCATCACCTGGACAGCATTGCTGGCGGTGGCAAGAGGCACCTGGGCAGCGTTCAATGTGGCGGTTTCGATCGCCTGCTGACGGGCAGCCCTTTCGGTATCGGTCTCCCTGGGGAGTTTAAAGGCTTCCAGGATGGCTTCGAAAGCGGCGGCATCCTCGTCAATGGCGGTGGTGAGTTCGCGGCGCAGGCGTTCCGCCTGGTTGAGGATCTCGTTCACCTGGGCTTCCACTTCGATATATTTCTTTTTTCCAATCGTCAGTCGGGCGACCATGGCAACCAGGGAGGCGCCCATGGCCCCGGCAAAGGCAGCAGCCGAGCCACCACCCGGGGTGGGCGTGCCAGCCGCCAGCGCATCGAGGAAGCCGGGGCCGGCGGAGGGAGCGGATCGGGCGGCGTAGAGGCGGTTCTCGAGCACCTGTTCGGCCTGGAAATCATCCAATTGCAGGTACCAGGCGGCGGCAAGGAACAGGGCTTCACCAGGGATCAGCCCGACCAATTCGCTGTGGTGGATGGATACGCCATAGCGGGCGGCTTCGCGGCGGATGGTCTCAACCACACGATGGACGGGGGTCTGGCGGAAGTCGGTCAGGTTCATCGAGACCTGGGCGCGGCCCTCGACGAGCATGCCAAGTCCCTTGACATAGCGAAAACCGCCCGAAGAGGCGCGCACGGCCTTGGCGATCTTCTTGGCGATGGACACATCTGCGGAAGTCAGGTAGACGTTGTAGGCGATGAGTGGCTGGCGGGCACCGATGATGGTGGCACCGGCAGGTCCCAAGATGGCCGGACCGCAATCAGGAATGCGCGCCGGGTTGGAGGCGATCTCAGCTTTCAGACCTTCATACTGCCCACGGCGGACATCCTCGAGGTTGGTGCGTTCCGGGCGGGTGGCTGCCTGCTCGTAGAAATAGACCGGTATGTGGAGTTCGTTGGCGACCCTTTCTCCCAGGCGGTATGCCACCTGGATGCATTCAGCCATCTCCACGCCGGAAAGAGGCACGAAGGGAACGACATCGGTGGCGCCCAGACGTGGATGGGAACCGGTGTGCTGGTCGAGGTCGATCAACTCGGCAGCTTTCTGGATGCCGCGGAAAGCGGCTTCGGACACTGCCAAAGGCGGACCGGCAAAGGTGACCACCGTGCGGTTGTGGTCGTTATCCGAGGAGTGGTTGAGCAGGGAGATCTCCGGTACGCTGGTGATGGCGTCCAGGATCGCCTGGACGACTTCCGGATTGCGGGCTGCGGAGAAATTGGGAATGCATTCGATGAGAGGAGTGGCCATGCGTTTCTATCCAGGTGAGAAAGGGGATGGGGGAACAGGACAATTATACCGTAGGAGGACCAAGCCTCTTTGCAGGGATGAAACTGCAGAGAAGAAAGGCGGATCTCATTTGGCACTCAAGCGTGCGAGGCAATCCTGTACCCAGGCTGAATCAATGCGCACCAGGCGATCTTTCTTCAGGTTCATGCGCATGATCCAGCGAACATCCTGATCGGGCGAGAGAATCCATTTTTCGATGAGGGATTTGCCTGATGCAGGATCAGCGGCTACAGCAACACTCCAACAATAAGCCAGGCCCTTGCGCAGTGCCAGAAACTCCTCGCTGCAGCGCTGGAATGAAGCAGAAATGGTGGCTGTGATCTGATCGAGAAGGCCTAGAACAGCCTGGGCATGTTCGGGTCGATGGAGCAGCCTGGGTTCGCACAATCCAGCAGCCGCGGCGCGCTGCTCGTACGGGCTGCCAACGCTCCATGCCTGCAAGGAGATGAGCAGGAGTTCCATGTCCACATCGCCAAGACGTTGCAAGGCCATGGCGACAGCCTCTCGCGTACGCCAGCGTGGGTCCGAGGCGTGAATTCGTAAAACCGGAAGGAGGCGGGAATCTCCTTCGGCAAGCAGGCGTCCCAGGCCCAGCACTCCGCAGAAGGCAAGGAATTCAAGGGGCGAATTCACGGGAGCGAGATCCGCGGTGAGGGCTGAATACCTTTCGAAGAGAGGACGATCGCCCAGGTCAGCGACAACCCCGGCCAGCTCAAGATTGCCGCGTAGGCCGGGGAGACCTGAATTTTCCAGCAGGAACTCATCCCAATGCGAGATGTTTTGCAGTGCAAGGAGGTACTGATCCCTTTTTCTCATCAAGGATCACGAGTCAGCGGTTCTGCAGGCGGTAGGGGATGCCAAAGAAGGTGGTAGCGCCGATGAGTGCTTCGATGTCCAGCCGATCCTGATGGGAGGCGTACCAGAAGAGGATGTCAGCCTTCCCGGGGCAGGTGAAGGTGTCGATCTCCATGCCAACCTGCCCGGGGTGGACCGCCTCGATCGCCTGGATGAGTTCCTGGTGCTGATCGATGACGGCGAATACTTCTGATTCTGATGGTAATGCTGAACAGGACAGGTAGTGGTTGCGGTTGTCCAGAATGTAGTTGTCATACAGGCGGTGGAAGATCTTTGCCTGTGATTCCACCACGATGGCTGCCAGGCAGAGGGCTGCCAGGATGATGAACAAGAAGATGGTCGTTTTACCCGCTGGCTTCATCACAACCACGCAACCTGCCTCAGCCGTTCCCTCTACGACGCGAGATGGTCATGCCGATCAGGCGTGAAACAACCACGGCGACATAGCCGATACCGGTGAATTGTTCCAACGCAACCAGCACCCGGGCAGGTGGAGAAAGGGGGAGGATATCGCCCAGTCCGGTGGCGGTCAGGTTGGTGAAACTGAGAGAGAGCAATTCGATGAAAGTACGGTGACGTCCTGGTTCCACGGCGCCAGAGAAACTGCCTGGAAAGACCTCCTGGCAGACGAGGTAAAGAAAGGCATATGCCCAGGCTAGAAGGGTGAAGGTGGCACCAGCGGCAAATAATTCATCGGTGGTAACCCGGGAATCTCCCAACATATAGACCACCAGTGACCCGGCAGCATAAAAATACAAGATGGACTGAAAGAGGGATGATGATGCAATCAGGAAAGGTCCGGGGAAAATGATGGAGAGGAGCGAAAGGATAAAGGCAGGGGTGATCATCACCCAGGCGATCAGGCGCATCGACCTGCCGTGGTTGATGACCCAGACCACCAAAGCCAGCACCAGGACGCCGAAAGCGCTCAACAGGGCGCGGCCGCTGGAGTTCTCGTCCACCAGGGCGTACAGCAGCAGGCTGAGCATCTGGGCATAAAAAAGAAGGATCGAGGGGTGGAGGCGCGCCCGGGCGCGCCAATTGTCAATAATGAAGGATGGCTTATGCATGATAGAATTATAGCATCAACAAATCCGACGGGATGGAAATGGAAACCCGATTTCATACAACCACTGATCGAAAACGTCCCATCCTGACCCTGACCACCGATTTCGGCAGCCAGGACGGGTTTGCCGGCATCCTGAAAGGTGTCGTGTGGAGCATCTGCCCTGAGGCGCAGATCGCGGATATCAGCCACGCCATCCCCCCGCAGGATATCCTGGCAGGGGCGTTGATGTTGGGAGGCGCGTATTCATTTTTCCCTGCCGGGACGATCCACCTGGCGGTGGTGGATCCCGGGGTGGGGACCAGCCGCCGCCCGATTGCAGCACGGTTGGGGGAGCATTTCTTTGTCGGCCCGGATAATGGATTGTTCACCCCGATGATCTTGAGGGTGAAAAAACTGGGTGGGGCATGCGAGATCGTCCACTTGACGAACCCGCGTTATTTCCAGGCGAAAGTGAGCCGCACCTTCCACGGGCGGGACGTGTTCGCACCGGTGGCGGCGTACCTGGCGAACGGTGTACCGCTGAGCGAATTGGGTGGGGCGATCAATGATCCGCTGTGCATCTCCCTGCCGCAGGCCAAAAAGATTCCCGGCGGTTGGAAGGCGCACGTGACCGGGGTGGATACCTTTGGCAACTGCACCACCGACCTGCCGGCAGGGGCGGTGAAAGACCGGAACAAGGTCACCTTCCGCTTGCGTGGGCACGAGGTGCGCGGGCTGGTGGACTCGTATGGACAGCGCTGCCCCGGTGAGTTCGTGGCATTGGTGAACAGCAGTGATTTCGTCGAGCTTGCGGTGGTCAACGGCAGTGCAGCCAACCTGACTGGGGCGCAGGCGGGCGAGGTGGTGGAAGTGGTAGAATAGTAGCGATTCGGGCAACCCGGTGTTATACCCGGTGAAGGTCCATGAACGACACTCCTCTTTCCATAGAGCAGCTAACCTTTCGTTACCGTGACCGGCAGACTCCCGCCATCCGGGAGGTCTCCTTTTCCGCCCGGGCGGGTGAGATCCTGCTCATCGCCGGGGCGAGTGGTTGCGGCAAGACGACGTTGATCCGGGCGATCAACGGATTGATCCCGCGCTCGTACAAAGGGGAATTGAGTGGGCAGATCTTGATCCAGGGCGAGGACCCGGCGAACTGGGCGCTCTCGAGGATCTCACAAGCCGTGGGCACGGTGCTGCAGGATCCCGAACGGCAGATTTTGGGCTCGAAGGTGCTGCATGAAGTGGCTTTTGGGCTGGAGAACCTGGGATTCGCACGGGAGGAGATCTTCCAGCGGGTGGATGAGGCGCTGGATTTCCTGAAGATCTCCCACCTGCGCATGCGTGAGACCTTCAGCCTTTCGGGCGGGGAAAAACAAAAACTGGCTCTCGCCGGGGTGCTGGCGATGCGTCCTTCCATTCTACTTCTTGATGAACCACTGGCCAGCCTGGACCCGGCTTCAGCTTACGAGACGCTGGACATGGTGCGTCAACTGGCCGACCAGGGCATGTGTGTGTTGATGATCGAGCACCGGGTGGAGGATGTGTTGCGCATCCGCCCGGAGCGGGTGATGTTCATGGCGCAGGGCGAGATCCGCTACCTCGGCGCGCTGGATGGGCTGGCCGCGGCGGTGGATTATCACCAGGTGAAGCTGCGGGCATCCGAGATCATGGAACGAGCCAGGTACGATCCCCCTCCACAGGTGCTGAATATCCTGCCGGGCACTCCCAAGACAAGCCGGGCGCGTGAGTCGATCGTGAAATTCGAGCAGGTGGCTTTTGGCTACGATGAACGCGAAGTACTGCACGGCATCAACCTGGAGATCCGGGCGGGTGATGTGATCGCCGTACTGGGTCCGAATGGGGCGGGCAAGACCACCTTTGTGAAACATGCCATTGGGCTGTTGAAGCCCAGGGCGGGACGGGTTCTGGTGGATGGGCGGGATACGAAGGAAGCCAGCGTGGCGCAGATCGCGGGAACGCTGGGGTACGTGTTCCAAAGCCCGAGCCATATGCTCTTCGCACCGACGGTGCGCGAGGAACTGGCCTTTGGGCCGAAAAATCTCAAGCATCCCAAGGATGAGATCGAAAAGGAGGTGATGGAGGCGCTCAGGATCGTCGATCTTGAGCAGACGATCAATGATCCCCCGCTGTCGCTATCGTTTGGACAGCAGAAACGAGTCAGCATTGCTGCCATCCTGGCAATGCGTTCGCGCATCCTGGTGATGGATGAGCCCACTGCCGGGCAGGATTACCGCAACTACATGAATTTCATGGATGCCATCCTGCAGTTGCCCGGTTTTGAAGCCATTCTATTTATCACCCATGATGTGGACCTGGCGGTCATCTATGCCAACCGGGTGTTATTGGTGGCAGAAGGCAGGCTGGTGGCGGACGGTCCTCCGCAGGAGGTGCTGGCAGATGCCAGCCGCCTCGAGGCTTGTCGCCTGGTGCCTTCCTCCCTGCTGAGGGAGAACCTGAAAGCCTGGCCGCGAACGCAACAATTCCTGCGCGCTGAAGCCCTGGCGCATATTCCAATTCATTAAGAGGAGATTCGCATGAAAAAGATGGTTGGTGTTGTCATTGCCCTGGTCGTCATCCTAGCGGTCATCATCCTGACCGTGGTCGTCCTTGGCAACATGATGGGGATTGAACGCTTCCAGACGGGAGAGAACCCGCTGCTGCGCTTCGCGTTCGTAATCGTGGGTGCCCTGATCGCATTTGGCATATTCCTGGCAACCAGGGAGAACAAAGCCTGGGAAGTGGGCACCCGCCAGGTGGTTTGGATGGCGATCGGAGCAGCCCTGTATGCCCTGTTCTCCTGGTTGTTCAATGGAACAGTCTTCGTGGTGCCTTCGCTGAGTCAGGTCTCGCTGCGCCCGGCGATCGCCATCCCGATGTTCTTCGGTTATGCCTTCGGCCCGGTGGTGGGCTTCTTCTCTGGTGCGGTCGGCAATATGTTCGGTGATGCGCTCACCGGCTTTGGCCTCAGTCCGCAGTGGAGCATTGGCAACGGGTTGGTCGGCTTGATCGCCGGTCTGCATATGCTGTTCAAGGATAAGAAGAAGAGCCTGGATTTCGTGCTGGGTGCGGGCGCGGTGTTGGCGCTCCTGGCAGCGCTGATCTATTTCGTCAATCGCGATATGCCGAATATGCTGTTCTACGATGTCGATAATGGCATCTTTGGCGACGCCCAGATCACCCTGTTCGCCGGCCTTTCCCTGCTGATCGGCCTTGTCCTGGTGGTGATCGTTCGTTTTGCCTTTGGCAAGAACATCGATATCGCCACGGCTGTCACCTGGTCGATGCTGGGTAACATCCTGGGCATTGGCTTTGCCGCGATCTCGGATATCTGGATCAACGGCTTCAGCCCGGCAGCCGCCATTGTTGGCGAGTTCCTGCCGGCAGCCGGTCCGAACCTGATCTTTGCCGCCATCCTGGTGCCCTTCCTGGTGGTCGCTTACTCAGCTGTCCAGAAGCAATCGGGACGATAGTCTTTTTCATTTACTTGGCGAGCCTCCTGTGCCTGGGAGGCTCGCCAGGCAGGATGAACCATGTTAGTTGCCTGGCGCTATCGGAAACGAAGATCGCTGATCCAGTGGTTTGACCCACGGGCGTGGATCATTTTCTACGTCTGCTACCTGGTTTCCACGCTATTCTTCTGGGACATCCGCTTCCTGCTCCCATTCCTGGGCATCGGGTTGACCGTACTGTTGACCTCCGGGGTGACGTGGAAGGAGATGCGCCGGGCTTTCCTGTTCATCATCGGTTTCATTACCTTCTTCACCCTGCTGACCTTCCTGACCGGGCGAGGGGGCTCGGAAGCCTACAGTGAGGAACACCTACTGCGCGAATTCCGGGCTTCGTTCTCCATCCTGGGATGGACTCCGGCGTTGAAAGTGACGATCGAGCGGATCTTTTATGCGCTCAGCCAATTCGCCCGCGTGTTCGGAATCGCGGTGATGACCATCCTGATCCCCTATTCGCTTGACCCGGCGCTATATGGGATCACTTTCCGCGGGCTGGGTTTCCCGGACAAGATTTCCTATGCCATGGACCTGACCATGCGTTTCATCCCGACCTTTGGGCGTGACTTCCAGATGACCATGGATGCGCAGCGAGCGCGCGGCTATGAGTTGGAGAAGATACGCGGCGGGTTGATCCAGCAGGTGCGAAAACTGGGACCCCTGATCGTACCGGTTACCATCCACGCCATCATCGGCTCGGAAGATATCATCGATGCCATGGACCTGCGTGCCTTTGGGGTGAGGCCGCGCACCTGGCTGGAAAATCTGATCTACCGGATCCGCGATCGAATCTTGATCGGACTGGGGATCCTGATCCTGATCGTGTCGTTCGCCTGCCTGGTGATTGGCTATGGGGAATTCTGGGTTCCGCCGGCACTATTGCAGTTGGCGGGGGGGTAGGCAGGGTTAGGAAAGGGATGGAAGCTTGTCAATCCCTGGCAAACGAGAAATGCATCTGTACGATCAGCCAGCGACCGTCGCGTTTTTCAAGCACGCCGGTCCAGCGGGCATTGTCCCAGCCAGTGGGCTTGCCATTCCATTCGGCGTGATCGTCGAGGAAGGCTGAGTACCAGGCCACACTGCCCTCGCGTGACAGGGTGATCTTCAACTCCCTGACAGCAAAGTCGGTGGCGCGAAAGGCGGGGTTTAGCCAGAATGATGAGAGCGCCTTGAAGGCCTCAAAACCCTGGATGGTACTCCTGGAATCGGGATGGAAAATGAAGAACTCCGCCTCCTGCGCCATGATGCTGAACAGGCGCTCGATATCCTTGGTGAGTGCCCAGCCGATCGAATCACGGATGACCACTTCGATCCCGGCTTTCTCGTTTTCAAGAGACATTTTTATCCTCCTCTGGAACCCTGGCTGCGCCAGTTTGTGACCCTTTGGGCAAGATGAATTTAAACCAAATAATGGGGATGGAAATAATGCAAGCTGCCACCGTGAACCAGAAGGGGGTTTGTGGTGTGAAGCGTTCCCACAACTGGGCGCCGATCCAGGGCATGGGCAAGGAGAGGATCCCCAGGGATGTGCCAAAAAAGCCAAAGGCCAGGCCGCGCTGGTTTTCGGGGACAACCTTCGAAATGATGGAATCATAGGATGGCATGAGCACACCGACCCCCAGGCCATTGAGCAGGCGGGAGGCCAGGAATGCCCAGGGGGAGCTAAAACTGAGCATGGTCACCAAGCCGATGGTGATGAGCAAAAAACCGGAGGCGATGATCACCCGCTCGCTGAGTTTATCGGTGAGCCAGCCGCCCAGGAAGGAGCCGAGGATGCTGGTTAACCCCCAGGCAGAACCGAGCAGCCCAATGTGCTCGACAGTCAGTTTGCCGACCTGGGAGAGGTAGATGGGGAAGAGCTCCCCGGTGAGGGTGAATGCTGTATCGCCAATGGCATCGGTGATCCAGATCCAGGTAAGGATACCACCGCCCACCAGCAAAGCGAACATGGCAAGCATGCGGGATTTTAGACCGGAGAAGGTGGGTCTCCCGGCTGCTTTGGCGGGAGAGAAACGCTCGGCAGTCGCCATCCAGATGCGCACCGCAGTAGCGAGGGCATAGAAGACGAACGCAACCATCAGCATGGGGCGGAAATCGAACCGCTGGACAAGGAAACCTGCCAACGCAGGGCCGATGACGGTCACCACCATGTAGATCCCACGTGTCACCCCGAAAACCCGCCCGCGGACGGTTTCATCGGACTGTTCGGCGATGTAGGCGCTGAAACTGGGACCGACGAAGGAATTGGAGACGTACTCTATGCATAGACCGATCATGACCCACACCCACGAAGGGGAGATGAAGAACATCAGGTAGCCGATCACAGCAATGGAAGAGCCAATGGCAATGGCACGCAGGCGACCGATGGTATCCGAGATCCACCCGCCGATAAGTTGGAGCACCATGGGGACCAATGATGCGACGGTGAAGACCAGACCCACCTGTCCGACCCCTGCGCCGAGGTCAATGAGGTAGAGCGACAACATGCTGTATGCCATCTGTCCGGCGATGTTGGCGAGGATCATGCCCAACAGGAACCAGCGCAGGTTATGATTGAGGAGGGGAGATGTTCCGGGCTTCATGACAGTATCCCAAGTGTGATCGCAGGTATGATACTCTCGAGGAACACAGGTGGCATCCTACGCCAGGATGGTTTTTGGGCTTTGGGGGGAATGGGATCGAAAAGTGGTTGGAATCACCCGGCAAGCTGGGATTCCCAGTCCAGGGTCTCGGCAGTATGGTGCAGGCGATGGTCATCGTCCACGGAAAGGTAGGTCAGGCGCGGAAAGATGCGTTTCGCCAGCCGATGGACCAGGTCATCAGGGATGATCTCGTCTTTCTTGCCGATGATGAGCAGTGTGGGGACTTGCACTGGGCGGGGCGGACGGCGGGAGAACTCCGGCAGGTGGAGAGCCGGGGCAAGCAATACCAGATTGCATACCTGGTCGGGATGACGCGCGGTGAAGATGGCAGCCATCAGACCGCCCAGGGAGGAACCGAAAAGGGTCCAATTCTCCTGCTGCTGGAGGATGGCTTCCATCTGCGCCATGCGCAGGTTCAGCGGTCCGGTAAAATCGGGGGAAAGCAGGGCAGGGAATCGAGCGCGCAGGACGCCAGCCTTATAGGTCTGTCCGTTGCTGTCCGAACCGTGGATGAAAAGAAGGCGGGAAGGATCCATGGCGTGATTATACCTGTACAGGGAAAGAAAAACCGGGCTTCTTCGCAGAAACCCGGCAGGATGGTTTCACCCACGTTGAGGCTTATTTTTCGGTGACAAAGATCACGGCAACCAGGCCAGCGCCAGTGTGGATGGACAATCCGGGAGCCATGGCAGTGACGAGGATCTCGTCCGGACAGGGCAGGGCGAGGCGCAGGAGCGCTTCGAACTGGCGCGCCGATTCAGGGGCTTTGACATGCAGGATGGCCATTTTCTCGATGCGGTGACCGGCGGCTGTTTCCACGCACAGGTCGATGGTACGCTTCCAGGCTTTTCCCTGGGTGCGGATCTTTTCAAGCAGGGCTAGCTTGCCATTCTGCAGCGAGAGGATCGGCTTGATATCGAGCAGACCGGCCATGCCGGCGGCGAGCGAGCTGACACGCCCGCTCATGGCGATATACTTGAGGCTGGTCAGGGCGCCAAAGAGGGCGCTGCGGCTGCGCACATCTTCGGCGATGAAGATGGCTTCTTCGATGGAGGCGCCCCCGGCCACTGCCTCCGCTGCGGCGAGGACCATGTAGCCCTGCCCCAACCCCAGTGAGCGGGTGTCGACCACCTCGATGCGTTTACCGGGGAGCAGTTCGGCTGCCTGGCGGGCAGCGGCGTAGGTGGCGCTCATCTCGCTGCTGATGTTGAAGCATAGGATGGAATCAGCGCCGGACTCGAAGGCTTTCTTGAAGGCTTCGACAAACTGGCCGGGAGATGGGGCGGCGGTGGTGGGGAGTTTACCGCTCTTATCGATGCGCCTGAAGATCTCTTCGTTGTCGATCTCGTACACATCCCGGAAGGATTCATCACCGAACTGGATGATGATCGGGACCTGGACAATGCCAAGTTTGTCGGTCAATTCCAATGGCAGGGCGGAATCGGTATCGGTAATGATCGCAATGCGTGACATAAGTGCTCCTTGGGTGAAATATATGTATGTATGATAACACGCATCCGGGGATTTCGTTCCTTGCTCCCCGGTATGGGGGCAAGCAAGGATGTCAACTTGACAAATCGGACAGGACAAGGTATATTAATGATTAATACCCCATCCCCCTGGGGGGGGGTAGTAGAATCCTAGGAGGTAAGATGAAGGATGACAATGTGATCAAGCGTTTGCACATCGTTGAGGGGCACCTGAAAGGGGTGATCCGCATGGTTGAGGAGGATGCCTACTGCATCGATGTGATCCGCCAGATACAGGCGGTGGAGGCGGCATTGAACAAGGTCAGTTCGCGGATCTTGGAAGGGCACCTGAATTCATGCGTAATCACTGCAGTCAAGGGGGAGGATCCTGCCGAACGGCAGCGGGTGTTGAAAGAGATCCTGGAAGTGTTCGAGACCTCCACGAAGGTATGAATCCAAAAGAAGAAAATATATGAACCTACAAGGAGAAAAAATGAAAACTGTAACCTATTCTGTCCCCAATATTTCCTGTGGACACTGCGTCCATACCATCCAGAGCGAAATGGTGGAGATGGAAGGTGTGCGCGAGGTGCGTGCCAGCGCAGAGACCAAGAGCGTAATGATCGTGTTCGAGCAACCAGCAACCGAGGAGAAGATCCAGGCACTGCTGGCGGAGATCAATTATCCCATTGCAGCATAAGCAAATAAAAACCACGTGTTCCACGCGCTGACTGATGGCGGCTGGGATGCGGCTCGATCCAACAAGGAACTTGATGACAGAAACCAGGCAATTCACCCTACCCATCACCGGCATGACCTGCGCCAACTGCGTGGCGACGGTGGAACGCGGCTTGAACAAACAGGCTGGCATCCAGTCGGCGATCGTCAACCTGTCGAGCGAACGCGCCACGGTCAATTTCGACCCTGATGTGATCGGCCTGACCGCTATGATCGCCCGTGTGCAGAAAGCCGGTTATGGTGTGGCAACCGGAGAAGCGGACCTGGTGATCAAGCGCCTCTCGGACGATAACGACGCCCGGCGGTTGGAAAAGTCCCTGAATAAATTGGAAGGCGTGATAGAGGCTGATGTAGCGCTGGGGACAGAAAGGGCACGCGTACGCTACGTGCCCACTGTGGTCAGCCAGGCAGAGATACGCACCGCCGTTGTGCGCGCCGGGTTCGAAGCAGTGGAGTTGGGCGGGGATGTGGAAGATGCTGAGGCAAAAGCGCGCCAGGCGGAGATCGAACAGCAAAAGCACCTGCTGCTGATCGGCTTGTTTTTCACGGTGCCGCTGTTCCTGTTCTCGATGGCGCGCGATTTCATGTTGCTTGGGGAATGGGCGCACGCTGACTGGGTGCACTGGGCGATGCTGGCATTTGCCACCCCGGTGCAGTTCTATGTGGGCGGGCAATATTACGTGGGCGCGTTCAAGGCGTTGCGCAATGGGTCTGCGAACATGGATGTGCTTATCGCCATGGGCTCATCGGTCGCCTACCTGTATTCGCTGCCGATCGTTTTTGGCTGGTTGGAAGGGCATGTCTACCTGGAAACAGCGGCGGTGATCATCACACTGATCCGCCTGGGCAAGTTCCTGGAAGCACGGGCGAAGGGGCGCACCTCGGAGGCGATCAAGAAATTGATGGGGCTGCGCTCCAAGACGGCCCGCGTGTTGCGTGAGGGGATCGAGATGGTAGTGCCCAGTGACGATGTGCGGGTGGGCGACTTGGTGGTGGTGCGCCCCGGTGAGACCATCCCGGTGGACGGCGTGGTGGTGGAAGGCCGTTCGACGGTGGATGAAGCCATGCTCACCGGCGAATCACTCCCGGTCGAAAAAAGCCCCGGCGCCCCGCTCATTGGTGCCACGCTCAACAAACTGGGACTGCTCAAGTTCGAAGCCACCAAGGTCGGCAAAGAGACTGCTCTGGCGCAGATCATCCGTTTGGTGGAGGCGGCTCAGGGGAGCAAGGCTCCGATCCAGAAACTGGCGGACCAGGTCTCGGCTGTGTTCGTCCCGGCGGTGATCGTCCTCGCGGCAGTGACTTTTACAGGCTGGTATTTCTTCGGCCCGCCGCTTCCGGTCAATGCCGACATCACCAGTTTCACCCGGGCGCTGATCAACATGGTGGCAGTCCTGGTGATCGCCTGCCCGTGTGCCATGGGCCTGGCCACACCGACTGCAGTCATGGTCGGCACAGGGAAAGGCGCCGAGATGGGCATCCTGTTCCGCAGCAGCGAAGCATTGGAACGCGCCGGGCGGCTTGATATGGTGGTGCTGGACAAGACTGGTACGATCACCAAGGGACAGCCAGCGGTAACGGATATCATCCTTGATGCTGCCTGGCAAGCCGATCAGCATCTCCAAATGCAAAGCGATGAACTCCTCCGCCTGGCGGCAAGTGTCGAGAAAGGGAGCGAACATCCCCTGGGTGAGGCGATCTGGGCGGAAGCGACAACGCGCGGCCTGGTCTTGAGCGAGCCGGCTGGTTTCCAGGCGGAGGCGGGTCTAGGGGTCAACGCTGAGGTGGAAGGGCGCAATGTCAGTGTGGGCAACCTGCGCATGATGGCTGCGCAGGGATATCCGCTGAATGACCTGGAGGTGGAAGTGGAGCGCCTGCAATCCGAGGCCAAGACTGCCATGCTGGTGGCAGTGGACGGGCAGGTGCACGGAATCATTGCTGTGGCGGATACCCTCAAGGAAGGCTCGCGGCAGGCGATCGACGAACTGCAGCGCATGGGACTTAAGGTCGCCATGATCACCGGTGACAATCAAAAGACTGCCGCGGCAATCGCGAGGCTGGTGAATATCGACCTTGTTCTTGCCGAGGTGCTGCCCGCAGGAAAATCCGAGGCGATCAAGTCACTACAGAGTGGCGCAGGGAAACGCACCCAGTTGGTTGCCATGGTGGGAGATGGCGTCAATGACGCTCCCGCCCTGGCGCAGGCTGATGTGGGCATTGCCATTGGCACCGGCACGGACGTTGCCATGGCTGCCGCCCCGGTGACACTGATCAGCGGTGACCTGCGCGGCGTGAGGCGTGCCATCCAACTTTCCCGCCAGACGCTGCGTACGATCAAGCAGAACCTGTTCTGGGCATTCTTTTACAATGTGATCCTGATCCCGGCTGCGGCGCTTGGATTCCTGAACCCGATGCTGGCAGCGGGGGCCATGGCGTTCAGCAGCATCTTCGTGGTCTCGAACAGCCTCCGTCTGCGCAGGGCGATGATCCAATAATAAGAAAAACTCCCGCAGGATTTTCCCTGCGGGAGTTTTTTTAGGAAAGGTCTTCCATCAGCGCCATGGGCACCACGGCTGCGCCGACGATCCCGGGTCCGGTATGGACGCCCAGGACAGGTGAGATGCGCAGGATCTCCAGTTTCTTGATGTTGAGCCGCTTTCCCAGCAGGCTGGCAAGGGAATTGGCACCATCAGCATATCGTCCATGCATCACGCTGACCCACAGTTCCTTTTCGGCGTAGGTTTGCTGAAGGTGGTCGGCGATGATCTCCATGGCTCCCGGGATGGTGCGGTTCTTGCCGATAGTTGAATACTTGCCATCCTTGCGGTCAACGTGGATGACCGGCTTGATCTTGAGCACCGAGCCGAGCAGCGCCTGGGCGCGGCCAATGCGTCCACCGCGGGCAAGGTATTCCAACGTTTCAAGAGTGTAGATGACCTCGGTGTTCTCACGGATCTTTCCCAACCGTTCGAGGATGGCTTCGATGTTCCAGCCCTTTTTGGCAGCCAGGGCAGCAGCCAATACCTGGAAGCGTTCCCCGCCGGAGAGGGTCATTGAATCGACGACGTGTACAACCCTCTCCTTGATATTCTCTGCGCCCATGCGCGCCGAGTTGATCGTCCCGCTGAGACCTGAGGACACGTGGATGGAAAGCACCTGGGCGGCATCGGCGAGCTTGTGATACAGATCAGCAAAAACACCGCTGGAAGGCTGGGCGGTGCTGGGGATGACCGGGCGCATGGCCTCCAGGCGATCATAGAACTCATCTGCGGTGATGTCAGCGGAATTGACTTCGCCTTCCGGAAATTGGATGAACAAAGGCGCTTCAATGATACCGAGTTCGGCACGTTCCTCGGCCGGCATGTCGGCGGCACAATCGGTTATGATCTTCATTTCACTCCTCTTTCGGGTTAATATGAATATTCTACTAGAATATGTATGAATAGACCATATTCTTAATCTTTTCCTAAGTATAGTATCCCTATTACTGCTGGTTTAATCCTAACGACTGGCTAACAGCCGGCTATCAGATGATAAAATACTCTTTATGTCGATCCATGAACCTGTGATCACCACCAACGGAGGGGTGCGCGCCACCTGGGCAGAGGTAAACCTGGCGGTCTTGCGCCAGAACCTGGATTCCATCCGTGCCCATGTTGCCCCTGCAAAAGTGATGCCTGTGATCAAGGCGAATGCCTACGGGCACGGATTGGGCAGGGTGGCACAGGCACTTGCCAGCCAGGCGGATTACCTTGGCGTGGCTGTGCTGGAAGAGGGTATCTACCTGCGTGAACTTGGCCTCCGCACGCCGATCCTGGTGCTGGGTGGGATATGGGGCGAACAGGTGCCACAATACCTGGAATATGATCTGACCTTCACTGCCTCCTCCGTGGAGAGACTGGAGCAGATCAACGAAGCCGCGGCAGCGATGAAACGCAAAGCCAGGGTGCATCTCAAGATCGACACTGGCATGGAGCGGATCGGGGTGCACTACTATACTGCGGAAACCTTGCAGACGGCGGCACTTCAGTGCCGGAATTTGGATGTGGAGGGCATTTTCTCCCATTTTGCCAATGCGGATGCGGTAGACCTGACCCATGCGCGGCTGCAACTGGAAAGATTCCAAGAGGTGCTGTGTTTTTATGAGCGGCACAGCCTGGTGATGCCAATACGGCACATGGCCAATTCGGCAGCCATCCTGCAACTTCCAGAAAGCAATTTGGACCTGGTGCGACCCGGGATCATGCTCTACGGTGTCCACCCTGCGCCGCAGGTGAGCCGCACGGTGGCGGTTCACCCGGCACTGACCTGGAAGTCGCGTGTGGTCTACTTCAAGGTGGTGCGGGCAGGCCACCCGGTGAGCTATGGCTCCACCTGGCAGTCCGACCACCCGACGCGTATCGTAACCATCCCGGTCGGCTACGGGGATGGGTATCTGCGGGCGATGTCGAATAAAGCGCAGGTGATCCTGAATGGAAAGAAGGTCCCCCAGGTGGGGCGCATCTGCATGGACCAGATGATGGTCAATATTGAAGCCGATTCCGCCTATAACGGCGATGAAGTGATCCTGATGGGTGAAGCCGACGGGCAGGTCGTTTCTGCAGATGACCTGGCGGAGTGGGCGGGGACGATCCCGTACGAGATCCTGACCAATATCAATACGCGCGTTCCGCGCGTCTATATCGAGGAGTGATTAGTGACTGAAACCGGGAACGTGGAAAGACCGAAGATCAATATCAAACTAACTGTGTTCGATTATGTGTACCTTCTGCTGGTCAGCGGCGCCTTGATCGCCCTGGACCAGTGGACGAAGAGCCTTGTGCGGGCGAACATCCCCATAGGCAGTGATTATGTCCCGGACTGGCTGGCCTGGCTGGCACCCTTTGCCCGAATCCGTCACTGGCACAATTCCGGGGCAGCGTTCGGGTTATTCCAGGATGGCAACCTGGTCTTCACCGTACTGGCCATCCTGGTTTCGCTGGGCATCATTTATTACTTCCCGAGAGCGGAGCGCAATATCTGGTGGATGCGGCTGGCACTGGCCATGCAATTGGCCGGCGCAGTGGGCAATTTGCTCGACAGGCTGCAGTTCGGGCGGGTGACGGATTTCATCTCGGTTGGAAATTTCGCCGTGTTCAATGTGGCCGATTCCTGCATCTCGGTTGGCGTGGCGATCCTGGTGATCGGCCTCACCTGGCTGGAGTGGAAGCAAAAAAAGCAAGCCAAGGAAGAGGTCCCGGATGAGCGACAGGATTGAGACTTTTCGGCGCGACCCGGAGTGCGCAGACAGGATCCGGCTGGATGTTTTCCTGGCGGGATGCCTGCCGGAATTTTCGCGTTCCCGCCTGCAGGGCTTGATCGCAGATGGTTTCGTAACGATCGATGGACTGGTGACCACGAAGAATGGGCGGGAAGTGGAGGCAGGCATGGAGGTAACCGTGCGCATCCCGCCTCCTGTACCGAGCGGGCTGGTGGCGGAGCATATCCCCCTGGATATCATCTTCGAGAACAACGACCTTTTGATCGTCAACAAGCCAGCCGGGATGGTCGTCCACCCCTCACCCGGGCATGATAGCGGTACGCTGGTACATGCCGCCCTGGGTCACATTCCCGAACTGGGCGGGATTGGGGGGGAAGAGCGCCCCGGCATCGTCCACCGGCTGGACAAGGATACCTCCGGGCTGATCGTGATCGCCAAGAACGAGCAGGCGCATCGCTGGCTGCAGGAGCAGTTCAAGAGCCGCACAGTCGAAAAGATCTACCTGGCACTGGTGGATGGCAGACCTCCCACGCCGACGGGGAGGGTGGAGGCACCGATCGGGCGCAACACCAGCCACAGGAAGTTAATGGCGGTCGTGCCGCTGGAAAAAGGGCGCGAAGCAGTGAGTGAATACCGCACTCTGGAGGAACTGGCGCAGCATACCCTGCTGGAAGTACATCCGCTGACCGGCCGCACGCACCAGATCCGCGTGCACTTGAAATTCCTGGGATGCCCCGTGACAGGGGATACCACCTATGGAAAACACAAGCCGACTTTGAGCCTGGACAGGCATTTTTTGCATGCACACCGGCTGAAGATCACGCTGCCAGAGGAAAAACAGGCGCGTGTATTCACGGCAGAGCTGCCAGAGGAACTGCGTGCGGTGCTGGAAGAAGCGCGCAAAGTAGAGTAGATCGAGGAGATGGCAATGGAATTGATCGATATGCGTTCAGATACGGTGACCGTACCGACAGCCGAGATGCGCGAGGCGATGGCTAAGGCTGCGGTAGGGGATGATGTGTACGGCGAGGATCCCAGCGTAAATAGGCTGCAGGAACTGGCAGCCGTGAGAACCGGTATGGAAGCTGGCCTCTTCATTCCGTCCGGGACGATGGGAAATCTGGCCGCGGTGCTGGCTCACTGCGGGCGCGGCGACGAGGCGATCGTCGGGGACAAGGCGCACACCTTCCTGTTCGAAGCGGGAGGTATTTCAGCACTGGGTGGGGTGCACTCCTGCCAGATCCCCAACCAGGAGGATGGATCCCTGGCGTTGGATGACCTGGAAGCAGCCATCCGCCCGGATGACCCGCATAGCCCGGTTTCGCGCCTGGTGTGCCTGGAGAATACTCATAACCGCTGCGGGGGAACCTTCCAGACACCGGAAACGACACGGCAAATGGCGGATCTTGCCCACGCCCGCGGGTTGGCGGTCCACCTGGACGGGGCGCGGATCTTCAATGCCGCCGCAGCCCAGGACGTGGATGTCAAGACGCTGACCGGAGCGGTGGACTCGGTGACTTTCTGCCTGAGCAAGGGGTTGTGTGCGCCGGTTGGCTCGGTGCTGTGTGGAAGCCGTGAGTTCGTCCGCAAGGCGCATCGTATACGCAAGATGCTTGGTGGCGGCATGCGCCAGGCGGGCATCCTGGCGGCTGCGGGGATCATCGCCATTGAAAAGATGAGCTTGCGTCTGGGCGAAGACCATGCCCGGGCGAGGAAATTGGCAGACGGTCTGCGAGCGATCCCGGGGCTGGAGGTGAAAACGCCGGCGACCAACATGATCTTCCTGACTGTGGCAGAAACGGTGCTAGGTTCGACGCAGGAGATCGCTGCACGGCTGAAAGCGCAGGGTGTGCTGGCGGGTGTGACCGGCACGCGTGCCTTCCGCATGGTGCTGCATTATTGGATCGATGATGCCGGTGTGGAGCAGGCGGTACAAGCCTTCCATGTCGCGGTGAATTGATGTGGACAGATTGCGTGTAGTCAGAAATAATTGCTCGCTTGGAGCCCAGATATGGGCTTTCAGGAGACCCCCAGTAGAGATGGGATATAATGCTAGCGAATGATCACAAGATGGGAGAGCGATGATGCAGATCACCTTGGAAACGATTGACCGGGTGGCACAAGCGGTACGTGCCAGGATCTCGATTAAACCGCGGGTGGGCTTGATCCTGGGAACGGGACTCGGCGGGCTCGCTGAGGCGATCAATGAACCGGTGAAGATCCCGTACGGTGAACTGCCCGATTGGCCTACATCGACTGTGCAAGGGCATGCTGGCAGGCTGATGGTTGGTACCCTGGAAGACCAGCCGGTCTTGGCCATGCAGGGACGCATCCACTACTATGAAGGCTATTCTATGCAGCAGGTGACCCTGCCAGTGCGGGTGATGCAGCGCATGGGTATTGAGATCCTGGTAGTCACCAACGCAGCCGGTGCGATCCACCCGGATTTCATCCCCGGTGACGTGATGCTGATCACGGACAACCTGAACCTGGCCGGGATGGCTGGATTGAACCCGCTGATCGGACCGAACATGGAAGAATTCGGGCCGCGCTTCCCCGATATGAGCCAGGCGTACGACCGCTCCCTGTGCGAAGCGGCGCGCGATACTGCCCGGAAATCAGGGATCCTGCTGCGGGAAGGTGTCTATGCGGGATTAAGTGGCCCTTCCTTTGAGACCCCGGCAGACCTGCGCTTCCTGCGCGTGGCAGGTGCGGATGCAGTTGGCATGTCCACCGTTTCCGAGGTGATCGTTGCCCGGCATGGCGGCACCCGTGTTCTCGGATTCTCAGGGATCAGCAACAAGGCGAACCTGGACGGGGAAACCCTGACTACCCATGAGGAAGTCCTCGCGGCGGGTACTCTCCTGGTGCCGAAACTCGAAACGCTGGTCCGCGGCATCCTGCGCAGCCTGTGAATGGGATGTCATGGCGGAAGTCCTCAAGTTCTTTGCTGATTATGTCCTCCTGATCTACCTGGTGCTGCTATTCGCAGCCCTGTTCGTCATCCGGCAGGTTGCCAGGGCGCGGAAGGAACAGCGCGCAGCCGTCTACGGCCTGGAAATAGAAATAGCTCGGAACCGCCTGAACCGGGCTGTGTCCGGGCTGGTGGCGATCGGTTTGCTGGCGCTGGGGGAGTTGGTGCTGGTAGCATTCCTGGTACCCATGCTTCCTGGCATGTTAATGCTGCCCACCTCCACGGGCAATCCGGGGGCGCTGCCGACCAACACGATCCCACCCGGCATCCTGGAAACCATCCAGGCTGCCACGCCGGGAGCGACCGAGACGCTGGCCGCCTCCGGCTGCATCCCAGGACAGATCACCCTCACCTCCCCCAAGGCGGGTGAACAGATCAAAGGGACGATCACCTTGAAAGGGACCGCAGATATCCCCAACTTCGGGTTTTACAAATATGAATTTTCGCCCACCGGCGTGGAGAACTGGCAGACCATCCAGGCTGGCAGGGATGTTGTGCAGGAAGGTGACCTGGGTGATTGGAACACCTCCCTGCTGGTCCCGGGCGATTACAACCTGCGCCTGGTGGTGGTGGACAACCAGGGGCAGTCCCTCCCGGCCTGTGTTGTGCCGGTACGCATCCTTTCTCCTTGAGGTGGAAAATGCCTGAGATCCAGATCCGTCCCGGCGGTGCCATGGATGTGAACGCGCTGATCGCCCTCGATCATTCCAGCCAGACCGAATATGTCTGGCAGATCGACTTCCAGCGTGACGAAGACCAGACGACGGCTTGCTTTCGCGAGATCCGCCTGCCGCGTGCGGTGCCGATCAACTATCCGCGCCTTCCCGCCGCTCTTGCGGAGACATGGAACCGGCGTTCCGGGGTGTTGACGGCATTGTCCGGGAATGAGATCATCGGGTATGTGCGCATCAACGATGTGATCATCCCCGATACTGCCTGGGTGACCGACCTGGTTGTTTCACCGCGCCATCGCCGCCAGGGAGTTGGCAGTGCCCTGCTGTTGGCTGCCCAGACCTGGGCTGCCAATCGCAAGAACAAGCGGTTGCTGTTGGAGATGATCTCCAAGAACGTTCCAGCGATCCGGCTGGCGCAAAAACTGGGCTGCGAGTTCTGCGGGTATAATATTGCATATTACGAGACAAAGGAAATCGCCTTGTTCTTTGGGCGTTCGATCGGGTAAAGGTATGGAAGGAAGGCATGTTTAACGGTTGGCTTCAGCAGGTACTGGTGGGGATCATTACCATCAATGATATTCTAACGGCCGGGATCGCCATCACGGCTTTTTCGTTGTTCCTGTATTCCCTGTCATTCAACCTGCGCGACCGCGTGGCACGCTCATTCGCCCTGATCCTGTTGTGCGTGGTGGTCGTCTTCACTGCCGAAGCACTGCAAACCTCGCCTTTGAGCGACGAGACCACAGCGCTGTTGTTACAGTTGGAATGGATCGGGATCGTTTTCCTGCCGGCGGCATATTACCATCTCTCCGATGCCCTGATGGTGACCAGCGGCATCGCCCCCAGGAAGACCCGCCGCCTGCTCGTTCGCCTGGTGTACCTGGTCTCGGCGGGCTTCCTGCTGCTGCTGGCAACCGGGGTACTGCTTGGCCCGCTGGTGTTGGATGGACAGCCTGCCCCACACCTGCAGCGCACTCCCTGGACGGAAGTTTTTACCGGTTTCTATGCCCTCTTCATGGTGGTGGCATGGATCAACTTCGCGCGTGCCTACCAGCACATGCTGACCCGGTCCGGGCGGCGGCGGATGATCTACCTGCTGGCAGGCGCCACGGCTCCAGCACTGGGTTCCTTTCCCTACCTGTTATATGGTTCCAGCCTGGCGGCAGAACATCCTTACCTGTTCTGGGGTAGTGCGCTGTTGAGCAACCTGCTGGTGGGGGGCTTGATCGTGGTGATGGCCTATGCAGTGGCTTTCTTTGGGGTATCCTGGCCCGACCGGGTGGTGCGCAGCAAGTTGTTCAAGTGGCTGATGCGCGGCCCGGTGACTGCCTCGGTGGCACTCGGGGTGATGACCATCGTGCGCCGTGTGGGTGAATTCTTTGGGGTGGTGTATTCCGGCGCGGTACCAACCGCCATGGTGGGAACCGTGCTCTTAATGGAGCATGCCATCACACTGGTGGCACCCCTGTGGGACCGGTTGATCTTCTTCGGGCGCGACCGCGATGACCTGGCGCTGCTGCAAAGCCTGGAAGATCGCCTGATCACCCAGAATGACCTGCGCCAGTTCCTGGAAGCGGTGCTGGCGGCGGTGCGCGACCACCTGCAAGCCTCCTCGGCGTTTGTGGCTGCATTAGATGAAGAAGAACTCTCCCTGATCGTGGCAACCGGGAATGCCCCACTGATGAAGGAAACGAACCTGGAAGAGGCCCTCCAGGTGCTGGAGAAGGGCGGCAACCACGGGGATGAATATTCCTGGGGGGAGTATTGGATCTTCCCGCTGAACCAGCCCTCCGAAACAGACGAAGGGGAGCCTCTGCTGCTGGGATTGCTGGGTGTTGCCCGCCGCCCGGGGCAGGAGATCTCGGAAGACCAGCGCAAGGCGCTGCGCCTGTTGCTGCGCAGGGCGGTGCTGGCACTGCGCGACCGGCGTTTGCAGCAACGCGTGTTCCGCTCACTGGAAGACCTGAACCCACAGGTGGATATGTTCCAGAAACTGCGGGCGGTGGGACGCTATGACAGCAAGACCACCCTGCTCCAGGAAGTGCTGCCTCCCGAATCCGACCTGGCCTCGTGGGTCAAAGATGCCCTGACCCACTATTGGGGCGGGCCAAAACTGACTCAAAGCCCGCTGCTGCAACTGCAGATCGTCCAGCAGACCGCGCGTGAACAAAACGATAACCTGGCGAATGCCCTGCGCCTCACCCTGCGGCGGGCGGTGGATACGGTGCGCCCACAGGGGGAGCGGCGTTTCACCGGGGAGTGGATCTTGTTCAATATCCTCGAGATGAAGTTTATTGAAGGACGCAAAGTGCGCGATGTGGCGGCAAGGCTGGCGATGTCGGAGGCCGATCTTTACCGGAAACAACGGGTGGCGATCGAAGAGGTGGGGCGGTCGCTGCTCGAGATGGAACGCAACCTGCAGAAGAAAAATGGCAAGGAGGCGGGGTAGTATTAATGGTAACTGAATTGATCCCAGAATCTGATCTCCCGTTCTTGGATGAAGGCTGGTGGACCTCGCTTCTGGCTGAGGATGAGGCCATGCCCGCACATCCAGAGATCACTCAGCCACTAGAGTTACGCAAACCTGCCCCCCAGGTGGACTGGCAGCGGGCAGGACAACTTTTTCGGGACGATGCGATCTTGAGCATGAGCGTCTGTGGTTATAACCGCGGTGGGCTGCTGGTGGAAGGGGATGGGTTGAGCGGCTTTGTGCCCTGTTCGCACCTGGTGAACTTCTCACCACAGGTCGCCGAAGAAGACCGCGAGCACTGCCTGGCGTTGTACCAGGGAAAATCCCTGCGCTTGAAGATCATCGAGTGCCTCGCCGAGGAAGTGCGTCTGGTCTTCTCTGAACGGGCGGCACGGGCAGCGGCGGGAAAACGTACCGAGTTGTTCACCTCGCTCCAACCAGGTCAGCAGGCGAGCGGTGAAGTGACCAATATCACCGATTTTGGCGTCTTCGTTGACCTGGGCGGCGTGGAGGGATTGATCCATATCAGCGAGTTATCCTGGGGGCGCGTGATCCATCCCAGCCATGTGCTGAAATTGGGTCAACACGTGGAGGTGATTGTCATGGCAATCCTGCCCGAACGCTGCCGGATCGCACTCAGCCTGAAGCGGAGGCTTCCCAATCCCTGGGAGACCGCCGAAGCCAGGTATCCGCTCAATGCGGTCGTCCCGGCGGTGATCACGGTGCTTGCCTCCTACGGTGCTTTCGCCCGGTTGGACGAAGGACTGGAGGGATTGATCCATACCTCCGAGATCCCCCTGCCAGCCAGGGCGACGCTCCAATCGTTCCTCAGCCCCGGGCAGGAGGTGCAGGTACGCATCCTGCATGTGGATGCCGCCCACCAACGCCTGGGCTTGTCAATGAAGATCAGCGATTAGGAAGGTTCGACCTTATGCCTCCACGCACTCATCCTTCCCCCCCTGCAGAGCAGCAAGCCGTGCAGGAACATCCTGCCAGCCTGCTGGACCGCCTTGCCCGTCTGCAAACCCATTTTGGCCGCTTCCTGTGGGATATTCTTGGCATCCTGCTGCTGGCACTGGCTTTGATGACCCTGTTCGGCTTGTTGGGACTTTCCCAGGGGTCTTTGATGGCGCTGTGGGTGGGATTGTTGAAATACAGCCTGGGCTGGGGCAGCATTTTCGTGGTGGCGACCGCCACTGCCCTGGGTATCCATGCCGTCCGCCGCTCGCGCGGTGAAAAGCCCCTACCCTGGGGACGGGTGGTGGCCATCGAGTTAGCTGCCTTCCTGACCCTGGCGCTGCTGTCGGTGATCAGCGGGAACTCGCTTTCGGCTGCTGAGTCCGGGAGCTGGGGCGGGCGGATCGGCTGGGGATTGGCATCTATGCTGGCAGACCTGCTGGGCCCGATGCTGGGTGCGGTGGTCATTCTACTGCTGTGGATCCTCTCGCTTTTGAGCGCCTTTGGTTTGTGGAAGGGGATCGAGCGCTGGGTGCTGCAGCAGGCAGGGGAACTGCAGCATCCCGGTGCCGAGGTGGTGATGAGCAACCCCTCCTTCCAGCCGGGGGAGGGCGACATGCCGGTGGTCTCGCCGCTGCCGGGATCGCAGCCCCTCAAGAAACCAGCCGGGAAGAAGGACAAACCGCTGCCTCCCGAATTCCGCAAGAATTTCAAGGTCTCCGAACGGCAGGACAAGGTACCCGCGTCTCCACAGGAACGCTCGGACCTGCTGCCGCCGCTGAACATCCTGATGGGCGAACAGTCGGCGCGACCGGATGAGCGTACCATCAACCAGGTGGCGGGGATGATCGAGAAGACCCTCTCTGAATTTGGCATCCCGGCCAAGGTGGTCGGGTTCCGCATCGGCCCCACCGTAACGCAGTTCGCTGTCCAGCCGGGCTTCATTCGCAAGGGGAACGAGGATGACACTCAGCAGATGAAGGTGCGGGTCGCCCAGATCGCCGGGCTGCAGAAGGACCTAGCACTGGCGCTGGCGGCGGAACGTCTGCGCATCGAAGCGCCTGTACCGGGGCGCGGCTACGTGGGCATCGAGGTACCGAACGCACGTTCCACGCTGGTGCGCCTGCGCCCGCTGCTGGAGACGGAGGCGTTCAGCAAGATCAGTTCCCCTCTGGCGATCGCTCTGGGTCGCGATGTCTCCGGCAACCCGCTGGTGGCTGACCTGGCGCGCATGCCGCACCTGCTCATCGCCGGGACCACCGGCTCGGGAAAATCGGTGTGCATCACGGCCCTGGCGGCCTGCCTGGCAATGAACAATCCCCCTGAAGACTTGCGCCTGGTGATGATCGACTCGAAGATGGTCGAGTTGATCCGCTACAACGGGCTGCCGCACCTGTATGGCAAGGTGGAAACAGATATCCAGCGCATCCTTGGTGTGCTGCGCTGGGTGGTGGTGGAGATGGAGCACCGCTACAAACTGCTCGAGGCTGCCAAGGCGCGCGACGTGGATACCTATAACCGCCGCCTGCAGCGCCGCAAGGATTCCCAGCCGCTGCCGCGCATCGTGGTGATGATCGACGAACTGGCCGACCTGATGATGTCTGCTCCGGACCAGACCGAGCACAACCTGGTGCGCCTGGCACAGATGGCGCGCGCCACCGGCATCCACCTGGTGGTGGCTACCCAGCGCCCGAGCACCGATGTGGTCACCGGGTTGATCAAGGCGAATTTCCCGGCACGTCTGGCCTTCGCCGTGGCATCCAATGTGGACAGCCGCGTCATCCTCGACTTGCCCGGCGCTGAGACCCTGCTGGGGCGCGGCGACATGCTCTTCCTGAACCCAGAAGTCGGCAACCCGCTGCGCGCCCAGGGGGTGATCGTCACCGATCAGGAGATCGAGCGCATCATCTCTCATTGGCAGAAGGTTGGCCCCCAGAAGGATGTCCCGCCGCCGTGGGAGACGATGATCAATGCAGTGGATGAAAAGACCGGCGACGATGTGCTCATCGAGCGCGCCCTACTGCTGTTGAAGAAAGAGGATCGTACCAGTGTATCCATGCTCCAGCGAAAATTGAATATCGGCTACCCGCGTGCCGCGCGCCTGGTGGACCAACTTGAGGAGATGGGCGTGGTGGGTCCCTCGGCTGGCGGTGGGCGCGAGCGCGAAGTACTGCTCTCGGAAGAGGATGACGAGAATGGGGCAGAGGCATGAGCACTCCACTGTTGAAAGGAAGATGACTTGACCGAACAACCTGAGAATACGAAAAAGAGTTTTTCCGACAAGATGCGCGTCTGGTTCCGCTGGTACTACCAGCCGATCGCTAAATTCCTGAACCGGCTGGGGATCACGCCCAATGCGGTCACCCTCTTCGGGCTGGTGGGGACGATCGCTGTCTCGGTGCTCATCGGCCTGGGGCACATGACCTGGGCGGGCATCCTGCTGCTGATCATGGGCCCGGTGGACGCCATGGATGGTGCCCTGGCCCGCCTGCGCAACGAAGTGACCGTTTGGGGGGCTTTTGTTGATTCGGTGACCGACCGCTATTCGGAATTATTCATTTTCGGCGGTTTCCTGTTCTACTATATCCAGGATGGCAATCAATATGGCATCGTCCTGGCATACCTGGCGGCAGCCGGGTCGGTGCTCGTTTCCTATGTCAAGGCACGCGCCGAGGCCGCCAAGTTGGATGCCAACGTCGGCCTGCTGACCCGCGTGGAGCGGTACCTCGTTCTCATCCCCGGGCTGATCTTCAACATGCCGCTGGTCGTCCTGGTCATCATTGCCATCTTTGCTAATTTCACCGCACTGCAGCGCATCTTCCGGGCGCGGGCGGATGCACACAATACCAATCGATTCCCTCCAAGGAGAGTACAACCATGACCAACGGTTTTGATCTGCCTGTCACCTACCTGTTCTTATTCGGCCTTCCCTTCCTGCTGTCCATGCTGGCATTGATGCTCCGCCAGTGGGTGGAAACGCAGGGCGGTAAACCTTCCTCCCGGCAGGATGAAAAACAGGAGTTGACCAAGACCTTGTACTGGGTCATCCCGGCTGTGTTGATCGGGGTGCTTGCCTGGCTGCTGCTGCGCCCCATGGTCGCGGGGCGCGAGATGCGCATCTATTATTACGGCATCCTGATCACCCTGGGCGTGTTCGCCGCCGCGATGCTGGGTTCCTCCGAGGCCAAGCGGCGCGGCCTGAACCCGGAGACGATCTGGGATGCCCTCTTCTGGGTGGTCGTCGCCGGGATCGTTGGCGCACGGCTGTGGCACATTTTCACCCCGCCACCCTCGATGGTGGAGATCGGCATCACCACCGAGTATTACCTGACCCATCCCCTGGAAGCCATCAACCTGCGCAATGGCGGATTGGGCATCCCCGGGGCGGTTCTCGGCGGAGCGCTCGGCCTGTGGCTCTACTGCCGCAAGAAGAAGATCTCCTTCCTCACCTGGGCGGACATGGTCGTGCCCGGTTTGGCGCTGGCACAGGCGATCGGGCGCATGGGCAATTATTTCAACCAGGAAGTGTATGGCCTGCCCACCAACCTGCCCTGGAAGATCTACATCGACCCGCTGCACCGTGTGCAGGGGTACGAAAGTTACGAATTCTTCCATCCCCTGTTCGCCTACGAAGCGTTGTGGAATCTGCTTAACATGGCCGTGCTGCTGCTGGTTGCCCGGCGCTTCAAGGACTGGCTCAAGCCCGGTGACCTGCTCTATTTCTATGCGGCTTCCTATGCCCTCGGGCGTTTTGGACTCGAGTTCCTGCGCCTTGATTCGGCACAGGTCGGCGGGATCAACTTCAACCAGGCCTTCATGGTCGTGGTTGCCATTGCTATGGGCTTGCTGGTGTTCCTCAACCACCGCCCGCAGCGCAAACCCAGCGCAGACTGACCTGCAGTTCCAATGATCGAAACCCAGGACCTGAGCAAGCAGTTCGGTGATTTCCTGGCCGTGGATGGCGTGTACCTGAACGTGCTCCCCGGCCAGGTATTGGCATTGCTGGGGCAGAACGGCGCCGGGAAGACGACCACGGTGCGCATGCTGACCTCGGTGCTGGCGCCGACGCGCGGCTGGGCGCGCGTGGCGGGTGTGGACGTGACCCGAGAACCGGAGAAGGTGCGTCCCATGGTGGGCGTGCTCACCGAGCAGCACGGGCTGTACCTGCGCATGTCCGGCGAGGAGTACTTGGATTTCTACGGCAAGGTGTACAGCCTGGATGCCGCCACCCGCCGCCGGCGCAGCCAGGAACTGCTGGCCTATTTCGGACTGGCGGAGGCGGCGAAGCGCCCGATGGGGCAGTATTCCAAGGGCATGCGCCAGAAGATCGCCCTGGCACGCACGCTGCTGCATGAGCCGCCGGTGTTGCTGCTCGACGAGCCCACCTCGGCGATGGACCCTGAATCGGCGCGCTTGGTGCGTCAGGCCATTGCCGGGCTGCGCAGCGCCAACCGGGCGATCATCATCTGCACGCACAACCTGGTCGAAGCCGAATTGCTTGCCGATAAGATCGCCATCATCCACCGCGGCCGCATCCTGATGCAGGGCACGGTCAAAGAACTGCGTTTCAAGCTGCTTGGACCGGCGGAATATGTCATGCACGTCAGCGGTGGGTGGCACAAGGATCTCCCCGACCTGCCGCCGGGTGTGACTCTCACCGGCGAGGACGAGAGCGGCCCGCACTTCCGCGTGGAGGATCCGCAGACAGGCAATCGGCTCCTGCTTGGAAGGTTCCTGGAGGCGGGTGTGAACGTGATCTCCCTGCAGGAAGCCGCCCACACGTTGGAGGAAGTGTACCTGGCAGCCATGGCGCAGGTGAACCATGACTGAACGCTGGCAGGATGCCCTGCGCCTGACCTGGCTGGTGGCCTGGCGGGAACTGCGCGACCAACTGCGTGACTGGCGCATCATTGTCCCGATGCTGATCCTGACCATCGGTATGCCTTTCCTGGCGAACGTGGGCGCCAGGGCGGCGATGGACTTCGCCGAGCAGTACGGCACCCCGCTGATCGCCGAACGCCTGGTGCCCTTCTTCCTGCTCGTGGTGGGTTTCTTCCCGATCACCGTCTCGCTGGTCATCGCCCTGGAAGCCTTCGTCGGCGAGAAGGAACGCGGCACCATCGAGCCGCTGCTGGTCAGCCCGCTGAAAGACTGGCAGATCTACATGGGCAAGCTCATCGCCGGGACGGTCGCCCCGCTGGTCACCGCCTACATGGGCATCTCGGTCTACCTGGTGGGGCTGGCGGTCCAGGGCATCCCCTTCCCCGACCCCACCCGCATGGCGCAGACGCTCATCCTGACCAGCGCGCAGGCGTTCCTGATGGTCAGCGGCGCGATCCTGATCTCGACCCAATCCACTTCGGTGCGCGCCTCCAACCTGATGGCCTCCTTTATTGTCATCCCCATGGCGCTGCTCATCCAGGGAGAGGCGATCATGCTCTTCTGGGGCAACGACCAGGTGCTCTGGCTGGCTGTGGCTGGCGTGAGCGTGCTCACCCTCCTGCTGGCGCGCATGGGCATCGCCCACTTCCAGCGCGAGGCGCTACTGGGACGCGAGATCGATGTGCTCAACCTGCGCTGGGTGGGCCGCTCCTTCTGGGCAGCCTTCCGTGGCACGAGCCGCAGCCTGGGGGAATGGTACCGTGTGGAGATCTGGGGTACATTGCGGCACCAATCCCCGGCAACCTGGCTGATGCTTGGACTGGGCCTCCTCGCTGGGGTGGCTGGCTATGCCTGGGTGCAGGCGAACATCCCCTCCATCCCGGCGGATATCCTCGATGAACTCGGCAGCCTGCTGCCGGTGGGTGTGGATATTCCCTCCCTGGGCGGGCTGTCCTTTGCGGTAATCCTGGGTCACAACCTGCGGGCGGTGATCGTCATCGCCATGCTGGGGCTGGCCTCCTTTTCCACCCTTGGCGCGCTGATGTACTTCCTGAATGCCGGGGTGATCGGGGCGGTGCTGGCGCTGATGGGTGTGCTCGGTTTTTCCCCCTGGAAAGTGGCCATTTTTGGCATCCTGCCGCACGGCATCTTCGAACTGAGCGCCATCATCCTTTCCAGCGCCACCCTCCTCCACGGCGCGGTGCGTCTGATGACCCCCGACCCTTCACGTTCCCTAGGGGAGGTTGCCATCCAGACGATCGCCGACTGGATGAAGGTCTTCCTGGGCGTGGTGCTCCCCCTGCTCCTGCTGGCAGCCGCCCTGGAAACATGGGTGACTCCTGTGCTATTGTCAAATTTTGGGAAATGAGGGTAGGATAGGGGTAGAAAGGCGCGTCCATGCCGCAACTCATCTTCCTGGGCACCTCCAACGCCATTCCCGACGAGACGCACGAGAACACGCACCTGGTGCTGGTGTGCGCGACGCGCATGGTGCTGATCGACTGCGTCAACAACCAGATCCTGCGCCTGCGAAAAGCCGGGGTCGATTTCACCGACCTGACCGACCTGATCCTCACCCATTTCCACCCCGACCATGTCTCCGGCGTGCCCCAGCTCCTGATGAACATGTGGCTGATGGGACGCCGCCGTCCGCTGAACATCTACGGCTTGCACCACACCCTCGATCGTGTCGAGGGGCTGATGGGTTATTACGGCTGGGCGGAATGGCCGGATTTCTTCCCGGTGGCCTTCTACCGCTTGCCGGCCCAGGAGATGGTCACCGTGCTGGACTGCGACGAGTTAAGCATCCTGGCCTCCCCGGTACGTCACATGATCCCCTCGATCGGCCTGCGCTGCGACTTCAAGCCGCAGGGCAGGATCGTCAGTTATTCCTGTGACACGGAACCCTGTGCCCAGGTGATCCGGCTGGCGGAGGGGGCGGATATCCTCATCCACGAAGCCGCGGGTGCCTTCCTGGGGCACTCCTCGGCAGCCCAGGCAGGCGATGTGGCCCGCCAGGCGGGGGCGAAGTCGTTGTATCTCATTCACTACCCCACCGGCTCATTCGATACCGGTGACCTGGTCGCGCAGGCGCGCACGCGCTTCAAAGGCGCGGTGACGCTGGCGGAAGATCTGCTGGCAGTGGAGATATAAAAAAACAGCGCTTGCGCCGGGATCTTTCTACCACCCTTGGATGAACTGTCCCCACTCAACATTTTCATAGAGATGCCGCCCGAACAGGTACGTGGCATTGGCTGGCGGCTGGTGCGGAGTTTTCAGCAGGGTCATGTGCACTTCCTCCAGCCTGCGGCCGCCCTTGCGGTGGTTGCAGCCTGGGCAGGCAGCCACTACGTTCGTCCACGAGTGCTCTCCGCCCAGGTGTTTGGGCAGCACGTGGTCGAGGGTCAGTTCACCGGTGTGGCGCCCGCAATATTGGCAGGTATAATTATCCCGCCGGAAGACCTCGCGCCGGGATAACTTGACCCGCGGTCGCGGCCGGTGGATCATTTGTTCCAGGCGGATGACAGAGGGGCGGGGGATGGCGGCACGTATCGTCTGGATGGTGCCGCGACCATTCATCACCATGCCGGCCTTGCCCGCAAGGATCAACCCCACAGCCCGCCGGGTATTGCACACATGGATCGGTTCGAAATTGGCATTGAGGACGAGAACTGGTTCGTTCATCCCTGCTCCGCAATGGCGCGTATTATACTCCACTCGCGGCGCGGCCTGTCAAAGGAGACAATATGAATATCCTGATCACTGGTGGGACCGGCCTGATCGGCAGAGCGCTGACCCGCTCCCTGCTCGTCGATGGGCATGCCGTCTGGGTGTTGACCCGCGGCGAATCTGCTGCCCCCTCCGCCGGCGGTGTGACCCGCGTGCACTGGGACGGGCGCACGACCGCCGGCTGGGGCGATCTCGTCTTGGGCATGGATGCGGTCGTCAACTTGGTCGGCGAATCGCTCAGCCGCTGGCCGTGGAGCCGGGCACAGAAGCAGCGCTTCCTGGAGTCTCGCGTGCAGGCCGGTCTGGCGCTCAGCGAAGCCATCCGCCTCGCCTCCCCCCGCCCGCAGGTGTTCATCCAGGCCTCGGGGATCAACCACTATGGCTTGCATGGCGCTCCGGCGGACGAATCCACACAGCCCGGCGAGGATTTCCTCTCCCGCCTGACGGTTGCCTGGGAAGGGTCGACCGCGGCAGTCGGGCAGTTGGGCGTGCGCCGCTGCGTGGTTCGCCTGGCGGTCGTGCTCTCCCCGCAGGGCGGCCTGTTGCCGCTGATGGCCTTGCCGGTGCGCCTGTTTATGGGCGGACCGCTGGGCAGTGGGAAGCAGTTCGTCCCCTGGGTGCACCTGGAGGATGTCGTCGCCGCCCTGCGCTTCCTGCTCGCCGACCCGCAGGCGCAGGGTCCCTACAACCTGATCGCCCCCAATCCCGTCACCAGTGCGCAGTTCAACCGGGCGCTGGCAAAGGCCCTGCACCGGCCCTATTGGTTCCCCACGCCCGCTTTCCTGCTGCGCCTGGTACTGGGTGATATGTCCGTGCTCGTGCTGGACGGTCGCCCCTCCAGCCCGCGGCGCCTGGTCGAGGCGGGTTTCCTGTTCAAGCACGGGGACCTGGAACCGGCGTTGAAGGGGTTGTTTGGGCGTGGCTGAGGGTCAGGATCCCAAATCTTGGATGTTGCGCATAAACATCGCAAATCGGTAACCTGGAGTACGGATGACGGCGATCAATGTTTTCTTGAAAACCTTTCCTCCCGAGACGAATGATTGGACCGGAAAGGTCACCTTCAGTTTTGGATACCCACGCCATGGCTGGCTCCAACTGGCGATCACCTGCAGCGCGCATGTGCAGGGTCTCATCATCGAACTATCTGGGCTTTTCGATCCTTTTAAGAGTTTCATCCATTGGCTGGATCAGATCGTTGCCGGTGACCTGCCTGCCAGGTTTCACATCAACGAAGAAGGTCCGGGCAAAGTCTTGCGTGCCTTGCCTGTGGATGAGGATGAGTTCCTTTTCCAGATCGCCGAATGGGGCTGGCAGGAATCCTGGGGAATTGAAGAGCCGCTGTTCATGTATGTGCAGGTTTCCAAAAAACAGTTCCTGTCGGAGTTCCTGAAACAGTGGGACGATTTCATGCTGCATAAATATGATCCTGCCCATTGGGATGATATCGGCAATGACCTGACGAGGTTGGATGTTTCCAGGATCAGGCGCTTTGTGGAAGGGTAAAGACAGGCCTCTGGTTCACCCCGCTCTTCCCCAAGGAGGGGTATACTCCCCCCCTGCAAAGGAGAAAACACCGCATGAATCGTGGCATCCTCTTCGCCTTCGGGGCCTATATCACCTGGGGCGTCTTCCCGATCTATTGGAAATTGCTGCACCAGGTACCCGCGCTGGAACTGCTCAGCCACCGCATCACCTGGTCCTTCCTACTGCTCATCTTGTTCATCCTACTCACCCGGCAGGGCAGATCGTTACGTACAGAGATCGCCAAGCCGCGCGTCCTTCTTATATATATCGCCGCCGCCCTGTTGATCGGCGTCAACTGGCTGACCTACGTCTGGGCGGTCAATGCCGGCTTCATCGTTGAGACCAGCCTGGGTTATTTCATCAACCCGCTCATCAACGTGCTCCTGGGAGTGATCTTCTACCGCGAGCGCCTGCGCCGCTTCCAGTGGCTGCCGGTGGCCATGGCTGCCGTGGGTGTGGTCTTCCTGACCGTCATCTATGGGCGCCTGCCCTGGATCGCCCTCACCCTGGCTTTCTCCTTCGGCATCTACGGTTTGGTGAAGAAGTCCGCCCCGCTCGGCTCGGTCTTCGGTCTCACCCTGGAGACCGGCATCCTGTTCATCCCCGCAGTGGTCTACATCCTCTTCCTGGAAGGCAATACCACGGGCGCCTTCCTGCACGCCGACCCCGGGGTCAGCCTGCTGCTGGTTGGGGCGGGCGTGGTGACCACCGTCCCGCTGCTCATGTTCGCCTCCGCCGCCCAGCGCATCCCGCTCTCACTGCTGGGCATCATCCAGTATGTAGCGCCCACCATCCAGTTCCTTATCGGGGTGCTGCTGTATAAAGAACCATTCAGCCACAACCAGTTGATCGGCTTCGGCATCGTCTGGGCGGCACTGATCCTCTTCTGGGGGGAGAGTTTCCTGGTGCAGTACCGCCGCAGGCGGGACGCTAGGGTGGTCCCCTCGGCGGAGGGTTAAGAATACAGAATAAAACATCATCCCGGGACTTTCCACCGGGATGATGTTTTTGTGCAGGCAGAGCGCAGGGCTCAGTCGCTCTTCTTTTTCATCAGTGCCGAGCCGACCATCAGCAGGCCGAGCAGCAGGATGATCGCCGGGCCGATCACCTTGGTGATCAGCGAACCCGTCACCACGATCGCCGACATGGCGGTGAAGGCCAGCCCAGCGAAGCCGGTGACGATCAGTCCGCCCAGCTTGACGCCGTCATTCTTCTGGAAGATGCCGATCAGCAGCAGCGGCAGCCCCACCGAGAGCGGCACGACTGTCCACAGCACCGCCCAGGCAGCCCACAGGCTGGTCAGCGAGCAGAACAGCAGCGCCAGGCCGGTCAGCCCGACGATGCTGGCGGGCACCATCAGCCAGACCACGCCCAGGAAGATGCCTGCCAGTACGAAGCCCAGCGCCACGCCGATGACTTCCAGCGGCCAGAGTTTTGCCCACAGGCCCCAGTTGCCGCTCAGGCTGGCGGCGAAGAGCAGCAGGCCGGTCATCAATATGGGCATGCCGGGGATGAACAGCCCGCCCAATCCCTTTTGTTCCCGGAACAGGAACGGCGGGATGCAGAACAGCAGGCCGATGCCGACCACCACCAGCGGCCAGGTGTGGAAGCCGGCGGCGCCGCTCAGGCCACTGAGCAGGTTGGCTGCCAGGGCGAACAGTGCCAGGACGATCAGGGTGATACCGAAGAGTAGAGAAGCTTTCTTTTGCATGGGGAACCTCCTTATGGTTCGCTTTTGAATGTTGGCCGCGTTGAACAGGACCGGCGGCCTTGGGTCCGGCCAGTGATGACTGGTTTCTTGATTTGCTCAGGCGGAGATCAGAACGTCTGCAGGATGGCCGCCGCCAGGGCGATGACGAATGTGATCCCGGCGATCAACAGCACGCCGTTTCCCAACCAGCGCACGAATGCCCTGCCCCCGTCGCTTTGCCGGGTGAGCCAGAAGGGGGCCAGGATCGAGACTGCAATGATCAGCGGTTCCAGCGGCCACAACAGCGCCCAGTCCTCCCAGCGCCCGGTGACGGAGTAGTAGGTCAGCAGCAGGCCGTTGCCCATCAGCATCCCTCCCGGGATCAGCAGCCAGGGGCTCAGCGATTCCACCATCAGCAGGAAGAACAGCGCGCCGGTCAGGATCAACTCCATCGGCCAGGTGCGCCCGAACACCTCCCAGCCGAACACACCGCTCGCCCACAGCATGATCATGTTCGCCAGCACCATCAGCGTCAGCCAGGTGATCGCGCCGCGCGGGCCTTGTTTGCTCGCCTGCTCCTTCGCCGTTTCGGTCGTGGAGAGGCGCACCTCGGTATCCCCGGAGGCAAATTGGTCGTCGCCGATGGATGCCCTGGCCTTTCCGGAAAAGACGGGTACCGCCTGGCGTGGCAGGACGTTGGTGCTTTGCGGGAGCGTGGTAATCTCCGGCACCGGGATGCCGGTCTCTTGTGCTGCATGGTTGACCGCCGCCGACATCTCCGCCGCGCTCTGGTAGCGTTCGTTCGGCTCCTTCGCCAGTGCCTTGAGCGCCACCCGCTCGAATGCCTCGGGGATGGAAGGCACCAGCGTGCGCGGCAGGGGCAGCGGGTCGTTCAGGTGCTTCATCAATATCGCCAACGGGGTGTCGGCGTCGAAGGGCACGCCGCCGGTGAGCATTTCGTAGTAGGTGATCCCCAGCGAGTACACGTCCGAGCGGATGTCGCACTTGCCATCCCGTCCCTGTTCGGGCGCCATGTAACTGAGCGTGCCCATCAGCGCGCCGGAGACGGTGTACTGCGTGCCGCCCAGGATCTGGGCGATGCCGAAGTCGGTCAGCACGGCCTGGCCGCGGCGAGTCAGCAGGATGTTGGCCGGCTTGAGGTCGCGGTGGATCACCCCTTCGGAATGGGCGTATGCCAGGCCCGAGAGCACGTCGTTGAGGATCCGCGTCACGTCCCCCAGCGGGATGCACTCGCCGCGCGTGCGGAAGGCGTTCAGGTAAGCCTTGAGCGTATCGCCTTCGAGCAGTTCCATGACCATGTAGTAATACTCGTCCTGCACGTCAAAGTCGTACACCTGGACGATGTTGGGATGCCGCAGCCCGGCCACCGAGCGCGCCTCGCGGCGGAAGCGCGCCAGGAACTCGGCCTCCTCCACCAGGTCGGAGCGCAGCACCTTGATCGCCACGTAGCGGTCCAGGCTGGGGTGGTACGCCTTGTACACCTGTGCCATCCCGCCGCGTCCCAGCGGTTCCAGGATGCGGTATTTTCCAAGCGTTTGACCTTCAAGGGAGGCAGGGGTCATGGGGAGGGCTTTCGGCAGGTTGATCTTTTTCGCGCTCATCGGTCACATCCAGCCCCCATGATACCCGCGGGGGCGGGAGTCAACCTATCGACCGGCTAATCAGGAGCTATGCGGCGAATATTGACTTCATACCCATTGCATACCAATAAAGAAAGCGCCGGCGGAAAGCCGGCGCTGCTGCACGCCGCCGGGTTCAGGCGGTCACCAGTTTATACCCCAGGCCGCGCACGGTGAACAACACCTGTGGATTGGCCGGGTCCACTTCGATGCGCGTGCGCAGCCGGCGGATGAGGTTCTCGATCTGGTAATCGAAGATCCCGCCCGCCTCGTATTCCGGCCACACGGCGCGCCCGATGTCATCCTTCGAGCACACCTGGCTGCGGCGCGCGTGCAGGTACGCCAGCAGGGCGAACTCCTTGGGTGAAAGCGAGACTGCCTTGCGGTTGACGCGCACCACCCCCGCGCTGACGTCCACCTCCAGGTCCGGCACCGGGTTCTCCCGGGTGGTGGTGTCGGGGTCATGGAAGATGAAGGTCACCTCGCCCACTTTCAGGCTGTCGCCGTCGCGCAGGTCGAGGGCGGTGACCACCCGCTCGTTGTTGCGGAAGGTGCCGTTGGTGGAGCCGAGTTCGTCCACGAACCAGCGCCGTCCATCGCGGCGCAGGCGGGCGTGCTCGCGCGAGATGCTCTTGTCCGCGATCACCACGTCGCATTCCACCGCCCGTCCGATGACGAAAGGTTCCTTGGTCAGGGGATGTTCATGACCGGTGGGATCTGTCAGGTAAGGCCCGGGGAGAAGGTTGTCCATGGCGGCTCGCTGTCATAGTCTTATTTTGCCCAGGGCGGCGGCGACGTCGCCTGGGAACTTAATTATACACGCTGGCGGCGCACTTGAGCGCATCATTTCTTTACCCATTGCCCCGCAGGGTCGTGAGGTTTTCCCGGCTTGTTATTTGATCAATGCTGGCGGTTCAATCCCTGCGGATTCCCCGCCGGCTAAATGGATTCATCTCTTCCTCTTCAACCTTACACCCCAATTATCATACCAATTCCCTGCTTCTTTGTTACACATGGGATAGTGCAACAAGATACTATGCAAGGAATTGAAAAGGTGAGTTGTTTCTGCTAAGCTCTGCTTAGGCTAAGACTACTTTATATTGAAGAAGCTCATATGGAACAAGGAACGATTCGTATAGGAGAGGATAACTGACAAGACAGAACCTATGTACTAGTATTCGCCTCGGCACGGGAAGGCCACACGGCGCTAGCCGCCGTTAACCTCGCCTGTGTTTTTTTTATTCTCTCCCTATCTACCTGAGAGGAGCATTCCCATGGACGAACCCTGCATCTCCCCCTGCCCAAGCCGGCGTCGGGCGCGCTGATGACATGAGTCATCAGCCCCCCTCCTGCTTCACCGCCGAGGATCAAGCCTTCCTCGACGACCACCTCCCCAACGACCTCATCCCCGAGATCGAACTCCTGCGCAAACTCCAGGCCGCCTACCTCAATGCCCTCCCCAAGGCCCCCAATGGCGGTGTCGCCATCGATACGCGCGCCCTGCGCACCATTGCCCGCGCCTGCGAGACCATCGGTGTCGCCTACAAGAACCGCCTCGACTAGAATATCTTCCAGACCTGGTTCTGGGAGCAGGTCGAAGAAGGTCAGCGCATCACCTGCGAACGACTCGGCGTCAATGACTACTTTGCCCCGCGTCCACTGAAACCCGGGGAATCTCCAACTGATCTTTCCGGCACTCACGCCGACCCCGAATTCACCCCCATCTCCTTCTGACCTCTTTGCCCATGGCCACCCTGCGAATTGAACCGCATTTAAACCTCCCACTGCCCCCCCTGCCTCCTCCCGCGAGTCGGCTTTCGCGACATCGTCCCCGCAGGGGAAGCACCCCAGAAGCGAAGCGGATGGGGCAGCCGACTTTCACGGACTGAGCAGGGGACATGGTTTCCGAAGGGGATATCCCCTTCGCAGGGGGGGGATCCCCGGCGACTGGCTGGCGACCCGCCCTCCCATACGATCATCATTCGCTTCAATGGATCCAATGCACACAGGGTGCGCTCCTCGCCTCCCGGGCCTTCCCCCAAATTCTGATCTCCCTGCCTCGCCCCGCAGCCCGCTCCAGCAAAGCGAATAGATCTTCACGGCCGCATCTTTCTTTGTATAGTGCTCCTTAACGAGAATCGCTCGTGTTTTTCTTCATATTTCTTTATTAGGATGGATAAGGGTAGAAAAAGGCTTCGTTCCTGTCGAAATACCCGCAGAATGAAGATTAAAGAGTTAATCCCTGCGTCAAGCTTCCAGGCTGCACGGATGACGAAAAAGAACACCTGCCCTGCTGCAGCGCGGAAAAAGGAAGAGTATAATAGCCGCTTAATGTCTGTGCAATCTCACTCAAGGAGCAATCAATGTCAACCAAGAAACCAGGCGTGATCGGCATCCTCACCGGCGGCGGAGACGTGCCCGGCTTGAACCCCGCCATCCGGGCGGTCACCATCCGCGCCCTGCGCGAAGGCTACCAGGTCATCGGCCTGCGCCGCGGCTGGGGCGGCTTGATGGATCTCATCCGCGACAAGGACGCGGATAATAGTTACAACTACCAGGTCCTCACCGAGGAAGTGGTCAACCGCGCCGGGCGCACCGGCGGGACCTTCCTGCACACCTCGCGTACCAATGCCGCCAAAGTGAAAAAGGAGAATGTGCCCCTCCACCTGCGCGAGAAATACAGCGAGGAGCGCAATGACCTGACCGAGGAGATCCTCAAGAACCTCGATTACCTGGGCATTGACTTCCTCGTGCCGATCGGCGGTGACGACACGCTCAGTTACGCCGTGCGCCTCTTCAAGGAAGGCTTCAAGGTCATCGCCATCCCCAAGACGATGGACAATGATGTCCCCGGCACCGATTACTGTATCGGCTTCTCCACCTGCGTCACCCGCACCATCGCCCTGACCAACAGCCTGCGCACCATCGCCGGTTCGCATGAGCGCATCATGGTGCTGGAAGTCTTCGGACGCTATGCCGGCTTTACCGCCATGCTTCCCACCATGGCCGGCGCTGCCAACCGCTGCGTCATCCCGGAATGGAAGTTCAACCTCGACCGCCTGACCGAGTTGCTCGTCTATGACCGCAACCGCAATCCCAGCAAGTACTCCATCGTGCTGGTCTCGGAAGGGGCGACCTTTGAAGAAGGCTCCATGGTCTTCCGCGACGGCGCCACGGACGCCTTTGGGCATGCCAAGCTGGGCGGGATCGGTGACCAGGTCTCGGCGGAACTGGGCAAACGCACCGCGCAGTATAACAATGGCGTGCCGATCAACATCATCAACCAGAACCTCGGCTATATGGTGCGCGGCGGCGACCCGGACGCCATCGATTCGGTCGTCCCCATGGCCTTTGGCAACCTGGCGCTGGATCTGCTGCTCAAGGGCATCCACGGGCGCCTGGTGGTGCTCAAGAACGGTCGCTACGATAATGTGCCCCTCGAAGTGGTCGTCGGCTCCAAGAAAGTGGTCAACGTCAACGAGTTCTACAATACCGACCGCTACCGCCCAAAATACGAGTCCTTCGAGATGAAGCCGCAGTTCATCATGACCAGCGAAGGCTAGAACCTTACGCAAAGAGAACGGTACGCGGCATCTCACGGAGGATGCTCCTCGTACCGCTGGGTACCCGCCCCCCCCAAATTTACTTCCCGGGTTGGGATGGTTTTTCGAAATTGTTGGTATAATCAGGCGGCTGGAATCATCCCAATCCTTATCTAGAGGTCTGCATGAAAGAATATACTACCGACAAGATTCGCAACATTGCGCTGGTTTCGCATGGCTCTGGTGGCAAGACGATGATGACGGAAGCGTTCCTGCACGCGACCGGCGGCTCCACGCGTATGGGAAAGATCGAAGACGGCACGACCGCCTCTGACTTCGAAGAAGAAGAGATCCGCCGCAAGCTCTCGCTCTCCACGAGCGTGATCCCGGTGGAATACAAGAACCACAAGATCAACGTGCTGGACACCCCCGGATACACCGACTTCATCGGCGAGGTCATCTCCTCCCTGCGGGTGGTCGATGGCGCGGTCATCCTGATCGACTCCGTTGCCGGCTTGGAAGTGGGTACCGAGTTGGCCTGGAATTACTGCGATGCTTTCAAACTGCCGCGCTTCCTGGTGGTCAACAAGATGGACCGCGACAACGCCGACTTCAAGAAGGCGGTCGCCAGTGTCCAGGAATTCTCACCCGTGCGCCTCGTCCCGGTGCAGATCCCCTGGGGCGAGAAGGCTGCCTTCAAGGGAGTGATCGACCTGATGGCGATGAAAGCCTATGCCGGGGATGGAAAGACCGCCGAGGAGATCCCTGCCGAGTTTAAGGCCGCCGCCGAAGAAGCGCGCACCGCGCTGCTCGAGGCCGCCGCCGAAGGCGACGATGCCCTCATGGAAAAATACTTTGAGAGCGGCAGCCTTTCAGATGAAGAATTGGCCCGGGGTTTCAAGGCTGTTGTGCGCTCCGGCGCCTACGTTCCCGTCTTTGTCACCGCCGGCGCGCATGAAAAAGGCGTCCTGCCGCTGCTGGATGCGGTCATCAATCTGTTCCCCTCCCCGGCGGAGGTTACTGCGGTCGCTAAGGGCAAGGATGGCGAGGAGATACTTACCGCCTCCGATTCAGGACCCCTGGCGCTGTATGTCTGGAAGACCACCGCCGACCCGTTCGTCGGCAAACTGACCTATTTTCGTATCTACTCCGGTACGCTCCAGGCGGACAGCCGCATCTGGAACCAGGTCAAGGGCGCCGAGGAGCGCATGGCTTCCCTGGCGATCCTGCGCGGCAAGGAAACCATCCCTCATAAACTGATCCACGCTGGCGATATCGGCATCGTGGCGAAACTGTCGGTGACCAGCACCGGGGACACCTTGTGCGATAAGGGTCACCCGCTGACCCTGCCCAAGCCGCAGTACCCGAACGCCCTCTATCGCGTGGCGATCAATCCCAAGACCCAGGCGGATGCCGCCAAGATCAGCCCCACGCTCACCCGCCTGTGCGAAGAGGATATGACCCTTTCCTGGTACAACGAACCCTCCACGCTGCAGACCATCCTGCAGGGCATGGGCGACCAGCATATCGACGTAGCCATCCGCCGCGCCGAAGGCAAGCTCCAGGTGGGCCTGATCCCATTCGAACCCAAGGTACCGTACCGCGAGGGCATCACCAAGAAGGGCGATGCCATGTACCGCCACAAGAAGCAGACCGGTGGCGCTGGACAGTTCGGCGAAGTCTGGCTGCGCATCGAGCCCTATTTTGAAGGCGATTTTGACTTTACCGATGAACTGGTGGGCATGAACCTGTCCAAATCCTACCTGTCACCGATCGAAAAGGGCATCCGCGCCTCCCTCGGGCAGGGCGTCATCGCCGGTTTCCCGATGAGCAATGTGCGCGTGATCGTCTATGACGGCAAGGAACACCCGGTGGACTCAAAGCCGGTGGCCTTTGAAATTGCCGGCCGCGAGGCCTTCAAACTGGCCGTAGCCGAGGCCGGGCCGGTGCTTTTTGAACCCATCATGAATGTGCGCGTCACCGTGCCGGATGCCAACATGGGCGATATCATGAGTGACCTGAACACCCGCCGCGGGCGCGTGCAGGGCACCGAGTCGGAACGCGGCCGCACCGTGGTGGTGGCCCACGTGCCACTGGCTGAAATGCTGCGCTACACCACCCAATTGCGCTCGATGACCGGCGGGCGCGGCGTCTTCACCATGGATTTCGATCATTATGAGACCGTCCCGGCGCATATTGCCGGTGGGATCATCGAGGCCCATAAGAAAGAACTCGCCGACAAGAAGGAAGAGTAGGTCAGGCGATGGAACGCTCCCTGGTGCTCGTCAAACCCGATGGTGTCCAGCGAGGCCTGGTGGGGGAAGTGATCAGCCGCCTGGAACGCCGCGGCCTGCGCATGGTCGCCGCGAAGTTCCTGCAGGTCTCCCTGGAACTGGCCGAGACGCATTATGCCATTCACAAAGGCAAACCTTTCTATGCAGGATTGATCCGCTACATCACCTCTTCTCCGGTGATGGCGATGGTCTGGGAAGGCCCGAACGCGGTGGCTGCCATCCGGCAGACGATGGGGGCCACCAAGCCGACCGAGGCGGCGCCCGGCTCGCTGCGCCACGATTTCGCCCTCGAAGTGGGCCGCAACCTGACCCATGCCTCTGACTCGGCGGAAAATGGTGGCAAGGAAGTGGCGCTGTGGTTCAAGCCTGAAGAACTGGTCAATTGGGGGCGGGATACCGATAAGTGGATCTTTGAGAAATAAAAAAGAACTCCCGGAGAGTGCATCTCCGGGAGTTCTTTACTGCAACCGCAAGATGATCTTGCCTTCCTTCCATAGTTCTTCCAGGTTGTAATAACGCCGCAGTTCTTCATCGAACAGGTGCACCACGACATCGCCATAGTCCAGCACGATCCAACCCGCTTCAGGTCTCCCCTCCAGGCGGTTTTTCTTCTTGTACTCAGCCTTGACACTTTCCAGGACCCCCTCTGCCAGGGCTTTCAACATGCGGTTGCTGGTGCCGGTGCAGAGGATGAAGTAGTCGGTAAAGGATGTGATCTCGTGGACATCCAGTAAAAGGATATTTTCGCCCTTCTTTTCTTCCAGGGCATCAACGATGGTATGAGCCAGATCGATCGTATTCAGGGAACACCTCTTCTTTTCTATTCTGCCTGCGGAGCCTGTCCGGCTGAAAGCGGCAGGGTATGCAGCCGAGTGTAGATGGGGCCGGAAGGACGCAGGTCGCTCTTGAAGATATGGATGGACTCGACGATGAAACTTCCCAGCAGACCGGGGTCGGCCTTTTGGAGGGCAGGCTGGATCTTTGGGATCTCCGCACGCTCAGCATCCTGGTTCACCCGCCCGATGGTCAGATGGGGCGAAAAGGCATGTCGGTCAGCGGGAAACCCAAGCCGTGTGGTGACCGCCTGCACCCCGCGCTGCAGCGTTGGCAGGTCATCCGGCGCCTGCATGCCCACCCAGAGCACCCGTGGTCGGTATCGATCCGGGAAGATGCCCAGCCCGGATACCTGCCCTTCAAAACCGGCATGGCTGGCAGTCTCCGCCTGCAAGGCGTCAGCCAGTCTGTCCAGATCGGCAGGGGACACTTCCCCCAGGAACTGAAGGGTCAGGTGGATGTTCTGCGGGGCAACCCAGCGGACGAGTCGTCCGGGAAGGACAGCTTTCAACCGGGCTGTGCAGAGGGAAATGGCCTGCTGTATACCTTCCGGCAATTCCACGGCGATGAAGGAACGCAGCATCATCCAGCAGCCAGCGCCTTGAGGACTGCATCCCGCAGGTCCAGGTATCTCACCGGCTTGGTCAGGTAGACTGTCGCCCCGGCTTGCAGACCGGTCTGGATATCCGTGGGCAGCACCTTGGCGGAGACGACCACCACCGGAATCTTCACCAGTGCGGGGTCATTGCGCATGAAGCGCAGCACCTCCAGCCCGGAGATATCTGGCATCATGATATCCAGGATGACTGCGGCTGGTCTTTCCTGTGTGATAAGGGCAATTGCCGGGGTGCTGCTGGAAACATTTAGCACGCGGAAACCGTTCACGCGCATCATTTCTGCGAACATTTCAGCAGCATCCTGCTCATCTTCAACAACAATGATGGTCTTCTCGTCCATACTGGTCACAGTCTCAGGAACAAAAATAGCACAAGATGGTGGATTGCGCAAGGTTCAGGGACGCTGGTTGGCGTACTCCTGCGGCGTGTCGAGGTCTTGAAGAATGCTTGCATCCGCGGGCACATGGGCGATCTGTTCGGAAAAAGAAGCCAGGAACTGGCGCGGAGTGAGCGTGGCCGGCAGGCTCAAGAACTGCTCCCAAAGCGGGCGCGCCATCAGCCAGGGATGACCCCGGCGCTGGTCGTGGCTGGGCACCACCAGGGGCTTTCCGGTCTCCAGGAAAGCTGCACACACCCGGCGCACGGTCTCTGCCTGCACCTGCGGCTGGTCACCCAGGCCGATCAGGACGGCTGCTGGCTCTTGCTCCCCACGGGCGATCACAGACCGCAGACCACAGTGGATGGAACTGATCATCCCTCCCGCCTGGAAATCCGGATTATGGACAGCCTTTACTGGAGAATGGCTTCCCAGGCGTTCCACTTCCGCCTCCACCAGTTCCCGGTTCCCGCCGGTGACCACAAGGATCTCAAAACCGGGCAGCTCAGGTTCCTCGCTCCCGCAGGCCGAGGGGAACCCGGCGGCGAAGGAAGCCACCACCTGTCCGAGCACACTGGTCTGCCCCCAGGGCAGGATCAGTTTGGGCTGCCCCATGCGCCGGGATTCTCCGGCTGCCAGCAGGAGGACAGTGAACCTAGCTGCCACGGATCAGTTCCTGGTAATCCTGCGGGGTGTCGATGTCGGTCAGCAGGTTCTCATCCTGCCAGGGCAGCCAGGCGGGCGGATACCTGGAGAAGATGGCGCGCCCGCCCGTGTCACCGGACAGGACGAGCAGGTCGGGGAAGGTAACTCTGTCGAACAGCACCGGGTTGGCCCGTTGCCTCTGGACCAGGGGGGCAATGATCCGGGAGCGCTGCTGGTCGTGCTGCTCCACCAGGGCGCGCAGCACTGCAGGGGTGACCTGGGGTTGATCTGCCAGGAGGAAGATGGCCGCGCCTGTCTCCCGGGGAAGTTTCCCCAAACCCGCACGGATGGAAGTGCTTTGCCCTTCCCGCCAATCCGGGTTATGGCTGAGTAGGACCGGTAGCCCTGCGAGTGCTTCGGTGACAGCTCCGGCATGTGCCCCGGTGACCACGATCAGCGGGGAAAGGCCGGCCTGCAGGGCACTTTCAGCAACATGGCGCACCAATGGTTTCCCCATCCACCCCAGCACCTGCTTGGGCTGGCCAAAGCGGGCTGCCTCTCCCGCCGCGAGCAGGATTCCCGCGGTTGGTTCCCAGGCAGCCAGCACCTGCCGTTGTGCCAATGATGCCAGGATGACGGTGTGGAAAGCGCCAAGCAGGATGGACACCATCCCGCGCGCCTGGGCTTGAAGAACAGGCGTATCCGCCTGGTTGAGCAGAACGGCTCGCCGCGCCGCTTCCGGGATGTTCTTCAAGCCGCCTTCAGGGTGAGTGAGCAGACGGGACAAAGCCTCCGGCGTGATGATCTCTTCGCGGTCCAGACCCGATAGGCGCGCAAAGATCTCCGGGCGGTGGATATTGGTTTCGTTGAGCGCTTTGCCCAAGCCGCCCAACCCGGCCACAACGACGACCATCCCGGCGAATGCGGGGATGGCTGGTTCGTGGCTGGCTGGTGCCTTGAGCGGATGCAGGCGGGAGCCATCTGCTTCGATGAGCAGGGGAGATTGATGTTGCAGGGAAAAGGCATGCAACCTGAGAAGGGATGCCTCGTCCAACCCACGGAGACGTTCCCCTTCCTGTGGACCCGTGAACAGGGTGATGGCGTCATCCCTGATCTGCAGGGAGAAAATTTCCTCCGGCTGACTTGCGATGTGGTGGATATCCGCCAGAGATGCCTGGTGAATGCCGAGGTGTGTGCTGGCGGTCAGCAGTACAGGTGGCGGCAGCTCGCGCGCCAGGGTGAACATGGCGGTTGTCTTGCCTCCAGCACCAACAAATGCCACCGGGCCGGGAATGCAAGGAGACCTCTGGCTGATGGGGGAAGGAAATTGGGCAGGGGGAACAGGGAGGAGGCGCAGCGCCTGAGCGAGATTCATAACCAGAGCGGGGAGCGCAATTCCGGACGGGAAAGGATGGCTTCCAGCACCCCTCCACCGATCGCCAAAGCCTTATCGGAGACCAGGGTGCACGCCGTGGGGTCGTCCCGGGGATCCACGTCACCGATCTTCACGCCCTGGCTGACCTCCAGCCCGGGATGCAGCAGGCCGCGTAGTACCCCGGCGAATGGAGCGCAGACCTGGCAGGGGGATCGTTGGTCGCTCTCGATCTCGGCGACCACCTCGCCGCCATCGACATGTTGTCCGATGGAGGCACGCGTCACCATCCGCCCGGCGCAGGGAGCGCGCAAGACGCGCTGCGGGTCGCCATCGGGTGCACCCGTGTCGGGGATCGGGGCACCTTTCAGATAGAGCCGTCCCAGGGTGTGCCCGCGGCGGGTTTCCACCACGGCCTGGCAGTTGACCCCTGCCTCGAAGCCGGGGCCCAGTCCGATGTAGAGCACCGGGATGTACCCAATGGGTTTGAGGGGCTGCTTGGTCATGCGTCCGTCGACGATCACTGCCGGGCGCAGCACCTGTGCGGACACGCAGTCCAAGTCGATGAGAACCGGAACCTGTTGCTTGCCAAAGATCGAGAGGATGCGCAGGGTGTCGGATGGGTCGTCCACCCGGCGGGCGGTGACCCCCTCAACGGTCGTTTCTCCGCTGTAGATCGCCTCTGCAAACGAGACCGTACGCCGGATGGCAAGCGGTTGGGGAAGCTCGGTGATGGCGACGCGCAGACCTGAACGGATCAGGCGCAGCGCCACACCTGTCGCCAGGTCACCACCGCCGCGAATGAGGATAATGGAAGGCATGGGGTAATTAAACCACACTTTCGATCGGGGAGGCAGTGGGCAGGCTTGCCTTTGATCCAAACCTAAAGCGGTAGGATGTATGGGCGGCGGTTCTCGAAACCGGTGAGATGGGTCAACCCGGCTGCGCGGGCCGCCTGCAAAGCGACTTCAAGATGCAGACCAACCTGGCGGGACTGGTGGGCATCCGAGCCAAGAGTGATCCGTTCGCCACCCATTTCAGCATACCACTTCAGGATCAGCGGGTCGGGCATCAGGTTTTGTGCTGGCTTGCGCATTCCGGCAGCATTGAGATCGAGCGCCAGGCCGCGGCGGATGATGATCTCCAGGATGCCACGCAGTTGGGCTTCATAGCGGTACGGGTCGTAGCCAACGGTGGGTTTGGCGGTGCGGGCGGGGACATCGAGATGGGCAACGATGTCGATATCTGCGCAGGAAACCATGCGTTCCAGTTCTGTGAAATAGGGGGCGTAGATCTCGTCTGCCGTGTGCTGGCTGAAATATGCGGCATCGAACATGAAGCGGGGTCCCACCCAATGCACCGATCCGATCAAATAGTCGAAGATGGCACGTTTCAACACTTCAGAGGCTTCAGCGGCATACAGGTGTGGTTCAGCGATCTCGATGCCGGCGCGGATGATCAGGCTCCCGGCGTATTTCTCTCTCAATAGTGCAATTTGCTGGAACCAGGGTTCCGGCTGGAAGAAGCGCGGCTTTTGTTCGTAGGGGCCAACATCCCAATGTTCACTGAAACCGATCTCCGGGACGCCGAGGATCAAGGCGCGGCGACACATGGCTTCGGGAGGATCCTGGCCATCCTCGGAGAAACGGGTATGCATGTGGTAGTCCTGTGGGATCTGCATGCATGCACCCCTAGGGACGATCGACTGAACCATGATAGATGAGACCACCTTCCTGGAGAAGGTGACCAAATGCGTAGATGGTGAAATAAGCGAAAAGGAAGAACAGGGAATACAGGCCGATGAAACCGATCGAACCAAGGCTGGGATCCTGTATCCAGTTCCACAAGTTGACCGCGGTATTGGCAGGGTACTGGAGGATATCCCAGGAATTCAAGCGGATGAAACGCCCGACATAAATGCCGACACTGCTCAGCCCGGACACCAGCAGCACAAAAAACCACCCCAGCCAGCGGCTGAAATTCCTTTTGACTATTTCCTGCATCAAGTTGAGCGAAACGATCCCCAACAGCATCCCGGTCCAGGAAAACCAGACCAGCAGGATCACGTCGTACCAGACAGGAACGTTGGTCGTGTTTTCGTTGAGATGCTGCAGATCGGTGAGAATATATGGCGCATTGGGGAAGAAGATGAGCCAGAGGAAAGCAAAGACCGGCAGGATCAGGTAGAGATGCCAGCGTTTCCAGGAGAACATGAAGGAGGCGTATGCCAGAAGGAAAGGGATCCATGCCAGGAAGAGGTTCCAGACCAGGGAGCGATACTGGCGCGTATCGCTGTAGGTTTGGCGGGCCAGCATCATGGCAATGCAGATGACCGAAGCGGCTGCCAGCAGGAGGAAGATGCCCGCTTTGTACCGATGGCGGGTTGTGATGGACCGGATAAAGTTGCGCATAGGGTTTATATCTTTCCCAGGCCGCGCAAGATACGCTCGGGAGTGAGTGGGAATTCGTGGAACCAGACTCCGGTGGCATCATGGATGGCAGCGGCGATGGCTGGCGCCAGAGGCAGGAAGGGGAGTTCACCCAGCCCGCGGGCTCCAAAAGGACCGTTCGGTTCGGCAACTTCCACGATGACCGATTCGACAGATCCTGGAATATCGAGGATGGTTGGGATGAGATACGTGCTTAACTGGTCGGTGAGGATATGCCCGTTGCGGATGAGCATGTTTTCCAGCATGGCATAACCCTGCGCCTGCACCACAGCGCCTTCGATCTGTCCGGTCACCTGCACTGGATTGATGGCTTTGCCCACATCATCGGCAGAGACAACACGCACTACTTTAATAAAACCGGTTTCGGTATCCACTTCCACTTCCACTGCCTGGGCAACATAAGCATAAGAGAAGTTGGGAACGGAATGTCCGGTCTCAGGGTCAAAGGGCTGGGTCTTGGGGGCAAGGTAGGTGTATTCGGCAATTGCCGGGCGTTCTTCCCTGGCCCATTTTTCCAATGCAGCGGCAGCCGCACCACGGATGGCATTTCCAGACATAAAGGTCATGCGCGATGCAGAGACCGAACCAGGATTGCCCATTGTGGCGGAGTCGGAGGTGACCAGGGTGATCTTCTCCACGGGGAGATCAAGCGCTTCTGCGGCCATCTGGAGCATGACCGTGTGCGTACCCTGCCCGACCTCAGCGCTGGCATGCCAGAGAACCGCGTTCTCAATGCTGGTCTTGCCGTGTAACTCGAGCCGCGCCCAGGAGTTCTCCTGGTAGCCGAAAGAGAACCCAACGTTCTTGAATCCGCAGGCGAAGCCGCGGCCGCGCGCCAGTGTCTCTTCTGCCCCAGCCGCGGGCTTGGGTGTGGAGGCGGTCCATGCGAAACGGTCGCGTGCCGCCTCGATGCATTCCACGATGCTTACCTTTCCCGGAGCAGGGGTGCCCACGCAGAGGGTATCGCCCTCGCGCAGGGCATTGCGCAGGCGGAAATCCACTGGATCGAGGCCAAGGCAGGCTGCCAATTGATCCATCTGCAATTCCGCCATCCACAACGCCTGTGGCGCACCGAAGCCCCGGAAGGCGGCGGAGGGAACGTTATTGGTGTACACCCCATAGGTATCCACTTTCACATTCGGAATGAAATAGGGTCCGGTGCAGGTGATGGTCGCGTTGCCCAACACCTTGTTGGTGGTGTACATGTAGGCACCACCATCAGCCACCAATTCCATCTCTGCGGCGACCAGCTTGCCATCCTTCGTGGCGCCCCATTTAGCCTTTATGGTTACCGGGTGGCGTTTGCCGTGCCCAATGATCGATTCCTGGCGGCTCCAGATGATCTTGACCGGACGCTTGAGGCGCATTACGGCCAGAGCAAGAACGATCTGGACAGAGAGATCTTCGCGTCCGCCAAAGGCCCCACCGATGGCTGGGTAGATAACGCGCACCTTTTCTGCGGGCAGGCCAAGGGCATGGGCGATCCCCTCCCGGTCGGCATGCGTCCACTGACCAGCGCACTCCACGGTGATCCGGCCTTCCTCGTCCAGGTAGGCGATCCCTGCCTCCGGCTGAAGATAGGCATGCTCCTGTACCGGGGTGTGATAGACACCTTCCACAATGACATCTGCCCGGGCAAAGCCCTGTTCCATATTCCCCTTGCGGATCTTGTTGTGGACGCAGATATTGGAATCCCCCAGTTCGGGGTGCAGCAGGGGGGCACCGGGCTGCATGGCCAGGCTGGCATCGAAAACGGCAGGCAGGTCAACATACTCCACCCGTACGAGGTCCCGGGCATGGGCTGCGATCTCCTCAGTCTCGGCGACGATGGCCGCCACCTGGTCGCCCTCAAAGCGGACGACCTCGCCAGCCACCCTATTGGATGAGACATCTGCTGGCCTGGGACAATTCATTTCAGAAGGTCCGCACAGTACCGGTTGGTCCTTCTTCTGCAGGCCGTACTCGTTAACCGGTACATCCCTGGAAGTGAAGATGGCCACCACGCCTGGCAACGCCAGGGCAGCGCGGGTATCGATGCTGACCACGCGGGCATGCGGTCGCATGGCGAAGAGGGTCTTCATATGTAGCATACCCGGACGGACAAGATCGCCGGGGTACCTGGCCGCGCCGGTCACTTTCTCCAGCGCGTCGACGCGGGAAATGGATTTTCCGATGGAGGTTGTCATGATCCCAGCCTGTTCAGCGAGTATAGTCCTTGGCTTTCTTATTTGCAGGAGGAGCATCCAATTCCGAATAGCGCGGGGGGCCAATGATTTTGTAGATCAACGAGTATGCAAGCGAGATCAAACCGATCAGGATGAGCAACAGCACGATATATAGGATCAGGAATGCCCATACATCCTGTAAACTGCCAAGGAAGCGCGCCACAGGGTCAAGCACCGGCAGGCCCCAGACCCACTTGGGGAATTGGATATACCCAAGCAGCTCGGCAGGCACCCAGTTCAAACGTTTGGTTTCCTGCAGAACGAGATAAGTAAGACCATAGGCTACAGCCGGTACAATGATGATGAGCAGGCAGCCAATACCGCGCCAGATGGGACTCATCTCACGGCGGGGAGGCGATTTTCGTTGATACTTCGAGTATTTACCCATGACCGATTTTCCTTATGACAGACAAAGGTCCGCAGTTATTGGTCTGCGGCGGTTTCAACAGCCTGGATGATCTTGTAATAGCCTGTACAGCGGCAAAGATTGCCAGTAAGCGCCTGGGTGATCTGCTCGCGGGAGGGATGCGCCTGCTCCTCGAGCAGTTTGGCTGCTGACATGATGAATCCCGGGGTGCAATAGCCACATTGTACTGCGCCTGCAGAGATGAATGCCTGCTGGACAGGGTGCAAGAGTTCATCCTTTGCCAGCCCTTCCACCGTGATGATCTCAGCACCGTCGGCGCGCGGCGCAGGAACAAGGCAAGCCATGACCGCCTTGCCGTCCATAAAAACGGTGCAGGCGCCGCATTCACCTTCAGCACAGCCTTCCTTGGTGCCGGTCAGGCCGGCATCTTCGCGTAACAGGCGCAGAAGAGATTTCCCATGCCCGCCGGAGAAGGTGAACTCCTGCCCGTTGATGCGGGTGCGAATGGGAGACCCCGCTGGGGACGGGACGAATTCACCTGGTACGGACCAGGTTTGCTTTGAATCCAGTAGAACTGGTGAGACCGGTACCTGGGATAACCATTCGCCGCTGCGAAGCTGCCTCAAGGCGCGCACCACCAGCGTCCGCACCATAGCCCGGCGGTAGGCGGCTGAACCGCGCAGGTCATCGATGGGGCGGGCGGCCCCGGCAGCCAACTCTCCTGCGCGGGCGATGACTTCATCGGTCATTTCTTTTCCTGACAGGAATTCTTCGGCATCCGGGGCGCGCACGATGGTCGGGGACACTGCGCCCAAAGTGATGACTGCAGAATGGATGACCGGTGATCCGCGGTCCAGTCCTTCTGCAGGTTGTAGATCGATGAGCACTGCTGTGTTGACCACCGAAATGGCCTGGCTGCGGCGCAGTCCAAGTTTCAGGAAGGTGCCCCGTTGGGTACGTCCCATGGCGGGGAAGATGATATCCGCCAGGATCTCATCTGGCCGGAGCAGGTTTTTTCGGACACCGGTATAGAAATCCTGCAGAGGGATGGTGCGTTCCCCGAGCAGGGAGACCAGGATGACCTCGGCGCGCAAGGCCATAAGGGGAGTGATGGTGTCGTTGGCCGGGCTGGCGGTGACCAGGTTCCCGGCAATGGTGGCACGGTTGCGGATCTGCGGTGCGCCCACCTGCCAGCAGGCGCTGACCAGTGGGAAGGCACGTTCACGGAGCAGTTTGGAGGCTGCCGCAGTGTTGTGGGTTACGAGCGGACCGACATGAAGCCGATCCTGTTCATCCAGGCTGATGCGGTCCAATCCAGGCAGGCGGGTGATATCGATGATCGTCTCAACGCCCTTTCGAACACCGCGTTCGAGTTCGAGCATGAGATCGGTGGCTCCGGCTACCAGGCGGGCTTTTTCGCCTCGACTGGCCAGGAGGTGAAGTGTTTGCTGCAGGGTGGTTGGGGTGATGTATTCATTCCACATGGTGATATTAAACCACAAAGTTGCCCAAGCCGCCACACAAGAAAAACCGCCCGGGGGACGAAACCAGGCGGTTTGGTTGGTTATTGTTGGACAAAAGATAGATCAGGTACGCCTAGGCGTTGGTGTCTGCGCTGCCGGTGAGCACCTGGTAGCGTTTGTCATAGGTTTCCACCGCCAGCAGGGCCAGGCCTTCGACAGAGCGTATGGCTGACTTGAGGCCTTCGCCGCCGATACCGGAAGCCACGTTGTCCATTCCGCTGGAGATCTGGGCAGCGATCTCGAAGAAGGCGGCGTCAAAGTTATATAGTTTTTCCAGTTCATCTTCGTTGATCTTGACATTGTCAAAGAAGCCTGAGTAGCCATACGAGGCGTTCTTGATGCGGTCAACGAAGGTGGTGAGTTTCAGGTGGATGGAATCGGCTTCCTCAAGCAGGTCGAACTCACCGGCATCGACGAGGTCCTTCTTCATGCCGGAGAGGCGTTTGGCCAGTTCGGCGTATTTAAGCGCCACCTGGTCGCGCAGCAATTTGTCTGCGGCGCGGCGATTGGTGCGTTCGATGTACCCCTTGAAGCCGGGTACATAAGACAGGAGTTTCTTGAAAATATCCTGCCCGCCAGTGACTGTTTCAAAAAGATCGCTCATGGTTCCTCCAGAAGTTGAAAGTAGGGATTGACCTTGAATGTGTTAATTATACTGCAAGGTTTTCAAATAGATTTACGACTTTTCAATGGGAAGGTTGTAAAATCCGTTGACTTGGTATAATGGACTGATCGAAAAAAAACGGGAATACCCGAGGCGACCCAAACGAATCGCCTCATCAGAAATTAAAAAGGAGTAAAAATGATCGTCACCACCAAACAACTGTTTGAAGCCGCCTATGGGAAATACGCAATCGGCGCCTACAACATCAACAACCTGGAGCAAACCATGGGCCTGTTCCGCGGGTGCATGGACAGCCAGGCAGCTTTCATTATCCAGATCAGTAAAGGGGCGCGGTCGTTCACACACAAGACCATGCTTGAAGGCTTGATCCGGGCGGCTGACCAGGTATTTTCGGATGCCATCTTTGCTGTTCACCTGGATCATGGTGATGAAGCTACCTGCATTGACTGCATCGAAAGCGGTTTCTATTCATCGGTCATGATCGATGCCAGCCATGAGTCTTTTGAGAAGAATGTGGAGATCACCAGGCGGGTGGTGGAAGCCGCCCATACACGCGGCATCGTGGTGGAAGCAGAACTTGGCCAGCTTGGTGGCGTGGAGGAACATGTGAGTGTTGACGAAGCCAACGCCAAGCTCACTGATCCTGAACAGGCAAAAATATTCGTCGCCCAGACTGGAGTGGATTCGCTCGCCTGCGCGATCGGCACCAGCCACGGGGCATTCAAGTTCTCCGGCTCGCAGGGACTGCATTTCGAGGTGCTGGAAGAGATCCAGAAGCGCCTGCCCGGGTTCCCTCTGGTCATGCACGGTTCTTCTTCTGTCCCCCAGGAGGAAGTGAGGCGCATTAACGCAGCCGGCGGCAACCTGAAAGGCGCCAAGGGGGTCAATGAAGACGAATTTGCGCGCGCAGCGACCCTGGGTGTGACCAAGATCAATATCGACACCGATGGGCGCCTGGTCTGGACGCGCGTCCACCGGGAATTCTTCCGCGATTTCCCCGAAAAGTTCGATCTGCGCGATCCTGGCAAGATCTTCATGTCGGAATACGCCAAGTTCATTGCCCACAAGAACGTGAAACTCGGTTCTGCGGGTCACCTGGAAGATGTGCGGAAACTGCTGAAATAATCCAATAGAGGCACACCACAGCTGTGCCCCTATTATGACCCCGCCTATGCCAGCATCCGATCAGGGAGTGACCCGAGAACGTTACATGCTCATTCCCCGTGTGCTTGTGTTCCTGCGGCGTGGGGATAGCCTGTTGTTGATCCGAGGCGCGGCCACCAAGCGTTTATGGGCGAACCGCTACAATGGCCTGGGTGGACACGTTGAGCAGGGTGAAGATATCCTATCTGCGGCGCGGCGCGAACTCCGGGAAGAAACCGGGCTGACTGCCAACCTTGTCCTGTGCGGGACATTGATCGTGGATACGGGGCAGAATCCGGGTATCGGCATCCATATTTTTATTGGGGAGTACCAAGGGGGAGAACTGATAGAATCGGCGGAAGGAACGTTGGAATGGGTGGATCGGAGGAATCTTTCTCACCTTCCGACTGTGGAGGATTTGCCATTCCTGGCTGATCAGGCTTTACATTGGAACCGCAGCACCCCGCCTTTTTCGGCGCGTTCTTTCTATGACCCAGCGGGTAAACTGGTGATCAATCTGTTCCCATAAAAAAAAAAGCGGAGCCGGCGCTCCGCTTTTTTTCTACTTCAGATCGTCAGGCCGGTTTCCTTCTTCCGGCCTCCTTCTTTGCCAGTATTCAGCCAGACGGTGAAGATGCTGCCCTTGCCTGGTGTGGATTCGACTTCCAGCCGACCCAGATGCTGGGTGATCACCTGCCGGGTGATCGCCAGACCGATCCCCAGCCCGTCATGTAACTGTTCACCGGATTTATCCAAATGGTAGAAGCGGTCAAATATGAGCGGGAGGATGTCCGGGGGAATGCCAATCCCCTGGTCGCTGACCGATACCGATACCTGCCCTGCCTTGCGCTGCAGACGGATCTCGACCCCCCCGCCTTCAGGGCTAAATTTGACAGCATTATCGATCAGCGATGTGAATGCCCGTTCCAGGCTGAGTGCATCGCCCATCACCGGGGGAAGGAATAGATCTGCCTTGACGTGGATGGCAAGGTTCCTTTCCCTGGCGGTTTCTTCATATCTGGCAGCCACGCGGCGGGTGAGTTCCACCAGGTTGACCGGTTCGAATTGTTCCAGGATCAATTCCATTTCCTGCACGAAGAGGATATCGTTCACCAGGTTGGTGATCTGCTGGACGTTGCGGGCGATGGTGTCGACGGTGGGAGGAATCTTTTCGGTGGGGATGACCCCCTTTTGCAGCATCTGCAGGAAACCGCCCGCAGCCGTCAGCGGGGTGCGCAGTTGGTGTGAGACGTTGGTCAGGAAGTCGCGTCGGGCAGCTTCCATTTCAGCCATTTTCTGGTAGGCTTCCGCCAACTCACTGGCGCGCACGCGCAGGTCATCGATCGCCATTTTATCGTTCTCGCGCAGGCGGCGGCTTATCTCGCGCACCAGGGCGAGTGAAATGCTGGAGCTGTTGCGTAGGACGTGATCGAAGGAGTCTTTGCGAATCTCCAAGGCGATCATGGGCTTGGTGGTTCGTACAGTGGCAGCGCGCGGCGCGTTGTGAATGAGCGCCATTTCTCCAAAAAAATCACCGGCGCCGAGATTTTTTAGCAGGCGCCTTTCGGAGTTGTTGATCACCTTGGAAACTTCCACTTCCCCCTCAAGGATCAAGTAGAAGGTATCTTCCACTTCATTTTCATGGCACAGGATGATATCGGGAGGGTAGTTCTTAAGCTGACTGCTTTTGATCAGTTCCGCCACTTCGCCAGGTGAAATGCCGGGGAACGCGCGCGGGATGATCTTACTCGGAGCACGGGTGGTTGTCATGCCTTTATCAATCTCCTCTTCTCCCAGCTCATGACTTGTAGCCGATCCGCCGTAGGAACGATTTGCGCCAGGCGATCTCATCTTCATCTTCAAAGCCCAGCGGTGATGACCCGTCCACCACACCCAGGATGCCTCGCCCCTGGGTGGTTTGGGCCACAAGTACTTCAACCGGGTTGGCAGTGGCGCAGAATATCCGGCAGACTTCTGGCACCCCTTGGATGGCGTTCAATACGTTTATTGGGAAGAAACCTTCCCCTAGGAAAACAATGAATGAGTGACCAGCACCAATGGCCAGGGCATTCTTCTGCGCCAGTTCAATGCTGGCAGTGTCGGTACCGCTGAAACGCACCAGGCATTTCCCCGAGGCTTCGCAAAAGGCAACCCCAAACTTGATCCCCGGGACGGCATTCACCAATGCTTCGTGGATATCCTCAACGGTCTTGATGAAGTGGGATTGCCCGAGGATGAAATTTACAGGTTCGGGCTTTTCGATCCGGACGGTGTGGATTTCCATCGTACTCTCCTTGATATCGGGTTGACCTTATCATACAAAGAAGTCGGATAAATGACAACCCCCACTTTTGGGTTGCATGGCACGTGATTTGTATGCTACACTTGAAACAGAAGAGAAGCCCCTGCATGATCCTATTGGAGGAAAAGAATGACCAAGAAGTACCCGACCAAGAGGCAAGCCAAGCGTGCCGCACAGGCCCGGCAAAAAATGATCGGCCGAATCCTGCTCTATGTTTTCCTGGTTTTGGTGGTTGTCGCGCTCATCTGGGCGATCGTCAGTTCGATCACTCCGAAAATAGATCTGGCTGCGACTCCCACCACCGGGGGTCCAACACCAGAACTGGTGGGTGAGAAACAATATTCTCATGCTCCCCCCATGCTGATCGATGTGGAAAAGCAATACTTTGCCGCGGTGAAGATGGCCAAGGGAGGCGAGTTCGTGATCGAACTCTACCCTCAAAAAGCGCCGATCACGGTGAACAGCTTTGTGTTCCTGGCGCGGCAGGGATATTATGACGGTGTCACCTTTCACCGGGTCATCAATGGGTTCATGGCACAGGGTGGGGATCCCACTGGCACAGGCGGTGGCGGACCTGGCTATCAGTTCGTCAACGAGGTCAGTGACCTAAAATTTGACAAAGCGGGCGTGGTGGCGATGGCAAATGCCGGGCAGAATACCAACGGCAGCCAATTCTTCATCATGTTTAATGAATATGGTCTCTCGGAAAACGATTACACCATCTTCGGACAGGTCGTCGAAGGCATGGACGTGGTTAACGGCATCACCCGCCGCGATCCAAGCAAGAACCCGGATTATTCCGGAGATGTGATCGAGAATATCACGATCACCGAAGAATAAAGCGAATTCAAACGATCAAGAACCGGCCAGGGGAGGCCGGTTCTTTGTTCTACTATTCAAATACGGGGAATGCCTGCGCGAACGGTTATTTTCCGAATTCAATCATCACCCTTGCCATGTGGCGGGCATGCTTTAGGTAGAGATCCAGGCGGATATTCTCATTGGGGGCGTGCGTGCGGGTATCGGGGTACCCCAACCCGGCGGTGGCAACTGGCAGACCCAGATCGTGAACAAAGGGGCTGTTGGGACCGGAACCTCCGGAGAGTGGGACAAGTTTCATTGGTTTTCCGTACACTTCAGGTGCCGAGGCGCAGACGAGCTGGATGAAGGGGTGGTCCGGATCGGTGCGTGCCGGAGCCTCTCCGCCGAGGAAGTCGATCTTGACATCAGTGAACCCCCCGGTATCCAAGTGGACGCGCAGTGATTTGAGTACATCAGCCGGCTCCTGGTCAGGGACCAGTCGGAAATCCACTTTGGCGGACGCCCTGGCGGGTAGCACGGTCTTGGAACCAGCACCCTGATAGCCGGAAGTCAATCCGCAGATGGTGCAGGTGGGGGTAAAGACTTCTTCAACGCGCAGGTCTACCCCATCGGTCAGCCCCTTGATGAAAGACTTAACACCATACTGCTGTTTGTAGACTTCGGAAGTCTCCGGCAGGGCTGCCATCAACTCGATGTCACGGGCAGACGGAGGGCGCACCTTGTCATAGTGCGCGGGAAGGCGGATCCTTTCATCAGGACCTTTGAGCGTATTGAGCGCCCAGATCAGGCGCCAGGCGGCGTTGGGGAAGATCGAGCCACCCAGGCCGGAATGTACATCGATCGCGGCGGTCTCCACTGAGAGTTCCACATAGCAGATGCCGCGCAGGCCAAGATACTGGATGGGCGTCTCTTCATGGTCCACGCCGCCGAACTCCCAGATGCAGGCATCCGCTTTCAGGCGATCCATGTTGTCGCGCACATAGTCATGAAGGTGAAGGCTGGATGTTTCTTCTTCTCCTTCAATGATGAACTTTACATTGCAGGGGAGTTCCTTTTGAAGGTGGAGCAAGGCATCAATGGCAAACAGACGGGCGGTGAGGTGACCCTTGTCATCGCTCACACCACGCCCGAAGAGTTTTCCATCACGTAGTGAAGGTTCAAAGGGCGGGGTTTCCCACAGTTCCAGCGGCTCTGCTGGTTGCACATCGTAATGGCAATAGAATAGGAGTGTCTTATCGCTCTTTCCCTTGCGCTCTCCAAAAACCACCGGCGCACCCGGTGTGGGCATGATCTCGGCGCTAAAGCCGCGCAGAGTCAGCATTTTGGCGACCATGGCGGCACATTCCTGCATACCCCAGTTTTGCGCGCCAACCGAGGGCTGGGCGACAAAGCGGGATAATTCGGCGATCGAATCATCAAGGTGTGCTTCCAGGAAGGAATCGATCCGAGCAAGATCATTCATAAACTCACCTCCATAGAAATATATTTGAAAAGTATGCGTCCAGAAGGAGAATATCCTTATTTCGCCAGTAGTTTCAACAACCAGTCCAGTGAGAGAGAGCCAGCATAGGCGATGACCATCATCTTAATGATCTGTCCGGGCAGTACCCACAGGAAGAATTTATGGATCGGCATCTTGAGCACACCTGCAGCCACCCCGACCACATCAAAGAATGGGTTGGGCAGGGCTGCCAGCAGCAGGATGGCAGGACCGCCGTATTTCTTGACCCAGGCGGTGATCCTGGCGTAGCGTTTCCAGTTCTCGATCACCGCCCGCCCGCTGAACCCAGCCAGGTAACCGGAAAGTTCGCCCAGCGTGCCTCCCAGAGCGGCTGCCAGGGCTACGCCCGCCGGGTGGAGCATTCCGCCAGTGCCAAAGACGATCATCAGCCCGGGTACTGGCACAAGGATCGTGGCATAGGAGATGAGCACCATCAGGAAGACACCGGGATAACCGTAGGCGGCAAAATTCTGAACCTGGTCGCGCAACAGGTACCCACCCACGGTGATGCCGACCACAACCAGTAGGGCAAGGATGCGCAGCAGGGCTATGCCCAGCTGGGACCGTTTCCTTGTTTCTTCAGGTGCTTCTGCCATGTCTGACATTTCCTGCTGCGCTCAGCTTTCAGTGATCTCAACCGAGAGGATCTTCACTCCCGGATACTCAGGGTTCATTGGGTCGCGCGGGGGGATCGCCAGGAGCACATCCATGCCCCCGACCACCTGCCCGAAGACACTGTGTTTGCCATCCAGCCAGGGGGTGGGAATGTGGGTGAGGAAGAATTGCGAGCCATTGGTGCCAGGACCAGCATTGGCCATGGAAAGAATGCCTGGTTTGTCATGTTTGAGGGATGGGTGGAATTCATCTGCAAATCGGTAGCCAGGTCCTCCGGAACCTTTCCCGGTTGGGTCGCCACCCTGGGCCATGAAATTGGCGATCACGCGGTGAAAGATGATGCCATCGTAGAATCCTTCGCGCGCTAAGAACACAAAGTTGTTGACGGTCAGCGGGGTTTTATCGGCGAATAATTCAAGCAGGATATCACCTTTGTCGGTTTTCATGGTGGCGGTGTATTTTTTCTTTGGATCGATCTGCATCTGCGGAGATTTATTCCATTGTTTCATGAGCCTATCCTTTCAAGGAAATAATTGGAATAGCGGTAAGCCATTCCGGGTGAAGAATAAGGGCGACCGTCAAGGTCGCCCTGCTATAACAACGCCTCAATCCTTGCCACCACCATGTCCAGGGCGGCTGCGTTAAACCCGCCTTCGGGGATGATCACGTCAGCATAGCGCTTGGACGGTTCAACGAATTCCATGTGCATCGGGCGGACGGTGTTCATGTATTGCTTGATGACCGATTCGGTTGTACGCCCGCGCTCAGATATATCGCGCTGCAGGCGGCGAATGAAGCGCAGGTCAGAATCTGTATCCACGAAGATCTTGACATCAAAGATATCGCGCAGTGTTCTTTCGGCAAAGATTAGGATGCCCTCCACCAGGATCACCCGGCGAGGTTGAACAGTGAAGGTCCGGTCGGTACGGGAGTGCTTGGAGAAATCATAGATGGGCACCTGCACAGCCTGTCCCAAGCGCAACTGCTGGATATGTTCGCCCAGCAATTCCGATTCAAGCGAATCCGGGTGATCGAAGTTGACCTCGGCGCGCTGGTTGGGCGGCAGACCGCCCAGGTCCTTGTAATAGGAATCGTGCTGCAGAAAAGCAATCCGATCAGGACCGACACGCTGGAGGATGGTCTGGGCTACGGTTGTTTTTCCGGACCCGGATCCGCCGGCGATGCCGATGACAAGAGGGGAAGGTGGGACAACCATATTTGAATTATACTCTCGAATGGTTTGCGGGCTGGCAGGATGACCTGCACAATGCAGGGATGATTATCCGATGAAAGTCACTTGACAAGTTAATCGCGAATCGTTATTGTTTAACACAGCATAGTGAAGAATCGGCAGAAATTTCGAATATTTTAGTAAACAAAAAGGAGCAATGGATGAAAATCAAGATGGAAAATAGCCAACTCCTGCAGAAGCGAGCACAAGCTGTAGTTCCGCTGGGAGTACATTCTAATTTTCGCTATTGGGGGGATGGGATCACTCCTTACATGGCAAAGGCCAAGGATGGGTATCTGTGGGATGTGGATGGGAACAAGTTCATCGATTACCGCCTTGCCTTTGGCCCGATCATCCTAGGGCATGCCTGGGAAGAAGTGAATGCCAAGGTGAAGGAGCAGATCGACCTGGGTACACTGGGCGCCATGACCAGCGAACTGGAGATAGAGCTTGCCGAAAAGATCGTTCGCATGTGCCCAGGGGTGGAGATGGTCCGCTTTGCTTGTTCAGGAACCGAAGCGACCATGCATGCCTTGCGCGTGGCACGCGCATATACCGGGCGCGAGAAGGTCATAAAATTCGAGGGTATGTACCATGGTTTCCAGGATTACACGCTGTGGAGCACCTATTCTCCTGCTGAAGTCTATGGCAATCCGCGCAGCCCGCTGCCCATTGCTTCCTCCTCCGGGATACCCAAACCCTTGCACGAGATGATCATCACGCTGCCGTTCAATGAACCGGAACTGCTGGCAGAACGACTGAAAAGCGTGGGATACCAGGTGGCGGCGATCATCGCCGAACCATGCATGGGAAACTGCGGAGGGATCCTGCCAAGGAACGATTTCCTCCAATTTATCCGCGCACAATGTGATCTGTATGGCATCGTTTTCATCTTGGATGAGGTAAAGACCGGTTTTCGCATAGCGAACGGAGGGGCGCAGGAGTTCTACAATCTCAAACCAGATCTGGCCACCTATGCCAAGGCTTTCGCCAATGGATATCCCCTGGCTGCCTTTGGCGGCAAAAGGGAGATCATGTCCATCATCGGACAGGGAGTAGCCCAGGGGGGAACCTTTAACAACAACAAGCCCGGCGTGGCGGCAGCCTGGGCGACGCTGGATATTCTGCAGCGTGAGCCGATCATTGCGAGCATAAATCTGCGCGGGCAGCGCCTGATGGCTGGCATCTCGAAGATTTTCACCGAAAACAGCATCCTACACTGTATGAATGGCTACCCGGGCATGTTCACTTACGCGGTAGGCGTGGAAACAGTAAGCGATCAGCGTTCCTGGAATGCAAGCGAAAAGGAGTATTATCTGTCCATCATCGACGCACTGATCGAGCGCGGGGTGATGCCTGATCATGATCCTCGTGAGCCCTGGTTTCTATGTTACGCACACAGCGAAAAAGATATCGATGATACCCTGGAGGCCTTCCGGGCAGCAGTCAAAGAGGTCAAGCGGTAGTAACGTCCAATATTTGGTGTAGGAGAGAGTAATGAGCAAACTTACGTCACAAGAGATCGTCGCCATGAACAAGGAATACACTTTTTTCTCGTGGTCGGTGCAAGCACAAACCAACCCGATCCCGGTGGAAAAAGCAGAAGGGATCTTCTTCTGGGATACGGAAGGGAAACGCTATTATGATTTCTCCTCCCAATTGATGAATACAAACATCGGTCACCAGCATCCGAAAGTGGTGAAAGCCATCCAGGAACAGGCTGCGAAGTTGTGCTTTGTCCACCCCGGCAATGCCACAGATGTGCGCGGCCGGCTGGGGAAAAAATTGGCGGAGGTGACACCCGGCAACCTCAAGAAGACGCTGTTTACCCTGGGAGGTGCCGAGGCCAATGAGAACGCGATCAAGATCGCCCGTTTTTATACCGGGCGGCATAAGCTCATGGCGCGTTACCGCTCCTATCATGGGGCAACGCATGGCTCGATCGCCCTGACCGGAGACTATCGCCGCCTGGCAGTCGAACCGGCGATGCCTGGCGCGGTCCATTTCCTTGACCCACACTGCTACCGCTGTCCTTTCGGACAGAAGAAAGAGACTTGCAAGCGCGAGTGTATCTCCCATGTGGAGGAAGTGATCAAGTATGAGGGCGTGGATAAGATCGCGGCCATCATCATGGAGGGCGTGGTTGGTTCCAATGGGTTGATCGTCCCTCCCGATGATTACTGGCCGCGAGTACGCCAGATCTGTGATAAATATGGCATCCTGTTGATTTCTGATGAAGTGATGAGCGGTTGGGGGCGTACCGGGAAATGGTTTGCCGTGGATAATTGGGGTGTAACCCCGGACATGATCACCACGGCTAAAGGTATCACCAGTGGTTATGTTCCCCTGGGCGTGTGCATCGTCTCGGAACCGATCGCCAGGTTCTTTGATGATAAGTACCTGTATGCCGGACTGACCTACAACGGGCATGCTCTGGCTTGCGCGGCTGCCCTGGCGACCATCGAAGTGTATGAGGAAGACCATTTGATCGAGAATGCCGCCACACTGGGGAAATACCTTGGAGAATCGCTCGAAGCGATCAAGAGAAAACACATCTCAGTGGGTGATGTGCGCTACATCGGGCTCTTCTCGGCGATCGAGCTGGTGAAGGACCGCGAGAGCAAGGAGATCTTTGCTTCTTCTGTTATGGCTGAAATTGGGAAGACATTGCGCGAGAGCGGCCTGTTCACCTTCCTCATGGCCAACAACATGGGCAGCATTGTGTTCGTCGTGCCACCCCTGTGCATTACCCGTGAGCAACTCGATGAGGGGCTGGCGCTGGTGGAGAAAGCCCTGCTAGTGGCGGACAAGGCGGTTTCACAATGAAGATCATGAATTACATCGATGGGGAATGGGTTGAGCCCAAGGCTAAAGAGACCCTGGCAATTATGAATCCTGCCACAAGCGAAGAATTGGCACGCACTCCGTTGTGTGGGAAGGTCGAGATCGATGCGGCGGCACGTGCGGCGAGGGAAGCTTATCCTGCCTGGCGCCGAACCCCGGCGCAGGACAGGGTTCAATACCTGTTCAAATTAAAATTTTTAATGGAAGATGCGCTGGACGAGATTGCACGCACGATCACCATGGAATGCGGCAAAACTTATGAAGAGGCCAAAGCGGAGATGCGCCGGGCGATCGAGAACGTGGAGGTTGCTGGCGGCATCCCGATGATGATGAAAGGAGAAGTTGCGGAAGATATCGCTCCTGGTATCGACGAATTGATGATCCGCCAGCCTCTGGGAGTGTGTGCGACGATCTGCCCCTTCAATTTCCCAGGGATGATCCCCTTCTGGTATTTACCTTATGCGATTGCCTGTGGGAATACCTATATCATCAAGCCTTCCGAAAAAGTACCGATGACCATGCAGGTCATCTTCCGGCTGATCCATGAACTTGGACTTCCCAAAGGCGTGATCAACCTGGTCAATGGCGGCAAGGAAGCCGTGGATGCAATCCTGGAGCATCCGGTTGTCCGCGCGGTAACCTTTGTCGGTTCCTCGACTGTGGCGAAATACGTGTACGCACATGCTGCTGCCAGCGGAAAGCGCGTTCAGGCGCAGGGCGGGGCGAAGAATCCGGTGCTGATCCTACCGGATGCTGACATGGAAGCCGCGACCAGGATCGTAGCCGATTCTGCATTTGGCTGTGCCGGACAACGCTGCCTGGCGGTTTCCTGGGCGGTAACGGTTGGAAGTGCACGGGATGAGTTTACTGAGATGATTTGTGATGCCGCTCAGAATCGCGTGGTCGGTTACGGGCTGGATGCCGGGGTGCAGATGGGACCGGTCATCAGCCAGGCTTCGCGGGCGCGCATCGAACAGGCCATCGGGCGAGGCGCTACAGAAGGGGGGACGATCTGCGTGGATGGACGGAACACGGTAGTCAAGGGCTATGAGCAGGGTGCCTTTGTGCGACCTACGATCATTGCCAACCTGCAACCCCATAGCGAGATTGCCCGTACTGAGATCTTCGGCCCGGTGCTGGGATTAATGCATGTGCACGATTTGGATGAAGCCCTGGTTCTGGTTAATGGCGGGGAGTATGGAAACCAGGCGAGCATATTCACCTCCAGTGGAGCCACGGCACGGCGCTTCCGCTATGAAGCGGATGCCGGCAATATCGGGATCAATATTGGTGTAGCCGCGCCGATGGCATTCTTCCCGTTCAGCGGCTGGCGTGACTCGTTCTTTGGCGACCTGCATGGACAGGGGACGGATGCGGTGGAATTCTTCACCCAGAAGAAGGTAGTAGTTGAACGTTGGCCAAAGGAGTGGTCACGCAAGTTTTAAGCAGCCGCACGCAACTTTAATAGAAAAACCGGTAGAAGCAAATTCTGCCGGTTTTCGTTTCATCATCAATGGTTGTGGAGCAAGTCATGGGGACAATATGATGATTGTCACTTGATTCTTGTCGAAAAATAAGTAGAGTATGAATAGGTTTGACAGAAAGAGACAATAAGAAGTCTGATCATGTACGAAATCGACAATACAGACCTGGCAATTATTGAACTCTTGATGGAAGACGGCCGGATGCCCGCGGCCGAGATCTCCCGCCGCGTGGGGGGGATCTCGCAGCGGGTCGTGCGTTACCGTATTGCGCGTATGACTGCAGCGGGAGTGATCAAGGTCAGCGCGATCGCCAATCCTAAGCAATTTGGTTATTCCATTGTGGCGGACATTGTCATCGAGGTGGAGACATCGTACATCAGCGAGGTTGCCCGTAGTTTGATGGAATATGAGTGCGTCAGTTATCTGGCCTGCTCGATCGGTGAAACGGATGTCTCGGTGCAGGTGGTGGGGAAGAACACCGAAGAGATCTATCAATTTTCGACAGAAGTGATCGGTAAGTTGAAAGGCGTGCGCAAGACGGCCACATCCATCGTTCCGATCGTAATGAAGGATGTGTATCAATGGCGTATCCCACGCGGGAAGGAGGAATTGGACGAAGGCCCTTGAGCGGTACTCGGGCCTAAAGAATATGACTTCCTTCTCGTTTCTCACCAGTCAATTCGCTTTCAGGAGGAGATATGCCCAAGAATATTAATGATGCACTGGAGTATTCAAGTAAATGGCTTGAGATCATCAAGCAGGAAAGTGTCCCGGAGACCGTAGGGAAATGGATCATCGACGAATCGAAGTACAATTTTTCTGAACATTTCAACAAGGGTTGGCTGGAATACCGCAAATCCGTGACCGAAGCCGGTCAATGGGCAGCCACCGAATGGACCGGGCGCGGCGCGATCTTCGAAGATGTGCTTGGACGCAAGTTCATCGATTTCCTTGGCGGTTATGGGATGATGGATCATGGTTGGAGCCACCCGGACATCGTTGCGGCGGTGCAGGCACAGTTGAAGCGCACTCCCATGCCCAGCCAGGAACTGATCGATCCCCTGCGCGGTGTGCTGGCACGGTTGATCGCAGAGATCGCTCCCGGCGATATCAAGTACTCGTTCTTCTGCGCCAGCGGAACAGAGTCCATTGAAGGGGCGATCAAGCTGGCGAAAATGTACACCCAGAAATCCGCCTTCATTGTTGGCGTGAAAGCCTTCCATGGAAAGACGATGGGATCGCTTTCGATGATCGGCAAGTCCGACTATCGTGTTCCGCCGGGCACGCTTTATGGAGGACCGGTCTATCACGTTCCTTTTGGGGATGCGGATGCCGTTGAGCGGCAATTGGATATCTGCGACAAGGTCGGTGTTGGTGTAGCTGGCGTGCTATTTGAGCCGATCCAGGGCGAGGCTGGCGGAATCGTCCCACCGGATGATTTCTGGCCGCGCATCCGGGAAGCGACCAAGAAATACAATACCCTGTTGATCGCAGACGAAGTGCAGACAGGACTGGGACGCACTGGAAAACTCTGGGGCGTGGACCATTGGGATGTGAAACCGGACATTATTGCCGTAGCTAAGTCACTGGGCGGTGGGGTCATGCCAATCAGCACCTTCTGCTCCACCGAAGAGATCTGGCAGTGCATGATGTATCCGAATCCATTCATCCATACGACCACCACTGGAGGCGGTGCGCTGGCTTGCGCTGCTGCCATCGCAGCGATCCATGTGACCCTGCGTGACAGGCTCTGGGAGCAGGCTGCAGAAAAGGGCAATTACATCATCCCGAAGGTCAAAGCACTGGCAGAGAAATACCCCAAGGTCTACAAAAATATCACCGGGCGGGGTCTGCTCATTGGACAGCATTTCCAAACCCCTGAGATCGGTTACCAGATCGCGGCGGGGATGTTCAAGCGCGGTGTGCTGGTAGCCGGGACACTGACCAGCGCCCACACCATCCGTATCGAGCCTCCGCTGGTCATCACCTACGACCAGATCGACGATGGACTCTCCCGCCTCGAGGAAACCGTGGCGGAAGTAGCAAAAACACTCTAACAAAGGAGAAATGACATGGTTCTTGAAGGTTATCAATACGCTTGGCTGGTTTTTCTCTTTATCGCGCTTTTCTTCGTTGTGCGCATTATCGTGGGTGTCTGGGCTGGAAGGCAGGTCCAGGATAACACCGACTATATTGTGGCGGGTAGAAAGCTGCCCATCCACATGGCAGCCGCTTCCATCATGGCGACCTGGTTTGCTGCGGAAACACTGATGGGCGCATCAGAGACAGCCTATGATTACGGCTTCCAGGGTGTGGTGTTCGACCCATTCGGCGCTGCGATGTGTCTCTTTATTTCCGGTTTCCTGTTTGTCCGCCTTATGCGCCGGGCGAAGTACCTGACCATCGTTGACTTCTTCGAGCGCAGGTACAACAAGCTGACCGTTGCCCTCTCGGTCGTTGCGCAGGTTCTGACCTATTTCTCCTGGACCGCGGCGCAGATCGTGGCGGGTGGTGCCATCGCTCAGGGCATATTCGGGCTTGACCCGATCTGGGGGATGGTGCTCGTGATCACTATTGTGGCGGGTTACACGATGATGGGTGGCATGTTGGCGGACACCATGCTGGACTTCTTCCAGATGTTCCTGACCTCAATCGGGATCACGATGGTGTTCATCTTTATGCTCAAGGCTGTTGGCGGATTCCCGGGATTGATCGAAGGAGCGGGTTCCACCTACGTATCCCAACCGTTCAACCTGCTTCCCATAAAGGGTGAAGGGTACCTGGGTTACACGGGCGCAACCGGCTGGATGTATTGGCTGGCTGCCTGGATGGCGATCGGTCTCGGATCGGTTGCCACACAGGACCTGATGCAGCGCTCGATGGCTGCCCGTAACCAGGCAACATCCGTTTATGGCTCCTATTTCGCCGGCGTTCTGTACCTGTTCTTCGGCATAATGAGCCCCTTAATCGGTATCATGACCTACAAGTTGAACCCGGGGATGGAGGATACCAGCTACCTGCTGGTGCACGCTGCCATGTCGCACATGCCAGCACTGCTGACTGCGATATTCATCGCTGCCCTGGTATCCGCACTCATGAGCACCTCCGACAGCTCGCTCCTAGCGGGCGCCTCGGCGGTGACCGAAAACCTGATCCCTCTGATCACCGGGAAAAAATTGGAGGGCAAGAAGGCCTTGTGGGCAACCCGCATCATGGTGTTTGTGAATGCCGTGGTTGCCCTTGCGATAGCCCTTTGGGCGCAAACGATTTACGAGCTGTCCGTGGTCGCCTGGACGCTGCTGCTGGTGGGTCTCTTCACGCCATTCGCATTTGGCATGTACTGGAAGAAAGCCAATTCATCCGGCGCGAACTCAGCTTTCATCGGCGGTTTCGTGGTCTGGATCCTGGCAACCATCTTCTTCTTTAATACCGGCCTGGGCGGGCAATCCACCGCAGCTGTGTGCGAATATACGCCTGACATGGGCGTATTCAGCGAAGGCTGGTGGTGCTCCTTCTGGGATTCAGTCTATATTGGCTCTTTCATAGCGTTCATTTCTGCCATCCTCCTGATGGTCGTGGTCTCGCTTGCCACACAGAAGAAGGATCCAGCCAGGAGGCTGGTTGATTACTATGGTGAGCCGATCGATATGAATCCAAGACTCCACCTGGGCACCCTGCCCATCAAGGATGCATTCAGGAAGATAAGCAAGGAAGAGAAGGATGTGACCTAAAATATTAGACTTGCTTCGGTAACAAAAAACCGGATAGTCCAACCGGGTTGAAATGTTGGTTTACCCATGGCGTCCAAGCCATCCGGCTTAGGGCGCCATGGATTTACAACTCCATGGATAAAGGAAAAGACGGGATATGTCAGAATTCAATCCAGCCGAGTTAAAGTATTACGCACTGATATTCGGTGTTATTCTGTTGATTTTGATCGCTTACCGCCAGGCGGTAAAGAAGGTGCAGCGAAACCGGGAGACCAGGTATAAGGAAAAAACTGGTTACAAGGCAGCCACGCCGGTCCAGGTTGAGAAACCCCGGATGACGGAGGAGCAATTCAAGCACACTTGGAAGAATCTGTCGTACCTGCTGCTGTTGGCTGGAGTCGGGAACCTGTACATGGCTTACACAGCTCTCAACAAAGTCCTTGCCATGCCTTCGGTGTGGATTTTGTGGGCGGATGTGGTCTGCAGCGTGGCAGCTGCCATCTTTGCAGTGCTGACCTTTAAATTGAAGACCAAGACTTGGATATTTGCCTATTTTATCGCCACCATGATCCCGATGTTCATTTTTATGTCGGTAAAGGGCCAGGAATTCAAGATCAGCGCCATGATCCATCTTTTCCCGCTGGTTCTGCTGTATTTTGTCTTAAAACCGGTCTGGAATAACCTGGAAACATCCTGATCCCAAAAAACCACCCCGGGAGTATCACCCTTCCTGGGGCGGATATTCTATCTATAATGCATAAAATACCTGCAATTAATACCGAAAACGCAAGAAACAGTTGACTTCACTAACTATAAGTTGTAATATTTAGATATGAGCATTCCCAGCGAAAAGATCACCCTTGATGTTGTTGATCGCAAGATCATGGCGGCGTTGCGCGAGGACGGACGCGTAGCGCTTGCCAAGATCGCTGAAGAGCTGGGCGTTTCGCCCGGCATGATCCGGATGCGCTATCACCGCCTGGTCGAAAGCGGTAGCATCAAGATCGTTGCCATCTCCAACCCACTGCGGATGGGATATAACAGCATGGCCATGATCGGCATCCGGGCAGATGGGCAAAAACTAATGGAAATTGCCGAGAAGATCGCCGCGCTTGAAGAAGTCATCTACCTGATCGTGACGAGCGGCTCCTATGACATCATCGCTGAAGTCATCTGCCGTGACCATGCTCATTTGCTCCAGTTCATTACCGAGCGTCTGTACCAGGTGGAGGGTATCCGCGAGTCGGAAACCTTCATGCACCTGAAGATCGTCAAGGAAGTCTACTTCTAGCAATTCCCGGTCACACCGGATATTCATTCAACCTAAGATAAGGAGAAGCAGACATGAAAGTATTACTTGTCGGAACAGGCGGCGTTGGTGAGGCGATCGCTTCGATCGCCAAAGGACAAGCGTGGATGGAACAGATGGTGCTCACGGATTACAACCGCGAGCGCCTGAAGGAAGTGCAGGCCAAGCTGGGGGATCCTGAGCGTTTCCCCATCGAATGGATCGATGCCAGCAAGCGCGACTTGATCGAGAAACTTGCCAGGCAATACAAGGTTGACCTCATCATGAATGCCTGCGACCCGTCATTCAATGAATCGATCTTCGATGCTGCCTACAATGCGGGTGTCAATTACATGGATATGGCCATGACGCTCAGTTCCCCGCACCCTGATAAGCCGTTCGAGCAGTGCGGGGTGAAACTGGGTGATTACCAGTTCGAACGCGCCAAGGATTGGGAGAAGAAAGGTCTCCTGTGCCTGGTTGGCTTGGGAGTTGAACCTGGCATGGCGGATATCTTCGCACGGTATGCACAGGATCATCTATTCGACGAGATCGAAGAGATCGGCATCCGGGATGGCGCGAACATCACGGTGGAGGGGTACGAATTCGCCCCCAACTTTTCTATCTGGACCACCATCGAGGAATGCCTTAACCCGCCGGTGATCTGGGAAAAGGACAAGGGTTGGTTTACCACCCCGCCTTTCTCCGAGCCGGAAGTTTTCGAGTTCCCGGAGGGGATCGGCAAAGTCGAAGTGGTGAATGTGGAGCACGAGGAAGTACTGCTGGTTCCCCGCTGGGTAAAGTGCAAGCGTGTCACGTTCAAGTATGGCCTGGGTGACCAGTTCATTGGTGTTTTAAAGACCCTTCACATGCTTGGATTGGACAACAAGGAGCCGATCAAGGTCAAGGATGTGATGGTTGCCCCACGCGATGTGGTGGCAGCCTGCCTGCCCGACCCGGCACATCTCGGTGAGAAGATGGATGGCCTGACCTGCGCGGGTACCTGGGTGAAGGGCATCAAGGACGGTAAACGCCGAGAGGTCTATCTCTACCAGGTGGCCGACAACAAGGAGTGCATGAAGAAGTTCGGCTGCCAATCCGTGGTCGCCCAGACGGCTTTCAACGCGGTCATCGGCATGGACTTGCTGGACCATGGGGTATGGAAAGGGGTTGGCGTACTGGGTCCGGAAGCCTTCGATCCGATCCCGTTCATGGAAAAAATGTCCGCTTACGGCTTCCCTTACGGGATCAGAGAAATGTAACTTTCCATTCTACGCGAATATTACCTACTACCAGACCCTATCAAAAAAGAGGAGGATGCGATGGATCTACAAGGATATGAACATGCTGGCTTGATCATTGGGGGGATCGTGGTTATCCTGATCATCAGGATGATCATCGGGTACTGGGCGTCCAGGAAGGTTGAATCGAACGTGGATTATGTTCTGGCAGGCCGCCGGCTTCCGCTGTGGATGGCGGCTCCCTCGATCATGGCCACCTGGTTTGCTGCCGAGACTCTGATGGGCTCCAGCTCGGAAGCCTATTCGTACGGCTTCCAGGGCGTGGTCTTTGATCCCTTCGGCGCGACCCTGTGCCTGGTGATCGCAGGCATCTTCGTTGTCCGCCTGGCGCGCCGGGCACAGTATGTGACCATCATGGATTTCTTCCAGCGCCGGTACGGCACGGGCATGTCGGTGATCGGCACAGTCACGCAAATCATCACGTATTTTGGCTGGACGGCAGCCCAGATCGTTGCTGGAGGTGCCATCCTGCAGGCGCTGCTGGGCTGGCCGATCTCGTGGGGCATGATCCTGGTCACCACGGTGGTAACCCTCTATACCCTGATGGGTGGCATGTGGGCGGATACCGCACTGGACTTCATGCAGATGTTCCTGACCTCGATCGGCTTGTTGATCATCACCACTTTCATTGTGATCGCAGTGGGTGGTTTCCAGAACCTCATCGATATGTCGGGTGCTCAGTACACTACGAATACTTTTGCGATCTGGCCAACCGCTGAAGATGGCTATTATGGTTATTTCGGCATGCACGGCTGGTTCTATTACATCGCAGCCTGGCTTTCTTTGGGGCTGGGTGCCATCCCTGCGCAGGATTACCTGCAGCGAACCTGTTCCTCCAAGAATGAGAATACAGCCGTCAAGGCGACCTTCCTGGCAGGCGCGCTCTACCTTGCCTTTGGTGTCCTTTCCCCCCTGATCGGCGTGGCAGCCTACGGCGCATTGGGACCCGGCCTGGAAGGCGCAGAAACTGAGTTCATCCTGATCTCCATGGCGATGAAATTCCTGCCCCCCATCCTGGTGGCGGTCTTCATTGCCGCGTTGGCATCCGCCCTGATGAGCACCTCGGATAGTTCCCTTTTGGCAGGGGCAACGATGTTCACGGAGAATATCGTCAAGGTATACAAGCCCGATCTGAGCGACAAGGCCAGCTTGAAGATCACCAGGATCAGTCTCATTGTAAGTGGTATCCTGAGTTTGGTGATCGCCTTGTTCGCCTCCACAATCTACAAGTTGGCGGTATTGGCAAACACATCCATCCTGGTGGGTATGGCCGCACCATACTTGATCGGGATGTACTGGAAGAAAGCCAATCATTGGGGTGCGTTGGCTTCCTTTTTCAGCGGGGTCGTCTCCTGGCTGATCCTGACCTTTGTCTGGATGTATACCTATATCCTGCCGGTGGTCTATGAAGGCGAGATGATGGACGATGTTGTTTGGGATTCGATCTACATTGCTTCGACCCCGGCGTTCTTTATCTCGGTTGTTGCCCTGATCGTTGTCTCGTTGCTGACCCAGAAGAAGGACCCGCCCAAGCTGCTGACCGACATTAACGGCAAACTGGTGGATACCAAGAACATCTTCGCCTGGAGCAAAACCCCACCGGGTGTCGATGACTAGGGTCTGATGTTCGACAGGTTGCGCCTTGATGGAACAAATCTCCCCGAGGCGCAACCTAACATAATTATGCCTAGTGAAAGGAAGTGAAGCATGCCCTACGGTTATCACGGGAAAATATTACACGTCGATCTTTCCACGCGAAAGGTCGATATTGAAAACCCGCCAGACTCCTTTTACCGCACGTACATGGGTGGCGGTGCGATGGCGTTGACATACATCCTGCGTGAGGTCCCAGCAGGAGCGGACCCGCTTGGTCCGGAGAACCTGCTGACGGTCTTCCCCAGCGTGGTCACCGGGGCGACGATCGCTGGACAAAGCCGCATCAACGTCAATGCCAAGTCACCTACGAGCGGCGCGATCGGCGATTCGCAGGCGGGAGGTTTCTTCCCCGCCGAGTTCAAATTCGCAGGGTATGATGGCGTGATTTTCCGCGGCCAATCTGCTGAGTGGGTCTATCTGACCATCCTGGATGGGAAGGTGGAACTACACCCAGCTGTTCACTTGCTGGGAAAAGTAACTGGTGAGGTGGATGCCCTGCTCAAGCAGGAAGTGGGGGATGAAAAAGCTGAGGTGATGCAGATCGGTCCTGCTGCGGAAAAGGGTGTACGTTTCTCCTCCATCGTGAACATGGCAAACCGTATGAATGGCCGCACGGGCATGGGCTTGGTGATGGCGAGCAAGAAACTCAAGGCGATCGTGGTGCGCGGCCGCGACAAACCAAAGATCTCGGATCCCAAAGCCCTGGCTGCCTTGAACAAAGCCGGTGCAGGATGGGTGGCGACCAACCCCGATATGGATGGGCTGGCGAAATTCGGTACAGCCAGCGTGGTGATGCCGCAGAATTCATTTGGCACGCTGCCAACGCGCAACTATACAGAAGGGCAATTCGAAGGCGCGGAGGCGATCAGCGGCGAGAAGATGGCTGAGACGGTGTTAAAGGGGCGCGATACCTGCTATGCCTGCACGGTACGCTGCAAGCGGGTGGTGGAGATCATGGAAGGAAACTACAAGGTTGATCCTGTCTATGGCGGGGCAGAATATGAAACCCTGGGGACTTTCGGTTCCTATTGCGCCATTTCTGATCTGGCCGCGGTATCACTGGCACACCAGATCTGCGATATGCACGGGGTGGACAGCATCACCTGCGGGGCAACCATTGCCTTTGCCATGGAATGCTTCGAGAAGGGTATCATTAGCCGTGAGGATACAGGTGGCATCGACCTGCGCTTTGGGAATGCGGATGCGATGCTGGAAGTCCTCCAGCAGATCGTGACCCGCAGTGGAAGACTCGGCCCGGAGCTGGCGGAAGGGTCGGCGCGTGCGGCAAAGGTCTGGGGCAAAGGCGCGGATGAGTGCCTGATCACGGTGAAGAACCAGGAATCCCCGGCGCACATGCCGCAGGCCAAACGCTCGCTGGCGTTGATCTATGCCGTCAATGCCTTTGGTGCTGATCACCAGTCCAGCGAACACGATTGGATGTATGAAAAGGGCATGGCTTCTGACCTCTACCTGGGACGACTGGCAACGATTGGATTGAACGATCCGCCGGAGCCGATGTCGCTTGGGGACGAAAAGATCAAATTCGCCTACCTTGGGCAGGCGTTTTACAGCATGATGGATGCACTGACCCTATGCCAGTTCGTTTATGGACCGGCCTGGTCGCTCTTTGGACCAGTCGAAACAGCCGAAATGATCCGGGCTGTCACTGGCTGGGATGTCTCCATTGATGAACTCATTCAGGTCGGCATCCGCAGGATCAACCTGATGCGGACTTTCAATGCCCGCGAGGGATTCACCCGTGAGCAGGATGCCTTGCCCAAGAAGTTCTTCAAACCTCTGGGAGGTTCTGGGCCCACAGCCGGGATCGCGGTGGGCAAGGAAGAATTCGAGCATGCGTTGGACCGCTACTACCAACTGCACGGCTGGACAGAGGACGGCGTCCCAACGGCAGAGGCACTGCAGCGGTCGGGTATCGCCTGGGCTGCAGATCTTCTCCCCGCTTAATCCCCTGCAGGGGAGGATACTGATCCTCCCCTGCTATTTCAACATGGGCAGCGTCATGTGCCAGTTGAACTATCAAAGCCGGAAATCGATATTCAAAATCCATTGACAGGAATCACAATGAGCCTCTACGAAGAGAATTACCCCCACATGTCACCCGTCTGGTCGCGCATCTTCCCGATCCAGAGCAACCGCGCCGAGGGATGCTATATCTATGCTGATGATGGACGCCGGTACCTGGATTTCACCTGTGGGATCGGTGTCACCAACACCGGTCACTGCCACCCGAAAGTGGTGGAGGCCATCCGTGAACAGGCGGGCTTGTTCCTGCATGCTCAAGCCAATATCGTAGTGCATAAACCGATGATGGAGTTGATCGCCGAACTGCGCCAGGTGGTGAATCCAGCCATAGATGGCTTCTTCTTCAGCAATTCCGGTGCCGAAGCCCTGGAAGGGGCGGTTAAACTGGCGCGTGCTGCCACGGGTAAGCCCAATATCATCGTTTTCTCGGGCAGTTTTCATGGGCGAACAGCCGGAACAATGGCACTGACCACCTCCAAGACCATTTACCGCTCCGGTTTCCAGCCGCTTCCGGCAGGTGTTTTTGTTGCTCCGTATCCTTATGCATATAAATTGGGTATGAGCGAAGCGCAGAGCAGTGAATTTTGCCTGGCTGCACTGGAGGAACTGCTGGTCTCGCAAACCTCTCCGGCAGAGACGGCAGCGGTGCTGATCGAGCCGGAACTGGGAGAGGGCGGGTACGTCGTGCCACCGGCAGCCTTTCTGAAAGGCCTGCGCGAACTGTGCGACCGGCATGGCTTGTTGCTCATTTTTGACGAAGTGCAATCCGGATTTGGGCGGACGGGGAAATGGTTTGCCCAGGATCATTTTAACGTCACCCCCGACATCATGACCGTTGCCAAAGGGATTGCTTCGGGACTGCCGCTTTCAGGCGTGTTCGGCCGCCTCGACCTGATGAAGAAATGGCAGGCCGGTTCGCATGGCGGGACCTATGGCGGTAATGCACTGGCCTGCGCGGCTGGCGTAGCAACCATCCGGGCGATGCGCGACGAAGATATGCCCGGAAATGCGGCCCGATGCGGGGTCCAATTGACCAGTGGGCTGCGCAAATTCCAGGAGGAGTACCCGCAGATCGGCGATGTGCGCGGGCTGGGCTTGATGATCGGCACCGAGTTCACGGTCAACGGCAAGGCGGCTGACAAGGCAATGACCAAGGCGATCATCCATGCCTGCGAGGAACGCGGGTTGCTGCTGCTCTCTTGTGGGACTTTTGACAACGTCATTCGCTGGATACCGCCCCTGATCGTCAGCGGAAGCCAGATCAATGATGCACTGTCAATCTTTGGTGAAGCGTTACACAAAACCCTGAAGTGAACAAAGGATGGCATCATGAGTATCCTTGATACCCGCCGCCTAGGCGACCTGCTGCGCTCTGAAGAGCTAAAATTCCTTGCGGAACACCCGCGCTCATACGAGTTATTCCAACGGGCACGGCGCTCCATGCAGGGCGGTGTGCCCATGTTGTGGATGATTCGCTGGGCAGGCACCTGTCCTGTCTTTGTCAAGGAAGCCAGGGGAGCCCATTTCACAGATGTGGATGGGCGCACCTATATCGACTTCTGTCTGGGGGATACAGGGGCGATGACCGGTCATTCGCCAGAGGCGGCCGTTAAAGTCATCCAGGAACAGGCTGCCCGAGGGATCACCTTCATGCTTCCCACTGAGGATGCGCTCTGGGTTGGCGAAGAACTTCAGCGCCGCTTTGGCCTCCAATACTGGCAGTTCACCCTGACCGCCACTGATGCCAACCGCTTTGCCATTCGCATGGCGCGGCACATTACCGGGCGCTCGAAGGTGATGGTCTTCAACTATTGTTATCATGGTTCCGTGGATGAAAGTTTCATTACCCTCGACGAGGAGGGCACCCCCGGTGCGCGTCAAGGGAACCTGGGGCCACCGGTCGACCCGGTGGAGACAACCAAGGTGATCGAGTTCAATGATATCCCTGCCCTGGAAACAGCGCTGGCAGCCCGGGACGTAGCTGTGGTGCTGGCTGAGCCGGTGATGACCAATATTGGCATCATCCACCCTGATCCAGGCTATCATGATGCCCTGCGCGAGATCACCCGGCGTACAGGAACGTACCTGATCATCGATGAGACGCATACCTTGTGTGCTGGACCTGGTGGATATACCGGCAGGCATGGTCTGCGACCGGATTTCCTTACCTGCGGCAAGTCCCTGGCAAGCGGCATCCCGGCAGGGGTATATGGCTTCACGCAGGAAGTTGCCGATGCATTCTGGAAGAGACTTGAGATCGACCAATCGGATGTGGGCGGGATCGGGGGTACGTTGGCGGGAAACGCCCTTTCGATCGCTGCGATGCGCGCTACGCTGGAGAATGTGCTTACACCAGCCATGTATGAGCGCTGCGAAAAGCTTGCTGATCGTTACGAGCAGGGTGTCCAGGAGGTGATCCGGGATTTTGACCTGCCCTGGGTGGTCAAGAGGCTTGGTTTCCGGGTTGAATACTGGTTCCGCAGGATACCTCCGCGTAATGGAGGTGAGGCCAATGCAGCGGTGGACAGTGAACTGGACCGCTATATGCACCTGTGGGCGTTGAACCGCGGCATCCTGATGACCCCCTTTCATAATATGGCGCTCATCGCTGCCGATACCAGCGAAGCAGATGTGGACTATCACAGCGCGGTCTTTCGTCAGGGGGTCGAAGCGTTATTTGGCGATCAGAAATAAATGCAAGAGCGCCTGTGGAGGGGATGCCGATCACACCAGGTCCGCAGGTGAAAAGAAGAGAAAGAACCTCCCCGCAAGTGTATGGGGAGGTTCTTTCGTAGAATGAGCCACCAAAGAGATTCGAACTCTTGACCTGGCGTTTACGAAACGTCTGCTCTACCGACTGAGCTATGGTGGCATTCGAACAGGCGGCGGGATTATACAGCAATCCTGGAATTACGGCAAGTTTCGAACAGGCGATCCCAATCAAAAATGATCCGGTGTATACTCGGCGTATGAACATCGCCATGCTTTCCTACCATACCTGCCCGCTGGCAACCCTGGGCGGCAAGGATACCGGAGGAATGAATGTCTATGTGCGCGACCTGACGACCGCCCTTGGCAGGCTGGGTATCCACGTGGATGTATTCACCCGCTCACAGGATGAGCATGTCCCGCATGTACTCCACGACCTTGGGTTTGGCAACCGGGTTGTCCATGTGCCGGCCGGACCAGAGGTACCACTACCGAAACATCAGTTGGTGGAGTACATTCCCTGCTTCGTGGAAGGCATTCGCAAGTTCGCCTCTGAAAAAAACATCCATTACGACCTGATCCACAGCCATTACTGGATGTCAGGGATCGCAGCAGGTGCACTCTCCGATCTTTTTGGAGGAATACCCGTCCTGCACATGTTCCATACACTGGGAGAGATGAAGAACCGCATCGCCCGTTCGGCAGAAGAACGGGAAGGGGGGTACCGGCTAGAAGGGGAAAGGCAGGTATTAAAACGAGCAGATCGGATCGTGGCTGCCACCCTGGCGGAGAGAGCTCAACTGGAATGGCTGTACAAGGCGGAAATCCGGAAAGTCATGGTCATTCCCCCCGGGGTGGACACTTGCCATTTCTATCCCATCCCGGTGGATGAGGCGCGCCAATACCTAGGATTGAAGGTGGAAGACCGCATGATCCTGTTCGTTGGGCGAATTGAACCGCTCAAAGGCCTGGATACCCTTATCCATGCGATAAGTTGTCTGCGCTGCAAGGATATCGTGGAACCTGTGCACCTGGCGATCATCGGCGGTGACCCGGATGCGTCCCCTGAAACGATGACCGCCGAGATGTCCCGAATCCAGCAGTTGTGTGATGACCTGTGCATTGGAAGGATGGTGGTTTTCCTGGGGAAACGCGGTCAGGACACGCTTCCCTATTACTATTCAGCCGCCGAGGTGGTGGTGATGCCCTCGCACTATGAGTCTTTTGGCATGGTGGCACTTGAAGCCATGGCGTGTGGAACACCGGTCATCGCCTCCCAAGTTGGTGGGTTGGCTTTCCTGGTGCAGGACAAGGTGACCGGATTCACCATCCCGGCGGAGGATCACGATGCCCTGTGCGAGAAATTAAGCCTGCTCCTGGAAGATGAAGGCTTGCGCCAGGAAATGGGCAGGGCTGCTATCCGGCACGCCCAGGCGTATGATTGGGAGAAGATAGCTCATGAAATTGCCCAGGCTTACCAGGAAATGATCACGTTCTCTGATGTAAAAGGGAAGGATGGGATGAGTCCGGATGGTCCGGCGCTCAACCCAATCATCGGTAGAGATGAAAAATGAAATCTATGCGGATTTTCGGCGTACTTCCAGAAGTGCGATCTTGGTGGCATGGTTGAAGGGGTGTGGATCGGTGACAGGCTGCCCGGAACGTGTAGCTTCAAAACCGGTGATATCTTCAGGAACAGGAATCAGGTCAGCGATCATCAGGTAACCATCTGTGCATAACCTTTCCAGGATGGAGAGGTATTCCCTTCCGCTCACGTATAGTGAATTGTTGATCGCCACCAGCCAGCCCCCGTCCTTTACCAGCGGGCGAACCTTGTTGATCAGCCGGGCACTGTCCGTGTTCAGATCCAGGCGGCTGCGGTGGGTGGTGGAGAAGTAAGGTGGGTCCAGAAAGACACAGTCGAACTGCTCACCATCGCGTTTCAGTCTGCTTGTGTGCACAAAGAAATCTTCAACTACGAAATCCTCCTTGTGGATGGGGAAGCCATTGAGCGAATAAGAGGTCTTTGCCAGGTTCAGCACCTCGCGACTCAGGTCCAGGTGGATGACGCGGCTGGCGCCTCCGGAGATGGCTGCTACGCCAAGGCTGCCAGTGTATGCGAAGGTATTCAGGGCGGTCCTGCCACGCAAGGTCTCGCTGGCCCACTTGCGCAGGTTACGTGTGTCAAGGTACAAGCCGGCATCCTGGCGCAAGGTGAGGTCCAGGGCATACCAACAGCCGTGTTCAAGCACCTTATGGTCAGGTTGTGCCCCGGATAGCAACTGGCCGCGTCTTACCACGGGATCGAACGCGTGGCGTTTTTTTTCGAGTACCGCATGCAACCAAGGCAGGGATGCGTGAATGTGCTCCATGCCCTCAAGAATAAATGGCTCCAACAGCTCAGCCGGTTTTCCAAGGTTGAAGATCACCAGCGTGGAAGCATACACATCCATGACCAGACCGGGGAACCCCTCCAGGAAGCCGTTGAAGAGTCGAAAAGCGCCATCGTGCGGAGGATTTACGAAGGCGGCACGAGCAGAAATGGCTCGAGAAAGGAGAGGAAGAAAAGCAGACATTTGGGGCAAAAAAAACGACGCACCTGGGTGCGTCGTTGGTCCATCCTTGGACTATTCTTTCATCTTAACATAGAACAATGTGGACCCATCGATCTCCTGGGTGCGCATCTGGAACAAGTCTTTGTAACTGGCGATGAGCCGAGAGAGCTGGCGGTGCCCGTACGTGCGTGGATCGAAACCGGGGTCGAGCTGGTAGAGGGCATTCCCCATGTGGTCAAGACGTGCCCATCCATCCTCCTGCTGGGCGATTTCGTACGCCTGGCGGATCATCGGGGTTGGGTCATTCTCATTATCGGATTCGATGACCGGTGGGATTGTTGCAGCCGGGATTGAGTTAACTGGCTGGGGGGCTGTCTCGATCTTCTTTCTGGGCTGGCGCCTGTTCTGCACCGCAGGCCGATGCACTTTCTGTTCAACGACCAGATTCGAGGTGTAAACGAATACGTCACAGGCATTAACGAATGGCTTGGGCGTTTTCTTTTCTCCGATCCCCATGACAAAGGTCCCGGTCTCGCGGATGCGGGTGGCCAGCCGGGTGTAGTCGCTGTCACTGGAAACCAGGCAGAAACCATCCACGACATCGGAGTGGAGCAGGTCCATGGCATCGATGATCATGGCACTGTCGGTGGCATTCTTGCCAACCGTGTAGCGGAACTGCTGGACAGGTTGAACTGCATGGAAGTTGAGCACATCCTTCCATTGGTTCATGCTGGAGGTGGTCCAGTCGCCATAGATACGGCGCACAGTCACCAGCCCATATTTTCCGGCTTCCACAAGGATTTGCGGTAGGAGGTTGGCCTGGGCATTGTCGCCATCAATGAGGATGGCGATCTTTTGTCTTGAACTGTAGGGTTGTTGTTCTTCGGGCATTCTTTCTTCTTTCCTGCATAGCGGATCTGATCAGATTGGATGGGAACCAGTTCATCGGTCTGTATTGATACAGTACGAATTTGTTCAATTTCTTTCATTATTATAACTGTTTTCTACCCCAGACACGTCAACGTTCCTTCACTGCCGAGGCAGCAACCCCGATGAGGGCGATCGCAGATGCTGCCAGGAAACCGAGGTCGATACCCCGGTAGAAGGCATCAGGCAGATCACGTGCCAGTTGGGTGGTGAAGATCGCCCCGGCAAGACCAATGCCCAGCACCATGCCGAAACTACGGGCTGATGCCTGGATCCCTGCTGCGATCCCCTGCCGGATCCTGGGTGCAGAACCCATCAATGCGCTGGTATTGGGGGAGATGAAGGTCCCCGTGCCCAGGCCTGCCAGGAGGAGCGCCATGATCACCAGCCAGAATGCAGTATCCGCCCCCAGCCTGGAAAGCAGCAACAGGCCTGTAGCCAGCAGGCCCATGCCAAGCAAGCCTGGCAGGCGTGAGCCGATCCTGTCGGAGAAGGCACCACTGATCGGCGCGGCGATGGCCATGATCACCGGCTGGGCGCTCAAGATCAAGCCTGCCTGTGCCGGATCCAGCCCGCGCCCCTGGATGAGATAGAATGGCATCAGGAACATGATGCTGTATATACAAACATAATTCAAGATCGCGCTGAGTACCGAGGTGGAAAAAAGGGGCACACGGAAAAGACTCAGGTCAAGCATCGGGGCGGGGGAGCGTCGTTCCACGATAATAAAAAATATAAGCAAGAGTAATGCTCCAGAAAGCAAGGCGAGGATCACTGGAGAAGACCAGCCCCAGTCGGCGCCCTTGTTCAGACCAAGCATCAGTGAGGTTAAACCTGCCAGGAAGAGGGATGCACCAGCCAAGTCGAAGCGTTTACTGGCTTCGATTGGGGTGTCGCGAGGGATGAAGAACAAGCTGAGGGCAAGAGCCAGCGAGCCTACCGGGATATTAATGTAAAAGACTGACCGCCAGCCGAAGGTATTTGCCAGCAAACCACCCAGGGAAGGGCCGACGGTCAAGCCGAGATATGTCAATGTGGATGCCAGGCCAAATGCCCTGCCGCGCTGCTCGGGAGGAAAGTTACCGGTCACGATCGCAGGTGAATTGGACGCCAGCATCGCTCCGCCGATCGCCTGCAGTCCCCGAAATATGATCAACATTGTTGGCGACCAGGCAGCGCCACACAGCGCCGAGGAGAGCACAAAAATACCAAACCCCCAGACATAGATGGACTTGTGCCCGCGTAGGTCCCCCAGGCGGCCAAAGGTGAGCAACAGGCCGCTCAGCACAAGCAGGTAGATGGTCACCACCCATTCGACCGTGGCGATGTCTGTGTTGAAGGAGTCCCGGACTACCGGCAGGATGGTATTGATCACGCTTCCATCCAGTGCAGCCATAAAGGAACCTGTCCCAATGGCAATGAGCACCCACCATTTACGTTCCACTTTTTTTGTCATGCAGGCCTCGATGAAGAGAATATTGTGTATGGATTGGGAAATCCAATCTCTTTAAAGGTGAAAATGCCCAGTAACCATAAGGGTCAGACTTCCTAAGGTACGGGTTCGATCAAACCAACTGCAGCCGGGATCCAGCCTGGGAAACCGACCGAAAGACAACTGGAGACAATCAGGCTGGCGGTCAACCCCTCATGGCTGGCAATATCCACCTGGATGGATGTGTCTTCCTGGAACCCAGAGTCCACGGTTAATTTGATCAATATCTGGTGGTTGCCAGGCAGTTCAGGAATGCAGAAGGATTTATCCGGGTGCGCCCGGTCCTCATCACTGGCGGAAAGCGTGGCGCAGATGGCAGTTTGAGGATTGGGGCTTAGGTTCTTGATCAAAGGATAGGCGTTGGTTACCTCACCCATGCTGTGTGTGAGGTCCAGGCTGGTATTGCATCCTTGTATCTCGAGTACCAGGCCAACTGTTGCAGATGTGGTCGTGGGAGTGGCAGCGAGAGTCTTTGTCTCGAGTTGTGGCGTTGACAAGATGAGGGTGATTGAAGGGACAAAGGGTAGCGTGGGCGAGCGGATGGCAGGCAAAGGGGACGGCGACGGATCCGCAGGCCAAGGCTGCTCCGGGACCGAGATCCCAGAACAGGCTGCCAGGGTGAGCAATAGTAGTAGAGTAGGAAATGTTTTCATTGATTCTCCAAACCAATTGTAGCCTGATTCTTACGCGGGACATGACCTGTTTTTGTAATCTCAAGCTTTCGCACCTCCAGTTGATATCACAGTAAGGATGGCTTTTCAATAATTTTATTATTATCGAGGTACTCATGCTATACTTATATATCTTTGGCGACATAAGTAAGTGGGTAGACGCAATGAATGCCTTATTGAATAACGAAATCGATCCTTCGATGGTAGGGAATCTGGCTGAAGCTGCGGGGGCTGCCATTTTCATCTACCAAAGGTCGAGATTCAAATATATCAACCTGGCTGGCGAAGTCCTGACCGGATATAAGCAGGATGAACTGCAGAGAATGAACATTGGCAACCTGTTCCTGCCAGATACCCGAGAGGCACTGCGCGGTCTTGGATTCCATCCCCAACCGGTACCAGGCGGGGAGAGAAAAGGCGAATTAAGCCTGATCAAGAAGAATGGGGATACATGCTGGATCGAATTGACCACTTCGATCGTTCAATATGCCGGGAAACCAGCCATCCTGGGCACGGCTTTTAATATCACTGATCGTAAAAGGGCGGAATTACTCCAGGATGCCGTGTACCGTATTGCTCAAGCGGCTGATCGCTCTCGCAGCATGGATGAACTTTTTCCAGCGATCCATGCCATCATTGGCGAAGTGATGAAAGCGACGAATTTTTATATCGCTCTGCTGGAACAGGCAAATGGTAAGATCACTTATCCCTATTATATGGATGATTATGACCCTCCTGCGAAGGCACATCTCCCGGGAAAAGGACTGACTGAGTGGATCCTGACCCACGGCAGATCCCTGCTGGTCAACCAGGAAGTTCAGGACAGGATGGAGAAAGCGGGGGAAGTCGTGTTGGTGGGTTCACCTTCCCCCATCTGGCTGGGGGTACCACTGAGTCTGGATGACGAAGTGATCGGTGCGATGGTGGTGCAGGATTATACCGATTCGTCTGCTTATGGTCTGCAGGAGCAGAGAATGTTGGAATTCGTCTCGTCGCAGGTGGCGATGGCGATCCAGAGGAAGCGATCGGAAGATGCCTTGCGTGAAAGCGAGGAGAGGTTCCGACGCCGTGCGGAGGAATTATCCACGCTCTACGAGACCACGCGCGACCTCGGCGCGCAGCGAGACCTGGATACGATCCTGAACACCATGGTGGACCGGGTGATCTCGCTGCTTGGTTCTCCGGGGTGTACGATCTACTTGTATTATGAGGATACGAACGACCTGAAATCGGTTATCACCCGCGGTCTTCCAGGCATGGGTGGTATCCGGCTGAAAAAAGGGGAAGGTGTTGCCGGGCGGGTGGCACAAACACTCCACCCGCTTGTGGTGGATGACCATCGTATTTGGAAACACCGCTCACCAAGATTCCAAGACCTGCCCACGACTGCAGTGGCAGGAGTACCAATGGTCTACAGCGGGGAGCTCGTTGGCGTTTTAGTCGTTTACGAATTGGAAAGTACGACCCCGATCCGCAAGTATTCACAGGCGGATGTAGACCTGCTGATTGTCTTTGCGGCTACTGCCGCTGGTGCAGTTCACAATGCCAGGTTGTTCGCAGAAACGCAGCAGCGCCTGCTGGAAATTGACCTGCTCTACCGGGCCAGCCTGGCAGGATCACAGATCCACAGCCTGAGCGCGGTAGCGCAGCGTATCGTGGATGCCCTCGATCACCTGATGGGTTGGAAAGGCTCCATCTGGGTCATCGAGGATGGAAAACCTGAATTGCTGGCATATGGCAGCAAGGGATTGTCGGCGGATAACCACGCGGCAGAGGTGGAACGGATAAAATCCCTGATCCGCACACAGGAGGATGGCATTGTCGGCTGGGTGTGCCGGAACGGTGTGCTGTTGAGGGTTGGGGAGGTAAGTTCCAATCCGCATTACGTACTTTCCGATCCCAGAGTCGCCTCCGAAATGTGCGTTCCTCTCAAAGCGGGCGGGAAGACCATTGGCTGCATCAACGTGGAAAGCGAACAAATAAATGCATTCAGTGAATACAATGAACGCCTGCTGACCACCCTGGCCAATCAGGCTGCTGCAGCGATCGAGAATGCCCGCCTGTTCGAGGATACCCGCCGCAGAGCGATCCGCCAGGCAGCATTAAATACGATCATCATGGCAGCCACGCGGGCAGGCTCCGACCTGGATAGCCTGCTGAACACGGTTCTGGATCAAACCCTGAAGGCATTTGGCGTGGAAGTTGGCGCGATCTGGTTGACTGGCACGCAAGCGAGTGCCCAACGCGTGGCTTCCAGGGGAATCCCTGGGTCCATGAATATGGTCATGAAGAGTGAATCCCTGATGGGAAACGTTTCCTTGAGCACGATGTTGGTGATCGATGACTGGACAAAAGAGAAGCATCCATTTTCTGAAATGCTTACCGAGCAGGGCATTCTTGCTGCCATCGTCAGCCCCCTGAAGACCGATGGCAGGCAAATCGGGGGGTTGGCAATCGCTGCCCCGCTCCCACGAAAATGGTCCCATGAGGAAATTACATTTGTGGATGCGATCTCCGGCGAGATTGGTGCAGCAGCCGAACGCGCCAGACTGTTCAGCGAGACCAAAAATCAGTTCATGGAATTAGATGCGGTGAACCGCGTCTCCACAGCCCTGCGGCTGGCACAATCGATCGATGCCATGCTGCCTGACTTGCTTGATGAAACCCTGCGCATTCTGGATACCAAAACGGGCAGCATCTGGATCTTTGAGCACGAGCAAGGTAAACTGGTACAGGTTGTTGGGAGGGGGTGGTGTTCGCAACTTGCCCACCTGGGGGTTCAGCCAGGTGTTGGCATTCCAGGCACCGTTTTTGCCACCGGCGATATCCTTTTTACCAAAGACATCTCCCTGGACCCTCTCACCCCGGCTCATATGCGGGAATTGATGCCCCCTGGTTGGAGCGCGGTGTGTGTTCCCATTCGCACCGAGCAGGAGACGATCGGGATCATCCAAATAATGACACCCATGCCCCGGGTATTCGATGGCGAGAATGCCCGCCTGCTGATCACACTGGCGGATATGGCTGGAAATACCATCCACCGCATGCAGTTGAATGAGCGCACCCGCCGCCACGCGGATGAATTGGAAGAACGTGTTGCCAGCCGCACGATGGAATTATCTGAAGCGTTACAAAAGGCGCAAGAAGCGGACCGGTTAAAATCGGAATTCATCGCAAATATCAACCATGAGCTGCGCACGCCTCTCACCAACCTGATCCTGTATAACCAGATGCTGCGCTCCCAACCAACCATAAAAACACAGGAGCGGCTGGACGTCATCGGCAGGGAACTCCAACGGCTGCGCATCCTGATCGAAGACCTGCTGAACCTGTCACGGCTGGACCTGCGACAGGTCCATTTCAACCCCTCCCCACAGGATTTAAACAAACTGGTCCGCTCCCTCGTCGAAGATAGGCGGGCGCTGGCAGAAGAGCACCATCTCACCCTGGCTATGGACTTATTGCCAGATCTGCCTGCTGTACAGGTGGATGATGTTTTACTGGTACAAGCGGTCTCCAACCTGCTCACCAATGCCTTGAACTATACGCCGGTTGGCGGCAAGGTGCTGGTGAGGACAATGGTGGAAGGACGGGATGGAAAGAACTGGGTGGGTTTTGCTGTGGAGGACACTGGACCGGGGATCGCTGAAGAAGACCGGCAGCATCTGTTCGAGCGCTTTTACCGCGGCAAGGTGGGGCGTTCATCCGGTGCGCCAGGCACCGGGCTGGGGCTGGCGATCGTGAAACAGGTGGTTGACCGACATGCCGGCAGGATCGAGGTCCCCGACATTGCGGGAGGCGGGGGGGCATTCCATATCTGGCTGCCGTGCAAATAAAAAAGAGAGACCGGTGAACGGTCTCGAGGCTGCGCCCCTGGTGAGATTCGAACTCACGGCCTCTGGATTCGAAGTCCATTACTCTATCCGCTGAGCTACAGGGGCGGGGAATAAAATTATACCCGAAAACCCGGCCTTGCACCGTTCTGATGCGCATGATATAATCTCGCTTCGCGCTGGAAAGCGGAAGAAAATTTGTGAGGAAAATAAAATGATCGATCTAAATAAAAACTTCAATGCCCCAACCAACCCGAACATCCCTGATCTGCGGACAGGTGACCAGGTCAGTGTGCATGTGCGCATCAAGGAAGGTGACCGAGAACGGATTCAGGAATTCAAGGGTATCGTCATTCGTATGCGCAAGGGCGGTAACAATGCCAATTTCACTGTCCGCCGCACCGCATCGAATGGCATTGGTGTCGAGCGTACCTTCCTGCTTCATTCGCCGCGAGTGGACAAGGTGGTTGTGGACCGTCACTCCCATACCCGCCGGGCGCAATTGTACTTCCTGCGCGGCCTGACGGGCAAGAAAGCCCATCTGAAACAGAAATTCGATTGATCAGCATATTCATGCAATGCAAGGGTGCAGCTTTGCCTGCGCCCTTTTGCGTTAAGGAGTCTCCATGCCAATCCCACTGATCGGATTGACCACCTACAACCAGAAGAACATCTATGGATTTCCCATCGCTGCCCTGATGCATAAGTATTCTGAGGCGGTGATGGAGGCTGGCGGTTTGCCTGTCCTGATTCCCGCAGGTATTGGTGTTGATGGGATCAAAGAACTGGTCGCCAGGTTGGACGGACTGCTCATCACAGGGGGTGGGGACATTGACCCTGATCTATACCATGGCGAATTGCATCCTTGCCTGGATGGTGTTGATCCGAGGCGTGATGCCGTGGAAATGGAGTTGATCCGAACTGCTGTTGTGGTTGGGAAACCAATCCTGGGGATCTGCCGTGGGTTTCAAGCAATCAATGTAGCACTGGGGGGCACCTTGTATACCCACATCCCCGATCAGTACCCGAATGCCATTAAACATAATTATGATTCCGAAACAGAACGCGAGTTGCTTGCCCACATGGTGCGCATCGAAGGCGCGACACGACTGATGGATATAATTGGGGACACCGAGTTTCCTGTCAACAGCCTCCATCATCAGGGGGTAAAAGACCTGGCGGAGGGGGTATCTCCGGCTGGTTATGCCCCGGACGGCTTGCTTGAAGCATTGGAGATACCGGCACATCCCTTTGGTTTGGCCGTGCAATGGCATCCTGAGTGGTTCACCCACCTGCCTCCGGCACAACGGCTTTTCAAAGCCCTGGTGGAGGCAGCGGGAAGGTGATGGGACGCCAATAATAGGAGTTACAATCGGAGTATGGCTGGAGCTGGTGTACCTCTCGGTATCTTCGATTCAGGTGTCGGTGGCCTTTCGGTGTTCCGGGCGATCCGTGCTCAGATGCCTTGTCAACCAATCATCTATCTTGCAGATCAGGCACATGTGCCCTATGGAATACGTCCAGCCGGCGAGGTGAGACTGTTTTCAGAAGAGATCACACGCTTCCTGGTCAGCCGGGGGGCTGGGGTGATCGTGGTTGCTTGCAACACGGCTTCGGCGGCTGCGCTTCATTACTTGCGCCATACCTTCCCGGAGACGCCATTTGTGGGGATGGAACCAGCGGTAAAACCTGCGGTTGAATCGACTCACAGCAGGGTTGTGGGAGTCCTGGCGACTCCAGCAACCTTCCAGGGAGAGCTATATGCCTCTGTAGTGGAGCGGTTTGCTGGTGATGTCACCCTCTTTCAGGATACCTGCCCTGGATTGGTGCAATTGATCGAAAATGGCGAGCTGGATACCGTGCATACACGTTCCATCCTGGAACAGGCATTGCATCCCATGCTTGCCCGGGGGATCGACACCATTGTCCTGGGCTGCACCCATTACCCTTTCGTCATTCCGCTGATCCAGGAGATCGCTGGACCCCAGGTGCGAGTGATCGACCCCGCGCCCGCGGTTGCCCGCCAGGCAGGTCGGCTGCTTGCGCTTGTTGGTGGTCAGGCAGAAGGTAGATTGGACGGCAAGGTGGATTTCTTCACCAGTGGTCGCGCCGAAGCATTTGAACACAACTTGAAACAATTGTTGGGGGAAACGGGCGCGGTGCATACCGTGAATTGGGATATGAATCGGATCGTCTGGGAAAAATACTGATCCAACTCCCCGTGAATAAACTCATACTGCTTCAACCTTAGGCATCACGGTCAGCATGTGTTGTTTCTGTTCAACACTTTCACCGGCTTTCACGCGCAAACGGCTTACCGTCCCCGCCCAGGGAGAACGGAGTTCATTCTGCATTTTCATCGATTCCAGGATGACCAGGATCTGACCTTTTTCCACGGGTTGGCCTTCCGCGACGGGCACTGCAATAACCAGTCCAGGCATAGGAGCCTTGAGTAGAAATTCACCGGAGCCGGAGATATTCGTTTTTGTGCTACTCAGCCTGCGTTCACGTTCATCCAACACTCGGACGGTGTAAAATTGACCGCGCAGGTGCACCTGCCAGCGGTTATCATCCGGGTACACGTAGCCTTCGTATGATTCGCCGTCCATTAACAGGGAGTAGAGTGGTTGACCACCGACGGCTGCCAGGTCGACTTCGATCAAGTCGTCTCCAAAGCGAATGTGGTGCTCATCGACGATCTCCACCGGAAATTCCATTCCATCGATCTCGGCTATATACTTCATCGGTGGGGTTCCTGCGGGTGCCCAGCCCATTGCCAGGGCGATCTTTTTCCTGTGCGGGGGTAGATATGGGCGCGGTGTTCCATTTGGTGATGGGCAACCATGGTCGCCATGAGTGCGGCCACATCCAGGAAGAGTTCGCGGTTCTCGGCTGCGTCGATCATGGCGAACTGCTCCTCCACGAAACGCGTGTCATACTCTCCTGCGATGAATGGATAGGTAGCCATCATCGTTTGGTGGAAGGGGATATTCGTGCGTACACCTACGATGCGGTATTCTTCCAGCGCCCGGCGGACACGCGCGATCGCCTGGGCACGTGTTTCTCCCCATACGATCAATTTGGAAATGAGCGGATCATAATACGGGGATATTTCAAAGCCAATGTAGACGCCTGTATCGATCCGGATCCCGGGACCGGTGGGCAATTGGGTCATGGTGATGCGCCCCGTTGATGGGGTGAAGTTGTTGTAGGGATCTTCCGTGTTGATCCGGCACTCGATCGCCGCGCCTCGCCAGCGGATATCTTCCTGACGGTGACTGAGTTTCCACCCATTGGCAATGCGGATCTGTTCGATCACGACATCCAACCCGGTGACCATTTCGGTGACAGGATGTTCCACCTGCAAACGGGTATTCATCTCGAGGAAATAGAAATTGCGCTGTTTATCGACCAGGAATTCTATCGTCCCCGTGTTGGTGTAATCCACCGAACGTGCCGCTTGGACAGCAACTTCGCCCATGCGGCGGCGGAAGGATTCATCTGTGCCGATCAAAGGGGAGGGAGCTTCCTCGATCAGTTTCTGGTGCCTGCGCTGGATGGAGCACTCGCGTTCTCCAAGATGGATGATGTTGCCGTGCTGGTCAGCCAATATCTGGAATTCGATATGGCGGGCATCGGGGATTAGTTTTTCCAGATATACATTGCCGTCGCCAAAGGATGATTCAGCCTCACGCCGCGCCGAAGCCAGCAATTCCGGCATTTCTTCGAGACTATTGACATCGCGCATCCCCTTGCCTCCCCCGCCGGAAGTGGCCTTGATCAATAACGGAAAGCCAATCCCGGGAGCCAGGGACAGCAGTTCATCGTCCCTGAGGGAACCCTGCCCTTCGGTGCCGGGAACTACCGGGATGCCTGCGTGCGCCACCGTGGCACGGGCCATCGCCTTGTCTCCCATCGAGGCGATCGAGGAAGGTTTTGGTCCGATAAAGACCAGCCCAGCATCGGCGCAAGCGGCTGAAAAATCGGCGCGCTCTGCCAGGAAGCCATACCCAGGATGAACCGCATCTGCGCCACATTTCCGGGCAACATCGATGATCTTTTCGCCGCGCAGGTAAGAGTCGCGTGCGGGTGACGGTCCGATCAAATAGGCTTCATCGGCAAAGCGGACATGCATCGACTGGCGATCTGCCTCTGAGAAGACAGCCACCGTTTCAATGCCCAACTCCCGGCAGGCGCGCTGGATGCGGACGGCAATTTCACCGCGGTTGGCGATCAGGATCTTCTTGAACATGGACTAGAGTTGTGGCAGGCTGGTCAATTTCGTCTCACCGACGAATTCGCTGAAGAATAAGATCTGCAGGTGCAATTGCTCAACAAAAAGTTGCCTGCCTGTTTCGGTTTCAAGGGGATTGTGATCGCGATAATGTTCCAGGCGCGGGATGCGGTCGATCAGTTTCTCTGCCAACTTTTGGTAATTGTCAATATCTGAATAGCACCATTGTAGTATTCGATAGGGGCCATAGCGGTCAACATTATCAGCATCACTGACAACCCTGGCTTCCAATGTATCAGGATTTTCGACGGTCACATGTGAGGCGATCGCATAACAGATGTTCTCCACCTCTTCAAACGTGTAGCCAAGTGTCTTGATAAAGGGGCGAGACAGGTCAGCTCCCAGCTTGCCATGCTCACGGCTGTTTTCTCCTCGGACATCGAACCAGGCGATATCGTGGAGCAGGCAGGCTGACAATACCACTTCCACATCAGCCCCCTCGGCTTCGGCGATCACCTTTCCGAACTGCGCCACCCGCTGGGTGTGTGCCCAGCGATAGTCAAACCCGGATAGAAAGCGCATCAGTTGATCCTTGTCATTGCGAGCCTGGTAACTGGCCTCCATGTGCTGACGTGAAAAAGCGGCGATCTGTTCCAAACGTTCATTGGGTGAAGTCATGATGCTCCTTTGAATCCCTAGAGCGGGATGTTTCCATGTTTCTTATGTGGATTGCTGTCACGCTTGTTCTGCAACATTTCCAGTGCATTGATCAAGCGTGAGCGGGTGAGGCGCGGTTCAATGATGTCATCGATGTATCCGCGTTCCGCAGCCACATAGGGGTTGGCAAATTTCTGGCGGTATTCAGCGGTCAGTTCCGCCCTGCGTTGGTCCTGGTTTTCTGCCTGTTCCATATCCTTGCGGAAGATGATATTCACCGCCCCGTCGGGGCCCATCACGGCGATCTCGGCACCAGGCCAGGCGAAGTTGATGTCGCCGCGCATATGCTTGCTGGACATGACGATATATGCCCCGCCGTAGGCTTTGCGCAGGATCACGGTCAGCTTTGGAACGGTGGCTTCGCAATAGGCGTAGAGCAGCTTTGCGCCGGAGCGGATGATACCGCCATGCTCCTGAGAGGTGCCAGGCATGAATCCGGGAACATCCACCAGGGTGACCAGGGGCAGATTGAAGCAGTCACACAAGCGCACAAAGCGGGCGGCTTTCTCGCTGGCATCGATATCCAACACACCTGCCAGGATGGTTGGCTGGTTGGCAACGATGCCCAGCGCATGACCGCCCAGGCGGGCAAAACCGATCACGATATTGGCGGCAAATCCTTCATGGATCTCGAAGAAATCCCGGTCATCCACAATATGGCGGATCACATCCTTGACATCGTATGGTTTTCCGGGGTCTTCAGGAACGATGATTTCAAGTTCCTCATCGATGCGCAGGGGATCATCCTCGCCGGGGAGGAAGGGCGGATTTTCCATATTGTTTTGCGGCAGGTAGCCAAGCAATTTACGGATCATGAAGATGGCTTCCGATTCGTTCTCGGCAACCACGTGGCAAACCCCTGACCGCTCGGCATGTACGTCAGCACCACCGAGTTCCTCTGCGGAGATCTGCTCGTGCGTCACAGCCCGGACGACATCCGGACCAGTGACGAACATATTCGATGTGCCGCGTGCCATGAAAACGAAATCTGTCAGGGCGGGAGAATACACAGCACCTCCGGCGCAGGGACCCAGGATGGCAGAGATCTGCGGGATAACGCCTGAGGCCAGGGTGTTGCGCAGGAAGATCTCGGCATACCCGGCAAGCGAAAAAACACCTTCCTGGATGCGGGCGCCACCCGAATCGTTCAACCCGATGACCGGGGCGCCATTCTTGAGTGCCAGGTCATAGATCTTGCAGATCTTCGCAGCGTGCGCTTCGCCAAGGCTGCCACCCAGGACGGTGAAGTCTTGCGCATATACATAAACCAGCCTTCCTTCGATCATTCCCCAACCGGTCACCACGCCATCACCCAGTGCCTTTTGTGCCTCCATCCCGAAGGCGGTGGCATGGTGGGTGACAAAGGCATCAATCTCATGGAAGGAGCCGTGATCGAGAAGCAGATCAAGGCGCTCACGGGCACAGAGTTTGCCACGCTTATGCTGGGCTTCGGTCCGCTCGGTGCCACCACCGAGGCGCGATCTTTCCCGCATTTCGAGCAATTGTTTGGTTTTAGGGTTATCTGACATTGTGAAATTCCCTGACGCTTCTTGAGAAATGGAGCAGGAGGAAGAAGATCAACCCGGCGATGAACCCTGCCAGGAAGAATTCATTGTTATTATGTTGATTTTGCATGAAATACCGGTCAAAGAAGACCCAGGCAGTATAACCAGCTGCAGAGCCAAGCAGTGCACCCCAGGCCCATGGTTTTTGCCGCCACGTTGCCCAGACGAGATAGAAACCAAGAATCGCCCATGTCCCACCGCTGATCACCAGATAGAGTGGTCCGCCGCGTGCCTGGTAGGCTGCCAGCAGATCCCAGGATCTGAGCGCCTGCACCAAGCGCAGGCAGTTCCACAAAGCCAGATATAGAATGAGGCTATTGAGAACGATCAGTTCCAATGGGCGGTTTTTCCTAAGGTAAAACATATCAGGGCAGGATGGTGAAGGTTGCATACGTTGATGCATTTCCAAGCGCACCGTCCGAGTCTATCAGTCGAAGCCCATCAAAAACTCGCACAATCCAGCGGTAGTTACCCGGGGGCAGGGATTCCTCCAGAATATGCTGCTCTTGTGCCCCAGAGAGCGCACCACTGGTGTAGACCTGCTGCCAGACATTGGAGAGGTCGGGGATCGCCTTCGGGTCGCGGGAGATAAAGAGCGAGTCGATGAATACGCTGAACATATCATCCTGTCCATAGGTACGTCCCATTCCGATATTCAACTCCCCGCCAGGGATGGTGAGGGTGCCGATGGATTCCCACTGCCACTGGTCGAGGGGATTCTCATTCCCGGCGATCGGAAAGGCTTTTCCATTCACGGTGATGTAATTTTGCTGGTCATTGATCATGCGCTTGAAGGTGCGTACCCAGATGCGAAAATCGCCCCCATCCTCCATGTCGAGAGTGTATTGTGCTTCCCCTGAATCCCAGTTATCCAACAGAAAACCGTTACCAGTGAATCCGGTTGTGAACTCCGAGGAGGCATACCAGCCCATGGTTTGGAAGACATCTTCGGCTTCGATCCAGTACACCTCGGAGTTCTGCTGTTCGATCGTGATCGAGTGGGCAGAGGTTTCCACATCTCCGCTATCCCATGCGAATTGGATCCGCGACCCAGAAGTTAATCTGGCTTCCGTTGGAGGTTGCAGGGCCACCGGGGTAGCGGATTGGTAGCATTCCGGGTTGGCAAGTGCGTTGGCATCGAAGTGATAAATATCAAAGAACTCACCGCTGGTTTGCAGGTTCGCTGCAGGATAACAGTGGAGCATGATTTCCAGGTATTCATCCCGCTGATCCTGCATGCTGAGCAGGGTCTTATCATGGATCACATCCAGCCTAGTTAGGATGCGGTTTTCCCACAGCAAAGGCAGTAGTTGATCGTAAGGAACCTGTTGGAAATAATTGCCTGAATCCAGGCCAGTCTGACGCTCCCCGGCGATGGTAAAAAGCAGTACGTGGGTTTCAAGTTCCACTGTGTCGTTCTGGGCGGGGAGGTAGGGATACAAGAGCAGGTCTGATCGGGCCGCCGCGAGAGCGGTCAGGTCTGCAAGTTCGCGCCGCTTGACCCGGTCCAGTGGATCGTCGATGCCCCCGGTGAAGATGCGATAATCGTTCGCTAGGATCACAAGGAGAAGCAGCAGGAAGGCAGGCAGTGCTGCCTTGATGCGCAGCTGGCTTAGCCAAGGACGCAGGGCCGCCAGAAAGACCCATAATCCCATGGCTCCCCAAATGGTTAGCGGAGCCAGGCCGGTGTAGAGCACCCTGGGCCAGACGGATCCAAGCAGGAGTGGCGCAGAGGCGACATTGAAAAGGAACCAGAGTGGAATGAACAGGAGATAGGGGCGGTGCAGATTGCAGAGATTAAAGATCAACCCCACAACCACAAAGGGCAGGAGCAACTGGTTGAGTAGTGACCCTCCCCAGCGCAGCAGCGAATCCTGCCAGACAACGCTGGAGAAAATTGTGCGCAGCAGGTCACCAAAGTTTGTCATGATGAAAGTGAATGCACCGCCCCAGTTGGTACCATTCTGAGAGTACATCTCCATCCATCCGAAGTGGTACCCATGTCGCGCCTGCAGGTAACGCTGGGTGAACCCCAGGTAGACGACGACTATCGGCCAGAGCAGGAGCAGGTAGCGCTGCAACCACTGGGCCGGGCTGGCCTGCTTGCGATGCACCTGGCGGATAGCCATACCGAGCGTGAAGACCAGGGCGATGCCAACCGTGGGAAAAAAGGTTTCATAGGTCATCATCCCAAGGGCCAGCAGGATGCCGGATGCCTGGAAAGGCCAGCGCTTTTTTTCCTGAAGACCAATGAGAAGATAATATAAACCCGCCATCAACCAAGGTTCCAGGGTGGTATTGTGCAGCGCCTGGTGGCTGGCGTTCAACTCCATAAAAGAGAACGCATAGATCGTTGCGCCAAGCAGTGCAGTGGGCGGACTTGCAGTGAGCCGGCGGATGAGCAAGTACAGAAAAAACACGGCAATCACGCTAAAGAGGGCGCTTTCGATGCGTGCCGAGAGAAAATCCAATCCAAACACGCGCAGGAAGATGGAGCGTACCCAGAAATCCACCGGCAGGAACTGGTAATGCATGCCGGCAAATTCACCCTGATCGACCATCAAGATCGTGGATAACCAGGATTGTGCGGTCCACTTGGTCTCATCGGCTTCCAGACCATAGACCCGGTATCCAAGATCGTAGAAACGGGTGAAAATGACCGTGGCGAGCAGGATCAGCCCAAGCAACACCTCTGCGCGCGGTGGAATGCGTACCTGATTGGGAAGTACGTTGCGCCACTTGCGGTTCTTCACTGCCCAAAAGACCAGCCCAACGGCACTGAGTCCATACAGGCCCGCCCCTGCAATGAAGTTCTGGTAGGAGACCAGCACCTGGGCAACGACTGCCAGTACGATTACCCCGCTCAATAGTAAGAACATGGGAATATCCAGGTCGGGCAGGCTGATGCGCATGCCCTCCGGGAGCGACTTCCATGGCAGGTGCAGAGCCGGGAAATGGATGTGGATATAGATATCGCGGTCCTGCTCCACCTTTACAGACCGGGATTCAACCGCCATCTTGCCTGGCGGCCTCTGTGGGGTGGGGAGGAAGACCTCCTCGACCCAGGCGGGCGGCTCGTCTGGGATGTTTTCCTTAGAGGCTATCATCTCTACACCATCGATAGTCTCGACCGGTTCGTCCAATTCTTCATCCTGGGAGAGTGCTGGAGCGGAAAACCAGGTGGAAATGACCCGTAGTCTGCGCGGCAGTCGCTGCATCCAGGCTGCTGGCAGCCATGCGCACAACCCGAGCAAGGCGAGCAGGATAGCCAGCAATACCAGCATGGGGGAACGAAGATATGATTCACGCAGCACATCGCGGCTGGTGCGATCCCTTTCGAAGACAAAGGGGGTGTTCATTCCTGCTGCCAGGACGGGGATGCCGTTCGGGCTGTAGAAATCATGCGTGATGGTGTCCACACCCCACTGGGAAAGGAGCAGAGGCTCGATCCCATCTGCCATGGAAGGCATGTAATAGACTACCACCTTGCTGCCAGCGGTGAGTTCTGTCAGGTTGCCGGTGAAATCTTCCCAGGAGACAGTGGAATAAGCCACCTGGGGCCTGAACTCGGTGATGAGATACGGACGGACGATGTCCAGTTCAGCAGGGTCGGAGTAAACATAGATAAATTCTTCATCCTTTGCGTACAGGCTTGCCCAGGAGATGATCTGGTCGGGCTGCGGGTGGTAACGACGGGGCATCAAGATGAAATAATCATAGATCCCGCCCACCGCAACGCCAGCAGCCAGGATCCCAAGGAGCACCGGCTGCCATTTTCCCAGCCCGGGATGGATGGATACGAATGCCTTGGACAGAATATGCAAACCCATGCCCGTCAATATTGCCAGTGCCGGGAGTATGCTGACCATGTGGGTGTGACGCGGAGGGACCGTATTCAGGGTGCTCAATCCAAAGATGGTCACCAGGAACCAGAGTACCAGAAGCATGTTGCGCGGCTCTCTGATCCGCTTGAAGATCGCTCCCAGGCCGATAAGGTAGAAGATCACCCCCACAGTCCCGGTAAGCGGCGAGGCGATGAAATGTTCAGAGATGAGCCAGGGCTTTTGAAAGATCAGCAGGGTTCGGATCAGGCCTCGGGCGATCAGTTCAAGGTAGATCCTGGGGTTATAGAAGAGTTCATTGCCCCCCATAATGAAGAGCGGTTTGACTGCCGTCAGTTCTTCATCGGAATAGAACAGGAGCCCGTTGAAAGTATTGAAAAAAACGCTTTCGAAGACCTTAAAACTCATTCCCTGAGGGTCGTAGCGGATCCCGTGAACGATATAGGGTCCAATGACGAGGATCGCACCGAGCAGGAGGATGGCAAGGAAAAGAGCCGCCTGGCGAAATTTTAGTTTGCGTCCGATCCACAGCAGGACCAGGAACAGTACAGCGATGACAATTGCCATGCGGGCAGCAAAATAGGTGTAGAAGCCCAAGCCCGCGGCGCAACCAGCCAGGAAGGTATACAGGATGCTGGAGCGTTGGAAGCCAAGGTAGAGCCAGTAAAGCGCCAGGGCGGTGATGAAAAGGGATTGAATATTGTTATAACCAAGCCGGGAAAAGGCCAGGAAATAGGGGCTGAAGGCCAGTGCCAAGCCGCTGACAATGGCGATCTTGCGGTTAAACGCATCCCTTCCCAATAGGTAGACTGGGAAGACCGCCAAAGCCCCAGCCGCCACGGAACTGAACCGCCAGCCCCACAGGTCCAAGCCGAATACTCTGAGCATAAACGCCTGCCCGATGGAACTCATCACTGGGAAGGTGTAAACGCCATTAGCAAAAATGGATGGCGTGTGTTTGCCCAGGGCGATCTCGCGCGCGGCAGTCCAGAAGGAACCTTCATCGCCGATGAGCATATCCGGCAGACCCTGCAGGTGGTACGCGCCTACCAGGATGCTCAGGATGAACAGCCCCAGCATCCAAAGAAGGTCGATGCGGGCGAGACCGGGTGAATTATTTGCTTTACGCTGGTGATCCCAGATCCCCGCCATGATGGCGAACAGAAGGATCGCCGCCACCCACTGGATCGCCATTGCAGGACGATATTCGAGTGTGCGGACCTGCCACAGCAGCAAGAGGAAGACAACGGTTCCAATGGCGGGCCACGGCCAGGTTTTTCGCAAGCCACGCAAATAGAAGGGCGTGTCATTCTCCCAGTTATGTTCCGCAGGAAGCAGTTTCAAGCCGCGCAGGGAGAGAAACAGCAAGATCGCCCCGATGACCAGCAAGGGCAGGCCGCGCACGACATTGTCTATGGTTGGGATACTGAGATGGATGACATCATTCAGCCACATCCCCAGCCGGGTGGCGGGTTTGTCGGGCAGGATATCACTGGCAAGCTGCAACTGCCCAATGATGAGCAGGATCAGCCCGATAAGGGCGATCAGCCAGCGGGAATTACGCCAATCCAACCTGGGGAGGGATGCTTTCTTGTTCATATCAAGGGCGGCAAGGCAATCCTGAAGCAGGATTATACATCATTCCCTGGAAGCTCCTCCGCCATGGTGTCTGTACCAAGGATACATTCTGGTGATGAATTGAGGTCAGGTATAATCTGGTCATGCAATCCCTGCGAAGGATCGCCCCCTTGATCCTGGTATCTATCGTTCTGTGGGCTCTGACCCTGATCGCAACCCCCATCTTTCTCTGGACGATCGGGAAAGGTATTCTGCCCCTCGTGGTGGGGGCGGGGGTGTTGGTGCAGGCGGTGACCATGCTGGTCACTCTCTGGCAGGGGGTGGGAATGGGAACTGCGTTGAGAGCGATCCTGCCCATCTTGTTCTTTGCCTGGCTGGTGGAGTTCATCGGCAGTCGGACGGGTTTTCCTTTTGGACAGTATGCGTATACCGGGATCCTTCAACCCCAGGTGGGAGGCGTCCCTCTGCTGATCCCGCTGGCATGGTTGATGTTGCTGCCTGCCAGCTGGGTGGTAGCGCTGCGGGTGGTGACTGATGATGGCTTCTCTCACCCGGTTTGGGTTCGCCTGGGTCGGGCGGGCGTGGCGGCCCTGGCCTTCACGGCCTGGGACCTGGGGCTTGACCCGCAAATGGTCTCCTGGGGTTTCTGGACCTGGGAGAAAGCGGGGTTGTATTTTGGCATCCCGCTGACAAACTACCTGGGCTGGCTGGTTGTTTCATTCCTGTTCACCCTGCTATACCTTCCCTCACGCCTGCCGGAGACCCCGCTGATGCTGATGTATGCGATCACCTGGTTCCTGACCAGCTTTGGGCTTGCCTTTTTTTGGGGGTTGCCGGGTCCGGCAGTCTTTTGCTTCCTGGGCATGGGCGGGATGCTTGCCTGGGCTTGCCTGCGGAGGAGAAATGAATCCAAACCTGACTAACGTGATCTTGTGGAGTCTTTTCGCATTCCTGTGCGGTACCCTGCCACTCTCTCTATGGATCGGGCGCGTGTTGGTTCGCAAGGACGTTCGCCGCGTGGGCGACGGTAACCCAGGGGCGATCAACGCGTTCAAGGCGGGGGGATGGCAGATCGGGATCCTGGCATTGTTGCTCGATGTCTCCAAAGCGGCCGCGCCGGTAGGCCTGGCGTACCAGGTGTGGGGTTGGCGGGGGTGGGAGATCATCCCGGTGGCGCTGGCGCCGATGGTTGGCAGTGCCTTTTCGCCGTTCCTGGGATTCAAGGGGGGCAAATCGCTTTCTGTAGCGTTGGGGATGTGGGTCGGCCTGACCCTCTGGCAAGCGCCGGTCGTGATCCTGGTTAGCTTGACGGTCGCATTTCTAATTCAAACGATCTCCGGCTGGGCAGTAGTGGTCGCAGCCGTCTGCACCACGTTATACCTAGTCCTGACGCATGCTCCTGGGCCGTTCTGGGTGATCGCCCCCATCCAATTCGTCATCCTGTTCTGGAAGCACCGTGCGGACCTGTGCCAGAAGCCACGGCTGAGACCCTGGTTGACCCGGAAATGACGTGGAATTTTTCATTGCGTTCGTTATCTTTCTCCTTGTCCTGCTGGCGTTGATCGCGCTACTGAATGTTTTCACCTTCCCCCGTCTCAAAAGGGGGGTTCTTTCGCAACCATGCCAGACGGTTTCTGTGCTCATCCCTGCCCGGGATGAGGCCAGGAACATCGGTGGAACCCTGAAAGCATGGCTCGCCCAGGTTTATCCCGACTATGAAGTGATCCTTCTGGACGATCAATCCTCCGATACTACCTGCCTCCTGGCAGAACAGGCGGCAGGTGGCGCAGATCATTTTCAGCTTCTGCATGGCAAGCCACTCCCCGCAGGCTGGAAGGGGAAGAACTGGGCCTGCCACCAATTGGCGCAGGCGGCGCGCGGTGATGTGCTGGTGTTCACGGATGCCGATGTGCGTTGGGAACCAGGGGCATTGGCTGCCTTGCTGAACGAGATGTCCCGCAGCCAGGCAGACATGCTCACCATCTGGCCGACCCAAGTCACGCAAACCTTGAGCGAGAGGCTGGTCGTCCCCTTGATGGCTTTCGTCATCCTGGGGTACCTGCCGCTACTGGCTGTGCACCACTTTCCCTGGCCTGTTTTTTCGGCGGCGATGGGGCAATGCCTAGCTTTTCGCCGGGAAGCTTACCTGGCCCTGGGTGGGCATGCCGCCGTCCGGGCTGCCCTGGTGGAGGACATGGCCTTTGCCCGCAAGGTGAAAACTCAGAAGATGCACCTGCGCATGGCTGATGGTGCCGACTTGATCATCACACGCATGTACCACAACTGGAACGAGGTGCGGGATGGGTTTGCCAAGAACATCCTTGCGGGTCACGGCAACAGCCCGCTTTTCCTATTTGCATCCATTTTTTTTCATTTATCGCTTTTTGTCTTCCCCTGGTTCTGGCTGCTGGTCAAACCGTTCCAGGCGCTGGTGTTGATCGCTCTGGGTATACTTGTGCGCCTGATCACGGCATCCTTCACTCGCCAGCGGCTAATGGATGCCTTTCTGTTGCCTGTTTCTGTCCTGTTGATGACGGTCATCTCTTTGCGGGCGATGCAATGGCGTTTCACGGGTGGCCCACGCTGGAAGGGGAGGGCGTATGAGAAGTGATGTGATCGTGATTGGCGCGGGTCTGGGAGGGTTGAGCGCTGCCATCCGCCTGGCAGCAGCTGGCAGGCACGTGGTCATATTCGAGCGCAACCAGGATGTCGGTGGAAAATTGGCGGAATGGTCTCAGGATGGCTTTCGCTGGGATACCGGGCCCTCGGTGCTGACCATGCGCCCGGTGCTGGAGGAATTATTTGCTGCGGCTGGACACCGGGCTGATGAGTACCTGGAGCTGCTGACCGTTGATCCCCTGACACGTTATTATTTTCCCGATGGGATCCGATTGGATATCTGCCGTGACCTAGCCAACACACTGCAGGGTATCGGCAGGATCAAACCACGTGATGTGGATGGCTACCTGCGCTTTCTCGCCAAGGCTGCCCGCCTGCACCGCCTGACTTCACCGGTCTTCACCTTTGGCCCACCTCCCTCGCTGAAGAGCCTGGGCAGGATTCCACCGTTTGCCATTCCAGGAGTGGCTATCCAGGCGCTACAGAGCCTGCACCAGAGCATCAGGTCAGATATAAGCTCTCCCCACCTGCGCCAGTTGCTGGGACGTTTCGCCACTTATGTCGGCTCCAGCCCCTACCTGGCCTCAGCGGTGCTCGCGGTGATCGCTCATGTAGAATTAAATGAAGGGATATGCTATGTGCGCGGGGGGATGCACGTTCTTGGTCAGGCACTGGAAAAAATGGCCCGCAGCCTCGGTGTTGAGATCTACACCGGAAAGGAAGTGACTTCTATTTTATGCAGTCGGAATTCTGGTGGCAGGCTCCAGGCGAGAGGGGTGAAGCTTCAAGGTGGTGATTCCATCCTGGCGGATGTCGTGCTCGCCAACCTGGATGTGACCACAGTCTATGAGCAGTTGCTTCCTTCTTCCGAAGGACAGTTCTCACGGGTGCTGGGTCGCCTGAACCGGATGGAGAAATCCTGTTCCGGGTTCATCCTTCTCCTGGGCGTGGAACGGGTTTCCCCCGAACTTGCCCACCATACTATTTTCTTTTCAACAGACTATCAGCGGGAGTTCAGGACGATCTTTCAGAATGGCCTCCCCTCGGATGACCCCACCATTTACGTGGCGATCACCTCGAAAACAGATCCGCAGCATGCTCCACCAGGTTGCGAGAACTGGTTCGTGTTGGTCAATGTCCCACCGGTGAACAGACGCTATGATTGGGATGGCAACAAGGATGCATATGCCAGCCTGGTTATCGATCGACTGGCGAACCATGGGTTGGATGTGCGCGGCAGGATCGTTGTCAAAAAGGTTATTACACCGAGCGACCTGGAGCGAATGAATGGGGCGCGGCATGGTTCCTTGTATGGCGTTTCCTTCAACGACCGTCTGGCACCCTTCCGGCGCCCCGGGAATCGTTGCCCTGAGGTGGAAGGACTTTTTTTTGCCGGTGGCACAACGCATCCGGGTGGCGGCATCCCGATGGTGATCCTTTCGGGTAAGGTGGCAGCCGGGATGATACTTGGAGTAGAATGATGCCATGCTGCGTCTGGTAAAGTCCTTCCCATTCCGCATTTTCGTCCTGGCTGTACTTTTGCGCCTTGCCCCGGTTATTGCCCTGCGCACCATGGGGATCGGCCTGGATGATATGTTCCAGTATGACATGCTGGCCCGTTCCCTGGCATCCGGCAACGGGTTCCGCTGGTATGCCCAGGATGACCTGGCGATGCTGGCGCCATACGTTGACTTTGACCTCTCCAGCGTGGATTATGACCCGCAGTTGGGCGTGCCAACCTCGTTCCGTGCACCGTTCTATCCCACTTTCCTGGCCCTGATCTACCTGGTCACTGGCAGCGGGCAGGGCAGGTTTCTGGCAGTACGCCTGGTGCAAACCCTGTTGGGAGGCAGCCTACCGCCGCTTACATATCTGGTTGCACGTACCCTCTTGTCCGGCGATCCTCTGGTTGCAAAAGAGCGAGTCGAACGGACGGCTGTGATCGCTGCCTGGGTGGTGGCATGTTATCCTCTGCTGGTGCTGTATCCCTTTGGCTTGGCAACAGAAAACCTGTTCTTCCCGTTATTGTTACTGGGCTTTTATTATTGCCTTCGCCTTGTGGATAATGGTTCCCCCAAACATGCCTTCCTGGCTGGTGTGTTCCTGGCGTTTTCTGCCCTGACCCGTTCCATCATCCTGCCCTTTGCTGGATTGGCGGTGTTGTGGGTGTGGTTTTCTGTGCGGAAATGGCGCCTGGCATTGGGAATGGCGCTGGTAATGGTGGCGATGATCGCTCCGTGGGTCGTGCGCAATTCTCTGCTGCACGGCAGGCTGACGGGAATTGAATCTTCCATGGGCTATAATCTTTACGTTGGGTATCACCCGAAGAGCAATGGTTCCTTCACCTTTGGGATTTCGTTGGATTTGCTTTCCATCCTAGATGATGCCGATCGCGACCAAGCTGGGACACAAATGGCACTGGAATTCATCCGGGATGATCCGGCGCGTTTCTTCCCGCTGGCAATCAACCGCCTGGGTTTCTTCTTCGGCCTGGAGAAGCGCGTATTGATGTATTTTTATGCCAATAATTTCCTGGGGTATATTCCCACCCCGTGGCTGGTATTGGTTGCATTGGTCATGTTCCTACCATTTGTTTGGGTTGCAGCCTCTGTTCCCCTGGGGTTGGCGCTGCTGCAGATGCGTCCGAAGGTCATCCTGGCATGCCTGCTGTTGCTGGCATACCTGCTGCCCCATGTCTTCATCCTTTCCGAGGACCGATTCCACCTTGCCCTTGTCCCCCTGCTTGCCATCCTGGCGGCGCATGCATGGACGGGAAATTGGAGGCTGATCACGGAGCGCTGGCAGGCTTCCACGGGAGGTAGAGTAGTACTAACCCTGGCTACCCTGTCAGTTGCTTTCCTTCTCTTCAACTGGGGAGCAGAACTATGGAGGGAGGCTGATAAACTTGCCCTGCTGCTTGGACCAGGCGGAAATACCTTGTATTGGCCTTATTGAGAGAGGAACTCATGAAAGCGATCCTTGGCGAGCGTTTACACCTGGATTGGAAGATCGCAGTACTGACCATCGTCAGCACGCTTCTGCTGATGATGGACCATTACCACTATCCCATCCTGCCCTGGGATGATTGGTTCCCAACCTGGGAAGGATCACACCTGTCCATGAAAGTACTGGACCGGACACTGCTGTATTTCATTATTCCCATGTTCATCACACTGGTAATCTTCCGCCAAAAACCGGGGGATTTTGGCTTCACATTCGGAGATTGGAAGGCAGGCATTGTCATCACCCTGTGTGGGGTGCTACTGGTCGCCCCCATCTTATGGCTGGTGGGACGCGGCGACCCGGCCATGCAGCAATACTACGAACCGCAGGTACATGGATTGCCCTGGAGCACACTGCTTGACCTGTTCGGCTGGGAATTCATCTTTCGCGGCTGGCTGCTCTTTGGGTATGCGCGCAAACTTGGTCCGGATGCCCTTTGGCTGCAAGCAGTTCCATTCGCCCTGGCGCATATTGGCAAACCTGAACTGGAGACCTTATCCACCATCTTTGGAGGCTTCGCCTTTGGATGGGTTGCCTGGCGGACGAAATCATTCGTTTACCCACTGCTCATCCATTGGTTCGTGGCATCCTTCACCATTATTGTGGCTGCGGGGCTGCTGGGTTGAACGCCATCGAGCAGAGATCGTGAACTATGTTATGCTTGAGCCATGATATTTAGGGAGAAAAACATGAAGGGAAGAATTATCCTGTATATCACCTACGGTTTACTGGTTGGCCTGTTTGCGGCTGGGTTAATCTATCTGGTTGCCATGCCGCCGCGCGGTGCACCGGTCACCCTGATGCCGACCCCCACTTCCGGGGCGGTCAAGGTGTACGTCAGCGGGGCGGTCATGCAACCCGGTGTCTATTCCCTGCCTGAGGACAGCCGCGTGGAAGATGCTGTCCTGGCTGCCGGCGGGTTTGCCCCTGGAGCAGAAAGTGAGCGCATCAACCTGGCTGCACCGGTCATGGATGGAGAACAGGTCGATGTCCCGGGCATCATTCAAACGGGGCATGTCAGCGTCGGACGGGTCAACATTAACACGGCAAGTGTTGATGAACTGGATGCCCTGCCGGGGATCGGTCTGACAGCCGCCCAGGCGATCCTGGAGTACCGCCTCACGTATGGGCTGTTCACCAGGATACAGGATATTCAGAATGTGCCTGGGATCGGTCCTGCAACCTATGACAAGATCGAAGATTACATCTCGGTGGGGGAATGACTTGTCCAACGAACACTTCAACCTGATCGCTCGCTTCTATAACAAGGTCGCCCATTTTAAAGATGGCGAGAGTCTGATCGAGGCAATGGCACTCCCCGTGAAAGGCCTCCTGCTGGATGCAGGTGGAGGCACGGGACGTGTGGCAGCAGCCATACGCGGCCTGGCAGGTGGGGCAGTGGTGGCGGATATCTCTTTGGGCATGCTGGGTTTCGCTCGTGAAAAGGGATTGGATTGTGTGTTTTCACCGGCAGAAAAATTACCCTTCCCGACCGGTTGCTTTGAACGCATCATCATCCTGGATGCCCTGCACCATGTGGGTAATCAGGGCCAGGTGGCCTTGGAGCTTTACCGTGTAGTACAACCAGGCGGTCGGCTGCTGATCGTGGAACCTGATATTCACAAGTTCGCCGTCCGCCTGATCGCCCTGGGCGAAAAGCTCCTGCTCATGCGCAGCCATTTCCTGGACGGCGAGCAGATCCGCTATCTTTTTCAGGGGACCGATGCAACGGTAACGATTACGTATTCGGGATCCAATGTCTGGGTGGTGGTTGAAAAGTGAGCAGTATCTGCTATAATGAAACCAATCACGTTATCTTGCTTGAACTACATGAGGAGAATTCCATGACCGAAAACAAGAAGCAACTCAAGAAGATGGCTACCTGGACGATCGCGGTATTTGCCACGATCTTCGCTGTCACCTTTGCGACTCTCTGGCTGGTGAATTACCCTTTGAGCAGCTCTGCTATGGACGCGATCGGTAAGGTATTCAGCGCCGGCTGGATGATCCTGCTGGCCGACCTGGTTTTATGCGTCCTGGCGTACGTGATCTACTCGCTCTACCTGAAGAACAAGAAATAATCCACCCATAAAGAAAAAGGGCAGGGAGTATATCGTGATCCCTGCCCTGACGTTTTTTATATGCTGAGGACTTTCTCAGCGCGTATTTGCGCCTCGAGAATGTCTCCCATACCGCCGACAATGCCTGCCCTGACCTTGTCTGCCAGGTGATAATGTTCCAGGCAGGTGGAACAGACGATCAGGCGCATGCCCCTGGCTTCCAGGGCGATCAATTGCTCCACAACGGGGGATCCTTCCACTACCAGTTTCACGGCGTCCGTATAAAAGCATATAGCAGCCGGCAGGTTGGACTGCATCCCCAGCAGTTCCAGGTACTTACTTATCAACCTAAGTTGCAGTTCCTGGGGTCCTGAGCCCATCCCATAACGGGTGAACAGAAGTACGGTGTTATTCATCGTCATCTTCACCTTCCTCCATAAATGCAGACCCGGCAAAGTCCTTCAGTAGTTCACGGGCTTCAGCAACTTTACCCTTGGGCACGAATACCTGCACCCGACCGAGGCCATCAATGGTCACAGGGATCACCGAACGACCGATCGCTTCCTGGACAAGTTCCACATCGATGCCATTGGCTTCCAGGTAACTTTCGATCAGATCAGCCTCCAGGCGCCCTTGTATCTCGGCAACCCTTTCCCATTTCATTGAATCCATCTTTGACTCCATTCTTTTATTGACGATCAATGGTGAATGATGCCGCAGGTCCCGTGCTTATAGGTTAAGCCACTTTGCCGCGGCTTTTGGCAGATCGGCCAGAGACCCGATCCGCCGGGTGCATTCTGGAAGCGACTCGACAAAGGCACGCCCATAGGATTTTGTTAGCAGGCGGCGGTCCAGGATTACAACTACTCCCCGGTCGGAAGCGGTGCGGATGAGGCGCCCAAAGCCCTGGCGGAATCGCAGGATGGCTTCCGGCAAGTGATATTCATTGAAAGGGTCCTCAAAGGTCTCGGAGCGGGCTGCCACCAGCGGGTCGGAGGGGACATCAAAGGGGAGTTTTACGATCACCAGCACCGAAAGTGCATCTCCGGGGACATCCACCCCTTCCCAGAAGGATCGGGTACCGAGCAGGACGGCGCGCTCGGTGTTCTTGAAGGATTCGAGCAGGGCATTCGGAGAGGCACCCTCCCCGTGTTCCAGGACGACGATATCGTTTCTGGCGAGAGGCGCCGTGATGGCTTTGGCGGTGCGCTTGAGCTGGGCGTAGGAGGTGAAAAGGACCAATGTCCGTCCTGCGCTGGCCTTGCACAGGTTGACCAGCGCTTCCTCCACCTGCTTTTGGTATTCACCACTATGTGGTTCAGCGATGTCGTTGGAGATGTACAGCAGGGCGGAATTTTGGTAATCAAAGGGGGAGCCCAATGCCAGTTCACCTGCTTCGTCTGCTGAAAGTGTGTTGCGGATGTAATCGAACTCGCCATGGGTGGTGATGGTGGCGGAGGTCAAGATGACCGAGCGTTTCTCGTGCCACAGGTATTTTTCCACCAGGGGACCGATACGTACCGGGGCGGCGTTCAAGGCAAGGCGGTTCGTGTTCGGGTTCACCTCCACCCAGTACACGAAATCGACTTCCGGTTCGAAGATCATGGCGTTTACCATGCTTTCGGATTCTGCTAACCGGCGTAAGAGGTTGCCCAGGTTGCCGATCACATCCTCCAGCGCCTCAGCGCCATCGGCGAACAGATCAGCCGCGCCCTTTTGGAGTTCGGTGGTTAATTTGACCATCAGGTTCAGCGTTTCGCTGGCTGCTCCCCAGGCGGATTCCACACTGTCCCAGCCAGGTTGTCTGCGGCTGGCAGGTAAAATGCGTTCCTGCCATGCGTATGTGCTGGTCGGCTGGCCTTCCCTCTGGTTGGCGACGAATTCAGCCAGGCCGTCGAAGAACTGGCGTGCCTGTTCCTGGAGCCGCCAGGCTAGGTCGGTGGCGCGTTCCACTTTCTGGTTCAGGAGGGCAAAATCTGACGGCCGGACGGCATCACGCGCTGCCGAGAGGAGGTGACCAAAAACACCCGAAGTCGAGCCGCCAGCCTCGCGGATCAGACGCTCCATGTCCCACTGTGTTAGGCGGAAGCTGAGTGCTCCCGTCGTGGCAGCCTCCAGGTGGTGTCCTTCATCTATAATGACATGCTGGTACTCTGGCAGCACGCGGTTGCCGACCGCCACATCGGTCAGCAGCAGGGCATGGTTGACGACCAGGAGGTGCGCATTCAGGGCTGCCTGCTTGGCAAGGAAGAACGGACAGGCTCCACCCTGGCGTTCCAGGCAGGTCTCACTGGTGCAGGCATCATCCTCGGCGGACATGTGTACCCAGACTTCCCGCTCAGGTGGGCCGGTGAGATTGATCTCGGCGCGGTCGCCGCTCTGGTTCTCCAGCAGCCAGACCAGCACCTTGGCGAGCACGCGCAGTTCATCGGCATTGGCGGGATATCTTCGGCGCATCAGGTCCAAACGCCTCGGGCAAAGGTAGTTGGAGCGCCCCTTCAGCACCGCCGCACGCAAGTCAAGCCCCAGAGCTGCGCGCAGGTCAGGAATGTCTTTTTTTATTAGTTGGTCCTGCAGGTTGATCGTATTGGTCGAGATCAGTACGCGGGTGTTGTTCTGCAGGGCGAACAACGCCGCAGGCACCAGGTAGGCAAAGGATTTTCCCACGCCCGTCCCGGCTTCCACCATCAAGTGCTGACCACTGGAAAGGGCGCTGGCAACCGCCTGCAGCATTTCCACCTGTTCGGGGCGGTAGTCATAATTCGGGAAGTACTGGGCGAACTGGCCCCCATACTCAAGCACTGATGATGCCTCTTCAGGGTCCACTGGCAGGGGTTCTTCCGGCACCTGCAGGGCGGGTCCCCTGCGCTTCTTTTCCTCCGGATCGAACATCGGTCCCAGTTTTCTGTTGCTATCCACTGCTTTTGCCGGGATGCTCTCGCGTGAGCGTTTCCGCAACACTTGCTGGAATGCGTAGGTTCCATCCCACTCGACCGATTCGCTCAGCCGGACGATCTCCGCCAGCAGTTCGATGGGCAGTTCTGCTGCCTTGTCCATCAATTTGCGATACACCTGGAAGGTGGTGGTGGCATCGCTCAGTCCGCGGTGCCATCCATCGGAAACCACGCCCAGGGAGATGGCGAGTGCCTGTAGATTGTAACGGCTGGCGGCTGGCAGCAGCACCGCAGCCAATTCATAGGTATCGATGCGCTCGTTGAACTCGAATAACTTATGTTTCTTAAAGAACGAAATGTCGAACTTGACATTGTGTCCCAGGATGGGTGAGTCGCCGACGAATTCAGCCAGGTCGGCCAGGGCATCAAGGATACGGGGTGCATTGCGGACCATCTCGTCCTTGATGCCGGTCAGACCGGTGATGAAATCCGGGATGTGCCGCCCGGGGTTGATCAGTGTGGAAAATTCTCTTTCCACCCGGCTGCCGTTAAAACGTACGGCCCCGATCTCAATAATCGCGTCTGAATTGGGGTCAAGCCCGGTGGTTTCGATATCCAGGGAAATGATGGAAGGCATAGTATGAAAAAAATTATTCACCGGCATCCGCGGCCAGGGATAGGCAACCGATGCCGGAAAGGTGAATTCGATGGATTACTTGCCTGATGTGCAGGTACAGGCGACCTATTCCTCGTCCCTTTCGGGCTGGGGGAGCGCCCTGCGCACTGCTTCCAACATAAGCGGGGGCATGGGGTTTGCTTTGGCCTGCTCCTTGAGAAAATCCTTCAAGTCTTTGGGGGCCATGGCTGGCAGGGGTGCCTTGGAAACATCCAGTTCTGCCTTGGGGTCGGTGAACAACAGCGCAGCGCGCACTTCGGGGAGTTGCGTCCCTTCCGGCAGGAGGCGTTCCAGGTGCTGCCTGACGGTTTTGATCTCTGCCTGGGCTTCCAGTTCAGGGCGCCCGATATTCTCCTGGCCGAAGATGCGCAGGTAGGAACGGGCAAACCCGCCCCCCTTGGTGCGCCAACGTTTGCCGTCGAAGATGATCTGCCCGCCCTGGTAGAGGGGAAGCAGGGTCCAGACACCTGCTGGGCCGACGAGCAGATGCGAGGCCGGGGTGACGTAGTGGTACACGTTGTACTCGCGCCCCAGGCCTTTCATATTCTTGTTGATCAATTCGTCCGGGCGGGGGGAGCGTCCCCAGCGGTTACCGAAGTAGATGCCGATCTGGGAGAGCAGGAAACCAGCCAGCAGGCAGATCATCGAATAGGCGAATTTCTCCGGCAATTTGAAAGTAATGAACAGGCCAACGCCGAGGATGACCAGCGCCACGATGCTGGAATACTTGCCAATGGCTGCGTTCCGCTTGATGAGCTTGGTATTGGTGATGATTTTCATTTCATTCCTTTTGCGAAATTTTGAGTAGATCTGCTTAGTATAACCTGCTTGCTCCTATGGTTGCGGGCTTTCTTTCAGCGACTTTTCGATCCCGGAACGAATGGAGGCGAGCACATCTGCTTCGACAGCATTCTTCGCCACGCGCACCGCATTCTGGATCGCCAGCGCGTCCGAACGCCCGTGACCGATGAACACCAGCCCATTAACCCCCAGCAGGGGCGCAGCACCATGTTCGCTGGGGTCCATCATTTTCTTGATCCCTTTTAAAGATGGCTTGATGAGCATCCCGCCGATCTTTGCCAGCAAACCACCATTCAGGATCGCCTGTTTGATCTGGTCGAGGAGCAGTTTGGCGACTGCTTCAGAGGATTTGATCAGGATGTTGCCGGTAAAGCCATCGGTCACGGCTACATCCACCATGCCGCCCATCAGTTCCTTGCCCTCGATGTTGCCGAAGAAGTTCAACCCGGAACTGGCCAGCAGTGGGTGGGTATGCTTGACCAGTTCATTGCCCTTGCCGGCTTCTTCACCGTTGGCCAGCAGGCCGACCCTGGGTGATTCCACGTGGCGCACTTTCTGGGCATAGATGCTGCCCATGATGGCAAACTGGAGCAGGTTTTCGGGTTTGCAATCGGGATTGGCGCCCACATCCAGGACGACACAGGAACCCGTGGCGGTGGGGAAGACTGGCGCCAGTCCGGGGCGGTCCACGCCGGGGATCGTCCCCAGCCGGAAATAGGCTGTCACCGCAGCCGCACCGGTGTTCCCGGCGGTGACGAAGGCATCCGCCTCGCCATTCTTGACCAGGTCAATGCCGACCGCCATCGAATTCTGTGCATTCGGTCGCCTGGCTTTGAGCACCAGGGCCATGCCCTTGTCTTCCATGGTCAGCATCTCCGCGGCATGCACGATGCGCATGGGCAGATCGCCCGGGTTTTGGGCGGACAGCACGGGTTCGATCTTGACCTTATCTCCAACCAGGAGGATCTCCACCCCGTAAAGGCGGGCGGCAGCCACCGCTCCGATCACATCAGGGACGGGGAAATCATCACTCCCCATGGCATCAACAACGATACGGACCATACATGCTCCTGTTGAACAGACGTGGATTGCTTGACAGGTTAATGAACCTGATTATAATACGTCCTGCTCTAGCGCTGGTGCTGGAATTGGCAGACAGGCATGGTTGAGGGCCATGTGCCGCAAGGCGTGGGGGTTCAAGTCCCCCCCAGCGCACCAAGAATAAAGAGCCGCGAACGAAGCGGCTCTTTTTTTTAATGCTGATTTTGGCTTAACCCATAAGTCCACTGCTGTTTTGGATATGGCAATTCGACCGAAGTGTTGCCGGCGGAGAATTCGCCCTGCATCTCGGGCAACGGTTAACTGGTAATGCCCAGGTAAGCCGCCCGGACGCGCGGGTCTTCGAGTAATTCCTTTCCGGTGCCTTCCATATTGATCTGCCCGGTCTTGAGCACATACGCCCGGTGGCACATCTCCAGTGCCAGGGATGCGTTCTGCTCCACCAGCAGGATGGTCAGTCCCAGTTCCCGGTTCAGGCGCTGGATGGTGTCGAACATCAGGTCAATGACGATCGGTGCCAGTCCCAGGGAAGGTTCGTCCAGGAGCAGCATTTCCGGCTTAGCCATCAGGGCGCGACCGACCGCCAGCATTTGTTGTTCCCCTCCGGAGAGAGTCCCGCCACGCTGGTTGATGCGTTCCTTGAGGCGCGGGAAGAGTTCAAACACCTCCTCCAGGGACTTGTTGATCTCGCTGCGATCATCGCGCGTGTAGGCTCCTGCCATCAAGTTCTCGCGCACCGAGAGTGGGGCAAACACTCGCCTGCCTTCCGGCACCAGGGTGATCCCGGTCTTGATGATCTTGTGAGCTTCCTTGGGCAGGGGATTGCCCTTGTAGGTGATCGAGCCCGAAGTATATGTTTTGATGGCAACGATCGTTTTCATCAGCGTGGACTTGCCCGCTCCGTTGGCCCCGATCACCGAAACGATCTCGCTTTTACCGACATGCAGGCTGACCCTGTCTAGGGCGCAAATCCCGCCGTAGTGCACGACCAGGTCATGGATATCCAGGATGGGGGCTGTATCGCTCATCGTTTTCTTTCTCCCAGGTAGGCCTTGATCACATCCGGGTTGCTTTGGATCTCAGCCGGATTGCCGGTTGCCAGCAAGGACCCGAGGCTGAGCACATAGATCCGTGATCCCTGGCACAGGTCCATGACCACATTCATGTGGTGCTCGATCATGATCATTGCGTATCTCATTGTTGTGTGGATCTGGCGGATGAGATTGATCAGGTCTTTGCACTCGTCCTCGTTCATCCCGGCAGCCGGCTCATCCAATAACAACAGGTCGGGTGAGGTTGCCATGGCGCGTGCCAGTTCCAACCGGCGTTGCAGCCCATAGGGCAGGCTGGAGGCACGTGCATTGACATGCTCGCCCAGGTTCACCATTTCCAGCAGTTCATGGGCGCGCTTGCGTGCGTTCGCCTCGACACGCAAAGCGCGCGGGGTGCGGATGAATGCTTCTGCCAAGGAGTATTTCGGGGTGCTGTGCAGGCCCAGTTCCACGTTCTCGTAGGCGGTCATTTGCGGAAAGAGGCGGATGTTCTGGAAGGTGCGGCTGATGCCGAGCCTGCAGATCTGGTCCGGGGATTTTCCCAGGATGCTTTTCCCTTTGAAGTTGATCTGACCAGCGGTGGGGCGGATGGCGTTCGTGATCAGGTTGAAGACAGTGGTTTTCCCGGCGCCATTGGGACCGATCAAGCCGATGAATTCCCCCTTGTTCAGCGTCAGGGATACATTATTCACTGCCCGGACACCGCCGAAGTCAACGGTGAGATTTTTGATGGAAAGGATTTCGTCGCTCATGGGTTGCTGTCACCCTTCCTGGGTTTTTGCCTTACGGTGAAAGAGCTTGTTCCAGAATACGCGTACGAAGGACATGTTGATCTCAACGTATCCCAGCAGCCCCTGGGGACGGAAGATCATCACGATGACGAACAGGAAACCATAGATGATCAAACGCCACTCAGCAAAGGAGCGCAGCAATTCAGGGACGGCAACCAGAACAAAGGCTGTGATGAATGGACCGATCAGCGATTGGATCCCGCCAAAGACGACGGCTGCCAGGAGGTCGGAGGACTTGGTAATGCTGAAGAAGGAAGGGCTGAGATAGGCAAAATAAAAGCCCAACAAGCCGCCTGCCACACCGGAATAAAAGGCGCTGATAAATAGGGCGATCATCTTGGTTTTCATCAGATTGACCCCCATCATTTGTGCAGCCACCTCATCCTGGCTGACCGAAATACTGTTCTTGCCGTACTGCGAAGTCACGAACATGTGGGCAAAATAGAGCGCCAGAATAACGCAGACGATGACAGCCAAAACAGTCGTGTGGCTGGGGATGTTCATGTAACCAAAGGCACCTCCCAGGGTGATGTTCCCGATGGTTTTCGTGTTATTGAGCAGCAGGCGGATCGATTCGGAAAAACCAAGCGTGGCTATGGCGAAATAATCACCGCGCAGCCGGCTGCGGAATGCTGGATAACCGATGATGAAACTGCACAAACCGGCAAAGGTCCCGCCGATGATCAAAGCGAACGGGAAGGGGATGTTGAATTCTTTGACCATGATGGCGCTCATGTACCCACCCAGAGCCATGAAGCCGGCATGACCAATGGAAAAAAGACCGGTATAGCAGGTAAGAATTGCTACCCCCAGTACGGCGATGATATTGATGCCGCCCAGGATGATGATTGCATAGATATAACCCATTTTATGGCCGTCCTCTCTCTACAGTTTTTCGTCCCCACTCTTGCCCATCAGACCATTCGGGAAGAACAGCAGGATCACGATCAGGAAGAAAAAGGAAAACAGGTCACGGTAGGTTGAAGAAATATATCCCGAAACCAGTGTCTCCAGGATCCCCAGGAGCATACTCCCCAAGATCGCGGCCGGCAGGCTGCCCAGGCCGCCAACGATGCTGGCGATCATCGCCTTGATGGTCACCAGACCCATCATGGGAAAAACTGCATATTTAATCCCGAAGAAGATGCCTGCCGTCGTGGACAGGACCCCGGTGATGCCGAAGACGATCAATGCCACGGCATCGTTATTGATCCCCATCAAGGATGCAGTAAGGATGTCGATGCTGCTGGCACGGATGCCAAGCCCCCACTTGGTGCGGTAGAGGAACAGCCATAACAACGCCAGCACCCCAAAAGAGATCGCCCCGGCCATCAGGTCCATGCGTCCAACGGACACATTCCCAATGAAGATCGGCTGCAGGTTATCGACGGGGAATTTCCGGAATGTTCCGCCGAAGAACAGGTTGATCAGGTTGACGATCGCCAAGTTGACACCCATGGCAGAGATCATCATGAACAGGCGCGGGGCTTTGCGCTTGCGCAGGGGGCTGTAGGCCAGTTTTTCGGATGTCACGGCCAGGAGGACGGTCAGGACGATCGAGATCAGCGCAGCAACCCAAAAGGGGGCTTCGAGAGCACTGGAAATGGCAAGGAAGGCCATGAAGGCGCCAAAGGCCATGAAACCATCGAATGCCCAGTTGGTGAAGTTGTAAACGCTGTACACCAGTGCATAGCCGACGGCAAGGAGGGAATAGATCGCCCCGATCGAGATCCCACTGACGAGCTGTTGGATGAATAATTCCATGTGTCTTCTCTTTCCTAAACAAAAAGGGTGTTGGCGGAGGGCCGCCAACACCCCATCCGTTATTGCCTGTTATTCAGGCTGGAAAGTTTCCAGGAGAACCCACTCGCTGTTCTGGATGACCATGATCAGCAGGGGTTTGTTGTGTGGGTTGTGGGTATCCGGCTCCATGGTGACGACGCTGGTGAAGAGCTGCACGTCAACCATGTTCTCGATGGCGTCGCGCACGGCGGTCGGGGTGACCTCGCCTGCTTCGGCTGCCTTACCAATGGCATAGGTGATCGCCATCAGTGCATCCAGTCCGTAATAGGTGTAAATATTCGCCTGGGTACCGTGTTTGGCTTCAAAGTCAGCATTGAACTGGGCGAACTCGGGGGCAATATCGGAGACACCGGTGGTCACGATGGCGCCTTCCAGTTGAGGGCCGGCCATTTCAAGCAGTTCTGGGACGAAGACACCATCACCGGCCATGATCTGGATATCCAGACCCAGTGCTTCGGCCTGCTGGGCAACCAGGCCAACATCCTTGTATGTGTAGGCATCCACCACGAGCAGGTCAGCGCCAGAGTCCTTGATCTTTGCCAGTTGAGCGCGGAATTCAGTATCGCCCTGGGTATAGCCTTCGTGAGCGACTATCTCACCACCGAGTTCAACGAAGTGATCCTCGAAGAACTGGTGCAGACCGACCGTATAGGGGGAAGCCACGTCTGTAAGCAGGGCGGCCTTGCGCAAGCCAAGCTTGTTAAAGGCAAAATCTGCCTGGGCATAGCCCTGGTAGGGGTCAATGAAGCATACCCGGAACATATAGGGGTGCAACTCCCCGGTTTCGGATACGGTCACATTGACATTGGATGCAGTTGTGGCGATCATGGGAACCTGGGCGTCATCGACAATGTCGGCGATCGGGATGGCTGCTGCCGACCAGGAGGGACCGATGATGGCGACGACCTTGTCCTGGTCGATCAGGCGCTTGGTCACGGCCACGGCGTCAGTCACTTCTGAGCGGGTGTCGTAGACGACCAATTGCAACTTGTACCCGCCGATGCCTCCATCGGCATTGATCTCTTCGATCAGGTCTTCCATGGCCGGGACAGAGGCTGGGCCAACATAGGCATCCACGCCTGTCTGCTCGGTGACGAACCCGATCTTGAGGACTTTCTCTCCCTGGCAACCCGCCAGGAGGCTGCTTGCCACCATGAGCAAGACCAGCGGTAGGGCCAACCACTTCATTTTATTCGTTGAGGTGCTTTTCATTCTCTTCTCCTTGTCTTGGATTGGTGTTGCGGATGTAACAAGATGTACATTGAAATACCCGGTTGCATCGGGGTATTACCGCCTGAGAAAAGCGACCGTTCAAGGTGCCGATAAATGCAGGATCAGTTGTTAAACTTCACCAGTAGTGGGAGCCTGGTATTGGGAGAGCAAAGGCAAAATGTTGCTTACTTGTTTACTATTCTACAAGCCTACCATATGGTTGTCAATGGGGTAATCGTTGTCTCGTTGTCATGGTTTTTTTGAGATATTGCTTGACAATAATCCATGGGTCATTATAATGAAATCAGGCTGTTCGTCTTGAACTGTACTTCTAGCAAACCAATCGGTGCGATCGAGGAGGAATCTATGAAACGCATTTCTTTCCTTGTACTGGCAGCATTGATGTTCTCCGCTCTTTTCCTGCCGGCCTGCAGCCTGGGTGCTCCGAAAGTGTACAAAGTTGCCACCGATGCCACCTGGCCGCCGATGGAATTCTTTGATGACAATGGAGAGATCGTTGGCCTGGATATCGAGATGATGAATGCCATCGCGGAACAGGAAGGCTTTCAGGTGGAATATATCAATGTAGCCTGGGAACCCCTGCTTGAAGGCGTGGCCGATTGCACCTATGACATGGCTGTTTCATCCATGAGCATCACTCCTGAGCGGGTATTAATGTTCAATTTCTCAGACCCTTATTTCGCGGCCGGTCAACTTGTGGTAGTGAAGGCTGACGATACGACGATCAACGGCCGCAGCGACCTGACCGGGAAGACGATCGGTGTCCAGGCCGGAACGACTGGCGAAGCCGAAGCCAGGGCTATCTCCGGTACAGCGGTGACTACCTATGTCCAGGTAGCCGAAGCATTCGAAGCCTTGAAGAATAGCCAGGTGGATGCAGTCATCACGGACAACACTCTGGTGTATGAATTCGTCAACCAGAGCCCTGCTGAGTTCAAATATGTCGGTGATGTCTTCACTGCCGAGATGCTTGCAATCGCAGTTTGCAAGACCGATACCGAGCTGTTGTCCAAGATCAACCACGGGCTGGCTGCCATCAAAGCCAGGGGACTGCTCGATGAATTGACTGCCAAGTGGTTTGGCGGACAATAGGTAGGATCACGAATTATGATTCGACTTTGAATGGAAGTGGCACTGCCCACTTCCTTTTTTCATTCCAGATCATGAATGGTGAGAATTTGGTAGAATGGAGTTTGATGTATTCATGATGATCTACTGGCAGCCGGCTCAGCGGCTGAAGGATCTGATGAGGTGCATATGAAATTGGTCACTATTGAAGAAATGCGTATCATCGAACGGGAAGCTGATGCCGGGGGGGTAAGTTATGCACAGATGATGGAAAACGCCGGCCGCAACCTCGCAGGGGAAGTGATGCGGCTGGCTTATGCCCAGGTGGAGGAGGCTATCCAGGTGGTGGGACTGGTCGGCCCTGGCAATAATGGTGGGGATACGCTCGTGGCTCTGGCGCACCTGGCGGAACAGGGCTGGAAGACACATGCATATCTCGTCAGCCGGAAATCTGGAAAGGATGGGCTTGCCAAGCGGCTGAAGGAGGCTGGCGGCGAGATCGTCTGGGCTGAAGAGGATGAACATTTCCAACAATTGCGGCAACTTCTGGAATCCGCCGATGTGCTGCTGGATGGCGTGCTGGGTACCGGCTTCAGGCTGCCCCTGAAAGAAGAGATCGGCAATGTGCTGGGGGCGGTGCAGGGGATGGTTGCCCGGATGGAGTGGCCCCCCTTGATCGTTGCCGTGGATTGCCCGTCAGGGGTGGATTGTGATAGCGGCGCGGCCGCAGAGCAGGTCATCCCGGCGGATGCCACTGTAACTATGGCGGCGATCAAGCGTGGTTTGCTGGCCCTCCCGGCGCATACGCTGGTGGGTGAACTGTGCGTAGTGGAGATTGGCAGGTTGGATGACCTCGGTTCCTGGAAGGGGCTCAAGGATGATGTGGTTGGGCAGGAACAGGTCGCTGCGCTGCTTCCCAGGAGACCTGCCGATGCACACAAAGGGACGTTTGGCACTGCATTGGTCGCGGCCGGTTCGCTGAACTACACCGGCGCGGCGCTGCTTTCCGGGCAGGCGGCTGCTCGATCCGGGGCAGGGCTAGTCACCCTGGCTGTACCCGTGCCATTGCATACTGCCCTTGCAGGTCATTTCCCGGAGGCAACCTGGCTCCTTCTGCCGCATGAAATGGGTGCCATTGCCTCTCCCGCGGCAGAGATCCTGCTGAACAACATCGACCGGGCGACCGCCTTATTGATCGGTCCCGGCTTGGGATTGGACGGCACGACCCTGGAATTCATCAGGAAATTACTGGAGCAAAAACCTGCTGGTAGAACAGGCCGCGGTCACCTAGGATTCTTGCCAGAACAGGGCAAGGATGGATCTCAGATTGGGAAAAAACTACCTCCCATGGTTTTCGATGCCGATGGATTGAGACTGCTGGCGAAGATCGAAGGCTGGCAGAAGATACTACCCGCCCCCGCCATCCTCACACCACACCCGGGAGAGATGAGCAGTCTATGCGGCCTGGCGGTGAGCGAGATCCAGGCAGACCGCCTGGCCATCGCGCGGAAATTCGCCCATGAGTGGGGGCATGTCCTGGTTTTGAAGGGTGCCTTCACCATTGTCGCCTCCCCAGATGGACACACGACCACTGTCCCCGTTGCAACCTCCACCCTGGCACATGCCGGGACCGGTGATGTGCTGGCGGGACTCATCGTTGGATTGCTTGCCCAGGGGATGCCGGCGTACAATGCGGCGGTCGCCGGTGCCTGGATCCATGCCCGGGCGGGGGTGGCGGCTGGTGACCTGTTGGGCAGTTCGGCGGCGGTGCTGGCGAGGGATGTATTGGATTGCATCCCGGATATCCTGCATGAACTCGGGGAATGATAACCTTCATGTGCGTGGGGAAAAAAAAGAGCCTGGCGAATCGCCAAGCTCTTTTTGTATCTTGATAACGGATCAACCTTTCAGGAACTCTTCCAGTGAGCCCTTGCTGATGCGGTAGGCATTGCCAAGTTTCTTGGCCTTCAGCGAGCCATCATTGATGGCAGCCATCACATCTTCTTCCGAGACTTTGAGGAAGCCGGCAGCCTCCGAGGGGGTCATCACGTCTGGCATGGAACCACCAGACGGAGCGCCTCCAGAGGGAGCCTGATGTTGCTGTTGACCAGACTGCATTCCACCCTGCAGCGCCTGGCCCATCAGGTTGCCTATACCCATCCCGGCGCCAATGCCTGCCGTCAGGCCGGCACCACCGCTGGGGTTCTGGGCGGCGTCGCGCATCGCATCCGCAGCCTGGAGCTGGGTGTAGGTGGCCATGTCGAGCATGCCCATGGCGCGCAGTTCCTCCGCGGATTTTTCTGACGGCTTGAGATTGCCAATGATGAAGCGCTTGAGGGTCAGGCCAAGGGCGTTGAATTCCTCTTCCGCAAGGGACTGGATGTAGCTGCCTAGTTCAATGGTCTTGGCAAGCAATTCGGGAACAGCCATCTTGGCGCCCCACTCATTGAGCGTATCCTGCAGCTTGGAGAGCAGCGCCACGCGCAAGCGTTCTTCGATCGCGTCCACGCTGAAGGAAGCTCGCTTGCCCACGATCTGGAGGATCAATTGCTGCGGGTCCTTGACCTCGAAACCGTACGTGCCATAGCCCTGAAGGAGAGCCACGCCAAGACCCATGCCCGGGTTGCGCACCAGGATCGGCTGGGAAGTGCCCCACTTGCGGTTGGCAAATTCCTTCATGGAAATGAAGTAGACCTCTGCCGGGAAGACAGTCTTCCCTGCGGTGAGCAGGTCCTGGATCTTCTGGGTCAGCAGCGGCACATTGGCTGTGGCGATGATGTGGCGGCCGGGACCAAACGTATCCAGCGCCAGGCCATCGCGGAAGAACACCGCGGTTTGTCCACTGCGCACGATCACGTTGGAGCCGAGGCGGTACTCACCATCCGTGTTGTTGTCGGGGAAGCGGTGGACGATCTCGTTGTCCATCTCATTGGGATATTCAATTACATCAAAGATACGAGCCATTTTGTCTCTCCTTTTATTGGGTCAAATGACGATTTGATTATAGCCGATGCTATTGCACAGTACAAGTAATTCTATTCAGATTAATCTACGCTGACATCCCCAAAAAGTATTATCCGTACATCATTGCCAGCCCAAGTACCTGGAACAACCAGATGAGCGCCATCAGGCTCAAGCAGATGAAAATTGTTGCCAGCACGGTGGTGATGATCCCCATCGCCTTCGAGCGGATCCAACCGGCGAGCCCCACGCTTGCCAACAGGATGAAAACAGCTGCATACGTATCGAATAGCGCATAAGCGCCCAGGGTGGCAAGTTCAGGGAATAGACGATTCGACTCAGCGACCACGGCATAGGTAACGACAAAGACCAACAGAGCCAGCAGGAACATGAAGGTGGCCAGCGAGAAGAGGATGGTGAGGGCGGTCACCAGCTTCCCTTTCTTGGAGGATTCGATGAGCTGCATGAGTGCGGCAAACGAAAAACCACCCAGGATGCCGACCAGTGTGGCATACATCCCATATTCCTGGAGAACCAGGTCAACGGTCATTCTGCGCTCCATGCTCGTTGGCGGTCTGCCATCTTGGTTCCTTCATCTGCAACCCCGATCCACTGTTGCGCAACAGTAAAACCTCAGCCATGATGCTGACCGCGATCTCCTCCGGTGTTTCTGCCCCGATGCCCAGCCCGATGGGGGAACAAACCCGTTTCAACTGTTCATCGGTGATCCCGTTTTCATTAAGTTGCCGGCAGGTTTCCAGCCAGCGCTTGCGTGATCCGATGATCCCGATATACCCCGCCGGGGTATCCAGCAGTGCCGGCAACCCGGCTGCATCCACCAGGGAGCCGCGTGTGGTCAGGATCAGCGCGGTTTGCGGGGTGACATCCAGGTGCAGGGGCAGTTCCGCCATTGGCACCGGAAAAAACCGATCAGCATCAGGGTTTGCTTCAGGGGTGCAGAATTCCACCCGGTCATCACAGACGGCCACGGAGAAGCCAAGCCACTTGGCCAGGTGCGCCACGGCTTTGCCGACGTGCCCGCCACCGATCACAACCACCATGGGTCTCGGAAGGATGGGTTCCACGAAAACCTCCACCTGCCCGCCGCAAATGCCGACATCACCGCGCGCGGGGTCAGTCATGTTATAGGTCAGCAATCGCGGTTTGCCGTCCTTGAGCGCTTCCAGTGCTTCCTGGCGAACGCGATTTTCCAGTTCTCCGCCCCCCACGGTCCCCAGGATCTTCCCGTTGGTGTACACCAGCATCTTGCTGGTGCTGTGTCGGGGTGTCGAACCGCTGGTGCGCACCACCGTGCACAACGCTGCCGCCTGCTGGTCCTTCTCCAGTTCGAACAAAGCTTGATAAATGCTCATCCTGGGCGACCCGGTTCACCTTTCCAGCAGACCTAGCACCACCGGCAGCAATTGTTTCTTGCGTGAGACCACGCCTTCCGCCAGGCGGGTGCCATCCGCCTGGGGCGGGTAGGGCAGGTCGGAGAGCTCCGGCGGTTCGTTGGTGGTCAGCAGGCGGCTGGAGCCGCGCACAACATCGGTCACCATCAGCATGACAAAATCCAGGGCGCGTTGATCGCGCAAGGCGAGCAGCGCGGCGGTCAGTTTTTCACGCGACTCGCTCAGCTGCACCAGGTCGGTCACCTCCGCCTGGGCGATGGCAAAACGATAACCACCCGTTTCGTACAGTTTCAGGTCGGTGCTGACGATCTCGGCGGGGCTGCGCGACGAGATGCCACCGGAGGCACTCAGCACCTGCTGCCCGTAGGATTGGATGCTTTCTCCAGCCAGCAGTGAACTGCGCGTGAATGCCCAACGCCCCAACCGCTCGGCGGCTTTGCTATCGCGGTCGGTGGTGGTGGGGGAGGAAAGGATGAGGGTATCGGATAACAGGCCCGCCAGGAGCATCCCGGCGATCTGCGGCGGGGCAGATAACCCGGATTTCTCGATCTGTTCGGAGACCAGGGTGGATGTGGAGCCGACGATATCCACGGTGAACTTGATCGGTACATGCGTGGAAGGGTTGCCCAGGCGGTGATGGTCGAGGATCTCCAACAGTTCAGCCTCTTCCAGGGAGGCCACTGCCTGGCGCGGTTCATTGTGGTCTACCAGGATGAGTTGTAAACGCGGCGGGTTGAGCAGGTCCCGCTGCCGGCAAACCCCCACATAATGTCCCGCTTCGTCCACGGCAAAGACATCATCCCCCTCATCCCGCAAGATGCGGTTGAGATAATCGCGGATGCGCCCGTTCGCAGGGAACTGGGGCACATTCTCATTACAGGCATCCCGGCAAGGTGCATCCAGGATCTCGGCAAGTGTCATTTCCTGTCTTTTTGGGTTGGGTCCCACCATTTCATTGACAAAGGCGAACAGGCTGGCACCTGTCACCAGGCCGCATGGCTTTCCATCTGCATCCACCACGGGTGCCAGCCCCCAGGTACGAGAGGCGATCCCCCAGGCCTCGCGCAGGGGTGATTCGGGAAGAGCGGTATCCAGGCGGCGGGTGACGGCTTCGAAACGCGGCGAAGCGTCATTCAATAGTAGCGGCGCTTCCAACCCCAACCGCTTCAGTACCCAGGCTGTCTGAGGGTTGACCGTCCCAGCACGGGCGGCGATGTATTCCCCTTCATCGCGTTCATTCAGCAGCCAGGCATACCCCATGGCGGCAGCCACCGTATCCGTATCCGGGTTGACATGTCCGATCACATATACTTTATCTGCCATAACACATCCGTTCTTTCTTTATTCCCTGAGGGCATTAAGCGCTTTCCATACTTTTTCCGGCGTGAGCGGATTTTCATCCACATCCACGCCGACCGCATCCCGCACGGCGTTGGCTACCGCCGGAGCGACACCATCCATGGGAATTTCAGCTACCGCCTTGACCCCAAAGGGGTGCGTCGGTTCGTAGGTCTCCACGAAGATGGTTTCCAGGATGGGCATTTCATCGGCGCGGAAGATATGGTAACGGTCGAAATCCTGCTCGCGAGCAATGCCTTTTTCATCATACACCATTTCTTCGCAGACGGCATATCCCAGTGCCTGGGTCATGCCTCCTTCCACCTGCCCGGAGGCGGTCAACGGGTTGATGATCACACCCCCGTCCACTGCCATCACCAATCGGTCGACCGTGACTGCCCCCGTTTCCGTGTCCACGCTCACCTCGGCGAACTGGGCGGCAAAGGGAGGCGGGGAGGATGGAGAAACATGCGAGGCAATCCCCATGATCTGTTCCTGATTACTGCGGTGCAGGCTTTCCAGGGCGATCTCGGTCAGGGGAACCGACCTGCCATCCGGGGCGATCGCTTTCTTGTCCACCAGACGGATGTCCTTGTGCTCTGGCAGGTTCAGCATTTGTGCGGCGCGCAGGCGGATGCGTTCGGCTGCCATTTGTGCCGCCTTCACCACGGCGGTTCCAGAGATGTAGGTTGTGGAGGATGCATACGCCCCTTTGTCGAAGGGGGTGAAGTCGGTATCCGAGGAATAACACAAGATATCCTCCGTTGGAATCCCCAGGACCTCAGCCGCCATTTGGGCAAGCACAGTGTCGGATCCGGTGCCCAGGTCGGTGGCGCCGATCAGCAGGTTGAAGGAGCCATCATCGTTCATTTTGATGGAAGCGCCTCCCATGTCGAGATAGGGGATGGCTGTCCCTTGCATGACCAGGGCGACGCCAATGCCTTTGCGCGTGCCTTTTTGAGACGCAGTGGTACTGCGCCAGGATTCGTTCCCGAACTTTTCATCCCAACCGATCACTGCTTTACCCTGCTGGACACACTCCTCCAGCCCAACTGTGTGGATCGTCTCCGGGTGCGGCTCGCGGCCCTCGTTCCAGGCGGTGCTAAAGGGGTGGAATTCACCGGGACGGATGGCATTCTTCAGACGGAATTCCAGCGGATCCAGGTTGAGGGCGCGGGCGATCTTCTCCATGTGCCGCTCCACCGCCCAGTACCCCTGGGGAACGCCATAGCCGCGATATGCACCTGCAGGTGTGGTATTGGTATACACGATGTCAGCGTTGAAGCGGATGTTGGGGGCAATCCGGTAGGCATCAGCGCCCACGTACAGTGCCATCGATTTCTGCCCGGTATTGCCGGTTACGGTCAGGGCATGGCAGCCATAGGCTCCTGTATCACTCAAGATGATCATCTCGTTGGCGGTCATCGTCCCATCCCGCTTGACGCCAGTCTTCATGTGCAGGCGCATCGGGTGTCGGCTTCGGGCGGCGATGAACTCCTCCTCCCGGCTGTATTCGAACAGTACCGGGCGTCCGGTAGCGATGGTCAGGTGGGCAGCCACATCCTCGATCAGGATCTCCTGTTTGCCGCCAAACCCGCCGCCGATGCGCGGCTTGATCACCCGGATGCGCTTGACCGGCAGACCTAAAACAGGCGCCAGCACACGGCGGACATGGAAGGGCACCTGGGTGCTGGTGCGGATGACCAGGCGGTCATCTTCATCCCAGTAGGTCAGGACAACATGCGGCTCGATATGCGCCTGTTGAACCTTGGGCACCACGTAATCGGCTTCAAAGATCTCATCCGCCTCGGCAAAGCCCTTTTCCGGGTCGCCGATATCGATGCGGATCTCGTCAGCCAGGTTGCGGGCAGGATCACAAACGGCGAAGGGGACGAATTCCGGCTCATCATGGATGCGCGGGCTGCCTGGCTTCATCGCCTCGCCCATATCCAGCACGCATGGTAGCCTCTCGTATTCCACGTCGATCAACTTCAGCGCTGCCTCGGCGATCTCCGGTGTTTCGGCCGCCACAAAGGCAACCCGGTCACCCACAAAGCGCACTTTGCTATCCAGGGAGAAAGTATCCAGTGGTCCGGGGATCGGATCGGATTGCCCGGCGGTGGAAAAGACCACACGGGGCAAGTCCTGCCAGGTAAGCACGCAGGCTACTCCAGGCAGGAGGCGCGCCTGGGATGCATCGATCTTCTTGATGCGCGCATGGGCATGGGGGGAATGGAGTATTTTTGCATGCAGGAGTCCGCGCATCTCCATATCCGCGGTGAAGGCGGGTTTTCCTTGTGCCAGTTTGACCGCGTCCAATTTGGGCTCGGACTTGCCCACCACCTGGTTGTGAGTGCCTTGCGGTGCAAGGACTATTCGGGGGGTAACTTGGGTCGCAGTGTTCATGGATGGTGGCAGGTCTTCCTCTGTTTCAGGGGTGGGGCGGTCCAACACCAGCCACTGACCATCTGTTGCCGACCCGATCGGTTCCACGATCTCGCCGCGCAGCACTGCCGCGGCGCGCAGGATGGCCTGTACGGGTTTCGTATAGCCTGTACAGCGGCATAACACGCCAGCGATCGCCTGGCGCACTTCCAGTTCGCTGGGATCGGGATTCTTGTCCAACAACGCCTTCGCAGCCAGGATCTGAGCGGGGGTGCAGTAACCGCACTGGATCGCGCCCGTCTCAATGAATGCCTGCTGCAGGGGATGCAGTCCCCCGGTCTTCTTCCAGCCCTGATCCGGGTGTTCTCCCAGGGCTTCGATGGTCACGATCTTGTGTCCCTCCGCCTGCGCAGCCAATACCAGTCCCGCATTCACCGGTTTTCCGTCCAGCAGAACGGTATCCGCGCCGGATAAACCCTGCTCATCACCGAATTTTACGCCATGAAAGCCATGCCTGCGCAGGAGGGAGAACAGGGTTTCTCCGGGGGTGATGACGAACTGGTGTGCGATCCCATTAAGGGTAAGGTTGATGTTCAAGTTGACCTCCAGTAGCAATAAATACACACAGTGTGCACTTCCGACTGCCAGGCACGTGGGCACCTGGCGACCATTGTTCCATTCCTGGTCAATTCTTTCTTGCTTCCAGCCAACGGGCAGCCAGTACACTCAGACCGACCAAAAGCAACCCGATCACAGCCACGAAGAGCACCTGGGCGAGGGCAAAGAAGCCGAGATACTGCACGCTGAATTCCGGAAGTGTCCAGGAAGGCAGCACACCGTTGACGGCAAAATTAAGCAGTGCAGGGATGGCAAGCAGATAGATGATGAACCAGATACTGCCCAGCGCCAGCCCAGCTGCTGTTCGCATCCCCTTGTGGAATGCGCGCAGACCGAACATGCTCAGCAGCCATCCCAGCACCACCGCTACTCCGGAGGTCACTGCCATATAAGTAATGAACTCGCCCATCCCCGGGATCCAACTCAAGCCATACCGATGCTGATCCAGGATGGCATAGCGCAGGTTGAAGATCGCCAGGTATGCCAGGGCGCCGCCCAACATCCAGAAGGCCTTCCTTTCCTTGCGCAGGATAAGCATGTACCCGGGAATCAAGGCGAAGAACAGGGCGATCACGTTGCGTACGACGCGTTCCTGTGCCAGGCGGGTCATGCGCGCCTGTTCCAGCGCCAGTTGGGTTCCCGCCACCGCCGCCTCGCTGGCAACTGCTCCCACCGGCTGGCCAATAGCCTGTGCATAGGCCGCCAGCAAGGATTCCTGCTGTAAACGCACGGAGTCCAGGATCATCCCGGCGGCCTCCGGGGAGATATCCAGCATTTCAAGCAGGGGGCGCCCCTGGCTGGAGGCAGGAATGTTCGTCCCCAGCAACACTGCCAGGGAGGGGGCAACATCCACCATCTCGATCTCATGATATTCTCCGGGAAGGATGCCCACTCCAACTCCAACGAAAGGTTCCACCAGGGTAACCGGCTCATTCCCCCCATGCCCGCCTTCATCGATCTGCCCGTGATCGGCGAGGACGATCAATGTATCCTGCGCCAAGTCCATTTTCTCGACGATTTTCCCCAGGAGTGCATCTGCACGGGCTGCAGCCGCGTTCCAGTTCGGATCACGTGGACCGCCCTCATGGTGCCCGGCGTAGTCGATCTGGTCGATGTGGATAAGAACAAGTTGGAAATCCCCGCCCAGCCGGGAGAGGGCTTCGGCGACAACCTGTTCATCTGCGACATTGTCTTCGCCTGTCGTGTAGAAGGCATCGTCCACGCCGCTGTTGACGAGCATGCCCTCGAACCATGAATATCCGAACACAGCCGTTCTCAGATTGGCGCGCTGCGCGGATGCGAAGAGATCATCCTGCGTAAAGGCACGCACGGTGTTCTCATCGGGGGGGTTGAAAACCTGGCTATCATTGATATCCGGCCAGGCACCGGTCAGCAGGGTGGTCCAACCGGGGGCGGAGAAAGATGGCGGGCGGCTGTTCATGCGGGCATAGGCACCCACCTGGCGCAACTCGTTCAGCACCGGCATCACAGTCGCATCGTTGGATGTGTCATCGCGCAGGGCGTCCATCAATACGATGACCACTTGACGCGTCAATGGCTCGCCAAGTGCGGCTCCCGGCGCAGGGGCGGAATTTTGAAGGGGCGAGCGGTACGTTTCCAATGCAGAAAGCATGCCGGTGACCCAGAAGTAGGCACCTACGGCAAGTAGCGGAAGCCCCAGGATGCCGATCAGAAACCAGTTTATCTTTTTATTTCTACGGATTCTGCGCATTTTTCTCCATTGTTTTGATATATTCCTGCCGTAGGTGATCAATAGGCACCAGGATGCCCCCCTTTTCGGTCAGCCAGCACTCCCAACCGTTCGCGGGTGTGTTCTTGAGCAGTGACCTGGCAATGCCGTGGATCGAGCCGGTCACCCCATTGCAGTCGAGATGAGCATTTGCCAGGATACTGGCAGTGATGGTGATATCTTTGGAGAAGAACAGCCTTTGACCGGGTTGCAGCAAGCCATACTCTACCAGCCGACCGAACGGGATGCGGGTTTTACTGCGCGGCTCCGGCAGGTTCAGGGCAGCAGCAGGGGCAGGAGTAACTTCAGCGATCCTCTCCCTGGCGGTATGGATGTAGTCGGGGTCACGCTCAATACCGATGTAGTGCCGCCCGAGTTTCTTCGCCACCGCCCCGGTGGTGCCGGTTCCAAAGAATGGGTCCAGCACCACATCGCCGGGGTTGGTGGAAGCCAGCAGGATGCGGTACAGCAGGCTTTCCGGTTTCTGCGTGGCATGCGCCTTGTTCCCATCTACTTTGCAGCGTTCCCCGCCTGTGCACAGCGGCAGGTACCAGTCAGAACGGATTTGCAGGTCATCGTTGAGCGCTTTCATGGATTGATGGTTGAACGTGTAACGGGCGCCTCTTTTTTTTTGCGCCCACAGGAGCGTTTCGTGGGCGTTGGTAAAGCGCACCCCGCGGAAGTTGGGCATCGGGTTGTTCTTGATCCAGACCACATCGTTCAGGATCCAGAAATCCATATCCTGCAGCGTCTTTCCGATGCGGTAAATGTTGTGATACATGCCGATCACCCACAGTGTGCCGGTATCCTTGAGAACTCGCCGGCAAGCGGTGAGCCACTCAGCGGAGAAAGTATCATATTCCTCAAAACTGGCAAAGTGGTCCCAGGGATCATCGACCGCATCGACCCTGGATTGGTTGGGACGGTGGAGTTCCTGCCTCAACTGAAGATTATAGGGCGGGTCTGCGAAGACCAGATCGATCGAGCGTTCCGGGAATCCCTTGAGCACCTGGCAACAATCTCCCTCCAGGATCGTATCCAGCGGAAGCCCATTTGCCATGTCAATAAACCTTCCGGTAGACCAGAACATCACGCGCCCATGAACACAGCTGGTCAGGCCGGTCAATAACATGCAGGTGACCTGCCCTGCATATACGCGTCAGGGCTTTCATGAGGCGCAGGTCGGTGTTCCCATGGCTAGGAATCGATTCTATGCTCACAATGGTCTACTTCTCCAGGCACCTTTTCGCCAGCACCACGGCGGTTTCCCGGCGGTATTCGGCACCTGCCCATTCGTCCCCCGCCTCTTGGGCACAGTTGCGGGCTGCGGCTTCGATCCCGGTGCTGCCCTTGCCATCCATTGCCAGGCGGGGGGACTTCCCCCAGCCACCCAGTACCAGCCGCAGCCGCCCGGAAGGCCACTGCGCCAATGCAACGCAGAGAATGGGCTTGTCGGCGGGGGTGCGGGCTACGTATTCATAAGCTAGTTTACTATCCAGGGGGATTTTGATCTCGGTGATCAGGCATCCCGGTGCCATTTGGTCCCGCAGCGCATAGAAGTCTCCCAGCGACAGGATCCCTTTTTCGGGGGGGGAAGATGTTTCTTTGCGCTGGTACAGGGTCAGGCTCGCATCCAACGCCAGCATGGTGGTGGCAATAGGGGAGCGACCATCGCCGGAGACCAGCGCGCCAGCCACGCTGCCCATGGTACGCAGGTTGAGGGGTGCTTCCAAGCGGACGGCCTGTTTCAGGGCACCAGGGACAGGTTCTGTTTCCAGCAGGGTCTGCAGGTTGACCACGGCACCGATGACCAGGCTTTCACCTGTCCTGCGCACCTCATCCAGCCCCAGGGCTTGCAGGTCAACCACGGCATAAGAAGCATCGTTCTTCTGGTTGAGTTGGGTACCTCCGCCCAACGGAACCGTCTCCGGTTGAGCAAGCAGTGCAAGCGCTTCCTGCAGGGTTTTTGGACGGTGATAGGCAGTGATCATGGGGATCTCCAGTTGAATCGCAGAATCACACAGGCATCCCCATTATACAGGATGGCTGTGTTTGTTGCAGGGATTACCCGGTGAAGAGGCTTACTCGTCCGGATAGATCTTCCAGCCTGCCGGTTCGAGGTCTGAAGACGCAGGTGGGTTGGGCATGTCCGCCAGCAGGGCGTTGGCTTCTGCCAGCAATTCCTCCCTGTCGTTGAAGATGCCTGCCCAACTCTCTGCGAAGCGGCCATGTTCTTTTCCGGCTTTGCCGATCAACTTGAGCGGTTGACCCACCGGGATGCGCTGGCGATACTTGATCTCCAGTTTGGCAGTGACCATGAAGCGGGGTGGAGATATGCCCATCAAGGCGCGCCCGGCTGTTTCGTCCAGCACCGTGGCAGTGATGCCTCCATGCAGGTTCCCCGGATACCCCTGGAAATGTTCCGGCGGCGTGAATTCCGCGGAGACTTCACCGGGGGCGGTCTGGTAGAACTTGATCTGCAGTCCCACCGGGTTTTCCACCCCGCAGACAAAGCACTCCCTGGCGCTTGCCTGTTTGGCTCTAGGCATGGTTGTTCCTCAGGATCGGGTCCTTGGGTCCCAGCAGGGCTGCCAATGCAGCCAGTTGGGAGCGGTGCACCAGCGCCAGGACCTCATCTGCGGGTTCCAGCACGGTATCCCCGTGCGGGATGATCATCTGGTGATGGCGGATGATGGCAGTGATCGTGCATTCCTCTGGCAGGACCAGGTTGCGCACGGGTTGATTGGCTGCCGGCGAGAGTGGATGGACCTTTTCTTCGATCAACGAATACTCACCGCGGCGGAGTTTCAGCAGTGTCATCATATCGCCCAGAGACATCTCCTCAGCTACCAGCCGCGCCAGGATATCCGCCTGGTTGAGGGCTACGTGCACACCCATTTCCCGGGTGAAGAGCCACGCATTCTTGGGGTTGTTGACCCGCCCGATGATGCGCGGGACGCGGAACTCATAATGTGCCAGGGAGGTGACCACCAGGTTGGTCTCGTCCGACCCGGTCACGGCAGCCAGGACATTGGCTTTCAACACGCCTGCTGCCTCCAGCACGGAGGGGGCACTCCCATCCCCGACGATGATCGTTTCTGGCGGAATCTCATGGTGCAGTTTTTCGATGACTTGCGGCCGTTCATCGATAACTCGAATGGTATGCTTGTCTTCGTGAAGAAGTTTGGCGAGATGGGCGCCGGTATTGCCGCCGCCGACAATGATCACATACATGTTTACCTCCTCTCCAATCCCAGCATCTCCTCCAAGCGGGGCATGGCGGAAGACACCACAACCACGTGCAGCAGATCACCGCTCTGGATCTCGGTCCCGGAGATGGGGATCACGGCGTGGTCTTTGCGTGTGATCGCGATCACCAGCACCTCTCCAGGGATATTCATCTGGTTGACCGTATGACCGGCAAGGTGGGAGGGCGCATCCAGGCTGACGATGGCAACTTCTCCGCGCCCGAATGTGTCCCAAACATCAAAGTCGGTGTGAGTAAGTACCTGGCGGATACGCTCAGCTGCCCAGGTGGTTGACGAGATGGTCGTCAAGCCGAGTCGCTGGTAGATCTCGGCGCGGCGCGGGTCGTACAGTCGTGCGACTACGCGTGGTACGTGATAGATATTGCGCGCGATCCGCGCTGCCACGATATTTGCATTGTCTGATGCGCTGGCGGCGACAAAGGCATCGGCCTGCTCAATACCGGCTTCCAACAGGACGCTCCTGTCGAAGCCCACTCCCGATATGACCCGGCCGCGAAAATCCTTTCCCAGCCGGCCTGCGGAGTTGGCATCGTGGTCAATGACCGTGATCTCGTGACCGTCACGGTCCAGGATCATACTGATCTGGGAGCCGATCCGGCCGCAGCCCATGATGATTACTTTCATTCCAAGCCTCCTTTCACGAATTTAATGATCATTATTTTGAGTTCTGAGTCTTGGTGCTCAAGAAACGCTGAACGATCCGTTTACGGATCCATTCGAAAAGATAGATGACCAGCGCATAAAGAACAAGGAATGGCCATAAGATGGATGGAAAGACCTGATTGTTGAACGCCTGCTGAAGGGGGGGGAGATAGACCAGTCCGGTAATGATGACCAGGCTGAGCGCCGCGCCTGCCAGCAGGGCACGGTTGCTTCCCCAGCCCATCTGGGTGACGTGCGCAGTGAAAGTTCGGCAGGCGAACGCGTTGCCGATCTGGGCGGTCACCACCCCGGTCAGGAAAACGGTGCGGGCGATCGCCTCCAGGTCACCCGAGATGGGCAGCAGGTATGGCCAGTGGATGGCGGTCAGGAAGGGCAGGTTGAGCAGATGGGCATTTCCGGAAAGAACGTACACCGCTAGGAAACCCAGGTAACACAGCCCGGCCTCGATCATTCCCAGCCAGAGGAACGAGCGCAGTAGCAGGCCGCGATCGATCAACGGCGTGTTCCGTTTGCGGGGCGGATTGACCATCTGGTCGGGCTCCGGGTTTTCGGTGCCCAGGGCGATGGCTGGCAGGATATCCGTTCCCAGGTCGATTGCCAGGATCTGGCGCACGGTCAGTGCAGGAGGGATGCCGAAAGCGGAGGTAAGCAGGAAGGGTAGCACCTCGGGGATATTGCTGGAGAAAATATACGTGATGAATTTTCGGATGTTATTAAAAATGGCGCGGCCTTCCTCGATGGCCGCGCTAATGGAGCCAAAATCATCATTGGTCAGGATGATATCGGCGGCTTCCTTGGCTACATCCGTGCCGATGATCCCCATTGCCACACCGACATCAGCCTTGCGCAGCGCGGGTGCATCGTTGACCCCATCGCCGGTGACTGCCACCACGTCGCCGCGCGCCTGGTAAGCGGCAACCAGGCGCAGTTTATGTTCGGGAGCCATGCGCGCGAAGATGATCTCTCGATCCAATTTCTTCTTCAGCGCTGCCTCGCTCATCTCATCCAACTCTGCGCCGGTGACAATGAGCGGCTTGGGGCTGGTGATCATCCCGACGCGCCGGGCCAGCGATTCAGCGGTCAGACCGTAGTCTCCGGTGATCATCACGATGCGAATGCCTGCCGCGCGGCAGGTTTTAACGGCGGCTTCCACTTCCGGGCGGGGTGGGTCCATCAATGCCATCAGTCCCAAGAAGGTAAGTTCACATTCCACGCACTCTGCGGAGAAACTCATCCGCTCGGGCAGGTTGCGCCTGGCAACTGCCAAGACTCGCAAGGCACGCCGGGCGTACCCATCATTGGCTGCCAGGATCCGGGTCCGCAGGTCCTCGGTCAGTGGCAGGGTTTCTCCATTTAGCAAAATACTGTTGCACATCCCCAACACCTCGCGGGGTGCGCCCTTGATGAAAGCCACATCCCCCAGCCGGGTCTGGTGAATGGTGGACATGCATTTTCGCCGGGCGTCGAAGGGGATCTCGTGGATGCGCGGGAAATCCATCTCCAGGTAGTCTTCGCGCAGGCCGGCTTTGAGGGCAGCAACTTTTAATGCCGCCTCTGTTTGGTCTCCCAGGCTGCTCCAGGCTGGTCGTTCCGGGGTTGGTGGATTGATGCGTGCATTGTTGCAGCACATGGCTGCAGTGAGCAGGGATTGCAGGTCTGTTGAAGGTTGTCCAATCCTGGATTTGGAAAGAAATGCACCCTTGGGTTCATACCCAATACCAGTCACCTGGATATTCTCGCCTGACACCCACAACTCGCGTACTGTCATCTGGTTCTGGGTGAGGGTCCCGCTCTTATCCGTGCAGATCACCGAGACATTGCCCAGGGTCTCCACGATGCTCAGTTTTTTCACCAGGACGCCGCGCCCCGCCAGCCGTTGGACAGCCATGGCAAGGGAAAGGGTCAGCGTGGCGGGCAAGCCTTCAGGGGTGACAGCGATGATGATACCCAGGGCAAGCAGCAGCGGTTCCGGGAAGAATCTACCGATCTCGGGCTGGTAGTTGGCGACAGCCCAAACGATTACCCCCAGGAGGATGGCCAGGATGGTCAGGATGCGGCTCAGCCGGTCGAGTTCTTTGTGGAAGGCGGAGGGTTGCTCCTGGACCGTTTGGGTCAGGTGGGCGATGCGCCCGAACTGGGTCAACATCCCGGTGGCGAAAACGACCGCCTTGCCAGTCCCGGCTTCCACGGATGTGCCGGCAAAGATCAGGTTGGGGCGCTCAAGGTCGGAAATGCCGGAAAGCAGGGATGCATCGGCAGTTTTTCGGGAGGGGGTGGCTTCGCCGGTCAGGGCGGAATTGTTCACCCGCAGTCCATACGCTTCCACGACGCGAGCGTCCGCAGGGATGCTATCCCCTTCCGCCAGGATGAGCAGATCACCCGGTACCACCTCGGTGGACGGGCTGTGAATATCGACACCCTGGCGCACCAGGTGGGCGTAGGCGGGCAGCAGGTGACGAAGTTTCTCGATCGCCTGTTCGGCGCGGTATTCTCGCCAATAGGAGAACAGGCCGTTGAGGATGGTCAGCAGGAAGATGACCGCTGCCAGGGTGGTATCGCCCTCCCATAGACTGAGCCCGATCGCCAGGATCGATAATATGATGAAGGGGTGCCGAGTCTGTTGGATCAGCTTGTCCCAGCCGGAGGTCGTTTCCTGTTCCGAGAGAGTATTCTCCCCATACAACCTGTAGCGCGCTTCGGCTTCCTCCGTGGAAAGACCCTCCAGGGAGGTTTCCATGGAGGCGAATACATCCGGGACGCGCAGGCTGTGGATCGGTGCTGGGCTCATTTGTCAAAATGGAGACGAGACACAACCTGGTTTCGTCTCCCTGTCCCTTACTTGTTATCCTCGCCGGGTTCGGTTTCACGGGGCTTGCCGCCCAGGCGCGGTTTTCGTTTTGGTTTCTTCTCCAGGTATTGGTCCAGGAAGGTATCCGTTCCATGCAATTCCATGGCCTTTTCGAAATCACCCGCCGGTACAGGTTTCTCGAACCGTGCTGGCTTGATCACCCCGAGCATGGCGAAGAAACGGGATACCAAATACAGGACCTGGTAACGGTATTCCTGGATGCGCAGGGATTGCCATTCGACGATATTGCCCATGGCGCCCTGGACACGGGATTTCTCCCGAATGATGCGGTGGATGTCTCTTGGCTCGCGAAATCCAGCCGGGGAGACCAGGATAATATTTGCTGCAAGAATGAGGATGCCAAAGACGATCAATACGACCCAACCGCCTTCGGTCCACTTACCGACGATCTGGCCGATGAAGACGAATGCTGCCAGGAACGTGGCGAAGGTTGTGCCAAACAATCCCCAGGTACGTGCTCGTCCGGTCAGGGTTTTTTTCACATGCTGGCGCAGGGCCAGCCCCATCATGGTGATGGGCAGAAAAACCCCAACACCGTAATAAGGGACCGCCGCGGAGGTTCGGCCTTGTACAAGGAATTGGATCAGGATCGCAATGATGGCAGCGGCGGTCACCGGTCTGGTGAAGGTCCCCTTGGGATTGCGGAAAACAACAACTTCCGGGATCTCGCCAATGGCCACGTTTCTCCAGGTGATGGCTTGCAGATCCTGAAAGGCGGTCATGGAGGCCGAGGTGAGTAGCCCAACAGCAAGGATCTGGTATGCCCAGAACAGGATCACACCACCCTGGGAAGACAGGGCGTGAAACCCGATATACGCCAGGTTGCCCACCAGGCTGCGGCCTTGAACATAGTCAAAGGCATTGAAATGGATGGCAAAGTAGGTCAAGAGCAGGGTGGTGATGCCTCCATAGAAGAGGAAGGATGTTTGCACAAAACGGCCGATGCCTGCTTTCCCGCTGTAGAAATTCCACAGTCCCATCAGCCAGCGCACCTTCTTTTTTCCCCATTTGACGATGCCCGCATCCTCATCGATCACGAATTGGATGCCATCGGACATGGCTTCCAGACCGGTAAGGGCGACCAGTCCCTTCATCGAAGCAGAGAGCAGACGATAGAGCGCCTGCCAGATCGATGTTTCAACCGCGACAGCCTCAGATGGGAGAGGCGGCACGTTGGCGGATTTGGCGATCAGCAACCCGATGAACATGGTTACGGTGAGCATCAAGAAGACGCCCAGCATAGCGAAGACTACTTGGGCGGATTCTCCCCGCCCTCGGATGGTGACGAACCAGGTGACAACTACCAAGGCAGCTCCCAACAGGAAATGCCATCCCCACGGGATCCCACCCGCGTTCCACAGGGAGAGCAACTGGTCAACCCCGGAGAGCGTGGACACCACGATGGTGAAGATATAGTCCAGGAGCAGGACGACCGCCACGATGATGCTCAGGAACGGTCCCAGGTAGCGCATGGCTGCGGTGAATGAACCACCGCCCTCCCTGAACACTCCCAGGGAGTACATGTACAGGCCGCCAAAGACGATATTCGCCAGGGCGATGACGAATACGGCATAATAAGCCAGGTGGTCCAGCCCATAGGGGTGCAGGGCATGCAGCATTTCTCCGGTGGCATAGAAATAGGACGTGAAATAATCCACCCCGAAAAGGGCAATGGCTGCCAGCAGCCCAACCTGTCCCGCCCCATGGATGTGGGCATCTTCTTCGCGCTCGCGCGGGGCGGCTTTCCAGGCCAGGAATACAATAACGATCAACAAACCAATGGTAAATAACATGCTGCCTTCTATCTGCCAGTAAATGCTTCTTCCAGCTGGGTTAACTCATGCAGAAGATGCTTGCGCGTCGAGGAATTGAGGCGGGTGTCTTGCGATACCTTGGCCTGTTCCTCCTGTGAGGCGCGGACGACGAATGCTGGGACGAACATGATCCGTCCGGCAGGGATGATCACGAAATCATAATGCTCGATGCGCAGGATCTGGTCATCAAAATAAGGGAGGTGCAAACCCAGCCCGCGGTTCAGGCTCTGGTCGGCGGCGCGCTGCTTGATGGCTGCAATGATGGTCTGGGTGGTATGGACTGCAAGGGAGCGCCCCTGGTTGACCAGTTGTCCCAGCATCCCGTAGCGCTTGTTCTCGAAATCCTCATCTGCCACCATGTACGGCGCCAGCGACCGGGCGGCAAAGAGCAGGTCAAGAAATTTTTGCATGGAGGCGACATGCGCTTCGGCCTCATCCGTTGTATTCACCAGTAGTTTCCCCTGGTCATCGAACGCCACCCATTGTGGCAGGTAAAATTTTCGCGCGGCCGGCACGAAGGGTACCTGCAGCGAGCCGCGCCCTGTTTCCGAGATCCCTTCCTCTGCGATCGCGTCTGTCCCGGCTGTGATGGCGGATTCCGGTTCCAGCCCTGCAACCGGGATCGTGGGGATCTCCTCATCATCGGCAGCCATGTATGTGACCGATCGCCCGGCTGGAAGCATGTTGTGGACGATATGTGTGGCAGCCGCAAAACGGATCAACTTGGTGCTGTGGACGATCGCCTGTTCAGAGGAAGATTCCAGTTCGATCAGTTTCTGTTTGATGATGTCATGTAACCCACGACCACTGAAACGCTCCATGATCCCACCCAAGTTCTGGGCGCGGATTCTTTCAGGGACAGCCAGTGGAGATGTTTTTTCCGAAGTGATTACCCGGTCGGGCAGCGTGAAACGCAGGCGTAAAGCCTTCCCGGTATAGGCCTCTGCCACCAGGCGTCCCTGCACCTCCAGGAAACGCTGCACGATGGACGGTTGGAGGGCGAACAATTGACGATTGCGCTCGTAATCTTCCCGCAGGGACCCGGTTGGTGAAATGGTACGGATCGGTTCTTTCTTCTTGGGACTCATTTTGTTTGCTCCCTTTCTCGAGGGCACAAGCCCGCAATCATAATCCTATTCCCATGCCTGTCAAGCCTGGCCGGCGTGGGTCATCTGTGTCATATATTATACAGAACTCCCGCCATCTGGCGGGAGTCAATCTTCTTCACGCGCCCGTTAGAGCTCCTGCAGTCGCTTCCACATCTGTGGTGCCAGTTCCCGGGAACGGGCAGAAATCGCCTGCTCATCCAGGCCGAGGAGCTGCTTGCCGCGCATGAGCATCTTTCCGCGGCAGACCGTGGTATCGACTGTGGCATCCACGAGACCAAAGATGAGGTGACCCAGGAAATTTGCTTCACTCAGTGGGGTGGGAGGTTGATAGTCCAGGATTGCCAAGTCGGCAGGCAACCCTTCCGCGATCTCTCCCAGGTGCAAGCCGAACTGCCTCAGCGCGATCTCGGCATTGTTGTGCAGCAGGAGCTGTGGGGCTTCCATGAATGCCACACGCGGATCGTGGTTGGCCAGGCGGTGGAGCAGGTAAGCGCAGCGCATCTGTACAAGCATATCTGAGCCCATGCCATCCGTACCCAGGCCAACCAGCACTCCCTTCCTAAGCAGTTTCAACAGCGGGGTCACACCCACGGCATTGTTCATGTTGGATTCGGGGTTGTGAACCACGGTGGTATTTGTAGAGGCCAGGAGCTCCATCTCGGCATCATCCACATGGACACAGTGGACGAAGATCGATTTCTCACCGGTCAGGCCCATCCTATCCAGGCGGTTGACCGTGGGTACCTTGTGTTTTCTCAGCGAATCATCCCGGTCTGCCGCATCTTCTGCCACGTGGATGTGGCAGCCAACCCCGGCATCATTGGCAATGCCAACGCATTTCTCCAACGTGGCATCCGAAAGGGTGAACGAGGCATGCAGGCCCATCATGGCTGCGATCTGGCCATCCCCCTTGCCCACCTTCTTGATGAATCGCTCGTTCTCGGCGATCCCGCCGCCAGGGATATTGCGGTCAGAGACTTCGTAGCACAGGGAGGCACGCAGCCCCGCCCGCCGGACCGCCTCTTCGATCAAATCGAGGGACCCCTCGCGCATTGATGGCGAGGCATGGTGATCGATGATCGTTGTCGTTCCGTTGCGGATGCAGGCGATCAGCGGGATGAGTGCGGAGAGGGAAATGTCGCCTGTATCCAGCGCCCGGTCCACCTTCCACCACAGCCGTTCCAGGGTCTGCACGAAATTTTCCGCCGGTTCCCCGGGGATGAACATGCCACGCGCCATGGTGGAATAGAAATGGTGGTGGGTGCAGATAAAACCCGGCAGGATGATCTGACCGGAACAATCGACCTCTTCCGCTTCCGGGAAGAGATGCTTCATTTCTGCGGCATCCCCCACAGCCTTGATCTTCTCACCTTCCGTGACGACCGTCGCGTTCCATAAGACGCGATTTTCCTTTCCCAGGGTGACTACGATCCCTTTCTCGAAACGAATGGTCATGGTTTCTCCCTTTCTTAGTGTTCTTTGAGCATGGCAAGTTCTTCAGCATTGCGGGTGCGCATGACGATCGCCCCGGTAAAGCATTTCTGGGCACAGATCGAGCAGCCGATGCAGCGTGCCGGGTCGGTATGCGGTATGCCGTGTTCATCAAGCTTGATCGCGAGATACGGACAGCGGGCACAGTTGCCGCAGGCGACGCAGAATTCCGGCACAGCCTCTGAGATCTTCTTGACCGGGCTGAGTGCCATGAAATCGGTGATCGGATGCGGCTGGGCGATGCCGATCAATTCCTTCATCGAGTGGATGCCGCGTTCCTGCATCAGGAATGAGGTGCCCGACTCAAGATCACTGATCACCCCATATCCGTGTTTCATCACGATCGTGCAGAACTGCACTGTCTTCACACCCAGTGCCAGGAAGTTCATCGCCGCCTTGTAGTCCATCGGTCCGCCATTTCCCGAGATCTCAATCCCCTCCGGGACAGCCCCTGCCAAGGTAAGATAGGAAATGGGAGCCACGCCTTCCCCGCTCATCCCAACCACCACACCTTCCTCCCAGGATCGGCCCGGGGCGGGGCGGAAAGCCAGGGTCGGGAAGGAATTTGCCAGCGTGATCCCTGCTTTTTTGTGTGGGTAGCGGTCCAGCACAGTGCGGATCGCCCGCAGGATGGGCACGATGGAGGTAACCGCGGCAGTCAACTTGAACAACTTGGGAATCTCCGGGTCACCGACCTGCATGATCCAGTCAATGATCCTGGCAGTCAACACTGCATTCTGGGAGACGATGTCGCCTTCGGTGCCGTCACCGCCCTGGGGACACGAAAGCGAATACTCGATGCCCATGGCTCCGGCAGATTCCAGTTTCCTGGTGTTCGCTTGCCAGCCCTTGGCGTCATTTTCATCGTGCCCGGTCACAGGTCCACCCGTGGAAGCCATGGTTAACCGGTCGGGCCATTCCTTGACCAACAGACCCACTTCCCGGCAGACACGATCCAGCGAATGGCCGGAGACGTTATCTGAGTTGGCATAGGTGAACTCGTTGAAGGTGAACATGTATTCGCCGGGGATGTGGATCGGAATATTATCAAAGGCGGTCTTCATTACCACGCCAGCCCAACCGGCCTGGTACGCTTGGCGCACCTGTTCCAGCCCATCTGATGAGGGAGATGCCGAGACGAGATAAGGTGAAATGATCCTCCGCCCAAAGAATCCAGTTTCCAGAGAGACAGGAACTGGCGTGTATCCCGCAAGAGGAGAGTAGGATTTGGTTGCCTTGGCGATGACCGGTTTGTCCTTGTTGGTCAAAAAGGCATCGATTTCGATCGCTGCGTTCTTTCCGGAAGCAGAGGCTTCGACGACAGTACGCGGGCCGTTGGCAAAATCCCCTGCATAGAACATGCCGGCTGCCTGATCCCTGGATAGTGCCGGGCGCATGCCGATGGCGATCACGACCTGGTTGAATCCTTCCCGGATGCCGGTGGTAGCCTCCAGCGGGCGTACATTGGCTGGACTGAACGGTTTTCCTGCTGCCAGATCCACTTTCCTTGTCTCCAGGCCGGAGATTTGCCCCTCGCGGGTCAATATCCTGGTGATCTGGGTGCGGCCATTGACCTCGATATCGAAATCCAATAGTTCCTGACGCTCCTTGATCGTCAGCGGCATTTCTGCAAGCTTTTCAAGCATGAACATTTCCACGTGCTCTGCTCCCCGTTGCCGGGCAGTAATGGCGCAATCCACGGCGGTCGCACCTCCACCGACCACGGCGACGCGCCCGCTGAATTGGTATGTGGATGGCTTTGACAGCAGGTCGACCATCTTGATCGCACTGGCTTCGTTCTCGATGCCAAGTTCGATCGGCTTCCACAGCCCGGCGGTAACGCAGATCGCCGCGAATCCCTGGCCCAGCAGGACTCGTGGTTCTTTGACAGGGGTGCCCAGTTTGACAGTGATATCCCCCAACGACAGGACGAACTCGATATCCGTCTTCAGTACGCTCTTGTCGAGGCGGTGGTCGGGGATCAGGTTCGCCATCCCGCCTAGGCGATCGCTGGCTTCGAAGATCTCGATCGCATAGCCCATCTGTGCCAAGGCGGCAGCAGTTGCCAGTCCGGCGGGACCTCCACCGATGACAGCCACTTTCATGCCTTTGGGCTTGGCCTTCGTAAAGGGTGGAATTCCTCCAAGGCTCTTGGCCCTCTCCACGATCGTCGCCTGCACAAGGGGAATGTTGATCGCACCGTCAAATTTCTTATGCGTGCAGGCTGCCATGCACAATGTATCCGGGCATACCATGCCGCAGACACCTCCCAGCGGGTTGGCATGCATGATCTCATAGGCGGAACGGCGGATATCGGAGGCGTTTCCAATCCGGGCAGCCATGATGAAATCTGCCGGTGAACAGTTTGCCGGGCAGGCTTCCCGACAGGGTTTTTCCTCGCAGAATTCGCAGCGCAATAATTCGGCGTTAAGTTGTGCGGGGGTCATGATGAGTGGGTGAACGACCGTTTTCTCCATGCTCTACCTCCTAAGAAGATGTCTGACAACCAATTATATTATATTCCTATGGGGAGAAATAGTGCTGACGAATGCTATCGGAATAATAAAAGGCACCCTAATCATGTGCCTTTATACCAGACCAAGACCCGCCAGTCCGCCAACCTTCTCAAGGTCGTCCGGCAGATCCAGGTCCAATCCGAATGCATCAGAAGTGATCACCTCCAGGCGCGCGCCTGCTGCTGTGGCTCGTTCTGCATGGCGGTGGTTCGAGCCTGGTCCGTATCCATATTCGATCAGTCCGGCGGGATGGACCAACAGCCCGTTCGTCCCGTTGTCTCTTCTGTCCGGAGCAATCACCACCACCGGAGGTTGTTGACCGTGTTCCAGCAGGCCACGCACGTCCGCAGAAGTGATCAGCGGCAGGTCTGCAGGCAGGATCAATACTGCCTGCGCGCCGTGCATTATTGCCACCGCCGTGGCACGCTTGAGGGCGGTATTGAACTGAGGTGCGCCATCCTCCAGCACGGTCCTTCCCCCCATTTCGCGGGTCAAGGTCAAAGCCTCCGGGTCGCGGCTGACTACCAGGGTGTGTTCGATCTCGGGTATTTCATTTAGGACGGTCAGGATGTGTTCGAGCAGGTAACGGTTCAGAAGGGTGCGCTGGTCTTCAGACAACATACCTGCCAGCCGTGACTTTCCGCGCCTCAAGGGTTTGACGGGAACAATGGCCCAGGTGATCATATTCTTCCAGCAAAGTCTAACACATCTTGTGCCAACTGTCTCCGGTCAATTCTCGAATTCATGAGGGTGTTTGTAATTAGCAAAGGGATGCGAACCTCGGGGGCGAGTTTGCCATCCACCCGGTCGATCACAAAGCCGGTCAGCAGGCTTGAATAGTGCGCTAGGATCGCCAGGGCCGACGGCTGGATCCCCAATTCGGCATACATCTTCGCTGCTGGACCCTTGATGGTTTTCCCGGCGATTATGGGAGAGATGGCAATGACCAACTTCTTATGCAATTTCCCGGAATACAGATATTCCAAGGATGCGCGAATTCCGGGGACTGCCAGGATCGGATCGATGCTGACCCAGGGATTGGATGGACAGATAACGATCAAATCCGCCTCCTCCATGACCTTCAGCACGCCAGGCGCCGGGCGTGCTGTATCCGCTCCGGCAAAACGGAACCCTTGTACCCTTGGCTCACAGCGGTGGAGGACGAAGTATTCTTGGAAGGGGATCTCGCCGAGTTCCTCCGTTCGGACCATTGTCCGCACTGGGTCGTTGCTCATCGGCAGGAGGCGCGACCGGACTCCCAGGGAGGAGGCAAGATCACGTGTGACCTGGGAGAGGGGTTCACCTGACCTCAACCTGCGCGTTCGCTCCAGGTGGGTGGCAAGGTCTTGGTCTCCCAGGCGGAACCATGCCGGCCCTCCCAGGCGCTGAATGCCTGCCATCACCATAAAGGTATCGTTCTCGCGTCCCCACCCGCTCAAAGGGTTGGCTAAACCGGCCAGCGTGTAACAGACCGTGTCAATATCCGGGGATATTTCCAGCCCAAGGTGTTGAAAATCATCTCCAGTGTTGACAATGATGGTCAGGTCCTGTGGGGGGAGGATCTGGGCAAGCCCATCCACCAGCTTGGCTCCGCCCACTCCGCCTGCCAGGGCGGTTACTCGCATGTTTCATTCCGCTGGATGAGGATCGCCTGCATTTTATCCGTATTGTGAAAATCCAGGATGGCTTGTGTTTCTTCTGCACTGCACCCAAGCAGTAATTTCACTTCCGCATCCCGTTTCGCAAGATCGATCGTCAGGAGCGCGGCGGTGAGGCTGTGTGCTTCAGATGTGCCCAGCCAGGCATCGATCCCTTCTCCATCACCGGATGATGTTCCTTCCAGGTAACCGTAATCGACCGGGTAGATAATTTCCGGATACCTTGGGTGCCGGGAGCCTTTGGGGCGGTCGATCATGAGCCGGCTGGTACTGACCAACTGGTCGAAGAGGACCCAAAACCGGTTCATGCCAGGTGTTGGTGGAGGAAGTCGATCGTTCTTTGCCATGCCAGGCTCTCTGCAGCGGGATCATATTCCGGGCGGTCGTTTTCACTGAACCAATGACTTGTGTTTGGATAGATATGAAAGTCCGCCCTATGCCCTGATCGCGTCAAAGTCTTTTCCAGTTTCTTTACCCCAGAGAGGGCGACATAATGGTCGTTCTCGGCAAAATGACCAAGGTAAGACGCACGGCTCGAAGTGTACTCCCCGCTGCGTGAACCATAATAGAGCACAACTGCCTGCAGCACTTCTGCCTTTTCCTCTGCCAGCCATAAAGTCCAATACGCACCCAGTGAAAATCCAAGCGCACCGATCCCCCCGCTCTTCAGCGCAGGATGCAATTGGAGTTCAGCAAATGCATCCATGATTTCCCGGGACGCTTGTTCACGCTTGAGCTTGGAACGCAGCTTTTCCGCATCCGGGATGGTTTTGGCGATCGCGCCGTGATACAGGTCTGGTGCGAGGACCAGAAAGCCTTCCCCAGCCAACCGTTTGCAGAAACTGACGATGAAATCGTTCAGCCCCCACCAGGCATGGGTGAGCAGCAAGCCTCCTTTGATCTCTCCTTCAGGGATAACAATAATGTTTGCCATCTTTACTCATCTGAAAAGGTCATGCTCTTTATCCCGGAGTAGTTCTTTCAGCGCCCCCTCCCGGAGTGGGTAGGGGAAACCGCGCACGATGACCGCAGGTGTTCCCTCGGCAGCTTCCCCCATCACCAGGGATGCTGCCGCTGCCAGTTCGTCAGCCGCGGCCACAAAGGTGATACGCAGGCGGTAACCGAACAAGTCGGGTTTTCCGCGCGCATCCACCACGGCTGGCAGGCCGGAAATTCCGACGCATGTGCCGACCACGCCATTCCGCCATGCGCGTCCGTGCGAGTCAATGATCATCACCCCCAGCCGGTGATTGGTGATCAGTTTCATGCGCCGGCGGATCTCCAGTGCCGAACGGTCAGGGTCTTCGGGAAGCAGCAGTACCCAGTCTTCTGCTTTTGTGCCGGTGCTTTTCTCTGCTGGAGCATTGACGTTCGAATGGTCTATTCCTGCACTGGCACACACAAAACCCAGGCGGTGTTCTACGATCAAGGTGCCCGGACGCACGCGCAGGACTTCGCGACTCTCACGCAAGATCAATTCCACCAAGCGCGGATCCTTGCTGGACTGCTTGCCGAGTTCGATCGCTTTCTCGGAGGGCGTGACCGTTGCCAGGTTCACCTGCCGTCCTTCTGCTTTGCTGACGATCTTGTGTGCCAGGACAAGGATGTCATTATCTTCCATGGTCAGGCGGGCATCTTGAATGGCTGCCAGCAGGATATCAGCCAGGTTGTCTCCAGGCTTGATAAGGGGGATCTTGGGGATGGGGGTGAAAGTTAGAGGCATGGTATCTCTTTATCCTTTTTGTGATCTTCTCATGGTACTGTTCCGCAGGGTTTTATTCCAGGTCTATACCTGTGATGGCGATGCCTGCATGGTCGGAGCCATATTGCTTGTTGATATGGATCAGGATGCTGGTCAGACCTTCCACAACCATCGAGTTCTCGATCGGTCCCGCATCCCAGCCTTGCATCCCGGCTGCCGCGACCAGCCTGAGCGTTTGGTCGCGCGCCTCCTTGCCTGTCCCTGTGACCAATACATCGCAGTTGGGCAGAGCATCTTTCATCAAGTGTTCGTAAGCGATGTTCTGAAAAGCCGTGCAAACCTCCACCTCATTGCCCAGGATCTCGACTGCCTCCTGCGCGGCCGATCCGGCTGGAGGCATCTGTGCCCTGGTGACCCTCGGCGGCACCAGCGGCACGGTCACATCGATCAATAACTTCCCCTGGAGTTCGCGCCGGATCTCTTCGAGAGTCTGCCGGTGGGCTGAATAAGGCACCGCCAGCACCACTACATCCGCTTTCCGGACGGCTTCCAGGTTGCTCATGCCATCTATCTTTGCTTCGCCATTTAACAAGTTGATGCTATCACTGGCTGCAGCCTTTGCCCGCTCTGCTGAACGTGACCCGATGATCAACCGGTATCCGGCCCTGGCCCAACGATGGATCAGCCCTTTTCCTTCTTTACCGGTACCCCCCAATACCGCGATGATCATGGATCCAGATTGAGAATTCATTATGTATCCTCTTGGCGGTGGTCAGTCATCGGCATGCAGGATCCTGGTCGCGCCGAGGGGAATCAATAGCCCACTCCAAATTGAACGGGATCCGGCACATCTACGCCACGGGCAGCCATCTCTGCGATTGCGTAGAAAGCAGCCTCGCGCAGGTCCGGTTCGCCTCCATAGGCTGCCTGGTAAAGGGCACCAAATACGCCCTCTACCGGCATCATGCGCAGGTAATAGAGCGAGGCGATGCGTTCCTCCGTGGATCCCGATTTTAACGCCGCCAGGAGCAAGTCCGTGGGGGGCTTGTCCGGCGTGACTCCCATGCCTTGTTTCCCGGCAAAGGCAATGATCCAGGGCGATTCTGTTGGTGGAGGCAGTCGTTTGGGGACATGCGCATTGGGGCGCTGCTGTTCCTCCAGAACCTCATGGGCTGAGTTTCGTACAACCCACTGGTCATCATCGGTCTGCAGCCGGTTAAGTAGTTCGAGCGCCCAGGGTTCGCGAATGCGCCCCAGTCCATAGGCAGCCGCGCGGCGCACCATCAGTTCTTCCTTCAAACAGGCAGCTTCTCGCAGCATGGTGTACCCTTCACCGGGATCATTTGCCAGCGCTTCCGCTGCGTTGCGGCGTTGGTTTTCGTCCCCGTGAAGGAGTGAGGATGCAACGGCATCCTTGGCGGTTTCCGTGCCGATCCTGACCAGTGCCAGGCAGGCGGCTTTGCGAACACTTGGATTGGGGTGTGCGGTGAGCATGATCAGTGCTTCGATCGCCTTTACGTCGCCAAAGGAGCCTGAGCCGAGTGCAGCCAGTTGCTGTAATTCTGCTGAACGCCCTTCCAACATCTGGCGGATAAGGAGAGCGGTTGACGCATCGTTGCTCCGATGGAGCGCAGCCAACGCTTGCCCGCGCAGTGCAAGCGGTTGTCCCTCCTGCTGCAGGAGTTCCGCAAGTTTTGCCATAACCGCCCCCCGCCATGGAGCCTGCCGCGAAGCATCGCGCAACCAGCGGGCGGTGGTCAAAAGGTTGCTCATCAATGGGCGATCTATTGTGGACAGGAGCTTTTCTGCAAGTTGAGTGGCATCTCCGGTCGCGGCGAAGAACTGCATGGCCAGGTATTTCCCTATCCAGGGTGGCTGGTCGAGTACGGCTTCGGGGGTGTAAGACCCCAAGCCTCTCCCTGCCAGGTACCCTCCAAACACCGGGTGGGAAAACCGCATGCGGTTGTGCCTGTGTTGGGAAAGCATCCCGGTTTCCACCAGCCTGGAGATCAGGCCAGGTGAATTGTTTTGCTGCTTGTCCGACTTGACTTTTCTGCCCTTTTGGATATCAATTCCTTCCCCTTCCCCTTCCCCTTCCGCATCCTCCTGGACCGCGTTTTCTGCCGGCTCGAATGATTTTACCCACTCACCGGCTTTGCGTGGATCGAAGAAGGGTTCGTGGTACTGGTGGATCTGTGCAGCCAGGATCTCCAGTGCCCGTAGTGGGACATTGGCTGGCATCATCCGGCGTATATGGGATTCGATCGCTTCCACGGGGCGGGAGCCACGCACATCTCCTGCATACGCCGCCCAGGTTTTGAGTGTCAGTTCCAGCGGGGAAAGCAGGATGCTCTCGTTGATCAACCAATTATTCAGCAGCAACGGAGGTACCTGTTCGGTGTTCGCCTGTGCCCATACCTCCACGGCAACATATCGTTCCCACAGATCGGCCCACTTTTCTAGGAACGCCTCTGTTTGCCGATTCGTCCAAGAGGCCATCGCAAAGGGGATGAAGTTCAGGGTGACCAGGCCATCCAGGTATTCAGGCGAAGCCGTGGTCACAATGCGGGTTGCGGGATAGGCCTTTTTGACTGCTTTGATGAACTCGACCGAATTTTTTAACCCTTCGGGAGGCAGTTCGTCGGTTCCATCCAGTAAAAGCAATGCTCTACCATCACTAAAGGTCTTTCGCACGAACTCAGGTATGCGCGGCAGGTCAAGGACAGGTGCCTTCTCAGCGATCAGGTCGATCAGTGAGTTAAGTGGGTTGTCTTTATTGATCGGGAAATCAAGATCGGCTGCATGGATCAAGAATGGAACAGTATTTTCAGGGAGTCCGGGCTCCACATCTCTTCGGGCCAGACTGGAAGTCAGGCAGGCAAGTGTGACTGTTTTCCCCGCGCCAGCGTGTCCGGTCAGGACAATGTCCGAGTTCCCGGAAAGCGCTTCGGCGATCGTCAGAGTTGGAGCCTTGTAGATGGCGGCTAGTTCTGTCCATGCGGGCAGGTAGGGTAGTGCCGCTTCGACGATATCCTCGTTGGGGATCGGCGCTCCTGGTTCCACCCGTGGCGGGCGTGCCAGCAGAAGGGGTGGCTGCAGGATCTCATCCAGAGCAAACAGAGGAGCTGACAGGTGCAATCCCTGTGCCTTTTTAAGTGCAGCCTGTCGGTAGCGCTCCTCCACGCCATCCACAGAGCGTTTTCTTTCCGCCTTTTCTGCTTGTTTTGTGCGTGCATTTTCGTACATCTGCTTGAAAATTGGCCGGATCATACCCAGGATCCACCACAGCAGGGCGGAAAGGATGAATCCAAGCCAGAACGAGAATTGATCAATGGAAGGAAGGCGAATTCCCATAGCTGCTGGCTCAACTTCCGTATAAAATCCGCCCGCAGGTGGGACAGCGCTCCATCTGTGACGCCGACCGGGATGCCTGTATCTGGGCAAGGGTCAAGGAAGTCCCACATGCACCGCAAGAATTTTCCAGGATGCTGGTTACGGCAATCCCATGCCTGAGTTGGCGGATCTGTTCGTACAGATCGACCTGACTGGCAGCCAGTGTCCCTGTGATGGCTTTTCGCTCATCTTGGGATTTCTGAAGTTCTTTCAGCAGGTTATGCTTTTCCTGGACGAGATTGGAATTTTGTGCAGACCAGAGTGCCTGGGTTGTGGAGGCTGCTGCCTGCGCAGCGATGTTCGCCTCCTGTGCCGACTCGGTTGCGATCATCAGTTCCAGCAGCTTGTCTTCGAGAACCAGCCGATGGCGTTTGAGGGCAACACTTTCATTTTGCAGGTCCTGGAGTTCTTTTGGACTGTGCCCCTTGCCACCGTAGAGACTGGATTCGGTTTGTTCGATCTTGATCCGCAAAGCGTGGAGTTCCGCCTCAGCCAAGTCTCTTAGTGTCTCAGTTTCTTGCAGTTTGGCCGCGCTTGTTTCTGCCAGCCGGACCAATGCGCTCACTTCGGAATTATCTTCGAGTGTTCTCTGGATGTTGTCCATGCGCACACGGATACGCTCTATGCTGGTGTCGATCTGTTGGAGACGGTAAAGGGTGAGTGATTGGCTCATGCCTGCATTATATAACGAATTAGTTCGGTGGCACTGATTCGGTGGTCTACGGTCTCTATTATTACGGTTGTAGGCAAGGATTTCCTAAGGGGTTATGGAATATTAAAATAATTATAGGTGGCACGTGTTAGGTCGGCAAATAGCGGGGCGACCTCATCCCAGATCACCTGTACTGGGTGGTATGTGTAAATGGTGAGAACATAATTGCCACCCGGTGTGAAGATGATTCCCGCATCACTGACGTGGTTCATCACACCCTCATCGGTTACCCAGCCATGTTTATGGGCAACCACCGTCCCCTCTGGAACTCCTGCCTGGATGAGCGCACCCAGTTTGTCCTCCTGCAGGTATTGGATCATCTCCTGGCAGGAACTTTGCATGATCTGACCGGGGAATGCAGCCACGAGGGCTCCTCCACCAGTCTGAGAGCAGAGGTAAATATCCTCCAGGATGGTTCCCATATCTTCTGGCGTTGTCTGGTTATAGATGTCTGGATCGGTACTGATGTCCGACCGTGTATTTGCCGGGGTGGTGTACATTTTAAGCAGGAAGGCACCCGGGTAGAAATATCCTGCCAGGAAAGTGTTTTCCAGGCCAAGCTGCTGGACGGTTTCGCTGACCACCAGGGGCCCACGTACCTCGTCGATCAGTTTCATCAAAGCATCTGTAGAGTCATTATTTGAACGCGCGATCATCGTGCTAACCAATGTGGCGGTGTCGGTATCCAGCGACCCGTTGAAGTGGCGGTAAACCGAGATCATGATTGGAATTTTGATCGTGCTGGAAGCGGTAAAGGCGATATCGGTGGGGTTTACGGGATGACTTTCCCCGTCCATCTCCGCAAAATGGATGCTTTCTGCAGATTGCAGGTCCAACATGTAGAGATCGACCAGCCCTTCATAACCGCTGGTGATGATGATCTGTTTCAGCATCATTTCCAGTGTTTGTATGGAGGGACGACCAGCTTCGAGTCGACGGGTAGTGAGGATGACGACTCGGTTACTGGGGGAATGGAGTGCAGTATCGATCAAGGCCACCGCCCGGTCGATGTCGATCGTCTGCCCGGGAGTGCCGGCAATAAAATCAGCAGTCCCAGGGTTAGGTTGTGCCGCAGCGGCAGGCTGGTTATATCGTGGGGCTACCTCGGCCTGAAGATAGGCGCGCAAGCCTTGCTCGGAATACGTGGAAACCAATGGGATTGCATTGGATGCAGTAGGACGATTCCACAGGTAATTCCAGAAACCTCCCCAAAAGGACGCTCCTGTGCGCTGGATGTCCGCAGCGGCGAGCATGCTGTCCAGGTTGATTTCAAATCCGATCAAGGCCGGGTCCAGTTGAATAATGGCATCATTGTAGTGAAGTTCGACAGGGATGGAGTAGACCTCCAATAACCTCTGAGCCGCCGCAGGAGCATCCAGCCCGCCCACGGGAACATCACCAATGGTCATATCCAGGGGATAGTTGCCGCGCTGAACGCTGTATTGCACCAGTTGGATTACCAATACAACGATCGCTGCCAGCAAAAAAAACAGCGAAATCCAGCGAATGATCAAAGAAGAACTACGCCCTCTCACGGATCCTCCAAGAAATATCCATGATATTCATCATGTCCAATGGAGTAAAAGTATAACACACTCACTCTGGGCAGTTGTGCTACAATCATTTTCGTACCTTGATACCTGATCCGAGTGAGGACACCATGCTTCGTTCTTTTTTCATCTATCTTTCCAAGGCAGGCTGGGCGCAAAAGATGTTCACGAGTTGGCAAGTCGTCTGGATAGTCGCCAGCCGCTTCGTTGCTGGGAACACCATTCAGGATGCTATCCGGGTGGTACAGGATCTGAATGCGAAGGGGATCAATGCGACGCTCGATCACCTTGGTGAGAGTACCTCGACGCGAGAAGAAGCCATCAAGGCGGCAGATGATGTCATCGAACTGCTCGATCAGATTGGGTGCTGCGATGTGCGTGCCAACGTTTCCATTAAATTAACCCAGATCGGTCTGGCATTGGATGAGCGCCTGTGCGAGCAGAACCTTGAGCGCATTCTCACCTGTGCTCGGAAGCACGGGAACTTCATCCGGATCGACATGGAAGATACCCCCTACACCGACCAGACCATTGCCCTGTTGCGGCTTATGCGCCAGAAGGGCTTTGAACGCACTGGCTTGGTTGTACAATCTTACTTGTACCGGACCGAAAAGGATACGCGTGAACTGCTGAAAGAAGGCACCCGTTTCCGCCTCGTTAAGGGTGCTTATAAAGAGCCTGCTGAGGTGGCTTTCCCCCGGAAGGCTGACGTGGATGCGAATTTCGACCTTCTCACCCAGATCATGTTGGATGCCTCCCTGGCGGAAGGCGCACCCACATTGAGCGCAGATGGACGCATTCCGCCCATCCCTGCGTTGGGTACTCATGACGCCAGGCGGATTGAATTTGGCAGGAATTATGCCGCCAAGATCGGTCTCCCCAAGGAAGCCATGGAGATCCAGATGCTCTACGGAATCCGCCGCGATCTGCAGGAGGCTTGCGTACGCGATGGATACCCGGTGCGCATCTATGTGCCTTATGGAACCCACTGGTATCCCTATTTTATGCGCCGGCTGGCGGAACGCCCGGCGAATGTCTGGTTCTTTATCTCGAACTTTTTCCGAAAGTAAAAAGGTCCCTCCTCTTGCAAGGGCGACAATCTGTCGCCCTTGCGTTGATTCTGTGGTAAAAATTGTGTATGGAAACACAGCCTTTGGCTCTGGTCACCGGCTCAGCCCATCGCCTGGGAAAAGCCTTTGCTATGACCCTGGCCAGTCAGGGGTATGCCATCCTGCTTCATTATCATTCCTCCCACCAGCAGGCTGAACAGACCGCGGAAGAAATTCGTCATGCAGGCGTTCCGGTATATCCTGTACAGGCTGATTTGAGAGAACCTGCCGGGATCCTTGCCCTTTTTTCAACAATGGATACCCTGTCTCACCCTTTGCGGGTGCTGGTGAATTCCGCTGGCGTGATGCCCCATGCACCACTCGATCGGCTACCGGTGGAGGAGTGGGATGGAGTCTTAAATTTAAACTTGCGTGCTCCATACCTGCTGGCACAAAAAGCAGCCGAGCGCATGACCCCGCCGGCGTTGATCGTGAATGTCAGTGATGTTGGGGCACACAAGCTCTGGGCTGGCTACCCGGCATATGTGGTCAGCAAGTCTGCGCTGGAGACCCTTACCCGCCTGATGGCCAAGGCTTATGCGCCGGGCATTCGTGTGAATGCCATCTCGCCTGGACTGGTGCTGCCGGCTGAAGGGATGGATCCAGGCGAATGGCAGAGATTGGTTGCACGCCTGCCCCTGGGGCGGCCTGCTACAACTGGAGAGATCACTGCTACTCTCGAGTTCCTGCTGATGAATGGATCGATCACCGGCCAGACGATTGTTGTTGACGGGGGGTATGCCCTGGTTTGAATCTTGTTGACCTTATATTCTTGGTGCAAGGATGTTTACTAAACTTTCAAAGTTAACTCACCCTATCCTCCTATTGTTTGGCTCGCTGACATATATGCTTGGCGTGGGCATCGCCCGTTACCTTGGTGCGGATTTTCGCTTCACGACTTTCCTGCTGGGTTTGTTGGCAGGCCTTGCACTCATGGTGCTGGCTTTCTTCCTGGATACGTATTTCCGCCTACCACTTACTCCCCTGGTGGAAGGCGAAACGCTGGCATTGCGCATACGCTTCCGCCTGCTCTTACTTCAGAGCTCATTCGCCACCTTGGTTGTGTTCACGACTGTGGCATTGCTCCTGTTCTTTCTTGATATGCTCAGTTTACCAGCTGGGTTGCTTTTCCTCTTTGCGGTTCTATTTTCCCTGGCATATGCTGTTCCGCCCCTGCACCTTTCTGCAAAAGGGTATGGAGAGGTCCTATTGGGGATCCTGATCGGCACCCTCCTGCCAGCCTTTGCATTCCTGCTACAGGCAGTGGACCCCCATCGCCTGCTTCCCCTCATCACCTTCCCGCTAACCCTGCTAACCATTGCCTGCCTGCTTGCTGGCAATTTTTATACCTATGCGGCAGACTTGAAAGGCGGTCGCCGTTCCCTGCTCATCCAGCTCACTTGGCAGAAGGCCATCCCCATCCACGATCTCCTGATCCTGGTTCCTTTCTTGTTCTTTGCCGCTGCATCTTTCTTTGGCCTTTCCTGGGGTTTGCTGTGGCCAGTCTTTCTGGCTTTGCCCTTCGCAGGGCTGCAGATCTACTGGCTCCAACGGATCGCCAGCGGTGCAAAGCCGGTTTGGAATTTCTTCAATGCCCTGGCTCCTTCGGTCCTGGGCCTGACGATCTACCTCCTCACTCTTTCTTTCTGGATTCGCTGAAAAATGCCTGAATTTCTCCACCTTTCTCCCCCCTCGGATGCGCTAGGCATCTTCCTGCGTACACTGCCTGACCGGAAGTTGCCTGCTGAAATGATCGCAACCTCATCCTCTCTGGGTCGCATCCTCGCTGAGGACCTGTGTGCGCCGCACGCACTCCCGGAATTCACCCGTTCGACTGTGGATGGCTATGCAGTGCAGGCGCGCGCCACCTTCGGCGCCTCCGAATCCCTGCCGGGCTACCTGCCATTGGTTGGTGAAGTCCCCATGGGTGCTGCCCCTGATTTCGATGTTCCACCCGGTGCTTGTGCTCTCATCCATACAGGGGGCATGCTGCCACCCGGAACGGACGCGGTGATCATGTTGGAATATTCCCAACAGGTGCAGGCGCACACTGGCGGATCGCCAAGTGCAAGAACAGACTCGGCAGTTCTTGTCGAGTTCTCCAGGGCGGTGGCAGAAGGGGAGAATGTTCTGCGCATTGGGGAAGACGTATCTGCAGGTCAGATCGTCCTTTGGAAGGGGACGTCTCTTCGCCCTGCGGAGATTGGCGGTTGCATGGCGCTGGGGATCACAAAATTGCGCGTAGCCGGTAAACCGAGAATTGGCATCCTCTCCACCGGGGATGAGGTCATCGCCCCCCAAGTGCAGCCGCGTCCCGGACAAGTTCGTGATATCAACTCATATTCTTTGGCTGCGTTGGTGGCGCAGGCGGGCGGGGAGCCGGTGAGGTACGGCATTTTTCCAGATTCCCTGGAAAAGATTAAGATCAGCGCTGCCCGTGCCTTGGAGGAGTGCGATGCGATCGTGATCACCGCGGGTTCTTCTGCCAGTGCTCGCGATAACACCGTGCAGGTCATTGCCTCGCTTGGTCCCCCGGGAGTATTGGTACATGGGATTAACATACGACCGGGCAAGCCAACCATCCTGGCGGTGTGTGCTGGTAAAGCCGTGATCGGCCTGCCAGGTAACCCGGTCAGCGCACTTGTCATTGCCGGGTTGTTCCTTGTGCCTGCGATCAAGAAAATGCTCGGTGCGCAAAATCGTCCTGCCTCAGTCATCCGGGCAAAATTGACCAGCAATATTCCCTCGCAGGCGGGCCGGGAGGATTGGGTCGCGGTTCGGTTGCTCCTACCTGGCGAAACAAAGGATACACACGGTTCAGTAGAATACTTCGCTGACCCGATCTTTGGGAAAAGCAACCTCATTTTCTCTCTGGCGGCTGCCGACGGGTTGGTCTGCATTCCTGCAGATGCAACCGGGCTCAGTGCTGGGGAGATCGTCGAGGTATCCGCAAAACCATAAAATCGGTCGCCTTGAAGGTTCAGGTTATAATCATTCCATGTCTGTATACTTACATGATATCCCACTAGCCGTGGCGCGCTCCCGCCTGCAGGCTGCTCTAGAAGAATCTGGCCTCTGGGGATTGCTGGGCAGGGAAACTATCTCTGTCGATGAAAATGCGGTCGGTCGGGTGCTCGCGGACCCGGTATGGGCCAGAATCTCTTCACCCCATTATCATGCCTCCGCCATGGATGGCTTCGCTGTCCGGGCGGAGGATACGGTCGGTGCCGAGCCAACCTGCCCACTGAACCTGGCTGATTTTACCTATTTGGATACCGGTGATCCCCTGCCCGAAGGTTCTAATGCCGTTATTCCCATCGAGAATGTTGATTCTTTGGATGTAGACGGTCGTCTTGCTGCCAATCTCCGCAAGCCTGCCAGGATCCGGATCCGCGCTGCAGTGGCTCCGTGGAGCCATGTTCGCCCTTTGGGAGAGGATATCATTGCCACCCAATTGGTGCTGCCTTCCGGGCTGCTCCTGCGCCCTGTGGATCTGGGTGCCGCCGTTTCAGCCGGACACCAAACGATTTCCGTAGCCCGCCGGCCGCGCGTTGCCATCCTTCCGACCGGAAGCGAACTGGTGCTGCCTGGTTCGGAGTTGAAAGCCGGTGATATCCTGGAATACAACTCTATTGTCCTGGCCGCCCAGGTGAAAGCCTGGGGTGGCGAGCCCACCCGCTACCCGATCACCCCCGATCGATTTGACCTGATCTGCGAACAAGTGGCAAAGGCTGCCAATTTACATGACTTGGTTCTGTTGAACGCGGGTTCTTCTGCAGGGGCGGAAGATTTCTCTGCCCGTGTGGTGGAAGAACTGGGTACTCTGCTGGTGCATGGGGTGGCAGTTCGACCAGGTCACCCGGTCATTCTCGGCATGCTGGATCGCAGCTCATCTGATCCGGAACATTCCACACCTGGTCAAGTCCCAATCCTGGGTGTGCCTGGTTACCCGGTTTCAGCCGCATTGACCGGGGATCTATTTGTAGAACCCTTGCTGGCCAAATGGACCGGACGCCGGCCCTTGGAATACATCAGGGAAACAGCGACCCTTACCCGAAAGATCACCTCTCCGGGGGGAGATGATGATTATGTCCGTGTAGTAGTGGGCCGCGTAGGCAAAAAGTTGCTGGCTGCGCCATTGTCACGTGGAGCTGGGGTTATTACCTCGCTTACCCGTGCCGATGGACTGTTGCTGCTGCCGCGCGGGGTGCAGGGGGCGAATGCTGGCGATGAGGTTGATGTGCAGTTGTTTCGGAGTCAATTGGAATTGGAGCGAACGATCCTATGCATCGGCTCCCATGACATGACACTTGATCTTCTGGCACAATTCCTGGCGCGCGCTGACCGGCGCCTGGCTGCTGCCAATGTCGGTTCGGAGGCGGGACTGATCGCCCTGCAGCGGGGGGAAGCGCATCTTGCCGGTGCCCATATTTTTGACCCTGCCAGTGGAGAATATAACCTCGCTTCCATCCGTAAATACCTGTCTGGAACCCCTGTGAAGGTGTTCGGTTTTGTCGACCGTCAGCAGGGCTTGATCGTGGGACCGGGCAACCCAAAATCCATCCAGGGACTTGCCGATCTGGATCGCCCTGGCATGGTTTTTATCAACCGCCAACGCGGTGCCGGGACACGCATCCTGTTGGACTTTGAATTATCCAAATTGGGTTTGCAACCGGGAACCATTCAAGGATACAATCAAGAGGAATATTCGCATTTGGGAGTTGCCGCTGCGGTTGCATCTGGGCGGGCTGATTGCGGTCTGGGGATCCTGGCTGCAGCACGGGCTCTTCGGCTTGATTTTGTGCCGCTCTTCCAGGAGAAATATCAATTGGTGATCCCCAAGGTGTTTTCCGAAAGCGATCTGCTCGCACCGCTCATTGCCTTCCTGGGTGACCCTGAATTCCAGCACAGCGTCGGCAGTATGCCCGGATATACAAGCAGCGAGATGGGAAAAATCATTGCGGAGGTTTGAGATGTCTTTTGTGATGGTGATTGATGACAACCGGTTGACAGCCGAGGCTCTCGTTCAGATGTTGAAACTTTGGAAGATTGAATCGCGGGTTGCTCTCAACCCGGCAACTGCATTGGCGATGTTGGAAACGGATATCCCCCGCCTGGTTTTCTTGGATATTAACATGCCCGGTTTGAATGGGTTCGAGGTGCTCGCATACCTGAAACGTGAGCCTCGCCTGATGGGTGTGCCTGTGATCATAGTCACTTCCGATGATCAACCTGAGACCAGCCGCAAAGCCATCAAGAACGGTGCATGCGCACTCATCGTTAAACCGATCATGCCGGATCTTCTCGAGCAGGAATTGAGCAAGGTGGGTATCCTGTAAGTGTTCCCAACAGCACGTTGTTAGCTTTGTGAAATGGTCTAGCACTGCTTGGTGATTGTTTTATAATTCAGACAATAATAATCAAGAACAGGAGAAATACCCATGCCCATTCAAGCCGGTATCCCCGCCCCCGATTTCAGCCTTCTCGATGAACAGGGCATCACGCGCCGTCTCACTGATTACCTGGGCCGCACCCTGGTGCTCTATTTTTATCCCAAGGATGACACACCCGGTTGTACCACTGAGGCCTGTAATTTCCGGGATGATTATAGCGCGTACGTCAATGCAGACGTGATGATACTGGGCATCAGCCCGGATGATGTCAAATCCCATGCCTCCTTCAAGCAAAAACACAACCTGCCATTTCCTTTATTGGCGGATGCAGGCCATCAGGTCAGTGATCAATATGGTGTATGGGGACCGAAGAAATTCATGGGCCGTGACTACGATGGCATCCTGCGGACAACCTTCCTGATCGATAAGAAAGGAAGGGTCGCCAGGGTATTTGAGAATGTCCGCCCTGCAGACCACAGTGTGGAAGTCCTTGCTGCGTTGGAACTGGTCTAAATACCCACAGTTTTATGGTGAGGAAACCGCACCTACTGTTTGGGCAGGTGCGGTTTGATTTTTCGTGTTATTTGTGTAAGAACAAGACGCTCAGGTTGTCTTCGTGGACAAGCCGCCAGCCTGGTGCCAGCCGCAGAGCATTGGTGATCCCTGCTCCGGGTTCTGCCAGCACGATTTTCACCCCAACCTTCGCCAGAGCGCTTTCCCAGCCTTGTTGACCAGAATAGATTTGCAGGTAATCGTAGATGAATTCGTCCCCGTATACGTCTGCCCACCCGTCGATATACACCAGGTAATCCGGGTGGAGCCTCCAGATGAGATACCCGCCCCATCCATACGTGTTGTATATCTGTCCATCCGGCTTGTTTTCCACGATCCAATCCACTGCTGCCTTCGGGTATCCATTCGTCTCTGAGGAGGGCTGTTGTTGGATGATATCCATGGTGCGCAATCCAGTTGCCATCAGGACAAGGAGGATCAGGAAGATATTCAGCCAGCGGACGGAGCGTGGTTGTATCCCGGCATCCCGGATGCGTTCTGTCACCCCGGAGATCTGCTCTGCCAAAATTGGGATGGTGGTCAGGGCGAACAGGGGTACATGGCGCATGGAACGCAGGGCTGCCAAACCAAGAAAGAGCACCAGCAGCAGGCGTTTTATTGGGACAGGGCGTCTTGCGAGCAGAGGGGCGGCAACCAGAGCCAATAGTAGGATTGCCAGCGGGATCCACTCAGGCTGTTGAAAATTCGGTGAGAACCATTCCTCGATGAACAGCATCATCGACTTGCTGGTCAGGGTCTCAAAGGGGTAGATCAGGATTTTTATCGAGTTAGGATTGGCAAGGGAAGCCAGCAGGCTGGTGAACAGGGCGGCGCTGAGAAGGAAAACCGGGCGGAGACTGGCTTTCTGCCGCTTATCGCGGCGGACAAGGTATTGAATGACCTCCCCGGCGATGGAAATGCCGATGACCGCAAAACCGAGGAAATACCCAGCGTGAAGGTTCACCCACAGGGCCGTGAGCAGGGGGATTGGGATCAGTATCTTCCAATCCTGCTTTTCTTCAAATCGATCCAGGATGAATAAGAAAAGGGCTGTGAACAGCACCGAAAGCATCTGCGGGCGCACCCCCCAGGTAGGCGCGCTGGCCAGGGCCGCCAGCAACAAGGCAAATCCGGCTGCGTATGGTTTTCCCGGGCTGCGCAGGAAGACCAACAGGAATGCTCCGGTGATGATCACAGAAAAAGTGACAATGAGCAGACCATACCCGCCCACCTGGAATAGGATGTATAGGAATACTTCACTGAGCCATTCGTGGGCGATCCATGTTTTTCCGAGAAGTGTAAAGGAGAATGGATCGGAATGCGGGATCGCCCTGGTGTCCAGGATCATTTGGCCTGAGCGCAGATGCCACCAGAAGTCTGGGTCTGCCACCGGGCGGAGGGTCATCAGAAAGAGTCCCAGAAAAAGAAGAATGAAAAAGGTTTTCCGCGTGCTCAGATTCATGGGATGATTCTAAACGAAAACGCAACCCTTGGTGGGTTGCGTTTCAAGCCAGGGGAGGTCTACTCACCCAGATAATCGCGCAGTTTTCGGCGAATGGATGGGTGGCGCAGGCGGCTCAAGGCCTGGGCCTCGATTTGGCGGACGCGCTCACGGGTTACGCCCATTTTGCGTCCTACTTCTTCCAGTGTGTATGCCTGTCCATCGAGCAGTCCATAGCGGAGTTGCAGTATGCGTACTTCGCGTGGAGGCAGTCCGTTCAGAACCTCACCCAGGTGCTCACGAAGCAGGTTATATGTGGCAGTATCGTCCGGTGGGGCGGCTTCATCATCTTCAATAAAATCACCCAGTACAGAATCTTCCTCATCATCGGTCGGCGTTTCCAGCGATAGCGGCCGCCGTGCCACCTGGATCATATTCTCGACCTTCTTTGGCGGCACCTCCAGGGAATCGGCCAGTTCCTCCACCGATGGATCACGGCCAAGTCGCTGAGTGAGTTGGTGCTGTACCCGCAGCAGCTTGTTGATCTGGTCACCCATGTGCACCGGGACGCGGATCGTGCGTCCCTGGTCGGCTATGGCGCGCGTCACTGCCTGGCGTATCCACCAGGTGGCGTAGGTGCTGAACTTGTGACCGCGGCGGTAATCGAATTTCTTGGTGGCACGGATAAGTCCGATGTTCCCTTCCTGGATCAAGTCGAGGAAAGGGACGCCGCGCCCCATGTACTTCTTGGCTACGGAAATGACCAGCCGGGAGTTGGCGGTGATCAAATGCTCGCGTGCAGCCCAGCCGTCTTCGATCAGTTTTCGCAACTCGATGCGCCGGCGCGGGCTGACATTTCCACGTGCCAGTTCTTCACGCGCCATTCGCCCGCGCTCGATGCGCTGGGCGAGTTCCACTTCCTCTGTGGCAGTGAGAAGAGGAACTCGGCTGACTTCTTTCAGGTAGAGCCCAATGGTGTCGTCGGTATCGATGTTTGCCAGGTAATCATCCAGCGAGATTTCTGGTTCGGCCTCGGCCACGATCCCTTCCACGGCTGCCAGTTCATCTTCTGGAGGGTCCACTCCGGGGTTATCCTCTACGAAGGCAACGCCGGCACTTAAGAGCGCGGCGAAAGCTTCTTCCAATTGCTCAACGTCCTGTTCGGCTTCTGGGAAGAAGTGCAGGATATCATCGATCGTAACGTAAGATTTCTGCCTTCCCAGTTCGATAAGCCTGGCAATGGCAGAATACTCTTCTTCCTCCTCGATCAGCAGGGGGTTTTCCATTCTTCTCTTTTATTCCTTAATCTGTATATTTAACAATACGCCAACACCTGTTGGTGGTTACTTGGCTTGGAGAGAGCACTGAAATCAGGATACTCTTTTTCAAGCCGAAAAGCAATACCCTTACTAATGTGTAGGGACAGCGGTCACCTGGTAAGGTGGGTTACTGAGCAGGGTCAGCAGCGAGTCAATTGAATTGATGCTGACCACGAACACCTCACCATCATCCAGCTGCACATAATAACCGCTGTTTGTAGGGGTGGAATTTCCGACTTCGATCTTGTTCTGCCTTCCATCCATAAATGTAAGTTTGATGGTGTACGCAGGAAAGGCAAGCCCAAAATCGGCCAGAGAATCCACTTTACCAAGTTCGGCTACGATCCGCATGGCATACAATTGTGTCTCAGCTGACATCATCAGCGCCTGATCTGCGACCTCTGGTGTCGGTAGGGTGATGCTCCAGTATCCATCCTGGTCGCGTTGCAGTTCAACGATGTGGTAATCCTTATCGTAAATGCGCAGGCTGTTGAGCGTGTTATCCGTCACCTCGATCAGGTAGGATGTCATGACCGGGGTCTCAACTTCTTCAACTGCGGCGTTCTTGGCCCGCGTTGTGACCAGATAATAAACCCCTGTTACGATTACCAGCAGGATGAGCAGTACCCAGGTTGTGCGCTTCATCACTACCCTCTCGCCCGGCGGGTGATCCAGGAGATGATACCGCCTGCAACGATGATGCCCGGGATGATGCAAATGAAGGACAGACCGAGCATGATCCAGCCCACATTCTTGATCGGCATCAGCGACCGTTCGGTGGTGGTCGTGGTGGTCAGGTTGATCATATCCTGCTCGCCAGCTGCCCAATCGACAGAATTGATGAACAGGTCAGCGTTTGCATACTGGTCAAAAAAGGTGTCCGTGCCAAAAGAGGCATCGCCAATGACGACCAGGCGGCTACCGCTGGTGCTGTTTTCCAGCGCGGCAGCCAGCAACACAGGACCGGGATTATCCACACCGGGCTGGTAGGTGGTCTGCTGATTATTGAAGTCCGTTTCACCCCACGCGCTGTCATAGGTATAGATCAGCGGGGTTTGCAGGATGGCTGCATCCGCGGCAGACAGTGTGATGCTGCGGGAGATGGGAAAGAACGCGATCGTCTGTTGCAGATTCGTGGTGATGGCGTGATCTCCGTATGTATAGGATACGGCGATCGTCGGCGAGTTGGTGGATGGATCGATCACGATATCATTGTTGAAAACCACGCCCCAATTTCCGGAAAGATAATTCTGTAGAGGATCGGGGCTGTTTCCCAGGTCGGTCTCCAGTGTGCATTGTTCCAGCACGATCAGGGCACCGCCCCCGTCCACATAGGACCGCAGCAGGGCAATCTCATCTGCCGAGATTGGCTGGGTTGCGCCTGCGATGATGATTGCCTTGGCATCTGCAGGGATCTCATTCTGTGCTCGCAGGTTGAGTGTATTTACCGCGTAATTCTTGGATTCCAGTACGCTGACTGCACGGGTGTAACTGGTTTCACTGCTGGTACTAATACTTGATTCGCCGTGCCCGATCAGGAAATAAACCACCCGTTCACCGGGGTTCATCAGGCGCACCATGGCGCTGGTGAATCCCTGTTCCGAGGCATAGGTGAGCAGTTCTTGTTGATCATTCAGTACCAGCACGATCGTGCCATCGCGGCTCACACCATATTGCTGAGCCAAGGCAGGATCGCTTTCCGGATTGATGATCTGATAGTTGAACTTCCCGTCGCTGCTGTTCTTGATATCATCCAGCAATTCCAGTGAGCTTGCGCTGGAATAATTGGTGGTGAAGAAACACAGCGCGGTGACCGGGGATGGCAGTGCCTTGAGAGTTGCCAGCGTTTCGGGCGCCAGCGTATGTGTTTTATCTGCCGTCCAGTCCCATTGCACTGGATTCTGGAATACGATCAGGTTGACCACGATCAGGATGCCAACCAAGGCGACCAGGGTGATCAGCGCGTTGCTGCCATGCTTGGCCTGCCTGCCAGTGATGAATTCGCGCACTCGCTTGGGGTCGAGCAAAGCGAAAAGTGCGAAACCAATGATGAACAAACCAAAGCTGATCAGCAGGGCGGTATTGATCCATTGCCCATCTGCCGGGACATAGATTTGCATGATCGTCAGCAGTTTGATCGCCAGTATGATGATCCCGGCCAAAAGTGCCAATCCAGAAAGCAACAGGCCCAGCGGGGCGAATTTCTTTGCTGCAACTTTCTTGCGGGAGGTTGTTTTCTTAGCCATTATTGCCACCTTCGCATTTCGATCGCCGCTGTGCCCACGAACAGGCCCAGGACGGTCCAACTGATATAGTAAATGACATCTCCAAGCGAGACCGAGCCGGTCAGGAATCCATCAAAGAAGTGCGTGCTCAGGCTCAGGTAACTGAAGATCTCCCCGCCTCCTTGCATCACATAAGCCGGCCAGCCAATCAAGTACCATAAGGTGAACAGGGTCACCATGGTGGCAAACATAGCTGCCAGTTGGTTCTTGAACAGCGACGAGATCGCAGTCCCGATCGAAAGGAACGCTGCCGTCACCAGGATCACACCCAGGTAGTTGGAAAGCATCAGTTTCTGGTCAATGCCCGGATCCACCAGCCAGGTGTTCAGAATGATCGGAAAGACCAGGGTGATCAGGATGATCGTCAGCAGGAACAGGAATGCGCCTAGCCATTTGCCGATGATTAATTCCCAATCCTCGATCGGTGAAGTGAGCATCAATTCCAGTGTCCCGGTGCGGTGCTCCTCCGCCAGAAGGCGCATGGTCAGCGCCGGGACAGCGAAGAGCAGCATGAAGGGGAGCAAACCCAGCACATCGCTGGTATCGGGCGGCGTGGTGGTACCCATGTAAAAAGCAGAACTTGCCACCTGGAAGAGGATGAGTAGGAAATAGATCCCCAGTACCAGCAGGATCAAAAGCCCCACGATATAGGCGATCGGGCTGATGAAGTAATGCTTGTATTCACGGTTCGCGATTGTCCAGATATTACGCATCGCGGGCTCCTTTCTTGGCGGGGGCGTGATCCCGGGTCAGTTCGAGGAAGATCTCCTCCAGGCTGAGGGTGATCGGCGAGAGTTCGAGCAGGTCAAAATTCGCATTGATGACCGCTTTGGCTACTTCTGAGCGTACATCCATGCCTGAAGCGTACTGGAATTCCAGGGCACCGTCCGGTCGCACCAGGGTGGCCTGGATGCCCTTGATCTGTGAAACGGTTGGAATGAGTTCTTCGGCTTCTCCCTTGACGCGCAGGATGGCGCGCTCTGCACCCATCAACCGCGACTGGAGATTCTCTGGAGTATCTTCGGTGACGATGCGGCCCTTGTTGATGATCAGCACACGGTCACACAGTTGCTGCGCTTCGGTGAGGATATGCGTGGAAAGGAGTACTGTACGTTCCTTGCCGATCTCGCGGATGACGGTACGCATTTCCACCACCTGGGCAGGGTCGAGGCCAATGGTTGGCTCATCCAATATTAGCACTTCGGGCCGGTGAAGAAGTGCCTGCGCCAATCCTACCCGCTGGCGCATGCCCTTGGATAGGTTGCCGATATATCCTTCGGCCCGCTGGGTCATCTTGACCATCTCCAGGGCGTCATCCACCATGTCTTCAGCGTTGGGGATGTGGCGCAGGTCGGCCATGAATTTCAGGTAATCAAAGACTGTCATGTCTGTGTATAGCGGTACGGTCTCAGGCAGGTATCCGACTCGTCGGCGCACTTCGATGGAGTCATTGAGGATGTCATAACCGGCGATTTCAGCCGTCCCATAGGTGGGCGGCATATAGCCGGTCAGAATGCGCATTGTGGTGGTTTTTCCGGCACCGTTGGGGCCGAGGAAACCTACCACTTCACCTTGCCTGGCTTCGAAGGACAGGTTTTCGACTGCCCTGCGCGAGCCATAATCTTTGGTCAGACCAATGGCACGAATCATGCGATCTCCTTGCGTGTAAGATGATACAGGCGTATAAAACGGCACAGTCGCCTTGGCAACAGTGCCGGAGAGGAAGCACCCTTCCGAAAAGTACTATACAATAGTTCAAAGAGCAAAGTCAAGTGGTTTACTTTATTCTAATCAAACCCTAAGGAAGGTGTTCTGGGGCTGGATGAGGAAATTTCAGGCAATGCAACTGAGATATAATTGTTGTCAGTCTGACATCGGAGGAACGAATGAGAATAAAACGTGTGCTATTGATCGGTTTGTGCCTCCTGCTGGCTGCCTGTAACCTCCAGCGCGCCACCGAACAACCGAATAATGACAACCAGAGCCTGCTTGCTACTGCGGTTGCCGCCGCAGCCCAGACCCTTACCCAGGAGGCTGCACCGCTTGGGCAGACGCCACTGGCAACGATCACTCTGCCCCCGCCTGCTCTACCCACGACCACCTTCACGGCGACATCCCACCTGACCAATACGCCGGAACCAGGTTTCGGCTCCGTCTCAGGGGGGATCATTGGATATCCGTATGGCGCCCTCCCGTCGCTAACCATCGTTGCCCACGAGCAGAATCCTCCTTATCATTATTGGTACTTGATCCTTCCCGCAGGGACAACCTATTACTCGATGGATGGCTATGTATCTACTGGGAAATACCAGGTGGTGGCGTATGATTCGTCTGGACATACCGGCGGTTGTACCACCATTGTGGAAGTCAAGAAGAACGAAATGGTTACCTGCGATATCACGAATTGGGGTCCTGGATACCCAGCCAAGCCCGCAGGAGTACCGTAGATCGATCTCAATGGATCAACTGGCATCCTCCCATTCTGCTTTCCGGGTGGGGGGATGTTTTTTCTCTATTAGTCTCCTCTATGTTTCTCCAGACCATATTTGATCAGGAGAGCAGCGAATTTAAGGTAAAATAGAACGACTGTTCTTAATTGATAATACACCAAGGTGATCGAAAATGGATTTCAAACTCTCCGCCCCCTTCCATCCCACCGGCGATCAGCCTGAAGCCATCCGCCAGCTTGTTGAAGGCGTAAATAAAGGATACCGCCACCAGGTGCTCCTTGGTGCCACAGGGACCGGGAAAACATATACCATTGCTTCTGTCATCCAGCAGTTGCAGAAACCCGCGCTTATCATGGCGCATAACAAAACATTGGCGGCACAACTCTATGCCGAGTTCCGGGAATTCTTTCCCGAGAATGCAGTGGAATATTTTGTCTCCTATTATGATTACTATCAACCGGAAGCCTATGTGCCGCGGCACGACCTGTACATCGAAAAAGAAACCGAGATCAATGAGGAGATCGAGCGGCTGCGCCTGGCAGCAACCACATCGCTGGTATCCCGCAAGGATGTGATCATTGTCGCTTCGGTATCCTGCATTTACGGCCTGGGTTCACCGGATGCGTTCCTGAGGGCGGCTGTAAACCTGAACACCGGACAGTTATACCGTCGTAATGCCATGATCCGGCAGTTGGTGGATGGCCAATACCAGCGCAATGATATCGATCTTCATTCGGGGACTTTCCGGGTGCGCGGCGATACGATTGAGATCATTCCGGCGCACTCTGAACAGCATGGCTACCGGGTGGCTTTCTTTGGTGATGAAGTCGAGCGCATCACAGATTTTCACCCGGTCACGGGGGAGGTGTTCGGCGAACTCGAATCGCTGGATATTTTCCCGGCCAAGCATTACATCACCGAGGCGGAGAAACAAAAGGTGGCCATCACGGATATCGAGGCGGAACTGGAAGAACGCATCCGCTTGTTCAAGGAACAGGGAAAATTGCTGGAAGCGCAGCGTATCGAACAGCGTACGCGCTATGACCTGGAAATGCTGCGCGAGGTGGGGTACTGCTCCGGGATCGAGAATTACTCGAGGCACATGGATCAGCGTTCCCCCGGAACGCACCCGTGGACGCTGATTGATTTCCTTCCCAGCGATTACCTGCTTATACTGGACGAGTCCCATATGACCGTGCCGCAGATCCGCGGTATGTTTAATGGGGATCGTGCTCGCAAGGAGACACTGGTGGAATTCGGCTTCCGCCTGCCGTCTGCGATGGATAACCGCCCGCTGAAATTCGATGAGTTCGAAAAAGTGATGGGTAACACGATCTATACCTCGGCTACACCCGGCCCCTACGAAATGGATCGGGCCGGGCAGGTGGTAGAGCAGATCATCCGTCCAACCGGTCTGGTCGATCCAGAGGTGGAGGTGCGCCCTACCAGGGGGCAGGTGGATAACCTGATCAGCGAGATCCGGGAAAGGGTGGAACGCGGCGAGAGGACCCTGGTGACCACGCTGACCAAGCGCATGGCAGAAGACCTGGCCCAATACATAGAAGAACTTGGCATCAAGGTGCATTACCTCCATTCGGAAGTGGAGACGCTGGAACGCATCGGTATTCTGCGTGACCTTCGTCTGGGTGTCTTCGATGTGGTCGTAGGAATCAACCTGCTGCGCGAGGGTCTCGATCTACCGGAAGTATCGCTGGTTGCGATCCTGGATGCAGATAAGGAAGGTTTCCTGCGTTCGGGGACCGCACTTATTCAAACCATCGGGCGTGCGGCGCGCCATCTCAACGGTCGGGTGATCATGTATGCTGATCGCATGACCGACTCCATGAAACGCGCCATCGATGAGACCACCCGCAGGCGCATTAAGCAGGTCAGTTTTAACGTGGAACACAATATCACCCCGGTCAGCATCCACAAGGCCATTCGTGACCTGACCGACCAGATGTCAGCCAAGGCAGTAGCGGAGACCCGCGGGGAATATAAGACAGGCCGGCACAAGGATGTCACCTCGCGTTCTGAACTTCAAAAACTGGTCGCTGAGATGGAACGGCAAATGAGGGAAGCAGCCAAGAACCTGGAATTCGAGCGCGCCGCTGCTTTGCGGGATGAAATGTATGAACTCAAGGCATTGCTGGCGAATGATGAGAGTGTCAAACCCTGGGAGAAGATCAAGTTATTGTCCGGAGAAGAATAATTTTTCCCAAGGGGATCGTTGCCTTTTTACCCCGCTTTTTTCATTCATTTGAGAATGATTTGATCTGGACAATGCCTGGATCGGGGATTCAGGCGTTGTTCGTTGATCACCTGCCTCCTTTATCATTTCTTTAGAAATCCTTGATAAAATCCTTCCAGGTAATAAGAAGGAGATTCGTATGGGCAAATTGCTTGTTGTCGATGATGAACCCAGCATTCTTAACCTGGTGGTTTCATATCTCAAGGCCGAAGGATACGAGGTGTTTACCGCTTCGGATGGTCCTTCGGCGTTAAAAGCAGCCGCTGCATATATGCCGGAGATCATCATTCTTGACATCATGCTTCCTGGCTTGGATGGACTGGAAGTCCTTTCCCGTCTGCGCCGTGATTCGAATGTTTATGTCATCCTGCTGACTGCTCGAACCGAGGAGATCGACAAGATCGTTGGTCTCTCTGTGGGAGCGGATGATTACGTTACCAAGCCGTTCAGCCCGCGCGAGCTGATGGCACGGGTCAAGGCAGCTTTTCGCCGTCTGCAGTCGGGAGGGAATGCTGGTACGGAGAAGGGAGTGATGACCTTCCGCCGGGTACAGATCGACTCCGGAGCGCGCCAGGTTTTAGTGGATGGGAATTCCATTGAACTGACTGCCATTGAATTCGACTTGCTGGTCGCCCTGGCAGAAAACCGCGGCCGCGTCCTGTCTCGTGAGCAACTCCTGGAAAAGGTCTGGGGATACGATTATTATGGTGATACACGCGTGGTGGATGTTCATTTGGGGCATGTGCGCAAGAAACTGGGCACCGATGTGATCGCCACGGTGCGCGGTGTTGGATACCGTTTTGAGGATGAACAGCAATGAAGATGAACTTGAATGTTAGACTATTTCTCTCCTACCTGGTGGTTCTCCTGGTCGGTTTCCTTGTCGTGGCGGCGTTTGCGCAGGTCAGCCTGCCAGGCGCGTATGGGCGTCACCTGGGAAATATCGAAGAAGGGATGGGCGCAGGTATGGTTCCGGGGCGCGGGCAGGGCAATGCCATCGGTCAGGAACTCTTCATTAATTTTGAAACGGGTTTTTATGAAGCCCTGGTTTGGGCTGCGCTTGTTGCCTTGGGAGTTGCACTTGTGGTTAGCCTGCTCATCAGCCACCGCCTGACCGCACCACTTCATGTGCTGATGCATGCCAGCCAGCGGGTTTCCGAAGGGCATTACAACGAACGTGTGCCCGTGGGTGGCGGTGACGAACTGGGTCAACTCGCCTCTGGTTTTAATTCCATGGCTGAAAAACTGGAACAGGTGGAGATGATGCGCCGCCGCCTGATCGGTGATGTTGCCCATGAATTGCGCACCCCGCTCACTGCCATCAAGGGTTCAATGGAGGGTCTGGTGGATGGTGTCTTGCCAGCTTCGACGGAAACTTTTCTGCAGGTGGCTGCTGAAGCTGAGCGCCTCAATCGCCTTGTGGATGACCTGCAGGAACTCTCCCGGGTGGAATCTGGCGCCATTCCCCTCGATCTCGCCCCTAATGATCTGCCTGCCCTGGTGCAGCTGGCAGAAAAAAGGCTGGCAAGGTCCTATGCAGAGAAGCAAGTTGCCCTGGTTGTCGATATCGCAAATAACTTACTTGAGGTGCGCGTTGATTCCGACCGCATCCTGCAGGTGTTGACCAATCTCCTCGGCAATGCCCTGCAATATACACCTCCTCAGGGATGCGTGACTTTGTCGGCTGGGATGCTTAACCAGCAGGTGACCGTGCGCATTGCCGATACCGGGATTGGCATTCCTCCCGAACACCTGGCGCATATTTTTGACCGCTTCTACCGCGTGGATAAATCCCGCTCACGCCAGGCAAGCGGTGGTTCTGGCATCGGTTTGACCATCTCGCGTGCTCTCATTGAAGCGCACGGTGGCAGGTTGTGGGCGGAAAGCCTCGGTGAGGGTCAGGGAAGCACGTTCCTTTTCACCCTTCCTATGGCCTGATACCCACAAGAAATCCTTTCGTTATCTTTATCGAATCTTTACATAAGTAGGGTATTCTTGAATAAAGAAACCATCCCAAAGGAGTGATCCCATGAAAAAGATAACCTTGTCCGTCCTAAGTGCCCTATTCGCCCTGTGGATTTTCACCAGCGTTGCATCTGCCCAGGGAGACCAACCACCGCAAGGTGGTCGAACCATCATGCGTGAATATACGATCCAGGCACTGGCGGAAAAACTCGACCTACAAATGGAAGATGTGCAAAGCAGGCTGGATGCCGGGGATTACCTCTGGCAGGTCGCATTGGACAACGGCATCACCGAGGAGACCCTCCCGGACTTCATGCAGGAAATCCACGAGGACGCGGTTGCCCTCGCTCTTGCTGATGGCGCCATTACCCAGGCACAGGCAGAATTAATGCTTCAGCGCATGGCTGCCCGGCATGAAAAATCACAATCCTGCCCGCGTACGGATCCCCTGCGTCAGGATGGTTTCGGCCCCAGTCATGGCAATGGCAGGCGCGGTGGCTGCGGACGCCCTTAACTCCCTTACACTTCCATAAAAACCGTCGGATGATTTCTTGCTCATCCGACGGTTTTTTCTTAGTGGGACGACTGGGTTTTTGCCAGTTCCACACCCAGGGTTATTAATTCTTCAATGTCATCTGGGCTGACTGATCCCGAAGCGGCAACGAACAACCCGGCTGGCGAGAACAGCACTGCCATCTGGGTGGTATTTCTCTGCTGGAATGGATGTTTCTGTGCCCAATTTGCCAGGGCAATTTCAGCCCAGGAGTTGAGCAGTCGGCGTGCCGCTATCGGGTCACTGGTGAACGCCAGGTAGAATGGCTCGATCTTCGGGTCCAGCGGTGCCATCACTTCAGCGTGTTCCAATCCTGGGGTCAGGTCACCGCCAAAGCCGAACAGGGACAGGGAAGCCCTGAATATGGTCTTGCTCATCATTGATAACAACCCACCGGGTAGTGACTGTCCCTGCATCTTCTGGATCAGGAACAGGAAGTTGCCTTCCCAGGAGAAATCCGGGGAGAACCAGCGCGCTACAGCCGCCCCACCCATTTCCGTGGTCTCCTGACTCCAATGGATCCCATCTGTCACCTGTTCCGGGCTTGCATTTCCACCCGGCGCATCCTGAGCAATGATGAATTGTTTACCTGTCAGACCGGATATGAAGGATCGTGGATCGTAGGGCGTAGGAACGCCCATACCAACACCAAGAAAAGTACTCAGTTTCTGGGCTTTGGCTTCCTTGGCTTTCAGCCCGCTGCTATAGCCGCTGCGCAGAGGGATGATCTCCTGTTGGCTGGTCTGTATCACCACCCGGTAGACGTTGGAATGAGAACCCGTATCTGAATCATAACTGGTTGAATGCTCCACCTGGATGGACTGGATCTCGGAGAATGGGATCTCCCGCTTGGAATTTCGCAGGAGTGATCGGCGTTCGATGCTTAATACTCCTGTGCTGCGGTCTGCGCGCACGGTCACGATTGGTGAGAAGCCAAAGATCAGCAAGCCCAGTATCCCGCTGATCAGGGGGAGCAGCCTCTCTTCCGGTCCGGTGAGCAGGAAGTAGCCACAGGCTCCAAGCATGGAAATGCCGATCGCCCACATGACGAAGGGGTGATCTCTAAGTACTAGCTGGTTCGACTGGTTATCCATGGCTCGATTCTCCTTGAACAGATTATACGCCCAGTTAACAAGCCGGAGGCTTGATTGCCTCCGGTTTCTATTCGGATCCTGACGCTGAAGGGATTAGGTCGCTTCTGCTGCGTGTTCAAACTGGCTGTTATACAATTCGGCGTAAAAACCTTTCTTACTCAGCAGTTTTTCGTGTTTGCCTTGTTCGACGATATCGCCGTTGTTCATCACCAGGATCCAGTCAGCATCGCGAATGGTGGATAAGCGGTGAGCAATGATAAAACTGGTGCGCCCTTTCATTAATGTCGCCATGGCTTTTTGGATCAGTACCTCGGTGTGTGTATCCACAGAGCTGGTGGCCTCATCCAGGATGAGGATATTGGGGTCCGCCAGGATGGCGCGGGCGATGGTGATCAATTGCTTCTGGCCCACCGAAATGTTGGACGTTTCTTCATTCAGCACCATATTGTAGCCATCCGGTTGGGTGCGGGCAAAGTGATCCACATGGGCCGCCTTGGCAGCTTCGACAACCTCTTCATCGGTGGCATTGGCGCGTCCGTAGCGGATATTCTCCATGATGGTGCCATTGAAGAGCCATGTATCCTGAAGCACCATCCCGAACATGCAGCGCAGGTCGCCGCGGTTGAACTCGCGGATATCGTGACCGTCCACCAGGATGGCACCGCTGTTGACATCATAGAAGCGCATCAATAGTTTCACCATGGTGGTTTTACCGGCACCGGTGGGACCAACAATGGCGATCCTTTGACCGGGTTCTGCGTAGAACGAGAAGTCATTGATGATGGTCTTTTCCGGCAGGTATCCAAAGCGTACGTTCTTGAAATCCACGCGTCCTTGGAAATCCTTGATCTGGACTGGGTCGGCAGGGTCGGGGATCTCTTCGCCTTCTTCCAGGAATTCAAAAACGCGCTCGGCTGCCGCTGCTGTTTGTTGCAGAACATTGGAAATGTTGGCGAGTTGCGTGATCGGCTGGGTGAAAGAGCGTACATATTGGATGAATGCCTGGATATCACCAAGGGTGATGGCTTGTTTGATCGCCAGGTAGCCACCCAGGATACTGATGGCCACATAGCCCAGGTTCCCGACAAAGGTCATCACCGGCATCATCAATCCCGAGAGGAACTGCGATTTCCAGGCTGATTTATAGAGTGTATCGTTGATGCCGTTGAATTTCTCGATGCTCCTGGCTTCGCCATTGAACGCCTTCATGACCAGGTGACCGCCATACATCTCTTCTATATGACCATTGATGTGTCCCAGGTAGTCCTGTTGCTGCTTGAAATACTTCTGCGATTGTTTGACCACCAGGCTGATGATGACCAGTGAAAGCGGGATGATCGTCAGTGCCACCAGGGTCATCATCCAGTTGATGGTGAACATCATCACCAGAACACCAACGACCGTGGTGACCGAGACGATAATTTGGGTCAGGCTCTGGCTCAGGGTCTGGTTCACCGTATCCACATCATTCGTGATCCGTGACAGCACCTCTCCGTGATTGGTGCCATCGAAGTAGCGCAGCGGCATGCGGTTGATCTTTTCGGCGATCTCCTTGCGGAAGCGATAAGCCATGTTTGCGGACACATTGGACATGATCCAGCCCTGGAGATAGCTAAGCACCGCTGAGATCAGGTAGAGGCTCAGGACGGTCAGAATGATCTGCCCGATATAGGCAAAGTCGACTCCGTTTCCTGTGCCGGCGATCTGTTCCATCACTCCCTCGAACAACTTGGTTGTTGCCTTGCCCAGGATCTTTGGGCCGAGAATGGAAAAGATGGTTGAGGCGATCGCGATGATGAAAACGATGGCGATCACCAGTTTATACTTGCCCAGGTACTGGATCAACTTGGCAATGGTGCCCTTAAAATCATGGGCTTTATCGCCTTTCATCATCATGCCCATCGGCCCGCCGTGACCCATACCCATCGGCCCACGGCGGATGGGCGGCTTGGGGGTGTTGTTGGTTGTGTTTGTGCTCATGCCAACTCCTCCTTGCTCAATTGCGACAGGGCAATATCCTGGTAGACCTCGCAGGACTCCATCAGTTCCTGATGGGTGCCCTTGCCGACAATTTCACCTTCATGGAGCACAATAATCTGTTCGGCATTCTTGATCGTCGAAACGCGCTGGGTGACGATGAATACGGTGCTGTTGCTGGTCTTCTCTTTGAGCGCCTTGCGCAGCGCCGAGTCGGTCTTAAAATCAAGGGCGGAAAAACTATCATCAAAGATGTAAATGGGTGGTCTTTTTACCAGGGCACGGGCGATCGAAAGCCGTTGCTTCTGCCCACCGGAGACGTTTGCGCCTCCCTGGGAGATCTCGGCGTTCAACCCCTCCTCTGTGGCGAAAATGAATTCACTAGCCTGGGAGATATCGGCAGCACTTCTCAACTCTTCTTCACTGGCAGCTTCATCTGCATAGCGCAGGTTGCTCTCGATCGTTCCTGAAAAGAGCATGCCTTTCTGGGGAATGTAGCCGATCTTATCGCGCAGGTTATGTTGGGTCACATCGCGGATATCCACGCCGTTCAACAAGATGGCGCCCTCGGTTACATCATAGAAACGCGGAATCAGGTTGACGATTGTTGATTTCCCCGATCCTGTGGAACCGATGAAGGCGGTTGTTTCTCCCGGTCGTGCAATAAAATTGATATTGTGGATCACATCTTCCAGGGCATCCGGATAGCGGAAGCTGACCTTGCGAAACTCAATAGTGCTGGAGAATGGTTCCGAAAATATGACCGGGTTTTCCGGGTCTTTGATGGAAGGCTTGGTATCCAGCACATCCGCGATACGGCCTGCCGAGACCGAGGCGCGGGGAAGGATTATGAACATGAAAGACATCATCAGGAACGCGAACAGGATCTGCATCGCATATTGAAGGAAGGCCATCATGTCGCCCACCTGCATGGTCGATTGGGCCACCTGGTGCGCGCCGACCCAGATTATCAGCAGGGATACACCATTCATGACGAACATCATCACGGGCATCATGGTCACCATGATGCGGTTGATGAATAAGCTGATCCCTGTCAGGTCCTGGTTGGCTTTGTCGAAGCGTGACTCTTCGAACGATTGCATATTGAAGGCGCGGATGACCATCATCCCGGCCAGGTTTTCCCGGGTGACCAGGTTCAGGCGGTCAACCAGTTTTTGAATGATCTTGAACTTGGGTAGTGCGATCGAGAAGACGGTCAGGATCAAGCCAAGCAGGACAACGACCGCCAGGGCGATGATCCACCACATGTTTGTGCTTTTTCCCAGTGCGCGGATGATTCCGCCGATGCCGATGATTGGTGCATAGATGACCATGCGCATCATCATGATGATCACCATCTGCACCTGGGTGATGTCGTTCGTAGAGCGGGTGATCAAAGACGCTGTGGAGAATGTATCGAATTCTGTATTCGTGAAGTTTTCCACCTTTTCAAAGACATCCTTGCGCATGGTGCGTGCGGTGCCTGCAGCCACCTTGGCAGAGATGAAACCCACCGCGATCGTACAGCTGATTGAGATCAGCGATACCAGCAGCATCAGTCCGCCGGTTTGCAGGATATAATTCGTTTGGAGTTGAGTGGTATCCATTCCCAGGGCGGTATATTCCAACTTGACTGCGCCGACCGCCATCTGGTTGATCATGCTGTCGCCCAGGGTGCTGAATTTCTCATTAATTGCGCTGGTCACCTCGGTCAGTTGGGCAGGGGGCAGCATTTTCAATACGGTGAAAAGATCCATCCCTGCCGGGAGCTGGGACAAGTCAAATCCCATCTCCTGACTATAAGCCGCGGCCTGGGTCGGGTCTGCGCTGATCTTTTCAAGGCTGGAAACGACCAGGAAGGCTTTCGCCATGCTCGGGATCAGTATTTCGATCTCGCTCTGATCAACATGGTTCAATACATAGATTGGTTCGTTGGCGATGGCGGGAAATTTTTCCTCAAGGGTTGCAAGATCCGGTGAGTTTTTATCCGCCACTGTGTAGTGTTCCAGAACCTGTGCTTTATCCTCGGGTGTCATGAACAGGAACAGTCTGTTCATTTCGCTCTGGCGTATGGCCATGGGTACGGCATTTTCCACACCGCCTTGCTGGATGCCATTATTGACGATCCTGGACATGTAGTCTGGTAGTGCCAGGTCGGCATTCGCCTGTACAAAAAGCAAGGCTACTGCGATCGTGATCAACAACAAATGGGGTTTCAGGTAGCGTAGTAATCGTAACATACTGTTTTGGTGCTCCTTGAGATGGCTATTTCCGTGTTTCACAGCCACTCCGGAGATCATTCCGGGTTGGCCGAGATCAGCGGATTGTTTTTTTCGATTCTGGGGATTACTTTTCCGTGGTCCGGGCAGCTTCGGTGAGCAGGGTCAGCGCCGTAATGATCATCTCCTGCTGTTGTGGGGTGAGTGCATCGGTCACATCCTCAACCCACTTGCTGCGGATCTCGATCCCTTTTTCAATAAGGTCACGTCCTTTTGGGGTTAGTTTCAATATCTTTGCGCGCCGGTCCTGCGGGTCCTCGGTTCTCTCAACCAACTGCAGGCCCACCAGCCTGTCGATCGTCTGGCTGGCCGCAGCATTGGTCACCCCCATATGGATGCCAATTTTCGAGATCCCTTCATGCGCCTCGTCATTCAAGCGCATCAGTACACCGATCTGGGAAAAAGAGAGCCCTGTCTCGTCCATGAAGCCTTTAAAATCGCGCATGGAGCGATGCATGAAGACTTCTGACCACTCGCGGACAACATTTGACAATTGTTTAGACATATTAATAATTTATATCCTTTATTAGTTAAGCGGGTCGAACTATATCCCTGCCACCTCCCCCTGTCAAGGATCTTCTGGGAATATTCATGTATTTCTAATTTTTCGCCGCGACGCTCAGCCCAGGGCAACATCCAGCATCATCATGATAGCGAACCCGAGCATCGCACCGAAGGTGGAATGGTGGGTATCCTTGCCGGATTGCGATTCGGGGATCAGTTCCTCCACCACCACGTAGATCATTGCCCCGGCGGCAAATGCCAGGGCATAGGGCAGGATGGGGCGCATTGCCAGGACCGCGGCGGCACCGATCACGCCAGCAATGGGTTCCACCACTCCGGAGGCTTGTCCATAGAAAAAGCTTTTAATGCGACTCATGCCTTCCCTTCTCAGCGGGATGGAAACGGCTGCGCCTTCGGGAAAGTTCTGCAAGCCTATGCCGATCGCCAGGGCAATGGCACCCGCCAGGGCTGCCGAAGGGATTCCCGCCGCGACCGCGCCAAAGGCTACGCCAACCGCCAATCCTTCGGGGATGTTATGTAAGGTGATGGCCAGCACCAGCAGGATGCTGCGCTGCCAGGATGTTTTTATACCTTCTGCTTCATTGGTTGGCAGCCCGAGATGCAGGTGGGGCAGGATGCGGTCAACCCCCCACAGAAAAAAACCGCCCAGCAGGAAGCCGATCACTGCCGGTACCCAGGCCGGGAGCGAGCTCGATTCTCCAGCCATCTCGATGGCTGGTGCCAGCAGCGACCAGAAACTCGCTGCGATCATCACCCCGGCGGCGAAGCCTAGCATGCTGTCGAGTATTTTCCGGTTGATGCTCTTGAAGAGGAAAACCATCGCCGCACCCAGGGCGGTGACGCTCCAGGTGAACAGTGTCCCCAGCAGCGCCTGCAGGATTGGATTGAGATTGGTGAACCAGTCAAAAGTCATGGATTCCTCCACAGAAATAATTTCAGACGCCAAATAATCCCGACAACAGGAACACAAAGATGGCTCCCAGGATAATACCGATGGCTGTCCAGTGCTGGTGCCCATGTTCACGCGCGGCGGGGACCAACTCATCCAGGGTGATAAAGGTCATCACGCCGCCTGCAAAGGCGAGTGCTGCCGGGACAAGGTCCTGGAAAAAAGACAGAAAGAAGATCGCCAGCATGGCTCCCACCGGTTCTGTCAACCCCGAGAGCAACGCCATCAGGAACGCATCCCGCCGGCGTGCTCCGGCCTTGCACAAGGGCAGGGCGGTGGCAATCCCTTCCGGGATGTTGTGCAAGGCGATCGCCATGGCAATGAACACACCGAATTGCGGTTGATGCGCATAACCTGCGCCGACAGCGATTCCTTCCGGCATGTTGTGAATGGTGATGCCGATCGCGATCAAGAGACCCGTTTTCAGCAAGGCACGATTCATAGGCTTGTTGCTTTTTGAGAACAATCTGTATCGCCTGCGGGCACGCCGATGTCCTCTACGGAAACCTGCCTCTTGGCAGGGGTCTTCCAGGGGTGTTGATCTTTCGTGTACTTCTTCTTCGCCAAAGCGGATATGTGGGATGAGCATATCCACCAGCAACATAAATACCGCTCCGACCGCGAATCCAATCGTCGCGGTCAGGAAGCCTCCCATCTCCCAGGCTTTGTTGACCAATTCCAGGAAGGACAGGCTAATCATCACCCCGGCAGTGATCCCCATCAGCAGCCCAAAGGAGCGGCGCCCGGGTCGGCGCAGGATGACAATCAAACCGCCCAGGCCGGTGGCCAATCCGGCAACCAGGCTGAGCAGGAAGACGTTGAGCACAGTGTTCATCAGGTTTCCTCGATGTCTTCTACTTCCACATGGATCTGGTTGCTGACTGCTTCCCCGATGACCGCCTGTTCCCTGCCTGCGACCTGGATTTTCATCGTGCCATCGAATGGAGAGATATCCAGTACGATCAATTTCGCCCCTGGAACCAGCCCGAGGTGCTGTACATGGCGCAGGAATGCACCATCTTCACAATTCACCCTGCGAACAATGGCATGGTCGCCAATTTTCAGATGGTTCAAGGGGAGATCACTGGTGGTAGGCATCACCAGATCCGCGGAGGGGATGGGGGCACCATGCGGGTCGCGCAACGGGTGTCCCAAAGAGGCTGCGATGCGCCTCTCGAACTCCTCCGAAATGACATGCTCCATTTTACATGCCTCATCGTGAACAGCATCCCATGTATACCCCATGCTTTCCACCAGCCAGGCTTCCAGCAGGCGGTGATGGCGCAGAACTTCCAGGGCGGCCTTTTCTCCGGCTTCTGTCAGCATGGCACCCTGGTGTTTCTGGTAGCGAACCAGCGGTGGTTGCAGGCCGGAGAGTTTTTGCAACATCCCGGTGATGGACGGCGCAGAAATGCCTAACCGCTTCGCCAGGGAATTGGTGGATGCTTTCTCACCGCGGCTGGTCAGTTCATAGATGGTTTTCAGGTAGTCTTGGATGTTCTGGGTTAGCGCTTCCATGTTCTGACGAAAATAAAAAATTAGGATAGACTAAATTATTTTATTCCAGAATCTATAGAATGTCAAGTCGTTCTTCGTCTCAGCGTGGGCACGCGTTCACAGTCTCACGAAATGCTTCGTTCAAATCCCCATACTCAAATCCAAGCGCCTTTTGCGCTGCCTCTGCGTCAAGTGTAGTTTGCGCGGTTTGAATGTTGGAATAATAGCGCGGGTCGAGGCCATGTTCACTGCCCTGCAGCCTGTGCAGCAGCCACAGGGCACGGCCTCCAATGTCGATCAGGAAGGCTGGCAGTGTACACACGCGGATCTTTCTCCCGTCTGCCTCAGCGAGGCGGGAGAGCATCTGCTTCCAGGTCAAATTCTCCTGCCCGATCGGGTAACACTTCCCGGCCTGGCCATTCTCGACTGCTGCCAGGATGGCCCTTCCCGCTGTGCGGGCAGAGATGCAAGCGGTGCCCCCTTTCATGTAAAAAATGGTGCTCCAAGAGCGAATGTATTTGACCAGTGGTAGCCACAAAGGCTTCCAGCCTGGGATGGGCAGTGCGCCGAAGATGTAAGGCAGTTCCAACACCATGGTTTCGATACCGGCAATCGATGTCATTGCCTGTTCCTGCTCCATGCGTGAACGGATGTAGGGATGTCTTTCAGCAAGCCGCATCTCAGGCCATAGGCGGTTGAAATGGGTAAAATAAGACCCCAATACCACGGCGCGTTTCACTCCTGCCTGGCTTGCCAGTCGCAGCAAACGTTCTGGGATTGCCACGTTGCCATGGTGGAAGTAAGTGTATGCCGGTCTCTTGGGCAGGTGGCGGTCATCTGCCCCGGCGGCGAAGACCAGCGCCTCGTGTCCTGCCAGCAGTTCCAGTAGTTCAGTCTCCGAGGCCGTTTCCAGGCTCACCAGCACGATTTTCACTTGGGTTGGATAAAACCCTGGCGGGGGTGCCGGGGGCAGTCCCAGGGCAGTCACCTCCCAATCCTTTTTCAGGAATTCCTGGATGGCATGATAACCCAGAAAGCCGGTCCCTCCGGCGACGAGAACGCGTTTCATGGCAGGAGTCCTTCGCTTTCCAGCGTGTGACGGAACGATTCGCCCCAGGGCGACCCCAGAACATAGAATACAGCCGGCTGCCCGATTGGTGCGTTTACGCTAACATACTGGCTGCCCCTAAATACTTCCCCACTCCATACATGCACCCAATCTCCTGCGGGCAGGTACACGCGCACTGTCTCAACCCCAGGATCCGTAACCGGTGCAACCAGGAAGTCAGACCCAAGCATGAATTCCTCGAAGGTGATCTTCCACACATCGGGGTCATCCGGGTAGTGCAGAAAGGGATGGCGCACAACCGGCAACCCACTTCCAACTGCCTCCGCAACAAGCGCTTTGCGGAAATCGAATAGGGCAGCATAAACCTTCGACCAGTAGGCAAACCCATCCAGTGTCTCTGAGTTCGTATCGATCTGGATGTTCTCCTCCGGCTGTTGCCCCACACCGGTGCGAAAGATCATGGTAAAGGCATTCATTTCCATCCACCGGGAGAGCAATTCGTCTGAGCGTTGAAAATGTACCAGAGGACCGGAGAAGTTCGTGGATCCGCCGATCTCTGAGTGGCTGAATGCAAATCCCGAGATCCCGCCGGAGTTCAATGCGCTGATGGCTGACTTGATCCCATCGTTCCGTCCCCAGGAGATGTTCTGCTCACCAAGCCGGAACAGGCTGGTTGTGCTCTGTGAGCCGGTGAAACCTGCGTTGGTGAAAATCGCCAACTCCTGCCCCGAGTTGTCCTGGATGTCTTGGTTCAAGCCAGCCCACATACCCGGCCAGCGGTTGTGCAGGCTGGCGGTGTTCTCGTCATTGGGTTGATCAAGGACCGCGTCGGTCGGCAGCCCACTGCCAAGGTCTGCCATCCAGCCGGAAACACCCGCCTGGATGACTTGCTCCTCGATCACCGCCGAAAACCAGTCGAGCGCCTCCTCGTTCGTCAGGTCAACCATCCCGTAGGCCGAGCTGTCAGTCTCGAATGGATAAACGTTTCCATCGCCTGTTTTCACCAGGAATCCCTGTGCGGCAGCCTCCTGAAAAAGGTTTTGTTGGAAGTTCGTTTTTTCAGAGACATCTTCAAGGGTTGGGTTGATGGTTACCATTACTCGCGTTCCAGCCTGGTTGAGTTCCTGCACCAATCCCTCCCAGCCTGGATACAGGTCGCGATCGACCTCCCAGTTCCACCATAAACGGGCGCCAGCGGATGTGTCTCGCATGCCTGTCCAATCCTCCAGCCAGTATGCTGCCACAACTGCGCCGTGAGAATGCAGCGCCTCCTGGAGCTCCTGAACCCTCTGGGTGCCACCCTGTGTGCCCACGATCGCGCCTCGATAGACCCATTCGGGTGGCGACCCAACCCTTCCGGTTGCCTGCGTTACTTGTGCCAGGATCTCTGCCGGAGATGCACCGCTGAAGAGGTTAGCGATCAACACTTTGCCAAAGGCTTGCACCTGCACCCGATCCTCAGCGCGTAAATCAATGAGACTATACCCGCTGTTGAGCAGCAGCAGGGAGCGCAACTGGCTGGTCATGTAAAAAGGGACCGGGGCTTCGGTGGAAAATTTGTTGCCAGGCTCCAATCCGCCCAGGGTGGTGCTGAGCGTGGCTGGCTGATCGCCGCGCCCCACCCCCTGTTCATTGACCCATATCGGTACGCGCTTGCCTTTGAGATCGACGAATGAATACTGGACCCCGAATCCAAAAAAATGCTCATCGATGTTTGATGCATAGGTCAGAAAAGCGCGGTTGGCCTCCACTGCCAGGATCAACACCAGGCGATCTGGTTCATCTTTGTAGGTGTAGATCAAAAGGGAGTAGGCCACGATTTCCCCGGATTGACAGTACAACCTGCCGCGCAATTCGATCCCTGTAGGTCCGTCAATGGTTGGCATGAGGCTGGTGATCTCCTGCTGCACACAGGTATCGCTCCACGAATCATGCACTTCGAACATACCATTGTTCTGGGTGATGGTCTCCTGCCCTTGGGCTGCCTGGATAAAGGATTCTCCAGGCAGTGTCTCCCACAGGGCGAAGCCGGGACGGGCGTCATGTTCGATGTACAGGCGTGCTGTGCGCTCATCCCATCGAATGATGAAATTACCAGTCGTGTATGCTGCATTGGGGATGGCACTGCGATCGAAGGTCAATTCCCCACGCAGTTGCGAACCATCCGGACGCAGGACGCGCCCCAGCCAGAGGCCAAGCAGGATGGCGGCAATGAAAAATATGAAATTCTTGGTACGCTTGTTCATGGTTCCTTTCAGGATGGCTCGTTCCGGCTGGAATTCGGTGAATTGTGCCTGATTCTACATCACATGCGTATGTTACGGGTAAAATAGGCGCATGATTTATTTTGCGCTTTCCATATTCGTTTCCGCATTCCTGATCTTCCAGGTTCAGCCGATGATCGCCCGTTATATCCTTCCCTGGTTTGGGGGTACCCCTGCGGTCTGGTCAACGGTGCAGATGTTCTTCCAGGTCTTGTTGACCGGTGGATATGCCTATGCTGCCTGGCTTGTCCGTCCGGGAAAGTGGCGCGGTAAATTGCACCTCGCTTTTTTGATCGTCTCGGCACTGCTCATGCTCGGGCTTGGCTTCACCTGGAGATCGCCCATAACACCAGGAGCCGCCTGGAAACCAGGGGCGGGAGCACTTCCGGTTTGGGAGATCCTCAAATTGTTGCTGGTCTCGGTGGGACTGCCCTACTTCCTGCTCTCCTCCAATAGTACGTTGGTCCAATCCTGGTTCCATCGTGCCTTTCCCGGAAAGACTGCCTATCGCCTGTATGCACTGTCCAATATTGGCTCCCTGCTGGGACTAGTTACCTATCCACTCCTGATCGAGCCGACCCTGACCCTCGCCTGGCAGGGGTGGATCTGGTCGCTTGGGTATATGGGTTTCACCGGGCTGGCAGTCTGGGGTACGCTGCGATCGCTCCTGCCGGGGCTGGCCGGGAGTCAGGCCCAGGAGCCTGCACCCCAGGGTATGCTGCAACAACCTTCAGTCGAAGACTGCGGTCCACGTCCCGCATGGAAGGATTACTTACTCTGGGTCAGCATGGCTGCCTCCGCTTCCGTATTGTTTTTGGCAACCACAAGCCATATCACCCAGGAAGTGGCTGTCATTCCTTTCCTGTGGGTGCTCCCGCTGATGATCTACCTGCTCTCCTTCATCCTGGCTTTTTCCGGTGAGGGCTGGTATTCTCGGCGCATCTTCCTGGTTCTCTTCTTCATCTCCACGCTGCTCACGGGATGGGCGCTGGGACGCGCGGATGATCTACGTATTGCAGTGCAACTGGGGATCTATGCGAGCGCCCTCTTTTCTGCCTGCATGGTCTGCCATGGCGAGTTGTACCGCCTGCGTCCGCACCCGGCTCGCTTGAATGTATTCTATCTGCTGGTCTCAGTGGGCGGTGCATTGGGCGGAATTTTCATCACCTTTGCTGCCCCGGCTTTGTTCAAGGGCTATTGGGAACTTCCTCTCGGATTTGCTCTTGTCTGGCTTTTGTTCTTCCTGGTGACTTTGCGTCGTTCGGAAGTAAGTGGGCGGCTCATGTTTATTGCCAGGCAAGTGCTTCTCCTCAGTGGCTTGGTGTTTTCCTCGGTACGTGCCATACAATTCATCCGCTCCGATGTTCAAGGTTCTCTTATACTTGAAAGGAGTTTCTACGGGGTCATCCGGGTGAAATCGCTTGGTGGTGAGAACTGGGCTTCGCAGCGCTATGCTTTGATCCATGGAGTGACCATCCACGGGTATCAATACACAGATCCCGATCGCCGCGACATACCAACTGCCTATTTCGGTGAGACGGGAGGCGGAGGACTGGCGATACTTAATCACCCGAAGCGCGGCACGGGAATGCGCGTGGGTGTCCTGGGGTTGGGGATCGGCACACTGGCTGCTTATGGTCAGCCAGATGACGTGTATCGCTTCTACGAGATCAATCCGCAGGTGGCAGATCTGGCAGCAGGCCAGGGAGGCTATTTCTCCTACCTTTCGGATTGCCAGGCAGACGTGGACGTGGTCATCGGTGATGCCCGGCTCTCCCTGGAACAGGAATTGGCCTCCAGTGGTTCGCAGGCTTATGATGTCCTCGTGCTGGATGTGTTCTCCAGCGATTCTATCCCGGTCCACCTGCTCGACCGAGATTCATTTGAATTGTATCTCCAGCACCTTGAGCCGGGTGGAATCCTGGCTGTGCATATCTCGAACCGGCACCTGGATCTGGTCCCGGTCATTTGGACCCTGGCAGATCATTTTAACCTGGCGCGTGTAGTCATCGCCGATCCTGGCAATTACGAATCAACCTTCCCTTCCCTCTACATGCTCCTAGCACCTGATCCCGCCCTGCTGGAGATCCCGCAGATCGCCACCCGGATGCAGAACATGACCGGCTATACCTCCCCTGTGCGCCTGTGGTCGGATGATTACAGCAACCTGATCCAGATACTGAAGTGATTCCCTTTTTGCAGATAAAATAACCTTCCGGAAGCATCTGCCTCCGGAAGGTTATTTTTGTCTATTTGGTGAATGCCTCGCTGGCTTGGTCAAGTGCCAGGACCTCATCCTCGGTTAACCGCCATCCCAGGGCACCGGCATTTTCGACTGCCTGCTTCTGGTTCTTTGCACCAGGGATGGGCAGGGTGCCTTTACAGATCGTCCAGTTGAGCGCCACCTGGGCTGGCGTCCGATCTTCATGCCCCTTGCCGATCTCTCGCATCAGATGGATGAGTTCTTGCAGTCTCTCCTGATACTCCTTGGAATTGTTCCCCCGCATCGGGTTCGGTGGATTCTCCGGGGAATACTTTCCAGTCAGCAGTCCCTTCGCCAGCGGGCTGTATGCGATAACCCGCACGCCGAGATCATTGCACCGGGAGAGAAGTCCATTCTTCTCAATGCGCCGGTTCAACAAGTGAAATTCCACCTGGTTGGATGCCAGGGGGATATCGTACTTCGCCAACACCGTGGAGACGCGTTGCATCTGGTTCTGGTTGAAATTGGAAACGCCCACACTGCGTGTCAGTCCCGCACGCAGCACGAGAGCCAGCCCTTCGGCAAACACCTCCGTCGCAGTGAGCGGGGAAGGCCAATGGATCTGGTACAGGTCAACTTTTTCTAATCCCAGCCGTTTCAGGCTGCCTTTCAGTGCCTTAACCAGGGTCTTCTTCCCCATGCGCCAAGGGAAGGGCAGGAATTTGGTGGCAACCAGGACGGGACGCTCTGTTTTCTGAATCATTTTTCCGAGAAGGATCTCGGAGCGCCCGTTCCCGTATATTTCAGCCGTATCGACCAGGTTGATCCCCGCATCCAGCGAGGCTTGAAATGCGGCAGCGATGTCTCCGTCATCATAGCCCCGGCCATAGTTCCAGAAGGTGCGATCTCCCCACGCCCAGGCTCCCAAGCCCATCTCGGCTGAATGCAGGAAAACAGTTTCTTTTACGGATTGTATTGTCATCTTCACTCCAATGGCTCAAAATCGATGTGAATGCTTATCATATTGGATTTCATGATCTTTTCACCGGGGGATGGCCCGGTTGGTGGCATACCTGTCCAGGTCAGGCGCAGTGTGTTCATATTCCTGTTCCATCAAAGGGGAGGAGATGATGAAATCTGCGCTGGCACGGTTGCAGGCGGTCGGGATGTTGTATAGGACCGCCAGGCGCAGCAATGCCTTGATGTCCGGGTCGTGCGGTTGTGGCTCAAGCGGATCCCAGAAGAAGATCAGAAAATCGATCTTTCCTTCTGCCAATGCTGCCCCGATCTGTTGGTCGCCTCCCAGCGGACCGGAGAAGAAGCGCGTCACGGGCAACCCGAGATGATTCACCAACAGGCTGCCAGTAGAGCCTGTAGCATACAGGAAATGACGTGCCAGCGTACCCTGGTTGAAACGAGCCCATTCCAGCAGTTCTTTCTTTTTGTTGTCATGAGCTACCAGGGCGATGTGCTTTTGTGGTTCGATCTTTGATTTGAGCATGCTGCCTGCCTTATGCTTTCACTGCCCGGGTGGCGATGTAGGATGGGTGGTACTTGCTTACAGGCGAATCGGGGCAGATATCTTCGTAGAAGCCGGTGATGGAAAATCCGGCATCGGTTTGCCCGGCGATCTGGTCGGTCAGGCTGTGTCCGAACTCGAACGGTGTGCCATCTTCCATGTAGGCTTGCAGTTCTTCAGCATCGAAGGCTTCCAGGTCAGAGTAGGGGATCTTGTACTGGACAGTGAGTTTTTCCTGGTCTTCGAGGGTGGTGCCGAACAGGTAATACACCGGGTTGGCAAAGCCAGCCAGCAGCAGGCCTCCCCTGACGAGCACCCGCCAGGCTTCCCTCCAAACGGGGCGGATCTCCGGGCAGAATACATTGGAGACCGGGTGGAACACGATATCGAAGCTCTCAGCCTGGAAGACAGACAGGTCGCGCATATCCCCTTCCAATGTGCGGATGGATAGACCTTCTCGGGCAGCAACCTGCTCGTCCCGGGCCAACTGTGCCGGGGAATTGTCGAAAATGGTCACTTCAGCGCCCAGGGCTGAAAAGACAGGGCCTTGCTGCCCCCCGCCGCATGCCAGTCCGAGCAGTCTCACGCCATGAAGGTCTTTTGGGAACCATTCCCGCGGGACTGGTTTCGTTTCCGTCAGTAATACTGAGAACTCACCTGCCCGGGCGGCTGCGATCACTTCGCAGGCTACCGGGATGGTGAACTTATTCCCATGTGCTGCCTGGTAATCCCAGGCAAATCGGTTGTACTCACGGACATTGATTGCAGGTATCTTGCTTCTCATTGTGGCAGCCTGGGGCGCTTGTCTCCCTGTAAAAAACCCTCGTTTCGTTGGGAAGCGAGGGTTTGATTATCTCATACTTGGATCATTATGGTGTTGGGATGCTGGCTGTTCCTGTCCAGTTGAATACGCGTTGCATCGATGCGGTTCCTGCCGAAGACCAGATGGGATCACCTTCATCATCTGTGCCGGTCTGGCGAACCACGACCACCGACCAGGACATCACATGCGTGCTGCCATCCTGAGGCTTGAAGGTGGACGGGACGATGAATTTTGTACTGCTGACATAGTCCACCAATTGGCGGACGATCCCGTTGTCCAGTTCTGCGGTCAGGTCGTTCACGATCACCTTGTAGCGCTCGTTGTCGCGCAACGTACCCACAGCTGCCCATTGCAGGGTGATGCTGTTATCTGTCAGGGTGAAGGAGGCCCCGTTCCCCGGAAGGAGCAGGCTGGGGGCAGGGTAGGGAGGCGGGATGGTGGGAGTGGGCGAAGGTCCGGGGGTGGCTGCACGCATGCACAAAGGAATGATGATCGGTTGGTCCAGGTACACATTGTCCGTGCTCAATCCATTCCAGTCTTTGATCGCCTGCATCGAAATATTGTAATTGATCGCAATACTGGATAGGGTATCGTTTGCCTGGACAGTATAGGAGACTGTCTGGCAGGCGGCGCGGGTAGCCGAAGCTGGATCCAGGGTGGCGGTGGCAGGCGGAAGGGGTGTGGCTGTTGGCCGTGGCACACGGATCGTCTGCCCTTCTGCCAGGTTGGTGCAGTTTGTGTTCAGCCCATTTTCCAGGATGATGGTATTCGCCGAGACCCCGAAGAAGGCTGCGATGGAATAGCAGGTGTCATTGGCCTGCACCTTGTATTCGAAGGGCGGCTCTGGGGTCAGGGTGGGTGTTTCTGTTGGCAGCAGCGTCTCGGTGGCGGTTAAGGTGATTGTCGGTGTATCGGTGGGGCTGGATACGGGTGTCGGTTCCAGAATTGCACCGGTGCCTTTCAGGGTCAGGTACAGGGCTCCTGCCCCGATCACGAGCACAACCAGCAGTATACCAAGGGCGATGGGCAGGCTGAGTGTGACCTCGGGCATGCGTGCCCCTCGAACGGGTTGGCTGGATCTGGCTTTGGGTTGGGCAGCCGGGCTGAATTCGCTGCCGCACACTGCGCAACGGGTGGCATTTTCTGTCAGCCGTGTTCCACAGGTGGGGCATAACTTGGTGGAAGTATTTTCTGGGCTCATACGAAGGGCGATTATACCATGAGGTCGGGTGTGTCAACTCCCAACCAGGAGATTGGAATATGCGTATAGTCGTGTAAAGGAAGTGAGGTGTTGTCTGATTTTTATTGCCCCTGCATGGGTGAGTTATAATTCAATTGTCATGAGCAGAAACCTGATCCTTTATCAACGCATGCTTCTCATCCGCTGTTTCGAAGAACGGCTGCTGGCTGAATTCTCAAGTGGCAAACTGGTTGGCACCACGCATACATGTATCGGTCAGGAGGCGGATGCGGTCGGCATCCTCTCGCTGGTGGATGCGGATGATGTTGTCTTCAGCAATCATCGCTGCCACGGGCATTACCTTGCCCTAGGAGGCAATCCTCATTTGCTTGCTGCTGAACTGATGGGCAAAGCAACTGGGCTGGTCGGCGGGCGAGGTGGCAGTCAGCATATCCACTGGCAGAATTTTTACTCGAATGGCGTACAGGGCGGTATCGTCCCGGTGTCAGCCGGGATGGCACTAGCAGAAAAAATCGACCGATCGGGAAAGATTGTGCTCGTCTTCATTGGGGATGGCACACTTGGGGAGGGCGCGCTCTACGAAAGTCTGAACATGGCTTCCCTGTGGCATCTACCATTGCTGGTAGTGGTTGAGGACAATGGTTATGCCCAGACGACACCTGTTGAAAAGGGTGTAGCTGGGTCCATGGCGGCTAGGTTCACCGCCTTTGGCATTCCGGTCTGGGAACGGGCGTCGACGGATGTTCTGGAGATCCAGGCTACCGCACGCCAGGCGATTGAGTACGTCCGTTCATCGAAGGGACCGGGCTGCCTGTTGCTGCATACACATCGCTTCTCTGCCCACTCCAAAGGGGATGACCTGCGTTCCAACGAGGAGTTGGAGCGCATTCGCCGCTTCGATCCCCTGGTTCTACATGCCTCTCGCTTGACGGCAGCCCAGTTGGAACAGGCGCAGAGCGAAGTTGTGGCAGCCGTTGACGCCGCCTTCGCCCGTGCCGATGCCGATCCTTTCCCTGTGCTGGAGATAGACGCATGATGGGCACCGTATTGGAAAGCCTCAATGCTTCGCTCCACGAGGTAATGGAATCGGATGCCCGTGTCCATATCCTGGGGGAGGATATTCTTGATCCTTATGGGGGTGCTTTCAAGGTGACCCGTGGCCTTTCCACCCGCTTCCCGGACCGTGTTCTGACCACGCCGATTTCCGAGGCTGGAATTGTTGGCATGGCAACCGGCATGGCGTTACGCGGACTGCGCCCGGTGGTCGAGATCATGTTTGGCGATTTTGTCACCCTGATCGCAGATCAATTGATTAACCATGCTGCCAAGTTCCGGTGGATGTACAACGATCAGGTGCGCGTTCCGCTGGTGGTGCGTACCCCCATGGGTGGCAGGCGCGGCTATGGCCCCACGCATTCCCAATCGCTGGAGAAACTTTTCTTGGGTGTCCCTGGACTTACTGTCGTTGCCCACAGCACACTGGGCGACCCGGGGACGTTGCTGCAGGCTTCCATAGCCTGCGAAGATCCCGTGCTCTTTGTGGAGCACAAGTTGCTCTATGCACGCCCACTCCTGCATCCAGGGGAGGGGGAATTAGGCGAATTTGAAATCCAGCAGGTCGGTGACCGCTTCCCCGCCTATGTTCTGCATATTCCCGGGCAGTCCCCCAGGCTGACGCTTGCCACCTACGGGTATAACTTCGAACTGGCTCGCCTTGCAGCCTTGCGGTTACTGATGGAGCAGGAGATCTTCGTCGACCTGGTCGTTTTTTCACAATTAAGCCCCTTCGAACTGGACCCGTTATTCGCATCCCTTGCGCAGACAAAAAACCTGCTCACGATCGAAGAAGGCAGCCTCTCCCTGGGTTGGGGTGCAGAAGTGGTGGCCCGTGCCGTGACTGCTTTATCCTCCCCCTCCGGCTTGCGCGCCGCGCGCGTGGCTGGGCGTAACTTGCCGATCGCCAACGCCCGGCCCATGGAAGATGCCACCCTGCCTTCGGTGGAGACGATCCTCCAGGCTGCCCTCTCCCTTCTCTCCTGAGGTAAATGGTGAACCATGATAAAACATGAACTCCTTGTTCCACTGTTAAATGCCAATGAGCCGGAAGCACGCCTTGCCGGGGTGCATGTCACCGAGGGGCAAGCAGTGGAAACCAGGCAACTCCTTTTTACGGTGGAGACGACCAAGGCAGCCTCGGAGATCGAATCGCCTGGTGCAGGTTTTATCCGTATCCTGGTCAACGAAGGCGACATCCTCGCCGTGGGTGACCGGTTGGCTGTGCTGACCGATACCCCCGACGAACCGCTGTCGTTGCTTTCGCCTGCAACTGCCTCGACCGCGTTGCCTGTAGCCTCGCTCCCGGGAGATCTGCGCATCACTCAGCCTGCCCGTAGGCTGGCTGAAGTGCTGGGGGTAGATCTGAACTTGCTGCCCACGGACCGCTTGGTGACCGAGGCTGTGGTCCGTCAGGTGGCAGGCACCTGCTCAAAGATCACTTTGGATCTGCCTGCTGCCCAAAAACCATACTTGCTTGTATATGGTGCGGGTGGGCATGCCAAGACGATTATGGAACTGGTCAGTCAATTGGGCAGCCACACCATCGCCGGTATCGTGGATGACAACCCAGACCTGACTGGCATCCAGGTACTTGGATTCCCAGTCCTCGGGACGCGGGATTTGCTCCAAGAATTGACAGAAAAAGGCATTCACCAGGCGGTCAATGGGGTAGGCGGCATCCTGGAAATTAACGTGCGCGTGAGGGTCTTCGAATTATTGGAGTCCACTGGCTATGCTTTCCCCTCCTTTGTACACTTGCGGGCGACGGTGGAACCAAGTGCCAGGATTGCTGCAGGAGCCCTTGTATTTGCCAATGCCTACATCGGATCGGAGGCCATCCTTGAGCCGATGTGCATGGTCAATACCAGTGCGGTGGTTTCCCATGATTGCGTGATCGGCAGGTACACGCATATCGCGCCTGGGGCATTGTTGGCGGGACACGTTCATGTGGGCGAAAAAACCCTGGTGGGCATGGGGGTAACCTCGGCGATCGGAGTGAAGATTGGGAACGGGGTGCGCATCGGGAATGCCGCCAAGATCCTGGCAGATGTGCCCGACCGGACGATCATCCAGGCAGGACGGTTCTGGGTCGGAAAAGTGGAATAACCTCCGCTCATTAATAAAAGGCGGCGATCATTTGACCGCCGCCTTTTGATATCGTATCTGTGCTTGACAGTTATGTGTGTGTCTTTAGCCAGCTTGAGTTTAGAGTTCCAATAGAAGAATCTGGACCTTAACAAAAAGTGGAATTGCTGGTAGAAGTTTTCTTGTGACAGACAACCTCATCCAACAATTCCGAGATGCAGTATATCAGAATCTTCACAAACGTTCAGATGCCG
>JBGSVI010000081.1:0-3521 GCA_041753035.1 Anaerolineales bacterium | reverse complement strand
GCGCCCAGCAGTCCCACCAGCGCCGCTGCGGAAGCCGCCGCCACGCTGGCGCGGTCGCGCATCGTCGGTACGATCAGGGCGATGAAGGTCAGCGGCAGCATGAATCCCAGCGGCCAGTCCGCCGGGATCTGCGCGCCGATGAAGATGCCGATCGCCGTGCTTACCTGCCAACTGGCCCACAGGGTCAACCCGGCTCCCAGGAAGTACCAGTGCCGGTTGGCAGGGTCGCCCTCCTGGTTGTAATGCGTGATCGTCACCGCATAGGCTTCATCGGTAAGCAGGTAACCGAGCAGATATTTCCACCCCGCCGGCAGGTGCTGCACGTGGGGCGCCAGCGAGGCGCTATAGAGCGCATGCCGCAGGTTGACCACGAAGATCACCGCCAGCATCACCAACCCCGAGGAGCCTGCCGTGATCATCTGGGTGGCAACGAACTGCGATGACCCGGCAAAGAGCATCGCCGACATCGCCTGCGCCGCGGGGAGGCTCATCCCTGCCGCCATCGCCAGCGCGCCATAGAGCAGCCCGAAGGGTGCCACGCCGAGCAGGATCGGCGCCTCGGCGCGCACGCCGTGCCAGAATTCCTGCCCGCGGTTGGGAATCGAAGATTGCATGGGGATCAAGTTGCCTGCCTGGCTGGAGGCGTGCAAATGGGGAGCACCTTCCCCCTGTGCTCCCCATTCTCGCTGCTTATTTCGCCAGTTCCACGGCACGCGTCTCGCGGATCACGGTCACCCGGATCTGTCCCGGGTACTGCATCGTTTCCTCGATCTTCTTGGCCAGGTCACGTGCCAGCCGGGCGGCTGCCAGGTCATCGATCTCGTCCGGGCGGACGATGATGCGCACCTCGCGCCCTGCCTGGATGGCATAGGCTTGCGAGACACCCTTGAACGACAGCGCGGCGTCTTCGAGGGCGCGGATGCGCTTGATATAGGCTTCCAGATCCTCGCGGCGTGCCCCTGGACGTGCCCCCGAGATGGCATCGGCCGATTCAGTGATCACCGCTTCCACGCTCTGCTGGTCCATCTCGTGGTGGTGTGAGCCGATGGCGTTCACCACCACCGGGTGCACCCCGTAGCGCTTGCAGAATTCAGCGCCCAGCACGGCATGTGTGCCTTCCTGGTTGTGATCCATCGCCTTGCCGACATCGTGCAGGAAGCCGCCCTGGCGGCAGAGTTCCACGTTGGCGCCCAATTCCGAGGCCAGGATGCCTGACAGCTTGGAGACTTCCACTGCGTGGGCGAGTTGGTTCTGCCCGTAGGACGTGCGGTACTTCAGCCGCCCCATCATGCGCATCACCTCCGGGTGCAGCCCCGTGATGCCCGCCTCGTAGGCTGCCTGTTCCCCGGCTTCCACGATGGTCTTGTCCACCGCCTTCTGTTCCTCTTCCAGTACCTTCTCGATGTGCGCCGGGTGGATGCGCCCGTCCAGGATCAGTCGTGAGAGTGCCCGGCGGGCCACTTCGCGGCGCACCGGCTCGAAGCACGAGATCGTCACCGCGTCGGGCGTGTCGTCCACGATCACATCCACCCCCGCGGCTTGTTCGAAGGCGCGGATGTTGCGCCCGTTGCGCCCCACGATGCGCCCCTTCATCTCTTCGTTGGGAAGCGGCACCAGCGAGGTGGTGAACTCCGCCACGTGGTCGGTCGCCACGCGCTGCACCGCATCCGAGATCAACTTGCGGGCGCGTTTTTCACCTTCTTCGCGCGCTTCCGTCTCGATCTGGCGGATGATGCGCGCCATGTCGTTGCGCGCTTCCTTCTCCACTTCAGCCAGCAGCACACCGCGTGCCTCCTCGGTGTTCATCTGTGCCACCCGCTGCAGTTCCAGCATCTGGTCATCATACAATTTGTCGACATCGTTGGCGCGCTTGTCCACTGCGCTCTGGCGCTTGTTCAGCGCCTGCTCGCGCTGCTCCAGGCGCTCCACCTTGCCGTCCAGTTCGGTGCGCCGCTTTTGCAGCCGCTCGTCCTCGCGCACCAGTTCGTTGCGCAGGCGGTTGATCTCGGTCTCCGCCGATTGGGTGATCTTCAGCGCCGCATCGCGCGCCTGCAGTTCGACCGTGCGTGCCTGTTCCTTGGCATTCAGGATGATCTGGTCGGCTTTTTCGTTCTGCTGCCGCTGCCGGGCGGTTTCCCTGGCCTTGGTGAGGTAGGTACCGATCACCACGCCCAGGATCAGCGCCAGGACGGCAGCCAGGTAGGGGAGTAAGGTCAAAAATGTTTTCATGGTCGATCCTCGTTGTCAGTCAGTCTCCCGGGGGTCCGCCGCCTGGATTTCTTGCCAGACTTCAGAGACCACCGGGGCAAGGGTGGAATAGGAAAAGCCGCGCCGTGCCAGGAATGCACCCAATTTCTGGCGGAAGGTTGCCCGGTCCAGCCCGGCATAGCGGCGTGCCTGTTTGCGTGCCGCCTGCAGGGCCAGGGCATCCTCGTCCACCAGTTCCTCCAGCGCTGCCTGGGTCGTTTCATCGTCCAGGCCTTTCTGGCGCAGTTCCATGCGCAGGGCAGAGCGGCCGCGCGGCCGGAAGGTGTTGCGGTTCTCGATCCAGGCCCGGGCGAACTGCCCGTCGTTCACCAGCCCGGCGCGTTCCAGGCGTGCCAGCGTCTCCGCCACCAGGGCTTCCTCGCCGCCGCGCTCCAGCAGGTTCTGGCGCACCTCGTGGCTCGAGCGGGGACGATAGCTCAGGAAGTGCAGCGCCTTCTGGTACATCATTTCACGGGCATCCTCAGCCTGCAGGGCGGCGATCTTCTCGTCCGTCAGTGCCTGCCCCGCCCGCAGCCAGCCGGCGGTGAGGCGGCTCAGCCCAAAGGCGAACTCCCCGTCCAGGTATACATTCACCCGCTGGGGGTTCTTCTGCTGGGGTTCGATGGCCGTGATCGTTCTCATATTCTGTTCGCTTGCCTCCCCTGGAAGAGGCAGTTAAAACAATACAGCCGCTGACCGCCTTTGCAGAGGCCACGGCTGTGGAGATCGATTTCCTGGGTCTATCTACGCCCGCCTGTGCGGAGGCTTGCCCCGGTTAGGGGGCAGGTACCGGGTACAGCGCGCGTACCGGTGACGGGGGGAGAGCGGGAAGGTAGTTTTTCGCGTTCAAACCGATCTTCTCTTCATTCAAAATAACAACCAGCTTCCCATGCGTTGCCCGCTTTTTGGGTGGCGGGCGTACCCAGAATTATTCCAGATCGTTCCGTATGCAAGCCATGGCCGCGGCCGGGGTGTTGCTTCCGTGCGGCGTCTGCCCCAATTATACATTAAAAAGTCGGCGGTATGGCTAAATCCGTGTGTTCTGCCCCTGGTGTCCGGAGTATTGAGAGATCCGTGATCCACCGTTTTACCAGCTTTGGAACGATCACGTTATGCAGATCATTTTGGGCATACTAACGTAAGTATTGTGCAACAGGCGAGAAAAGTCGAAAAAAGCTCAAAAACCAGAACTTTTACAACCGAATAACCTTGCTTGTCGATTATGCTCCTGGCAACTTACATTGGAGAAGAGCCATGAGCGAAAACGACGCACC
>JBGSVI010000080.1:0-26292 GCA_041753035.1 Anaerolineales bacterium | reverse complement strand
AAGCAAACACCTCGCAAAGGAGAAGATGCTGGATACCCTTTTTCAAAGAACGATCGAAACACAATCTTTCCAAAATCTGACAGGTGCAACACCTCCTGTCTGATTCCTTCTGTGTCAGACCAAGTCTTGACTATTACAATGGAGCTCAGATATTACAGACTTCGGAAACACTAAAGGTCATTTCCCCCTGGGTCTATCATCACCATGAATTATGGAATGGCAGTGGTTATCCGGATGGTCTAAAGGAAGATACTATTCCGATCCAATCCAGGCTGATATCGATCTGCGAATCCTTTGACGCCATGCTGGCTGGTAATGCGACCAAGCACGCCTTATCCGTAGAACAAGCGTTGGATCGAGTCAATTATGAAGCCGGATTGTTATTTGACCCGATCATTTCCGAAGCCTTGGTTAATGCCGTCGAGAATTACGAAATGGAGTACCTCAAGAAATTCGTGGAAAAATGATCCTTACCCTTGGAATAATTTTGGGTCTAGTTGCAGCCCACAGGCAAGGATCTTATGCATGAACATCGGCCGTAGACCAGTGGAATGGAATTGGCCATTTGGTTGACCTTTTTCATTCAGACCTGTCTGTGTAAATCTAAATAGATCGGTCATCGAGATGACCTCCCCTTCCATGCCAACGATCTCACTGATCTGAGAGAGTTTCCGGGTGCCGTCCGGGTACCGGTTCAGAAAAACAATCAGGTCGATTGCTGAGGCAACCTGTTTCCTGATCCCTGCCACTGGGATATCCAGGCCAGCCATCATGCACATGGTTTCGATCCTTGCCACAGCATCGCGCGGGGAATTTGCGTGTATCGTGGACATTGACCCATCGTGACCTGTATTCATCGCGTTCAGCATATCCAGCGCTTCAGGTCCGCGCACCTCACCTACGATGATCCGGTCTGGGCGCATGCGCATTACATTTCGTACCAGTTCCCGCATCAGGATCTCTCCCTCTCCGTGATTATCCGCAGGTCTTGTCTCCATGGACAGGACGTGGGATTGTTTGAGCTGTAATTCAAGCGAGTCTTCTATCGTGATGATGCGTTCGTCACCGGACACACTTCCCGCCAGGATATTCAATAACGTGGTTTTCCCAGAGCTGGTATTCCCTGCCACAAGGATATTCATCCTTGCCTGAACACATACAGTTAAAAATTCCGCCATTTGTTCGCTGATTGCCCCCAACCTGATCAGTTCTTCCATCGTAATGATTTCCTTCAGGAATTTTCGGATGGATGCCACGGATCCCTGTTTGATGATTGGAGGGATGACAGCATTTAACCGCGAGCCGTCAGGCAAATGCGCGTCCACCATTGGGATTCTCTGATTGATGAATCTTCCCAGCGGGTTGATGATCTGGTTGATCAGGAACCTGACCTGCCGGTCATCTTCAAACTTGATATCGGTTTTTAAGAGTTCCCCTCGTACTTCCTTGTACACAGTATCAGGTCCATTGATCATGATCTCGCTGACTTGCTTATCCTTCAGCAACGGTTCGATCAGGTCATAAGAACTGACATATTTTTTAATATACGCCAGGAATTGTTCTTTTTCCTCATCCCCCAACGTCAACGCTTGGCGTGAATATGCTTCTGCGATGAGCTCCCGTAAATATTTTTCATGGTTCAATCCGATTGGTGGATTTTGATCCATCAGGTCGATAAGCTCTGCTAGTACTTGTTCTTTCAACAACGCCCATTCGGGCTTCACGGTCCGACGTATTACTTTTGCCATTTTTCCTCCACAAGGCCCATGATCTCAGGTCATATGATAGTCAGAGAATCTCACAAAATCATTATCGCGCTAATAGCAAAAAAAACTACCACCATTTCCTATAAATAAGGCGTATTTTCCGAACTTTTTCTACCAATGCGCTGGCAAACCAGGCATATCAACCACAATTCCCACGAGTCGAAGAATCCAAAGGCGAAATAATTGGGAAAAATCTGATAGGTGATAAAGCGATTATAATCCTATCCATGTTCCTCCCCACCACTTCCGAAGAAGTCGGCCGCTTGGGCTGGGATGGACTGGATGTCATCCTCGTCAGCGGTGATTCCTACATCGACAGCCCCTTCATTGGCACCGCCGTGATCGGCAAGCTGTTGCTGCATGCCGGCTACCGCGTCGGTATCATCGCCCAGCCCGATGTCAGTAGTGAGGCGGATGTCGGGCGTCTGGGTGAGCCGCGCCTCTTCTGGGGGGTCACCGCCGGCAGCGTTGACTCACTGGTCGCCAACTACACCGCCCTCAAGAAGCCGCGCCGCTCCGACGACTACACCCCTGGCGGGGAGAACACCCGCCGCCCCGACCGGGCAAGCATTGTCTACACGAATCTGATCCGCCGCTTCTCCAAGCGCCTGCACCCCGGTCAGCCGGCTCGTCCCATCGTCCTTGGTGGTATCGAGGCCAGCCTTCGGCGGGTCGCCCATTACGACTTCTGGAGCGACTCCGTGCGCCGCTCGCTGCTCTTCGATGCCAAAGCCGACTACATCCTCTACGGCATGGCCGAGAAGGCCGTCCTGGAATTTGCCGCCGCCCTGGACCTCGGGCAGGACCCGCGCCTCCTGCGCGGCTTGTGCTATATCTCCCACACTCCACCGGAGGGCTACCTGGAACTGCCCGCCTACGAAACAGTCCTCACCGATAAGCTGGCGTTCATCGAGATGTTCCACGCGTTCTACCGCAACAACGACCCGCGCAGCGCCCGCGGCCTGTCCCAGAAACACGCTGATCGCTACCTGGTGCAAAACCCACCTGCTCCGCACCAGACCCAGGTCGAATTGGATGCCATCTACGCCTTGGACTTTGAACGCGCACAGCACCCTTATTATGAAGCCCAGGGAAGTGTCCGCGCACTGGAGACGATTCGCTTTTCTGTCTCCACCCATCGCGGCTGTTACGGTGAGTGCAACTTCTGTGCCATTGCCGTCCACGAAGGTACCACGGTGCGTTGGCGAAGCCCTGAGTCGATCGTTTCCGAGGTGAAGACTCTCACCCACCACCCGGATTTCAAAGGCTACATCTCCGACCTGGGCGGCCCGACGGCGAATATGTACGGTTTCGAATGCCAGAAGAAACTCGCCCGCGGCATCTGCACCGAGAAACGCTGTCTGTTCCCTGACCTGTGCCCGGCATTGAAGGTGGATCATGCCCCGCAGATCGACCTGCTGCGCCGGGTGCGCCGGCTCCCTGGGGTCAAGAAGGTCTTTGTTGCCTCCGGTCTGCGCTATGATATGATCCTCGGCGATCAAGCCTGCGGGGAGGCGTACTTGCGTGAGATCGTTGAACATCATGTCTCCGGACAGTTGAAGGTCGCCCCCGAACACAGCGAAAAGAAAGTGCTTGAGGCCATGGGCAAGCCCAGTACCCAGTCACTGCTCCAATTCAAGCAGCGCTTCGATGCTCTCTCGCGCCAGGCTGGCAAGCCCCAGTTCCTCACTTATTACCTGATCGCTGCTCACCCGGGCTGTTCCCCCCAGGAGATGCTCAGGCTCAAGCAGTTCACCAGCCAGGAGCTCCACATCCATCCCGAGCAGGTCCAGATCTTCACCCCCACCCCCTCCACCTATTCCAGCCTGATGTATTACACCGGGCTCGACCCCTTCACCCTGCAGCCCATCTACGTCGAGAAGGATCCCCGCCGCAAGGAAGCTCAGAAGGACATCCTGACCCGCAAGCCAGTCGCTGATTATTCCTAGCCTGGAACGCTCATGGACCAGTTTTTCGCCGTCACCGCCCCCGGATTGGAAACCATCACCGCCCAGGAACTCCATGTGCTTTTCGATTCCCCTGACCCAGGCGGAAGCAGCCCGCAAATCCTGCCTGCGGTACCTGGAGGCGTACCCTTCAAGAGCGACCTCGCCGGCTTGTACCGTGCCAACCTGCACCTGCGCACCGCCAGCCGCATCCTCGCCCGCCTGGGGAATTTCTTCCGCGCCATCACCTTCTCTGAATTGCAGGCCCGGGCTGCCCGCCTGCCTTGGGAGCGATTCCTTTCACCTGGTCAACCGGTTGCCCTGCGAGTCACCTGCCATCATTCAAAGCTGTATCATTCCGATGCTGTGCTACGCAGCGTGGCTGCCGGGCTGGCAGACCGGCTGGGAAAACCATCCCCCATTCTCAAGGTGGACGAAGACCCGGCACAACCGCCGCAATTGGTCGTGGTACGCATCGCGAATGATATCTGCACTATCAGCCTGGACTCATCCGGAGAGCTGCTCCACCGCCGTGGCTACCGCCTGGCAGTTGCCAGGGCACCCCTGCGCGAAACCCTGGCTGCGGCAGTGTTGCTCGCCTCCGGATGGGATTGTCACAGCCCCCTGCTTGATCCCTTCTGCGGCTCCGGCACCCTGCCCATCGAGGCTGCCCTTTTGGCGCTTGGTATTCCCCCAGGCATCAACCGCCGCTTCGCCTTCATGGATTGGCCCGGCTATGAATATGGGGAGTTCAAAAGACTTCTACCGGTCCTCTCGGGGTCCGCACAGGTGCCCATCCTGCTCGCCTCTGACCGTGATGCGGGTGCAGTGCGCATGGCGATGGAGAATGCCGCTCGCGCCGGGGTGGGTGAATGGATCGATTTCAAGTGCCAGGCCATTTCTTCCATCACCCCGCCAACCTGCCCTGGTTGGGTGGTCACTAACCCGCCTTATGGACTGCGGGTCAGCGCGGGCAAAGACCTGCGTGACCTGTATGCCCGCTTTGGTGATGTCTTGCGCGAAAAGTGTCCGCGCTGGGATGTATCGGTCTTGTGCAGCGACCCCGTCCTGCTCGGACAGCTCCACTTGCACCTGGATTCCTCGTTGTCTTTCACCAATGGGGGACTGCGCGTCCGCCTGGCCAGGGGGAAAGTTGAAGATCCACCCTCACCTGAAGCCTAAGGCAGGGGCAGGTATTCCAAGATGTTTCCGTTCTCATCCGTCAGCGTGATCAGGTTCGGGGTGTAGGTCCCGCTTTGCTTGGGCGTGGTGGAACTCGCCGGGAAGAAGATCTCGATCTTGCCATCATTGAGCGTGTACCTGCCCACCTGTGCAGGCGCCGGTGGGTTCTCGATCAACCACTCATCCGCCACGCTTTCATACACATGGCTCGGCGTTTCAATGATCCCTTCATCCAGGCCTATGGCGACATAACTAACCGAGCCGTCCGGAAAGAACTTGAAGAACGAGAACGTATTCCCCGCCTGGCCAATATCCGTAAAAAACACACCCTCTATCTTGGTTTCGCTGGGGCTGCACCCGCTTGCCAGCAGAGCAACTGCGAGTACGATCGCGGCTGCAATTGTTTGAATGACCTTTTTCATGGCTTCCTCCAGTAAATTCTGTGTGCCTCCGCTATCGTCAGGAGCGACCGGAAGAATCTACCACAAAAAGTCATTTTGCGCATCTACTGGACGCCTTTGTGTTATATACTTTACATAGTATTCATCCACCTCCCAGGAGTATTTTCATGCTCACCATCGAGAGAGTCGATACCAGCAATAAAGCCCAGGTCAAGCGCTTTGTCCGCTTTTATTATGATCTTTACCGGGACTGTCCACACTGGGTCCCGCCTCTGTTCACGGACGCCTACCTGCCGCTCAACCGTGAGAAACACCCCTTCTTCCAGCACTCACAAGGTGACTTCTTCCTTGCTCTACGGGATGGCGAGGTGGTTGGGCGTATTTTCGCCGGGGAGAACCAGCCCTTCAATCAATACCACAAAACCAAAAAGGCGCAGTTCTACTTCTTCGATGCAGAGGATGATCAGTCTACCGCCCAGGCACTCTTCGACGCTGCCTTCGATTGGGCACGCATCCGCGACCTGGACACGATGATCGGTCCCAAGGGTCTTTCCCCCTTTGATGGCTACGGCATCCAGGTGGAGGGCACCCAGCATCGCCAGATGATGACCATGATGACCTACAACTACGATTACTACCCGAAACTGGTCGAGGCACTGGGATTCGAAAAGGAAGTTGATTTCGTCTCCTGCTACCTGCCGGCGGAGGCCTTCCGCATGCCTGAGCGCGTTGAGCGCATCGCACAATGGGCCATGAAGCGCGGCAACCTGTGGGTCAAGGCGTTCAAAAGTAAGAAGGAGCTCATCTCCTGGGCGCAACGCATCGGCGAAACCTACAACCGCACCTTCATTCACAACTGGGAATACTATCCTTTCACCCAGGGTGATATCGACTACGCCGTTCAGAACGTCTTCATGGTTGCCGACCACCGTCTGATCAAGTTGATCATGCATGGAGAGGATATCGTCGGTTTCCTGTTCGCATTCCCGGATGTCTCTGCCGCCCTGCAGCGCGCCAGGGGACGCCTGTTTCCCTTCGGCATCGTGGACATCCTGATGGACATGAAACGTACCAAGACTGTTTCCGGCAACGGCATGGGCGTCCTGCCCGAATTCCAGGGCACCGGTGGCAATGCCCTGCTCTATTATGAGATGGGCAAGACCGTCTTCAGCTTCAACCAGTTCGAGCACGTGGAAATGACCCAGGTGGCAGAAACCACCCGCCAGATGCGCGCCGACCTGAAGAACCTGAACGGGGTGGAATACAAGAACCATCGCGTCTACCGCTGCAGCATCCCCTAGGAGGCTGATATGAAACACCCATTGGACTGGATCCCCCTTCAAAACCGCAGAACCCTTTTTTATATCTTCCTTGCTGGTACACTGGCACTTTTTTTCCTGTTCCAGCCACTGAACCGCCCCCTGACCACTGCAGCCTCTCCCTCGGGGATCATCTCTCTACAGCTTGCCTGGACGCCAGACCGTGCTCATGAGATTATCGCTTCTTGGGATACCCGGGCAACCCAGTTCGCCGCTTTCGGTCTCGGTTTTGACTACCTCTTCATGCCTTTCTATGCCCTGGCGCTGGCATTCGGATCATTACTCGCCGCCGGGCGTCATCCCGGCTGGTTCGCCCGTCTTGGCGGTCTGGCTGCCTGGGCCGCTATCCTCGCCGCCATCTTGGATGCGCTCGAAAACCTGGGCCAGTTTCATCAAATCTTCAACCTCCGCCTCGACCTGGCTGCCATGATCGGGGTGTTCGCCTCGCTAAAATTCCTGCTGCTCCTGCTGGCGCTTGCCTACGGCCTGGTGGGTTGGTTGTGGCGCAAATCATAATTTTTCTGTCATTACAATAAAATGCACCGGCGGCAGCAACGTGTATGCTCGTCGAATGCTGCCCTTTTTCTCTACCTGATCCTTTCCCAATTGTGATTCCTCCACATCTCCAATACCATATCACCATTTATCGGGTATGATTAAGCCATCTATTGGAACAACCGGGAGGCTTGCATGCCGCAGTTTGAATTCCATGTCTCGCGCCAGGCACGTCAGCGCTATTCCTTTGATGAGGCCCTGTTCGGGCTGGACGGTCGCGTCCTACTGGCAGATTTCGCCGCCGCCCGCCGCTTTGCTGAATCGCTGAGCCGGGTGCGCGGCCGATCCGTCCCAGCCAGCGATATCAATGCCATGGGGCTCATCGACGAGATCCTGCACATCCTTCTGCGCCAGTACGAAATGCAGAACCCTGGTATCATGCAGCGCTCCCTGGCTCAGGCCGGGGAAGTGGAAGACACCCTGCTGCGCTTTACTGAGGAGTTTCCCCCCCTGCGCGTCCATCGCGGCGAGCTGGAACCCAGGAGCTACCTCAGCCAGGAGACCTCCGGGCGTCCGAACCGCCTCGCCACCCTGGAAGAGCTCTTCCTGCTCCACCTGCATAACACCAACCAGGCCTTCTCCCCCTACCGCGAGCTCTTTGATGACACATCTCTGCGACAGAATAGTTCCTATCCAGCTCTTGTCTCCAGTTTGGAGACTTTCTTCTCCGCTCAACCCGGCCTGGGATCCGGCGGCGAATCCCTGCTCGACCTGCTGACCGCCCCAGCACGCGTCGCCCCCCATTCGCTCACCGCCCAACTCCAGTTCCTGCTGCAGCGCTGGGGGCGTCTGCTTGGAGAAAGCTTCGTCAACCGCATCTTGCGCAGCATCGACTTCGTCAAGGAGGAAGGCATCCGCGGCCATTTCGCCGGCGGCTTTGCCGGCAGCGCCCCGGTGTTGACCTTTACCGGCAGCGAGACCACAGAGTACGAGCGTTTCAGCCCGGACAAGGACTGGATGCCGCGCCTGGTGCTCATCGCCAAGAACTCCTACGTCTGGCTTGACCAGTTGTCGAAGAAATATCAGCGGCCCATCGCCCACCTCGATCACATTCCCGACGAGGAACTCGATCTGCTTCAGCAGCACGGCATCACCGGCTTATGGCTGATCGGCCTGTGGGAGCGCAGCATCGCCTCGCAGCGCATGAAGGTGATGATGGGCCAAGCTGACGCGGTCGCCTCTGCCTATTCGCTCATGGATTACCAGATCGCCCCCGACCTGGGTGGCTGGGACGCCCTGCAGAATCTGCGCTGGCGTGCCTGGCAACGCGGTGTCCGCCTCTCAGCAGATATGGTCCCCAACCACATGGGCATCGACTCGCGCTGGGTGGTGGATCACCCCGACTGGTTCCTTTCCCTGCCCTACTCCCCCTACCCGAATTACACATTCAATGGTACCGACCTGTCCAACGACTCGCGTATCGGCATCCAGTTGGAAGACCATTATTATGACCACTCCGACGCCGCGGTGGTCTTCAAGCGCTTCGACCGCGGTTCCGGCGAGACCTGCTACATCTATCATGGCAACGACGGCACATCCATGCCGTGGAACGATACTGCTCAGTTGGATTACTCGAAGAAGGAAGTACGTGAGGCTGTCATCCAGACCATCTTGCACGTGGCACGCAATTTCCCGGTCATCCGCTTTGATGCCGCCATGACCCTCGCCAAGAAGCACATCCAGCGCTTATGGTTCCCCGAACCCGGCGCAGGCGGGGCGATCCCCTCCCGCTCGGAACACGGCATGACCAGGGTAGAATTCGATGCCGCCCTCCCGGAGGAATTCTGGCGCGAGGTCGTTGACCGCGTCGCTGCCGAGGTTCCCGATACGCTGCTCCTGGCTGAAGCGTTCTGGCTGATGGAAGGCTACTTCGTGCGCACACTGGGCATGCACCGCGTCTACAATTCAGCCTTCATGCACATGCTGCGCGACGAGGACAACGCCAAGTACCGCACCGTGATGAAGAACGTGCTTGAGTTTGATCCCCAGGTTCTCAAGCGCTTCGTCAACTTCATGAACAATCCCGATGAAAAGTCCGCTGCCGAGCAGTTCGGTGATGGAGAAAAATATTTCGGGGTTTGCACACTGATGGCCACACTGCCCGGCCTGCCCATGCTTGGGCACGGGCAGATCGAAGGCTTCCGCGAGAAATACGGCATGGAATACCGCTACGCCAAGTGGCAGGAATGGCCGAACGAAGGATTGATCAAGGGGCACGAATGGAAGATCTTCCCCTTGCTCCACCGGAGGCACATCTTCGCCGATGTGGATCACTTCCTGCTCTACGATTTCTTCACGCCGGATGGACACGTTAACGAGGATGTCTTTGCCCACTCCAACCGCCTGGGCGAGGAGCGCGGCTTGGTCGTTTATCACAACAAGTACGCCGAGACCCGCGGCTGGATCAAGACATCCTGCGCCTTCATGGACAAGGTCAGTGGGAACCTCGTCAACAGAAAACTCGCCGAAGGGCTGGCCCTCCCCAACGACGGAGCCGCGTACGCCATCTTCCGCGATTACGTCACTCACCTGGAATACATCCGCCCCTGCCGCGAGCTGGTGGAACAAGGGCTGTTCCTGGACCTGGGTGGTTACCAGTGCCATGTATACCTGGACTGGCAGTTCGTCCATGGCGAACAGTGGCGCCAGGTCAGCGAATCACTGCACGGTGCGGGCGTTTCTTCCGTTCAGGCCAAATTCGATGAACTGTTCACCGAAAAAACCGAGGTGCAGGCCGAATTACCGAAACCGATCAGCCGGAAGAAACCCGCTCCCAAAAAACGAAAAACCACCCCCGCCAGCCCTTCCGCGAAGAAGAAACCCGCCATCAAGAAAAATTTATTGGCTGAATAGGAAGTGGGGTAGAAGAGATTGTTTTCCTAGAATCCCAAGAGTAAAAACATTGGCAATCTTCGTCTTTTGGCTCTTGTTTCGCATCCTTTCTTGGTGTGTTTCTGCCAAGGCATCCAGTTTGCGTCCTTTCTCAGATCTCGAAATAACAATGCCTTTCTTGCCCCCAAGCCAGCCTTATGGCTTGTGGTTGAAACGGGTATTGATCGACCCTCTTTTCCACTGGGATGCATTTCACTACCGCCTCATTTCAACAAATGGTTATAACGCCAACGATTCGACAACGGCTTTCAATCCTCTCTTTCCATTGACCGGAAAGATAGTTTCGTTACTGGGGATCGATCCAATGGTGGCCCTTGTTCTGGTGGGATCAGCCTGCGGATTGGGTTTCCTAGGCGCATTCATGAAATTGGCTCGGTTGGATTCAACTAATGAGCAGGCACAGTGGGGGGCATTGTTCATGCTCCTGATGCCTATTTCAATGGTACTCTTCATCCCCTACACAGAGGGCATGTTCCTTCTTTTTGCTGTATTGGGGTTTTATTTTTCCCGGAAGAAGCGATGGTGGTTGGCAAGTTTAATGGGCGTTCTGGCAACCTTGACGAAACAAACCGGCGTGCTAATGGCAATTGTCATCGGTATTGAACTATGGCAGAGCGATAAATCTTTGCACCGAGTCTCTTGGCCAGCGATAAAAAGTTGGTGTTCGGTACTGCCCATTCCATTCTCAATGATTATCTGGATTATCTCGCGAAATAATTATGTAAATCCGATACAATTAGACTGGCATAATATACAAGAATGGCTCCTTTCTATGTTGATCTCACCAGGAGCCGATATGACTGGTATCCGTCCAGCAATCCTCTGGCCTTGGCAACTACTGGGCGAGGTGATTCAAACATGGCAGATCAACCCACTTGCACGCTTTCACATCATAATCACACTGGGGGGATATTTACTGATTTTGCTACTATTCATTAGGCAATGGCAATATTTACGGCCAAGTTATCGGGCTTATTCACTTGTGATTTTGCTATTTAGTGTTCTTCTCTTTTGCATGTATTATGGAACCCTTCCAATTATGAGTGCATTTCGCCATGCCTACTCGGCGTTTCCGGTGTTTATCTTTGTTCACAAGATGAAGTTTTCCAAAAGGCAGCAGCTTATGATTGTAGGGCTTGGCACGTTGCTATTCGCAATCATGATGTATGGTTATAGTTTGGAGATTTGGGTTCCCTGAAGTGGGTGCCCTTCGCCGTCCTCGGCTTGCTCCTGACGCCACAGCTCATCTCATTTTGGCATTCTTCAAGCAAGCAATCAGTTCCCCTTTCCACCCCCTGAGTGTCCCTGCTCTCACCTGCGCAACTGCTTGCGCAGCACCCAACCTGCCAGGAACAGCATTCCCACCAGCGCCGGGATTCCCGCCAACAGCAGGTAAGTCACTGGGCTCTCCCCTGGAGAAAAGATGCGGTACCAGGCTGCGAACAGAAGGAACCCTACCCCCGCCACCCATTCCCAGCGCAGCCCGGGCAGGTAGAAAGCCAGCAGCAGGAAGACCGGGATGTTGTGCGCCAGGAATGCCACCACCGTTTCCCAGAATCCCGCTCCCATTGCGAACACGTCCAGGGAGGACAATCCTAACAAAAGAAGGAACATGCCCCCCAGGACGCGCGGCGTCCAGAAAAGGATGCCTTTGACTAATTTATACATCATAACCTCCAGCCTTATGGTAGCACGAAATATACTTCATATATCGTTAAGTTTGGTTACATTCATCCTCTTGATTCCGGCTGCATTTTTTCGGGCTGATAATCGCCCCCGAAGAGCAACGCCTCTGGCGAAAAAGAAAAACGCTCCGTCACCCTGCTCTCCGTCTTGGTCGCTGCAGGACTCACCTCCATCAAGCTCATCATCGGCCTGCTGACCCACTCCCTTGGCATCCTCGCCAAGGCTGCCCACTCCAGATTGGACATGGTCGCTGCCGCCATGACCCACTCCGCCGGGCGCGTCTCCGACTAACCGCCCGATGAAAGCCACCAATTCGGCCATGGTAAAGTGAAGAATCTCTCCGTACTTTTTGAAACCCTGCTCCTGCTCATCACATCGGGCTGGATCATCTTCGAAGCGATTGATCACCTGTTCTATCATCCCACCAGGTAGATACCTCGCTCTGGGCCTTTGTGGACATGTGCGTCTCCATCTTCATCTGCATAAATCATTCCAAAAAGCTCTCCTGCGCGGCCAAGAAATAAAAATCCAGGCGCTGGAAGCCAACGCCCTGTACTTCAAAACCGATATCTGGTCTTCCTCTGTGGTCATCCTCAGCTTGGTCAGTGTGACCTTGGGGCCATTCCTCCCCAAACTGGACTGGATGCACCAGGCTGACTTGATTGCCCGCCTAATCGTGGCTCTTATCGTCATTTTCGTCAGCGCTGAACTCGGCTGGCGCACCATCGCTGCCCTGCTCGATAGCGCCCCCCAGGGCATGGTGGAAAAGATCGAGCAGGCTGCCGCCTCGATCGATGGTGTCGTGAATGCCCACGCCATCCGCATCCGCCCATCCAGTGCCATCTGGTTCATCGAGATGCACGTCACCATGAATGGCAGCACTCACCTCAGCCGTGCTCCTACCGTCACCGAGATGATCGAAAGAAAAGTACAGGGGATCATCCCGGGCACGGATATCACCGTTCACGTTGAACCGGAAGAATAGAACGCACAGAGGATTTAAAACCGCAGGCATATTTCTGCGGTTTTCTTTTGCTTCACTCTTGCAGTTTTTCCCACTCAACGATCAAGAGATCCATCTCATGCTGTACGCGCGCATACTCGCGCCCCAGTTTCGCCACCTTGGCAGGGTCGCTGGGTGGGTTCTCCAGGCGGAAACCGAGTTCCGCCAATTCTTTTTCCAGAGCTGCGATCTTGTTCTCCAGCTCCTGGATGCGTGCCAGCCTGCGGCGCTCTTCCTTCTGCGCCGGGTTGGTTTGCCGGCTGGCTGTGCGTCCAGGATTCGTCTTCCCGGTTTCTTCCGCGGCCCGCCGGGCTGCCAACCGTTCACGTTCCTCCCTGCGCAGGCTGTACGTCCCCTGGAATACTTCCAGACGGCTTTCATCCGGCTCGATCTCCCAGATCTGCGTACCCAACGCGTCGATCAGGTAGCGGTCATGGGTCACCAACAGTATCGTCCCCGGGTATTCGTCCAGCACCGCCTGCAGCACTTCTTGAGAAATGATGTCCAGGTGATTGGTCGGCTCATCGAGCAGCAGCAGGTTGGTATCCTGTAGCGCCAGTTTCGCCAGCGCCAGCCGCCCGCGTTCCCCGCCCGAGAGCATGTCCACTTTCTTGTACACATCCTCTCCCGAGAAGAGGAACTTGCCCAGGTAGTCACGGATTTGCCCCGGGAGCCAGTTCGGCATCAGTGCATCGATCTCCTGGAGCAGGGTATTCTCCGGGTTCAGTCCCTCGTGTGCCTGGGCAAAATAGCCAACCTGGAGTGCGGCGCCCAATGTCACTTCACCGGAAAGCGGCGGCACCTGTCCCAGTATGGTGCGTAGAAATGTGGTTTTTCCAGCACCGTTCGGACCGATCAAGGCGGCACACTCACCGCGTCGCAGGATGATATCCGGGGCATGGAATAGTTTCTTTCCCGGGAAACCGATCACCAGGTTCTTGCTGCGCAGCACCAGATCTCCCGAACGTCCCGCTGTTCGCAGGCGCAGGTGCAGTTTTGGCAGTTTCCTCACCGGGGAGCGCAGTGCCCGCACCCGACGTTCTGCCTCCTCCGGGCCGAAGGGCGAGGTACCGATGGTTACATCCTCGCTCGTCTCCGACCATTTCTGGTTCAGCACAGCCTCGAAGCCGATCTGCTCGATGGCCTGAACGATGCGGCTCAGGCGGCGAAGTTTTCCCTTTGCCTGGTTGACGTTCTGCCCGGAGATATTCTTCTTGATGTATTCCACGTCCTTCATCAGGCGTTCTTTTTCGGTCTCGAAGGTATCCTGCCTGCGGTCTGCGCGGATCTGCCGCTCATTCAGGTAGGAGGTGTAATTTCCCGGGTAGTGCTCCAACCCGGTCATGGTCATTTCGAGCACCCCATTGCAGGCATGGTCGATGAAATAGCGGTCATGCGAAACGATCAGCGCGGCACCTTCCCACTGCCCCAGGTACCCCTCCAGCCATTCCACCGCCGAGATATCCAGGTGGTTGGTCGGCTCATCGAGCAGCAGTAGGTCGGGGTCGGAAAGCAGCAAATGCGCCAGGTAGGCGCGCGTCCGCTGCCCGCCGGAAAGGTGCCTCAGCGGTAGGTGATAGTCCCTGGCAGAAAAGCCCAGCCCGGTCAGCACCTGCTTGATGCGCGTTGGGTAGGTGTAACCGCCCCTCTGCTCGAAATCCTGTTGCAGTTTGCCATAAGATTCCAGCACCGTCCCCGCCTGTTCCGGGTCGGACATCTTCTCTTCCAGATTGTGCAGTTCATCCTGGCAGCGCTGCAGGTCGGCGAACACCAGGATGCACGCGTCCCAGACCGTGCCTTCCATGTCGAACTCGGCCTCCTGGGGCAGGTAGCCGATCCGCAGGTTCTTCGCCCGCGTGATCGTCCCTCCCGAGGCTTCATCCAATCCCACGAGGATGCGCAGCAGCGTGGTCTTGCCGATGCCGTTCGGTCCGACGATCGCCAGGCGTGAGCCCTTGGCAATGCCAAAACTCACCCCCAGGAACAGGTCCTCGGGGCCAAACGATTTCGCGAGATTGGAGGTGGTCAACAGCGACATGGCTATCCCTGGCTGGCGTCCCCGCCGTCCTTTTCCGGGTTATGGGCGGTTTTTTCCTTGCCCAGTTCCAACGACCGCTGGTACGCCGCCCAGATGGCGCGCGAGATCGCCGTCCGGAAGCCGGCTTTCTCAAGGTAATACAGCGCTTCCGCTGAAGTCCCCCCCGGCGATGTGACCTGGTTGCGCAGTGCCGCCACGTGAACCCCGCTCTGCGCATTGACTTGCTCGTAATAATCAACCGCCCCGCGCAGGGTCTGCACCACCAACCGCTCCGAGACATGTCGCGGAAAACCCATGTGCACTCCCGCATCGATCATCGCCTCCATGAACATGAAGGCATATGCCGGTCCTGTCCCCGAGAGTGCCGTGGCCATATCCAGGTAACTCTCATCATCTACCATGATCTCCTCTCCAAACGCCCCCAGCAGCAGCCGCGCCGTCTCCTTCTGTCCCACCTCCACCGCCTCGGAGGGGATCCATACGGTGATCCCCTCCCCGATCTGCGCCGGGGTATTGGGCATTGCCCGCGCCACCGCCATGTGCCCCAACCCCGCACCGATCTTCTCCAGTGTCGCCCCAGCTACGATAGATAGCACCAGTGCTTGCTCCGGTACTGCCCCCCGCAGCCCGCCCAACACCTCCGTCAAGCGCTGCGGTTTGACCGAAAGCACCACCACGCCTGCCCCCTCGGCTGCCGCGCGGTTATCGGTATGGGGTCGGATGCCATATTTTTTTCTTAATTCCTCAACGCGTTCGTGGCGCGGATCCGCCGCGGCAATAGAGTCCGGGCTGGTCAGACCTCCCCTCAGGATGCTGGCGATCATCGCCTCGCCCATCGCACCGGAGCCAATAAAGGTGATCCGTTGTGTAAGTTGTTTTTCCATAATCACTTTCCCGAGAACTGCTGAAGCGCCAGCCGCAGGCGTTCTTCAACTTCCTGTGGGGCATCCTTCGGAATCGACTGGATCGCCGTCTGCGCCTCGACCACCGAATAACCAAGCGATGTCAGGGCTGCCAGCACCTCCCCGTCCGCATCCGACATTGCTGCCACCGCATGCAGCGTATCCGTAGGCTTCAGCCGGTCGTGCAGGTAGAGCACGATCTTCTGCGCCGTCTTCTTGCCCACCCCGGGGATCCTCCCCAGCAGGTCAGGATCGTCACCGAACACCGCCCGCTGCAGCAGATCCAGCGATGTACCCGACATCACCGCCAGTGCCGTGCGCGGCCCCACCCCGTCCGTCCCCAACAGAAGGATGAAAAGGTCACGGTCAGCCTTTGTCTCAAAACCATACAGCATCCAGGCGTCTTCACGTACCACCAAGTGGGTGTAGAGCAGGGTCGCTTCGCCGGTCTGCATCCGTGCCCGTAGCGGCGCGGGGACGAAGACACGCAGTCCAATGCCTCCTGTCTCCACTATGATGGCATTTTCTTCGATCTGAGTGATCTCACCGCGCAGGGTAGCGATCATGGTTTTTCCTTTTGGGTTGATCCGCAGGTGATTCCCGCGGCAGGTTTCAGCCGGCTCCCTCGCCGTAGTGGTGCGTATTCAGGTGCGTGATGGCGATCGCCAGCGCATCCGCGGCATCATCCGGGCGGGGGAATTCCTGCAGCGCCAGCAGTATGCGCACCATCTCCTGCACCTGCCGTTTCTGCGCCGCACCATATCCCGCCACCGCCTGTTTGACCTCGTTGGGTGTATATTCGAACACGTCCAGCCCGGCTTCGGCAATGGAAAGCAACACCACGCCGCGTGCCTGCCCCACCGCCAGTGCTGTGCTCACATTTTTTTGAAAAAACAACTTCTCCACCGCAACCGAATCAGGGCGATGGAGAAGCAAGATTTCCTTCATGCGCTGGTACAGCATCGCCAGCCGCTGGTGGGCTGGTTCCCCGGCAGGTGTCAGGATAGTGCCATAGTCCACCATCCTCAGGCTGCCATCCGGTTGGTCACACACCAGTCCATAGCCGGTGGTGGCAGTCCCCGGGTCAATGCCCAGCACCAGGGTCATCTTGGGTCCGCTTCTACCACTCCCGGCGCAGCGCGCAGGGATGGGGCTATTCCGCCTCCAGGGCTTCCAGCGCCTCGTCAGTGAGTACCACATTGTGGTATACACCCACAACGTCATCCAGCTCTTCGATCGCATCGACGATCTTCATCACCGAGAGGGTGGCTTCCACTGTAAGTTCCAATTCCTGCTTGGCGATCAGGCGCAGTTCCGCTTCGTCAGGAGAGACATCCTTGGCGCGCAAGGCATCCCCGATCTTCTTGTAGGCTTCCACCGGGCCGATGATCTCGATCTCATCGCCGGAATCGATCACGTCATCCGCACCTGCCTCGATTGCCAGTTCAAAGGCCGAATCAAAGCCCAGTTGCTCTGCAGGGAAGGAAAAGTATGACTTGCGGTCGAACTGCCAGCCCACTGCGCCCGCCTCCGCCATGTTCCCGCCCGAGCGGCTGAAAAGGTGGCGCAGCTCAGCCACGGTCCGGTTGCGATTATCGGTCATGCAGTCGATCATCAGCGCCGCGCCATGCGGACCATAGCCCTCGAAGGTCATTTCCTCGATAACGGCTGCGTCCTTGTCTTCCCCGTTGCCTCGGCGGATGGCACGTTCTATGTTTTCTTTGGGCATGTTCCCGGCGCGTGCTTTTTCGATCGCCAGAAGCAGGCGCACGTTCGTCCCGGGGTCTCCCCCGCCTTCACGTGCTGCCATCACGATCTCGCGTGCCAGGCGTGTGAAGATGGCACCTTTCTTGGCGTCAGCCGCACCTTTTTTGCGGCGGATGGTTGCCCAGTGGCTGTGTCCAGACATGAATACTCTCCTTGAACCACTTACGTGGGGATTTGCAAATAGCCCGAGAATTATACCATAGCGGGTTTATGCGACAAAGTAGCCGATCCCCAGTACCCCAGGTCCGCCATGCACGACGATGGCCGGGGGCAGTTCGTAGATCGGGATATGGCTCAAGCCCATGCTCGCCTTGAGTTCGTCGCGCAGCGCTTCGGCTTCCTGCAGCGCATCCGCCTGCATCACGCACAGGTGAGCATTTCCGCTCTTCGGACACTGCTCCTCCACCACTTCCACCAGCCGTCTCAAGGCGCGCTTCTTCGTCCGCTGCTGTTCAAAAGGCTCCACCTGCCCTTCCCGCACGGTCAGGATCGGTTTCACCTGCAGCAATTCACCCAACAGCGCCTTCGCTCCGCCAATGCGCCCCCCTTTTTGCAGGTATTCCAATGTGTTCACCAGGAAATAGATCCGCCCGCGGGGGATCCAGTTCTCCAGCCGCTTCAGGATCGTATCTGCGCTTTCGCCATCCTGCGCCCACCTCCCCGCCAGCAGCACCAGGCTGGCCAGGTTCCCGGCGATTGTTTGTGAATCCACCACGTGCACCTTCGACTTAGGAAAATCCTGCGCAGCCACTTGCGCCGCCCGCACCGTCCCACTTACCTTGGCCGAGGGAGCGATCACGATCACCACCTCGCCATCCTTCTCAGCCTGCGCGAAGATCGGATTGTAGAGCGCTGGGGGTGGTGCCGCCGTTTTCGGCAGCGTGCTGGAAGCCTTTAATTTTTGCAGGAAGGTCGCTGTGTCCAGTTCACTGTCATCACGATAGGATTCCTCGCCAAAATTGACGATCTGCGGGATGAGCGGGATGCCGAGTTCTTTCAGGATCTCCCTCGGCAGCCCGGATGTGGTATCGGCTACGATCTTGACCATATTGCCTCCTCTTTTCGGATCATAAGTTGATCTGGTAGGTGCGGTGTTTTTTACAGAAGTCCACGCCAAAGTTGCTGATCTCGCGCTGCATCTTATCGTTCTCGGTCCCGATCTGGACGATATCCGCCTTCCGGTAGCGTGGGTTGCTCATCAGGCTCTTGGCAATCTCACTTGCCAGGATAGCTGTTCCACCCAGCCCGCGGTATTCCTCCAGCAGCCCCATGCCGTTGATATTGATCAGTTCGGTCCGCCGAAGTTCGCGCAGGAAGGTGATCCACCCCAGCGGGAACAACCTGCCCCTTGTCTTCTGCAGTGCCTTCGAGACATCCGGGTAGGCCAGCAGGAAGCCGACCACCCTATCGCCCTTCATCACCAGTTTGATTAGCCGCGGGTCAGCGAACAGCAGCAGCATGTCCGCCAATCCCGCCACATCCTCATCACTCAGCGGAAAGTTCCCACTCGTTCCTTCCAGTGAACTGTTATACAGGTCCTTCAGAGAATTGACCAGTTCGCGCAGTTCGCTCCGCCTGCGGAAGGTGCGCACGCGCAGTCCGCGCCGCTCCGCCACCCGCTGTGCCAGTTCGTGCACCCGCTCCGGGAATTGGGCTGTTTCCACATAGAGATAACCGGAAACTGTCTCATGCTCTGGCAGGAATCCGGCTTCTTCCAGCAGGCGTACGTAATACCGCGGCGTGTAGGGCATGCCGAACGCCGGTGCATGCTCAAATCCCTCCACCAGGATGCCCCCGCCGTCCAGCGGGGTGAAGCCCTTGGGTCCCGCCATCCGCTCCAGCCCCCGCCCGCGCGCCCACCCGAAGGCTGCCCCAAAAAGTGCTTTTGCCGCCGCAGGATTCTCCTCGCACTCAAAGAGATAAAAAAAGGCCGTCTTCTCATGGTTGTAGTCATTGTAGCGGCGGTTGTCCAGCACCGCGATCCTCCCCACCGGGCGCTCTAGCTCATACGCCATCAGGAAGATGGCCTCCGAATGCCGGTAAAAGGGGTGCTTCTTCGGGTTTAGCAACAGGCGCATGTCCATCTCCAGCGGCGGCACCCATTGCGGGATGTTCCTGTAGATCTGGAAGGACAGGTGCATGAATTCCTGTACCTGGCGTCGGTCGGAGAGATTAAGCGGTCTGATCTTCATTTTTTACATGCTCTCCTCCCCCGCGGGGGAGGAGAAGTTTTCTACCTATCTTATGCTGGCTTGCCAGCTTTGCTTTCTGCCGCCCGGGTAGCCATCTGGGCGCGCAAGCTCTTGATATCACCGTCGATGAAGAACAGCGCTCCCAGGTACAGCAGGAAGCACAGCACCCAGGCCGAGATGCATACCGTCAGGATGGCATACTGCAGGCTGGCGAACGGTCCCACCACGGTGGCGTAGTACAGCGACAGCGCCCCCGCCAGCGTCGGCGCCAGCGCCGCGCCGCTGTTTTCCACGAAGTATTCCACTGCCTGGGTCGTGGAGCGCACCTCCGGCGGGGTGATGTCAAAGATGGTTGAGATCACGTTCGGCGATGAGAACGGCATGAATAGCGCCGTCAGGCACATCAGGACGAAGAATCCACTTGTATTTTCCACCGGCGTATTCAGCGCTAGGAAAAGGAACAGCGCCCCCAGGATCACCCCCGCACTGGAAACCAGGATACGCCCTTTGGGTGTCCGCTTGAACATCCAATCGCCCAGTGCCCCACCCACGTAGTAACCCGCCGCCAGGATCAGCACGATCGGTCCCATGGTCAGCAGAACGCCGGTGTTGTCATAGCCTCGCTCGCGCATCAGGTATCCAAAGAAGAAAAAGGTGATCACATTCCATGGGAACACCCCGGCAAAGCCCTGCAGGAACATGAACCACATCGTCCGCTTCTTCAGCACCTGGCGCACTTCTCTCCAGCTGAAGCGGAATTGTCCCACATCCTCCATCCCCTCGTATTCCGGCTCGGACTGGCCGCGGGGAGCTTCCTTGATCCCAAAGAAGATCACCACCGCCATGATCACCCCCAGGAAACCGGTGACCAGGAAGATCGAACGCCAGCCATCTAGATGGAAGAGTTTCCCATCCAGCATGGGTGCCACCATCAATGCCAGGATCATCCCGAGCAGGTATCCTATTGGTTGGGTCAATTGCAGGATGCCGTACACCTTGCCGCGTTGTTTGGGACCAAAGTAATCCGCCACCAGGCTGTACAGCCCCGGGTAGGCGGAATCATCGATCCCGGTCGAGGCGCGTGTCGCCAGGAACGCCGGGTAGGTGCGCACGATCGCGCTTAGCCAGGTTGTCGCCCCCCAGATCAGGGAAGCCAACGCAAGCAGTTTGGCACGCGCAAACCGGTCATATAAGTATCCCCAGATGGGATACAGGACTGTCCCGATGATCAGGGCGCCTGAGTTGATCAGCCCCCATTGCAGGTCGTTCAATCCGAATGCCTTGCTCACCGGCAGTTGCAGTGAGCCGATCAGCAGTTTGTCCGTCTGGTGCAGCAGCATGAACAATGCAAATACAATGACCACGAAAACCGGGGAGGAAATGCGTTTCTTCTTCATCAGATCTCCTGGAAAACAGAGGTTGCCAGATGACAGGCATCAGGTGGAGAAAGTGTACATGATAACCCGCGGCAAGTCAAACATCTCTTCAGGCTCAGGCTCGCTCTACTCCCACCCGAAGTTCTCCACATCCTGAGCCACCCGGAAGTTTATAGGTGTCAACAACCATTTTTTAACAAACAAAACCGATTATGATTGTTTTCTATGTTCACGACCATCTTGAACAAGAAGGAGGACTTTCCAGTTTGATGCTCCCATGAGCGCCAAAAAAGTTCACATTGTTCTTCTCTATAACGATGATTCCCAAGTGCAGCATGGCAATCGCCTTGACGATGTCGCCGTGCAGTCTACGGTTGCCACCACCACATACATCTATACCGCCCTCATCGGTCTCGGCTATCCCACCAGCCAGGTCGCCGTGCGTGACTCTCTGGAGACACTCGCCCGCGACCTCTCCCCCCATTCCACCGCGGATACGCTCATTTTCTACAATTGCGACGGCTTCAATGGCAGCAACCAGGCTTCCGTGGAGATCGTCCGCCTCATTGAAAATCTCGGCTTCCGTCATACCGGCGCTCCTGCCGAGGCGGTTGCTCTCTGCACCGACAAGCCCCGCGCCAAACAGCGCCTCTTGGAACGGGGCATCCCCACCCCCCGCTTCCAGGTCTTCGAACGCCCCGACCAGGAATTCAACCTGAAATTCCCCGTCATCATCAAGCCTTCCGACGAGGATGGCTCCATCGGCATAACCATCAAGTCCGTCGTCTCCACCCCCCTCCAACTCCAGCGCCAAGTGCGCCTTGTTCTCAAGAACTACGAAGAATCCGCCCTCGTTGAGGAGTTCATCCCCGGGCGCGAACTGGCTGTCGCCATGCTGGGAAACGCTCCCATTCAGGTGCTGCCCATCGCCGAGGATGATTACACCACCATCGCCGACCCACTCAAGCGTCTGCTCACCTACGAGTCCAAGTGGGATCCCTCGTGTGCATACTACGCCATCCCCTCACGCATCCCGGCCGATCTCACCCCCGCCGAGCACAGGCTCATTGCCAGCACCGCCCGCCGTTCTTTTCGCGCCGTCGGCTTGCGCGACCTTGGCCGCGTCGATATCCGTTTCCTTGATGGCATCCCATACGTGATCGACATCAACGAGATCCCCGACCTGGCCCCGGACGCCGGTTTCTGGCATTCCGCCCAGGTCGCCGGTCTCACCTACCCCCGCATGATCAATAAGATCGTCACCAACGCACTCCATAGAGAAGGATTCCTGCCATGATCACCAAGCCCAATGACAATGATGGTCCTCGCCTCCACGAGATCACCGCCAACGCCGGTGTATTCAGCCCCGAAGAGGTTGTATGCGTCGATGAACTCTGGGCTGAAACCCTCGCCCAGGGTGCCGAACGTTCCGGTTACTATTGGTTGGTGGACCGCGACGAGCAGGGCGTCATCCTAGGCTATTCCTGCTACGGACCGCGCGCCCTCACCGCAGGCACCTATGACCTCTTCTGGATCGCCGTCGATTCCACTCTCCATCGCGGCGGGGTCGGTCGCCGCCTGCTGGCAGCCACCGAACAGGCCATTCGCGACCTCGGCGGCTACCTGCTCTTCGTCGAGACCTCCGGTCTGCCCAAGTACGAGCCCACCCGCAAGTTCTACCTCGGCACAGGCTATACCCGGGACGCCACCATCAAGGATTTTTACGCCCCCGGTGATGACCTGGTCATATTCACCAAGCACTTGGCGCCGGTATGATATAATATCATACCGGAGAAGACAAAATGAACAACAGTAAGATCGCCATCACGATTGACAAGGCATTGCTCATGCAATTGGATCTCCTCGTTGCTGAGCACCGCTTCCCCAACCGCAGCCGGATTATCCAGGAAGCCGTACGTGAAAAATTGACCCGCCTGGAAGGCAGCCGCCTTGCCCGGGAAGCAGCCAAATTGAATCCACTTTTCGAAAAAAAGATCGCCGAGGAAGGTCTGGCATACGAGGTGAGTGAATGGCCCGAATACTAAGGGGGGATGTATACTGGGCTGACCTGAACCCGGTACGTGGACATGAGCAGGCTGGCATGCGTCCAGTGGTCATCATTAGCCGGGATGTTTTCAACGAACGATCCGGTACGGTGATTGCCATGGCGATTACCAGCCAGCCACAGGCTGCCGGTTTTCCGCTCACCTTGGAATTACAGGCTTTGGAACTTCCCAGGCAGTCCTGGGTCAAGATTAGCCAGGTGCGCACCCTCTCGGCGGAACGATTGGGGCAGATCATTACACGCCTTTCCCCCGAGATCTTGGAACAGTTGATCGAAGGCTTGAACGAGATCATCGCCTGATTCTCAAAACGAACGAACACTCATTCCCGGGCATGGCAAGGGATGATCTCGCGCCATGCCCTCACCCGGAGTCTCCCATGTCCCACGCCAACCAGATCGCCGCCCAACTCTCCGTCAAAGCCTCCCAGGTGGAGGCCGTCATTCGCCTGCTCGACGAGCAGAACACTGTTCCTTTCATCTCTCGCTACCGCAAGGAGATGACCGGTGCTCTCGACGATGAACAGGTACGCATCATCGCCGATGAATTGATCCGCCTGCGCCTCCTCGACGAGCGCCGCCTTGCCATCCTCAAGTCCATCGAGGAGCAGGGCAAGCTCACCGATGAACTCAAAGCATCCCTCGATGCTGCCCTCACGCTCACCTCTCTCGAAGACCTCTACGCTCCCTTCCGCCCAAAACGCCGCACGCGTGCCAGCATCGCCCGCGAAAAAGGCCTGGAACCCCTGGCAGACAGCATCCTCCGCCAGGGTATGGACACGCGTTCGCTCGAACAGGTCGCCGCCGCATTCCTGAATGAGAATGTGCCCACCGTGGAAGATGCCCTCCAGGGCGCGCGTGACATCGTCGCCGAGACCATCAGCGATAACGCCAACGTACGCCAGGCAACCCGCGAGAAAGCCCTCAAGTTCGCCAAACTGACCGCCGAAAAGATCACCGATGCCGTGGACGAGAAGCGTGTCTACGAAAGTTACTACGCCTTCTCCAGCCGCGTCGACCGCCTCCAGCCGCATCAGGTGCTGGCCCTCAATCGTGGCGAGAAGGAAGGCATACTGCGCCTGCGCCTGGTCATCGACGAGCAGGACTGGCGTTCAGCGGTCCTTGCCGAATTCGAAGGCGACATGCTCTCCCCCTTCATCGAGCAGTTGGAATTGTCCATCGAAGACGCCGCCAGCCGCCTGCTGCTCCCTGCGATCGAGCGCGACGTGCGCCGGGTGCTCACCGAAAAGGCCGACGGTCACGCCATCAACGTCTTTGCCATCAACCTGCGCGCCCTGCTCAACACCCCGCCCCTCGCCGGGCACACCGTCCTCGGTCTCGATCCCGGTTTCCGCACCGGCTGCAAATATGCCGTCGTTGATCCCACCGGTCGTCTGCTCGATACCGGCACCATCTACCCGCATGAACCCAAAAAGGACTGGAGTGGCGCCCTGTCCACCTTGGAAGAGTCCGTCAACCGCCACCACGTCACCCTGGTCACCATCGGCAACGGCACCGCGTCGCGCGAGACCGAAAAACTCGTCGCCGAGCTCACCCGCGGCAAAGCAGATACCACCAGGTATCTCATCGTCAGCGAGGCTGGTGCCAGCGTCTACAGCGCCTCCGCCCTCGCCCGCCAGGAATTCCCCGAATTGGATGTCACCCTGCGTGGCGCCGTTTCCATCGCCCGCCGCGCCCAGGACCCGCTCGCTGAGTTGGTCAAGATCGACCCGCGTTCCATCGGCGTCGGTATGTATCAGCACGATGTTGACCAATCCGCCCTCACCCATTCTCTCGATGGCGTCGTCGAGGATGTGGTCAACAACGTTGGTGTGGAGGTCAACACGGCTTCCGCCGCCCTGCTCACCCATGTCGCTGGCATTGGTCCCCGCCTGGCATCCGCCATCGTCGCCCGCCGCGATGCTTCCGGTGCCTTCCATTCCCGCGCCGACCTGCGCCAGGTCTCCGGCCTGGGACCCAAAGCCTACGAACAGTCCGCCGGCTTCCTGCGCATCCGCGACGGTCTCGACCCGCTGGACGCCTCCGCCATTCACCCCGAATCCTACCCTGTCGCCCGCGAGGTTCTAAAACGTGCCGGGCTTTCCCCCGATGCCCCCGCCTCCACCCGCAAGCCCGCTCTGGATAGCCTCCTTGTTTCCGTTCCCCCTGGCCGCCTCGCCGCCGAATTGGGCTGCGGTCTCCCCACCCTCAACGACATCCTTGAGCAGCTTGTCCGCCCCGGGCGTGACCCGCGCCTCGCAGTCCCCACCCCCATCCTGCGCTCCGATGTCCTCAAAATGGAAGACCTGGCTGTCGGCATGACCCTGCAGGGCACCGTCCGCAACGTGGTCGACTTCGGCGCCTTCATCGATATCGGCGTAAAGCACGACGGTCTGCTCCACAAGAGCCGCCTCCCTTCCGGCACCCTGCTCAAGGTCGGCGATATCCTCGATCTCGAGATTCTCCTCATCGAGCCCGAACGCGGTCGCATCTCCCTCGGTCTCGCCCGCTGATTACAGGCTGGAAAAAAACTCCCGACGCAGTCCCCGCCGAAGGCACCCGCAGGGGGGCACTTCCAGGGCTGCTTCTCTGCCTTATCTCCCCCCATTAAGGGCAAGCTTGGCCTGCTCGCCGCCCACCCTTGCGTCTCAAGTCATATTGATGATCATCGGGCTGAAGTACGGGATCAGCCAGATGAACCATACCGCCAGGCTGAACTTGTGGAAACTGCGGATTGCTTTCTCATCCCTGCGGATCAACACCAGGCTGGCCCAAAGCGCATGGATCATCATGAGTACGATCGCGATCACCCCGGTGACGCCATGGATATCGAAGGTTAGCCCTCCTGCCATGTCGATCATCAAGCCCGTCCCCCAGGTGTCAAACACCAGCCCGAACCAGAAGAACACCAGGTGCCAGGGCTTTAACCTGCCCTGGATGCGCTCGCTCCACACACCGAGGGAATAAAAGAGCAGTGCTAGGCTGATAATGATCATCGGGAGTCTGGTTGCGATGGGCATGGTTCCTCCTGTTTACCGGAAATATTGGATAAGCTTTCCACTTTGTGACACTCCCCAGTCGCTAAAGCGGCGGGGCTTCTTGGGACAGCCTTAGCCCAGTGGCTGTGCTTTCGTCCCAAAGGGCGTGTCCCGCCCTGATCAGAATATTACACGCTGCATTCACATCTCGATCTAGCGAGAGACCA
>JBGSVI010000079.1:0-9479 GCA_041753035.1 Anaerolineales bacterium | reverse complement strand
CTCGTTGATAGTTGTTATCCATATCTACAGCATACCACTTATCAATCGTTCTTGCAAGACTCTCAGCTAAAGCTGCTCTAAAAACCGCCTTGTTCACTGCCGTTGAAACGGCATGGCTTGCAGCGGGTTTCAATCGGTCAGGGAACCTCCGTTTGCATTCAAGAAGCATCTCCATCCCAACGCTGCGGCTAAACCGCGTAGGCAGCCTGTTCCCCGATCAACCGATCACCAGGTTATCGATCAGCCGCGTCCTGCCCACGAAGACCGCCATGGAGAGCAGGGCTTTCCCCTGCACCTGCGCCAGTTCCTCCAGCGAATCCACGTCCGCACAGGAAACATACTGCAGGCGCGCCAGCGGTTCTGCCTCGATCACCGCGCACATCGTCCGGCGCAGCGCCTCTGCATCACGCTCCCCCTGTGCATGGGCAGATTCAGCGCGGCGCAGGGCGCGGATCAGCACCGTTGCCGCCTGGCGCTCCTCGGGGTTCAGGTAGGTGTTGCGGCTCGACAATGCCAGCCCATCCTCGGCGCGCAGGGTGGGACAGACCACGATCTCGATCGGGAAATCCAGGTCGCGGGTCATGCGGCGGATCACGGCTGCCTGCTGGGCATCCTTCTGCCCAAAATACGCCTTCTGCGGAGCGACCGCATTGAACAACTTCGCCACCACCGTGGCGACCCCGCGGAAGTGACCCGGGCGCTGTGCACCCTCCAGGGGCAGTGCCAGTCCTTCCACGCTGACCCAGGTCTGGAAGCCGGGCGGGTAGATGACCTCCGGCGTGGGTGTCCACACCAGGTCGGTCCCGGCTGCCGCGAGCAGCGCCAGGTCGCGCGGCAGGTCACGCGGGTACTTCGCCAGGTCTTCGCCGGGTGCGAACTGGGTCGGGTTGACAAAGATGCTCGCCACCACGCTGGCACACTCTGCCCTGGCGCGTTCCACCAGGGAAATGTGACCCGCGTGCAGGTAGCCCATGGTCGGGATCAAACCCAGCGGGGCGGGCAGGGCACGCAGGGCCTGGCGGAGTTCTTCGATGGTAGTGACGGTTTTCATGACAGCGGCCTGCTCCTACTTGACTTTGCTTTGGAAATCATTGCCCTAATGATAACAAAGAATGACGCCAATAGCAGACCTGCCAGGCCCACTTTGAATCGTGTCCCGTTGATCGGTCGCCCTGGGAAGGATCCCGAAAGCCGCTTCCCACCCAAGGGAAAGAACGTGACCCACTTCAGCCTGGCGCAAGCCTCCCATGGGGGGACGAAAAAAGGCGCAGACACCGTCTGGTGTCGCGCCTTTGTTTTGTGTTCTTTACACTGTTCCTACGGCATGGTTTCCAGGTCGTTCACCAGCCTGGCGAGCACATCGAAACCGCCCTGCCAGAAGGCTTCCGAACGGATGTCAATGCCGGCCTCGGTGCAGATCTCTGCCGGGGCTTTTGACCCGCCTGCCGAGAGCAGTTTCAAATAGCGCGGCTTGAAATTCTCCCCTTCCGCCTTGTACTGCTGGTAGAGCGCCAGGACGAGCAGTTGCCCGAAGGCATAGGCATATACATAGAAGGGGGTGTGATAGATGTGCGGGATGGAGACCCATTCCCACTTGAATTCTTCCCCAATCTCCACGGAATCGCCGAACTGGGTGCGCAAGTTCGCCAGGTAGGCTTCGGCCAGTTCATCCACGGAGGCGTTCTCCTCGACCATCTTGTGCGCCTGCTTCTCGAACAGGGCGAAGAAGGACTGGCGCATGATGGTGGCATAGGCATCGTCGATCTGGCGGAAGAGCAGGTCACGGCGCACCGCCTCGTCCGTCTCCATGGACAGCAGTTTGTCCACCAGCATCATCTCGCCAAAGGTGGAGGCGGTCTCGGCCAACGGCAGCGATGAATGGAAGGTGAAGACACTGTGCTTTTCCGCCAGCATGGAATGGATGGCGTGACCAAGTTCATGCGCCATGGTGGCGACATCGTCCGCGCGGCCCTGGTAGTTCAGCTTGACCCATGGGGTCATGCCAGGAACCACGCTGGCGCAGAAGGCGCCGCTCTGCTTGCCCTTGCGCACTTCGCTGTCCATGTGCTGGTCGTCGAAGACGCGCCGCGCCTGTTTGCCGAACTCGGGATGGAAGGCGGAGAAGGACTCCAGCACCATCTTCGCCGCATCCGCGAATTCATATGTCTTCTCCGACTTGACCACCGGGGCGTAGAGATCATAGCGGCGCAGTTTTTCCATCCCCAGCAGGCGCGCCTTGAAGCGGAAGAAGCGCTGAAAGATGACTGCGTTCTTCTGCGCCACCTTCAACAGGGCTTCCACGGCTTCATCAGGAATGTCGTTGCCCAGGTTGCGCGCCGCGATCGGGCTGGCGAACTTGCGCAGCGCCAGGTTCTCGGTGTGCCAGTCACGCACCAGGGTCTGGTACATCTGCCCGAGGATGGAACCATCCTGCGCATAGACGCGGTAGAGTTCCTGGTACGCCCTGGCGCGCAGGTCGGGGTCGCCCTGGCGCACCAGCGACATCAACTCGCCGCGGGTCATTTCCTTCACTTCGCCAGCAACCTCGACACGGTAGGTATACCGGTTGGTGATGGCGTGATACAGTGTCACCAGGGCATTGTTGCCGGTCACGTTCTTCAGGTTGACGATCTTCTCCTCGGCTTCGCTGAGGGTATGCGGCTTGTACTTGCGCATCACTTCCAGGAAGTAGCGGTAATCCCCCGAGGCATCCATCAGCCGCTGGGCGTCCCCCGGCTCCAGGTCTTTCCACCACAGGCTGAAGAACAGCGTTCGGTTCTCCATCTCTGCCATGAACTGCTGGATGCGCCCCAGCAGGGCCTGGATGCGCTGGTCCTGCGTGTTGGCGGCAAAAGCCAGCCCGGCATAGGAATAGAGTTTATTCGCCAGGCGGGTGCCTTCTTCCAGGTCCTGGACGATCTCCAGGAAACTGCTCACCGGCATTTCGGCTTTCAACTGCGGGCGCAGTTTTTCAAAACTGGCAACATGCCCATCCAGTTGTTTGAAAGCGTTCTCCAGTTTTGGACTGTCGATTCCAGGGAAAAGGTCGTTGAGCGACCAGGGGGAAAGGGTGTATGTCATCAGGCTCCTTTATATTTTTATGATCCCACTCAGCTTACACCGCAAAGCGGATGTGGACGATATCCCCGTCCTTGACCAGGTATTCCTTGCCTTCCAGGCGCAGTTTGCCCCTGGTCTTCGCCTCCGTCATGCCCCCCAGTTCAAGCAGGTCCTGGCAGGCGACCACCTCGGCGCGGATGAAACCTTTCTGCAGGTCGGTGTGGATCTCGCCCGCCGCCTCGACTGCCGAGGCGCTGCGCCTGGTCGTCCAGGCGCGCACTTCATCCTCTCCCACCGTGAAGAACGACTGCTGGTTGAGCAGGTCATAGGAGATTTTGATCATGCGGTTGAGCGACAGCTCGGTGATGCCATACTCCTGCATGAAGACGGCCGCGTCCTCGACCGACATCTGGGCAAGTTCCATTTCCAGTTTGCCCTGCAGCGCCACCACCGGGCAGGAGGTCACCTGCTTGACCTCAGGCTCAGCCTGCCCTTCCCCCAAACTGAGCAGCACCAGCAGGGGCTTGCGGGTCAGCAGGCCAAAACCAGAGAGGTGCTTTTCTTCCTCCAGGGTGATCTCCACGCCGCGCAGGGGTTTCTCCGCGGACAGGATCTCGTGCAGGCGGGTGAACAGGGCGGTCTGGCGTTCATTGAGCACCTTGTCGGTGCCGCCTTTCTTGCGCTCCTCGGTCAAGCGTTCCAACTTGCGTTCCACGGCGATCAGGTCATTCAACAGCAGTTCGGCATCCATGGAGACGATATCCCGCGCCGGGTCGACACTCCCGGAGGGGTGCGGCACGTTCTCGTCCGGGAAACAGCGCACCACGTGGATGAGCCCATCCATCTGGGTCAACTGGTTCAGCAGCGAACCCGCCAGCCCGGCCTTGGCCGCGCCGCCTTCCAGTCCGGCGATGTCGGCATAGGTCACCTTGGCGTAGATGGTCTTCTTTGGCTTGAACAGTGCCGAGAGTTTATCCACGCGCGGGTCGGGGACATCCACCACCGCGGTATGGACTTCGATGCGTCCGGCGGAAGCCGTCGTGGGGGCATGGCCGCGCGTCAGGGCATTGAACACGGTCGTCTTGCCGGACTGGGGGAAACCGATGATACCAAGCTTCATTGTCATCCTTTAGTTGTGGTAAAATTTGAGCGCTCTGAACGCCGGAGTGGCGGAACTGGCAGACGCGCACGACTCAAACTCGTGTACCCGGAAGGGTTTGAGGGTTCAAGTCCCTCCTTCGGCATTATATCAAGAAATACCCCGTTGTCGGGGAGTAGCGACCGCCTTTGGGCGGATGGGTGATCGTCAAGACGGAGCGGATGCTCCCGGTCGCCCGTGCGCATCCTGCGCTTGCGAGACCGCCATCCAGTGGTCTCGCTTTTTCTTTGCCATGGAGCCTTTTTTGAAATTCACGCCGATCTTCTTCCTCCTGGATACCGCCATGCTGTTTGGTTACGGCCTGGCGGTCCTCTTCCACCTGGCCCGAAAACTCGTCCATCGCCCCGTCGACAGAGGCTGATTGTTTTTGACCTTCGTTTTGGCAAAGATAAGATAAAATAGCCACACATCCCTTGTGTCGATCCGGAGGTTTCCATGCCTGGCATGAATGATATCCTGGCTCTCATCCTCGGCGGTGGACGCGGCTCACGCCTGCACCCCCTGACGAAACTTCGCTCGAAACCGGCCGTCCCCATTGCCGGGAAATACCGCCTGATCGACATCCCGATCAGCAACTGCATCAACTCCGGCATCTACCGCATCGACGTGCTGACCCAGTTCAACTCGCATTCCCTCCACCGCCACATCTCGCAGACCTACAACTTCGACGCCTTCCACCTTGGCTTTGTCGAGATCCTGGCGGCGGAACAGACTCCCGAAAGCGCGGCTTGGTACCAGGGGACTGCCGACGCCGTGCGCAAGCAGTTGTTCCAACTGCGCTCCTCGCATGCCAAGTACATCCTGATCCTGGCAGGCGACCACCTCTACCGCATGGACTACGCCCCGATGGCAGAATTCCACTGGCAGAAAGGCGCAGACATCACCGTTGCCGTCCAGCCGGTGGCATGCGAAGATGCCACCCGCTTTGGCCTCCTGCAGCGCGGCAGCGACGGCCACATCACCGATTTTGCCGAAAAACCTTCCGATCCTGCTGTGCAGGCGAAATTCGCCAACCGTCCCGACCCGGCACGCCCCTACCTGGGCTCGATGGGCATCTACCTGTTCGATACCCAGGTGCTCATCGATCTGCTGACCGACAACCCGGACTTTGATGACTTTGGTGGGGATATCATTCCCCATGCCATCAAGAATTATTCCGTGTGTGGGTATGATTTCGATGACTATTGGGCTGACATTGGAACGATCCGTTCCTTCTACGAGACCAACCTCGACCTGACCACCGCCAACGCCCCCTTCAATTTCTTTGACACCGAGCACCCGATCTACACGCATGCCCGCTTCCTGCCCGGCTCGGTGGTGGAAGACAGCAACCTGAAGGATGTCCTGCTGGCAGAAGGCTGCCGCATCCAGAAGGCCGAGATCACCCACTCCGTGGTCGGCTTGCGCTCGGTCGTCGAGTCCGGCACGGTCATCCGCGACAGCATCCTGATGGGCGCCGATTACTACACCTCTGAACAACCCGGGCTGCCTGCCATCGGGATCGGTCCCAACTGCCATATTGAAGGCGCCATCATCGACAAGAATGCCCGCCTGGGTTCGGATGTGGTCATCCGTCCCTTTCCACAGGGGACAGAAAGCGATCAAGGCAATTGGGTCATCCAGGATGGCATCGTGGTCATCCCCAAGAATACGGTCATTCCCTCGGGAACACACATCGAGCCTGCTGCTTGAGAACCAACATCAAACAGAAAGCCATTACCATTCCAACAGTGGAGAAACAGGTACATTATGAAAGAAAAGAAGACGAAAGAAACCAGCAAGATCGCCGATACAGGGGACTGGCACAGCCTGCCAGCGCAGGTGGTGCTGGATCACCTGAAAGTCCAGGAGAACGGGCTGACCAGCGAGGAAGCCGCCCGCCGCCTGGAGCAGTACGGTCCCAACCAGCTCACCGAAAAACCGCGCCCCGGCTTTTTGTCCATGCTCTGGGACCAGATCAACAGTTTTGTCATCTGGCTGCTCATCGCCGCGGCCGTCATCTCCGGCCTGATCGGCTGGAATGAATTCCGCCACAGCGGCGAGACCACCGAGTTCATCGAAGCCGGCGCCATCCTGGCCATCGTGGTGATGAATGCCACCCTGGGCATCATCCAGGAACGCCGCGCCGAATCGGCCCTGGCCGCGCTGAAGAAACTGGCCGCCCCCGAAGCCCACGTATTGCGCGACGGCCGCCACATTTCTGTTCCAGCAGGGGAATTGGTGCCCGGGGACATCGTCTTCCTTGAAACCGGGAACTTCATCCCCGCCGACCTGCGCCTGCTGGAGGCAGTCAACCTGCGGGTGGAGGAAGCCTCGCTCACCGGGGAATCGCTCGCCGTCCAGAAGAACGCCGCCACCACCATGGACAAGGATGTCCCGCTTGGTGACCGCAAGAATTCCGCCTTCATGGGCACCACCGTCTCCTATGGCCGCGGGCGCGGCGTCGTCACCGGCACCGGCATGCGCACCCAGCTTGGCTTGATCGCCGAGATGCTCCAGCAGGTGGAGAACGAGGAGACCCCCCTCCAGCGCCGCCTCGACCAGCTTGGCAGGATCCTGTCCATCGGCTCGCTCATCCTGGTGGCAGTCGTCTTCGTGGTTGCCCTGGTGAACTACACCGCCATCGGCGGACTGTTCACTGACCCGCTGGCCTACTTCAAGACCTATGCCAAGGAGATCACCGAAGTATTCATCATCGCCATCAGCCTGGCAATCGCAGCCGTGCCGGAGGGCCTGCCTGCCGTGGTGACCATCAGCCTGGCGCTGGGGATGACCGAAATGGTCAAGCGCCACGCCCTGATCCGCAAGCTCTCCTCCGTGGAGACGCTCGGTTCCGCCACCACCATCTGCTCCGACAAGACCGGCACGCTCACCCAGAACGAGATGACCGTCACCCGCCTGTGGGCTGACGGGCATTTCATCGATGTGACCGGCACCGGCTACGTCCCCAAAGGTGAATTCCAGATCAAGGGCAAGAAAGTCGATCTACAGAAATACCCGGCGGTGCTGACCACCATGTGGGTGGGTGTGCTGAACAATGACGCCGGCCTGGAAACCACCGGCGAAAGCGGGGAAGAACAGACCTACCGCATCGTCGGTGACCCGACCGAGGGCGCCCTGATCGTTGCCGCAGCCAAGGCGGGGGCCTGGTCCGGGGACGTGAAGGAAGCCTACCCGCGCGAAAATGAGATCCCCTTCGACTCGGAACGCAAGCGCATGATCACCATCCACGACGTGGATGACCCGCATCCCGACGATATCTCCCCGTTCTACGATAAAAAATACAAGGGTTGGGACGTGATCGCGGTCAAGGGGGCACCCGACCTGGTGCTGGAGATCTGCACCCAGTACCTGGGCATGGATGACAAGCCCCGCAAGATGGACGAGGCTGCCCACCAGCGCATCCTGGACGCCAACGACGCCATGACCGCCGATGCCCTGCGCGTGCTTGGCGTGGCGTACCGCCTGGATAAAGATGTTCCCGAAGGCGAGATCAAACCCGAAAAACTGGAACACGACCTGGTCTTCGTCGGCCTGATCGGCATGATCGACCCGGCCCGCCCCGAGGTGCGCCCGGCACTGGAGAAGGCCGCCAAGGCGGGTCTGCGCACGGTGATGATCACCGGGGATTTCCCCAACACCGCCAAAGCCATTGCCCAGGCCATCGGCCTGCTGCGCCCCGGTCACAAGGTCTCCACCGGCGCGGATGTCGATAAAATGTCGGACGAGGAACTGAAGCGCGAGATCGTGGTGACCGACGTCTTCGCCCGCGTCTCGCCGGAACACAAGATGCGCATCGTCGATGCCCTGCAGGCCAACGATGAAGTGGTTGCCATGACCGGCGACGGCGTCAATGATGCCCCCGCCATCAAGCGTGCCGACATCGGCATCGCCATGGGCATCACCGGCACGGACGTGGCCAAGGAAACCGCCGACATGGTGCTGACCAACGACAACTACGCCAGCATCGTCTCCGCGGTGGAGCAGGGACGCATCATCTACTCCAATATCCGCAAGTTCGTCTTCTTCCTGCTCTCCAGCAACGTCGCCGAGATCATGATCATCTTCCTGGCGACGCTGGCCGGTCTTCCCGCCCCGCTGACCGCCATCCAGTTGCTGTGGCTGAACCTGATCACCGACGGCGCCCCCGCCCTGGCCTTGGCCATGGAAAAAGGCGACCCCGACATCATGGAGCAGAAACCGCGTGCCAAGAAGGAACCGATCATCAACCGCAGCATGGGACTGGGCATGGTCGTCCAGACCATCACCCAGACAACCGCCGTGCTGACCGCCTTTGCCCTGGGCTTGATCTGGCATCTCGAAGCCGGGGCGCAGCTCACCCCGGGTGTCAACCCGATCATCTACCTGATCCAGCACGACTGGCGCGGCGTGGATGTCCAGACCGCCGAAACGATGGCCTTCGTCACCCTGTCCCTGTGCGAACTCTTCCGTGCCTACACGGTGCGCTCCGAGCGCGCCTCGCTGTTCCGCATTGGGATCTTCTCCAATAAATGGATGCAGTATGCCGTGGGACTCTCCCTCTTCCTGCTCATCCTGGTCACCACCGTGCCCTTCCTGCAGCCGATCTTCAACACGCACTTCCTGGCAGGACGTGAATGGCTGATCGTCATTGGACTGGCGCTCATCCCGGCCGTCAGTGAAGAGATCACCAAGTTCTACCTGCGGTTTAAAGACCGCAAAGCAGCCCGGTAATCCCCGTGCGGCGCACCTCCCGGTGCGCCGCACTTTTTCCATGCCTGGCCTGACTTATTTCATCCCGCTGATCTTTCTGCTCCTGCTCACCCTGGCAGGCCTGTTCCAGCCACCCTCCCTGCGCCGCCCATGGATCTGGACGCTGCTGCCCGCTGCGGGCTGCGCTGCACTTGATCTTGTGCTGCTCTCCCTGCTTCCCATCCTGCGCCTGTCCTTTGGGTCGCCCGACCTGCCCTTCTTCCTGTTCAATGCCGCGCGCCTGCTACTCACCCTGCCCTTCCTGGCAACTCTGTTGTTCTTCCGCAAGCGCCCCGTCCGGTTCATCCCGGCTGTCTCGGCGGGGCTACAAGTTATTCTCTCCCTGCTGGCAGGCTACGCTCTGTATGTGGAGCCTTTCCACCTGACCGTGACACTCCCCAGTCGCTAAAGCGGCGGGGCTTCTTGGGACAGCCTTAGCCCAGTGGCTGTGCTTTCGTCCCAAAGGGCGTGTCCCGCCCTGATCAGAATATTACACGCTGCATTCACATCTCGATCTAGCGAGAGACCA
>JBGSVI010000078.1:0-4958 GCA_041753035.1 Anaerolineales bacterium | reverse complement strand
TGTCGCCGCGCCGACCACCGCCCACACCGCCGCGGTCATCCAGGCGGCGCTCGATGCCGGGGCGGATTACCTGGATGTGCAGATCGGTGAGCAGAAACTGAAGCTCCTGGAGCAAAAGGCGGCGGAGATCCAGGCCGTCGGGCGTTGTTTCATCACCGAGGCCGGCTTCCACCCCGGACTGCCCTCGGCACTGGTGCGCTATGCCGCCGCCCGGCTGGATGTCCTCGAGAGCGCCATCACCCTCGGCTACCTGAACATGGGCAAGGGTCTCCCATACTCGGAAGCGGTCGATGAATTGGTCGAGATGTTCAAGCACTACAGCGGGTCAGTATTCCAAAATGGCGTCTGGACAAAGCCCAATTCCTACAAACTGCGCCTCCTCGATTTCGGCGGGGACATCGGGCGCAAGCATTGCTACCCCATGTTCTTTGAAGAACTACGCCGCATGCCGGACATGTTCCCCTCGCTCAAGGAGACTGGCTTTTACATGTCCGAGATGCACTTTCTGCTGGACTATGTCGTCATGCCGATCACCTGGGCCTGGCTGGCGCTCGCGCCCAAAGCCACGCGCCCCATCGGCAAGTTCATCTGGTGGGGCATGGGCACTTTCCACAGGGCGCCCTACCGCGTGGAACTCCAGGTGCAGGCCCGTGGGCGCAAGGACGGGCAGCCCGCTTCCCTGTGTGCCAGGGTCGCCCACGCCGACGGCTACGAACTGACCGCCATCCCGGTGGTCGCCGCGCTGCTGCAGTACCTGGACGGCTCCGCCCGCAAGCCCGGGCTGTGGATGATGGGGCATCTCGTCGAGCCGCTGCGCCTGATGCAGGACATGGAAAAGATGGGCCTCCAGGTTTCGGTCACCCAGTAGAATTGACAACTCCCCCGCACGGGGGAGTTACTCTAGTTGTTCATCAGGAGTGCAGTTCCAGGATCACTTGGCGAACAGCAGGGTCTCCACGGAAAGCAGGTTCTGCGCCAGCAGCCCCAGGTCCGCCTGGGCGGTCTGCGGGTCGCCGTCCATCCCGCTCAGGATCATCTCCAGGCGGGTACGCATGTTCGCCGCCAGGGTGGCGTCTACGCTTTCCACCGCCGGTTTCAGGGTTTCCAGGCGGGCGGCGGTGTTCAACAGGGCGGATTTCGCCCCAGCAACGTTCCCGCTGGCAAGTTCCAGGTGTGCAGTCTTGATCTCCACCAGCGCCTGCAGCAGTTCGATATGCAGGTTCGCCTGGTCCAGGTCCGCCTGCGTTTGCGCCAGACTGAAAGCCAAACTGGCTTTCATCGGGACGTAGCGCACATAATGATCAGTCAGCATGCCCGCCAGAAAGACGAGCCCGACGGCGACCAGCGCGAGCAGGGCAATGCGCCAGACCCGCCGCAGGCGCCCCATCTTGGGTTTCTCCACCGGGTCGGAGGCGGCGATCACTGGCTCGACAACGGGGGCGGAGGACTCGGGATACACCGGGCTGGTTTCGACCTCGACCGGGGAGGGGGGTGTTTCAGAAGGTTCAGTTGTCATCGGGTTCTTCCTTTCACTATTGGAACAGGGCGCTGCCCGGGGGAGCAGGAGCATGAAAAGAGAGGATGCCTTCCACAGGCTTCTTTATACCATCAAATGCGTCGCGCGCACAACCAGCACTGTGCCAGGCGCTAATGCAGCAGTTCACCCAGCAGGAAGGCAAGCCCCACCAGCCCGGCAATGATGATCCAGCCGGCGCCGAGCAGCAGGCCCGTCCAGGCGAAGATCTTGTCCTTGCGGCTGCCGCCGTTCTTGCGCATGTCGCCCAGGGCGATCACGCCGGTCACCAGGGCGACCGCAACACACAGGTTGCGCAGTGGGATGATGATCCCATCGACGAGATTAAGCCAGCCGGTCGTGGTCCCCGGCGAGCTGTAGGACAGGAAACTGAGCGCAATGCAAAGCAGGGCGATCAGCCCGCTGATCAGGCTCGCCAGGGCGAGGCGGTTGATCTTCACGGTGGTTTCTATGATGGGCACTCCCTTTTCCGGTTCAGTCCTGTTTGGGTTGGGCTGCTCCAGAGGTAGCCTCCCCCGGAGGGAGGCTGCGCTTCAGGTGGGCGAGATGGATGAAGCTCTGCACGATGGTCACGCCCAGGGCGAGCGTGAAGACCGCCAGGCAGAGCAGGGCGTAACCATCCAGGCTGAGACCGGGCACAAAGCTCAGCCCGACCGCCGCCAGGATGATCAGCAGCCCGGAAAACAGCAGTCGCCAGCCGGCATAGCGGTTCACCGGATACCACAACGCCGGGTTCTCGATGGTCGCCGGGACGCGGAAGCCGTACAACCCGTTGGGCGGGATGCGCCCGAGTACCAGCGGGATGGAGAGCCCGGCCAGCAGGGCGCCCCCGGCAATGTAAATGATCAACAGGGTGAGCATTTTTTTCAACCTCCAGTGAAAAGATTCAGTACCGCTATGGTGGGCAGGTCGGATCGCGGTCCATATCGGCCTGCAGGTTAAGCGCGGCGCAAGCGGGGCAGCATCCGGCAGATCTCGTTGAAGTGGATGAAAGCATGGCGGCTGGCGGGCATCAGCAGTAGGTTGGTCTTCGGGTTTCCACCCCAGTATTCCAACACCTCCTTCGCCTGCGGGCGCACCGTGCCATCCTCCACCAGGCGGCTCACTCGCGTCGGAAGCGGCTTGCCAGCCAGGTCTGTCTTGGTCAGGCTGAGCATCACCTGGCGGGTGCGCTGCCCCACAGCCAGGCGGTAAGCCAGCAGTGCCTCCAGGTCCAGGGTGGCGCTCAGCTCCTGTATCTGCGCGGGGGACATCCCGTTGCCCACATCGGTGAATGGGCTGTTCATCCGGCCTGGCCAGTCGCTGGAATGAAAGATTTGCGTCCCATCCAACAGCAGGGTGTTGACCGTGGCGTCCTCGATGCGGGAGATGTGCCACAACTTCCAGACCACCGTGTTCGGGAACCCGGCAGGGAGGTGGCGCATCTGTTCGGGGGTCAGCGCCTGGAGGGCTTCATCCTGAAAGGAGAAAGGCGCTGCAGCGCCGAGGCCCGCGGCATGGAGCATGGCATGGTGAGGCAGGAAAACCTCGATCGCCATGGCGAGGTCAGTCTCCAGCAGGCCGCGCAAACGGGCGTGCTGGTCATTCCAGTATGGTCGCATGGCTTGCGGAGTAGTGCCTATCATATGGACCTCACTTCTTGGAACCAGCCCACTGCCATTTTTCAAGACGCCAGAGAGACGAGACCGGGAGTCGAACCCAGCGCCACCCGCTTTGAAGGCGGCTGGCATCACAGGTTTGAAGTCTGCGCAGCACGCAGACACGGTCATTTCATCAACCTGATTATACCGGAGAAGGGGCGGGACTTTGCCGCGGCAGATACCACGCCTGCGCGTTCAGGATATGGGTACCGCCTTCTATGGCTCGACCGGTTGACCCCTCTTGCCTGCCGCTTCACTCTCCTGGAGCAGGCGGGGCAGCAAACGGATCTGCTCCTGCTGCAGGTAGATCAAGTCTGCCCATTTGCTGTCACGCAGTTCATCGATCTTTTCGTGCAGCCCCAGGATCTCCAGTTCCGCTTTCAAATTCACTTCGTAATCATGTTCTGCACCCAGCCTGTCTTTGAGAGATTGGCGCCGCTGAGAACATCAGGATGATTGGCGCCTGGACGGAGGCGAGCATCGAAAGGAAGAGATTCAGCAGGATGTAAGGGTACGGGTCGAAGGCAGTGTTACGCTGCGCGAGAATGTTGGAATTGAGCAGCACCCACGCAAGCAGGAGTGAGGCAAAGAGGATGAGGAAGGTCCATGAGCCGCCGAATTTGGCGACATTGTCGGCCAGTCTCTGCCCAAAAGTCAGGTGGGTGTCGAATTCCGTGTTAGTATCGCGGCTGATTGGCAGGCGGTCTTGGTACTGCTGGATCACCTTCCGTTCACGCGCCGGGAGCGCATCCAGGTCGGCCTGGGAAGGTTTCCTGACATAGTCAAGCAAATGGTTTTTGCTCATCTGAGCGTCTGCCTTTCCTGAGGGTGGTGGCCCACAATGTGGGGCTGGGGAAACTGGCACCATTATCGCGCCGTTCTCGGGAAAGTGCACCCTGGAAGTGCGGCGGGACTTCCTCCTGCAAAGGGGATACCCTTTCCAAGAGATGAGGACAAATGAGCAGCTGGGTCATGCAGATGCGATTTCCCATCCCTGGTAGGCATCAGTATTAACCGTTTTCCCCTTCATCTCTTGCGGTATCCATCGTCCCCTCAGGAGATATCATATCCTCAAGGGTACCCCCTGAGGGGTTGACACCAATGGTTTGTCGGTAGGCCGCTGTATCGATTGGAATTATTTCTCCCTTGTGGAACCGTGTTGCTTTTCCAACACACCTAAAGTTGTCGCTACTCCGGTGCAGTATTGCTTCGCCATCGGCAAGCCCGGCACAGCGTCCTGGAAGGGTCGCCGCTGATGGGTGGCGAATTGAACCTCTACGCCGCTGACCATCTATTACTTTTTATCCGCTCCTCTCGGTTGGGATGAAAGGGTAAAAATTGGGATGCGCATGAGCGCAGCGAATGAGTATCCCAGTTTTTACCTGGAACCCCTCCTCGTTTTCGGGGATGGGCAGGGGGGGGCAGATCGACCGCATCCCATCCCAATCAATGGCTACCCTCTCATTCGACCATCATTCGCTTCAGTGTATCCAATGCCCACAGGAGACCCAGCCATTCCCATTGCTTCCCGCCCAAAGCCAGAGCGCCCCGCTCCCCCCTCCCATTCAATCATCATTCGCTTCAGCGTATCCAATCTCAGCGTAAAAGAAAGCAGTATAATCACCCCAACATGGCCGCCAAACGCACCAAGTCCACCCGCCGCAAGACAACCTCCCGCTCACGCGGGCGCTACGACCCCGCCGACGACCTGCCCGAAGAGCGCCTCACCCGCCGTGGTGCAACCCAGCCCCGCCGCGCCTCCCCAGCCCCGGCCTCCCGGCGCA
>JBGSVI010000077.1:0-34643 GCA_041753035.1 Anaerolineales bacterium | reverse complement strand
GCGGTGTCCGGGCATGTCCACGTGCGCATAATGACGCTTGTCCGTCTCATACTCCACGTGCGCAATGTTGATCGTGATGCCGCGTGCCTTTTCCTCCGGCGCATTGTCGATCGAGTCGTAGGCCCGGAACTGCGCCTTCCCCAGGAACTGGCAGTACTTGGTGATCGCCGCCGTCAACGTCGTCTTGCCATGGTCAATGTGTCCCATGGTGCCCACGTTCATGTGCGGTTTGTTGCGCTCATACTTCTGCTTCGCCATCTTCTTTCTCCTTCCAGACTATTATGAGAACTAAGTATTCAAGATTTGCTGTGCTACAGATTCCGGGACAGGTGCATAATGATCGAATTCCATGGTAAACACACCCCGTCCCTGGGTTGCCGAACGAAGTTCGGTTGCATATCCAAACATCTCGCCTAAGGGTGCCGTTGCCAGGATTGCTTGTGCATTTCCCAGGCGAACTTCCATCCCCTGTATGTTCGCTCGTCGACTGTTCAAGCTTCCCAGGATATCTCCAAGGAATTCCTCTGGTGCCACGACTTCTACTTTCATTACAGGCTCAAGCAGCACCGGTTTGCCGCGTTGAACACCTTCCTTGAAGGCCATCGATGCTGCCATTTTAAATGCCATTTCATTCGAGTCAACTTCATGGAAGGAACCATCAAAAAGTGTGATCTTTAGATCGGTGACAGGATAACCTGCCAGGACACCACTCTCTGCTGCTTCCTTGATCCCCTTATTTACCGCCGGGATGAATTCACGCGGGATCGAACCGCCAACGATCTTATCTTCAAAGACAACACCACTCCCCCGCTCCCCAGGCTCAAGGGCGATAACCACGTGGGCAAACATGCCGCGCCCACCGGACTGCTTGACAAATCGATGGACGACTTCGGGGACCGCCCGGGTGATGGATTCGTGATAAGCCACACGGGGTTTACCGACATTGGCTTGCACACGGTACTCACGCAGCATTCGGTCCACGATCACATCTAGGTGCAGTTCACCCATTCCGGAAATGATGGTTTGACCGGTTGTTTCATCCGAGCGGACACGGAAGGTGGGGTCTTCTTCAGATAGTTTCCGTAGTGCCTCACCCATCTTTGCTTGGTCAGCAGTAGTCTTGGGTTCAATGGCAATGGATATGACCGGCTCTGGGAACGTAATATTCTCCAGGACGACCACCCTGTTATCACACAGCGTGTCACCGGTGAAGGTTTCCTTAAAACCTAGCACTGCAGCAATATCGCCAGCTCGAACTTCGGTGACATCCTCCCGATGATCGGCATACATGCGCAAAAGGCGTCCCACCCGCTCACGCTTACCCTTGGTGGCATTTGTCACCATCTGGCTTTGGTTGATCGTCCCGGAATACACTCGGAAATACGCCAGGCGTCCCACATAGGGATCGGTGACGATCTTGAATACCAGTGCACTGAGAGGGGCATCGTCGCGTGGAGCCAGCTCTATCAATTCTTCTGTGCGCGGGTCTGTCCCGTTTACAGGGGGGATATCCATTGGGGAAGGCAGGTAATCGATCACTGCATCCAATACAGGTTGAACACCTTTGTTGCGCAGCGAACTGCCGCAGAAGATCGGTGTGGCTTTGCCAGCAATGACCGCTCTGCGCAGAGCGGTTTTTAATTCATCGACCTCGATCTGCTTCCCCTCAAGGTACTTGACCGTCAGCATGTCATCCAGTTCAGCGATCTGTTCGACCATGACTGCTCGCTGCCCCTCGGCTTCCGTCCGAAGGTCAGGGGGGATTTCCGCTTCACGCGGGTCACGACCAAGTTCATCGTCCCAGTAGATTGCCTTCATGGTCACCAGGTCGATCACACCCTGGAAAGAACTCTCGCTCCCGATTGGTAGCTGCATGGCGATCGGGCGGGCTCCAAGACGCTGCTTGATGGTTTCGATCGTGCGCTCGTAGGAGGCACCAACCCGGTCCATTTTGTTCGCAAAACAGATGCGCGGCACACCATAACGGTCCGCCTGTCGCCATACTGTCTCACTTTGTGGCTCCACCCCCTGGACAGAATCAAAGACCACCACGCCACCGTCCAGCACACGCAAGGAACGTTGCACTTCAGCAGTAAAGTCGATATGGCCGGGCGTATCAATGATGTTGATTTGATAGCCTTTCCATTCCGCTGTCACTGCCGCAGAAACGATTGTAATTCCACGCTCGCGCTCCTGGACCATCCAGTCAGTAACGGTCGTGCCATCATCGACAGACCCGATGCGGTACGTTTTGCCCGTGTAGAACAGGATGCGCTCGGTGGTTGTCGTCTTACCGGCATCAATATGGGCAATGATGCCGATATTTCGATACATTTCGAGCGGAGAAGTACGAGTCATGGGAAAGTTACAGCCTTTTTAAGGTTCGGGAATAAAAGATCAAGCCCGGTAATGAGAGAAAGCACGATTGGCTTCTGCCATCTTGTGAGCTTCTTCACGCTTTCGGATCGAGGCACCCTCATTTTTGAACGCGTCCAGGAGTTCATCTGCCAATTTTTCGGCATATGATTTTCCAGATCGCGCCCTGGCCGCATCCAGTAACCAGCGGATAGCCAGGGTCGTTCGACGGGAAGGAGGAACCTCCATGGGAACCTGATAGGTGGCACCACCGACCCGGCGTGGGCGAACTTCCATGACTGGCGCCACGTTTCGGAGCGCGGTTTCAAAGATTTCCACCGGTTCCTTGCCAGCGCGTTCACGGATGATATCCATGGCATCATACATGACACTTGTGGCAGTGCTCTTCTTGCCGCGTGTGAACATGTGATGGATCATGGTTTGAATGGTCACATTGTGGTAGCGTACATCCGGAGGGATGACGCGGTCTTCAGGTTTTGCACGACGCATGTGTTACTCCATCTATCGCTATACAGTAGTAGTCTTGGGACGCTTGGCGCCATACTTTGAACGCCCTTGCTTCCGGTTCGCCACACCAGTGGTATCCAGGGAACCGCGGACGATATGGTAACGCACACCTGGCAGGTCTTTCACACGGCCGCCGCGCACAAGAACAACAGAGTGTTCCTGCAGTTGGTGTCCTTCGCCAGGAATATAGGCGGTCACTTCAAGGCCGTTGGTCAAGCGCACACGGGCGATCTTGCGCAGGGCCGAATTCGGCTTCTTGGGTGTTGTGGTACGCACGACGGTACACACACCGCGCTTTTGGGGCGCACCTTTATCCTGGCGAATACGCTTCTGGCGCTTGGTGTTGAGCGTATACTGCAAAGCAGGAGCCTTGCTCTTGACTTTCTTGGACTGGCGTCCTTTGCGGATCAATTGGTTGATTGTGGGCACATTCGCCTCCGAAACAAATTTCTTTCTGATACGATTAGTTCAAGAAACGAGGCCATCGTCTGACCTGCCTGATGGCCTCAACGAACAACAAACGCGGTGGGCAGTGCTACGCAATGCCCCTGTTAGGCAACGAAGGGCAATTCTATCATAACGGTCGATAGCTCGTCAAGAATAAACCTAAATCTCGTTCTCGCCAAAACCTTTTTTCACCAGCGAATCGCCGATCTCGATCAGCCCGGTGGAGTATTTTGGAGGATGCACCTTTTCCTCATCCTTGCCAAACCGGATCACTTCGCCGGTGTCAGACACGGCCTCAACGGCAAGTCCAAGGCTCTGCAGTTCTTTGACCAGGACTCGGAACGAAGCCGGGATACTCGGTTCTTCGATCTGTTCACCCTTGACGATGGCTTCATACGTACTTACACGTCCTTGCACGTCATCTGACTTTACCGTCAGCATTTCCTGCAGGGTGTAGGCGGCTCCATATGCCTCCAGCGCCCAAACTTCCATTTCTCCAAAACGCTGTCCACCAAACTGTGCCTTGCCACCCAGCGGTTGCTGTGTCACCAAGCTGTATGGTCCAGTGGAACGCGCATGCACTTTATCCTCAACCAGGTGATGCAATTTCAGAATGGTCATCACACCGACAGTGACCGGCTGGTCATACGGGTCACCAGTCTTACCGTCCCTGAGCACCTGTTTGCCAAGTGTGGGAGCTGGAGTATGTGTCTCCAGCATCAAGGTTTTCACTGTCTCATTCATTTTTTCCTCCGGTACATTCTCAATGCCGAAGGAACCCAACCAGAGCTTCAAACACGCCTGGATGGCATTCTTGTCCTGGAGAGCTCGCTTGGATGGAGCCAGCACCGTCTCAGAAAGGATGGATTCAGGCTCAAAACCGTTCTCCCGCAGCCATTCGATTGCGGCAGAATAGCGGGCATAAATGGGATCGTTCAACCGGTAGATCTCATAACCACGTTCGCCCAGCCACTGTTCCAGGTATAGGCGGCGGACTTCGTCATCGTCTTCGAGCGTCTCGGCCGTAACCTCCTGTTGCTTCACCCAGTCCCAGGCGGTTTGAGCTAACTTGTTCCAGGCAAAATCCACGATCCATGCGCGTGCCAACTCAGCCTCGATCTCCTCTTCTGTTGCCCCATCGAAAACGGGGGTCAAGGCACGGAAACCAAGTTTTTGTGCTGCCCAGCCGAGATGGACTTCCAATACCTGGCCAAGGTTCATACGACCTGGTACACCTGTCGGGTTGAGAACGATATCTACGGGTGTTCCATCATCCAGGAAGGGCATGTCTTCGGCACGAATAACGCGCGAGACAACACCCTTATTTCCATGACGACCAGCCATCTTATCGCCGGCCATGATCTTTCGGCGCTGTGCCACCGAGACACGCACCATCATTTCAACACCTGCAGAAAGGTCGGCATTATCTTCGCGAGTGAAAACCTTGACATCTACAACCTTGCCGCGCTCGCCATGCGGCATGCGTAGAGAGGTGTCCTTCACATCACGGGATTTTTCACCGAAGATGGCCCGCAGAAGTCTTTCTTCAGGGGTTAATTCCTTCTCGCCTTTGGGTGTGATCTTGCCAACCAGGATATCGTTGGGACCAACTTCTGCCCCGATCCGGACAATACCACTCTCATCAAGGTCCTTGATCGCTTCCTCGCCAACATTGGGGATGTCGCGTGTAATCTCTTCAGGTCCCAGTTTGGTATCGCGGGCTTCCACCTCGTATTTTTCGATATGCACGGAGGTGAAGCGGTCCTGCTGCACAAGGCGCTCAGAGATGACGATCGCGTCCTCAAAGTTTGCCCCTTCCCAGGACATGAATGCAACAGTGACGTTTTGGCCAAGAGCAAGCTCTCCGTTGTTTGTCGAGGATGAGTCTGCAATGATGTCGCCGCGTTTGACTACCTGCCCCTTGATCACATTAGGGCGCTGGTCGATGCACGTGGATTGGTTGGAGCGATGGTATTTACGCAGGTGATAGGGACGGGAAGTGCCATTCTTTTCACGCAGCACGATCGTGGAACCTGTCACTGAGATAACGTCTCCGTCATCCTCCGCCACCAGAACCTGCCCGGAATCAATGGCAGCATAGCGCTCCATCCCCGTGGATACGATCGGGATTTCCGGGCAGACCAGCGGTACAGCCTGAGCCATCATGTTTGATCCCATCAACGCCCTGTTGGCATCGTCATGCTCCAGGAACGGGATCAACGCAGCGCTGATGCCCACAACCTGGTGAGGGGCAATATCCATGTAATCAATGTTCTCAGGTGCGGTGAACGGGTACCCCGAATGATAGCGGCAGGCAATACGGGGATTGGAAAATTCGCGCTGCTCGTTGAGCAGTGCGTTTGCCTGGGCGATCACATATTTATCTTCTGCGTCTGCAGACAGGTATTCATAATCTTCCGATACGAAAGGCACGATCGCCACATCACGCTTGGCCTTTGCGATCAGCTTGAGCATTTTGGGAGTGATGCGTTCCTTTGCCGGTACCAGCACTTCACCAGTCTTGGCATCCAGAAGGGCTTCGCGCAACATTCTACCTTCCAGCACCGGAGAGTCACAGTGAAGTTGTTTTACTACCTTGCTGTATGGCGTCTCAATGAAGCCATATTCATTCACGCGTGCAAATGAAGCCAGGCGGCCGATCAAACCAATATTCGGACCTTCTGGAGTTTCGATCGGGCAGATGCGTCCATAATGGGAGTGGTGGACATCGCGCACATCAAACCCTGCGCGCTCGCGCCTCAATCCACCCGGGCCCAGCGCCGAGAGCGTCCGTTTATGGCGCAATTCTGCCAGCGGATTGGTCTGGTCCATGAACTGAGACAACTGCGAAGATCCAAAGAACTCACGCAGAGCCGCCACAACCGGGCGGATATTGATCAGTGTTACTGGTGAAAGCTGTTCCTGGTCACGGATGGACATGCGCTCTTTGATCACCCGCTCCATGCGGCGCAAACCTATGCGCAGTTTATTCTGGATCAACTCACCCACTGTTTTCACACGTCGGTTGCCCAGGTGGTCAATATCATCCGGGGGTTCCACCCCGTTGTTGATCAGGATCATCCGCCGCAGCAGGTTGATGATATCCGCCTTGGTTACTGTCCGGTGAGGAATGGGGATGTGCAGATCAAGTTTCTGGTTCAACTTGTAACGCCCCACCCGCTCTAGATCGTAGTGCCTCTGGTCGAACAACTGCTCCTCAAGGAATCCGCGTGCATTTTCCAGAGTTGCCGGGTCACCCGGGCGCATCTTCTTGAAGAACTCGATGATCGCCTGTTCAGCGACGGTCAACTTGCTCGAATGGTCCCACTCGGGCTCCTGCTTCATGGTGGAGGCAATGAACATCCTCTCCGGGTTGTTGTCAACTTCCTTGAATAGGTTGATGATCTCTTCATCGCTTCCCGTCATCAAGAGCCGGTCACCGCCGTCGCCATCATTGACCGCGGCGAGAGCGCGCAGGAAAACCGTGATCGGCACGGTGCGTTTGCGGTTGAATTTCAAAATGATGTAATCGCTTTTGCGGGTTTCTAATTCCATCCACGCACCGCGATCAGGGATCAGTTTCGCCATCGCCAGGGAACGCCCGGTGGACCGGTCCGTAGGCGCCTCAAAGTAAACGCCAGGGGAACGGATCAATTGCGAAACCACCACACGCTCGGTTCCGTTGATGATGAATGTCCCCTTCTCGGTCATTTCCGGGAAATCGCCCAGGAAAATATCCTGCTTGATCGGTTCGGGTACATCACTGCCGGCCAAGAGTACCGAAACATACAGTGGGCTGGCATAGGTCAGGTCTCGTTCAACGCACTCCTCGATGGAATGCTTGGGTTCGCCAAACCAATAGCTCAGCCCCCATTGGTCTGATTCCGCGCTGCGGCTGGGGAAGAACAGTTTCATTCCCTTGTTATAGGATTCGATTGGGGAGATCTCATGGAACAGGTCTCCCAGGCTATCCTTCTTCAAGCGCTCGAATGAATCAAGTTGTACTTCTATGAGGTCAGGCAGGTTAAGTGTTACCGGGATGCGTGCGTAGTTTTTCTCGGGGAGAACAGATGCCATAGCTTACTCCTGGTTTTGGGTACCCTGGCAGATTCAACTGCCGCGCGTGCCAACCCGCTGGCGGCAGCGTTCATGACGGATATGCAAACGATAATTATAACGAATACAGAGTACAAAGTCAACGATTTTGGGTTGCCATTTTAAGATGATCTTCCACCTCGATTTCCAGCCACTACTTGAATGGTACCACAGTCATGGGCTAATATTTTAACATTGGTGTATAATGTTAACGAATTGCTATGCATGATGCGACCCTTTTGATTGTTGAAACCAAGCACGCAGAATATCCTTGTTTTTCTGCCTCGCTGCGAGAGAAAGGCTTCACTGCGGAATCTTATTCCAGTGGCAGTGAGGCCATGAAATGTATTGACGCGGGCTACAGTCCGGATGTGGTCGTTATCAATGCCGCCACGCTGCGCTCGACTGGGAAGCGTATCTGCCAGGCAATGCACGAGAAGGTGTCAACGTTGCCGATCGTCCTGATCCTCGACCCCGATCACAGCATTGAAACAACCGATGCCGAGGCGATCATCACCCTGCCTTTTACAGTCCAGAAATTAATCAATCGTATCAGCCATTTGCTGCCCGGCGATAGCAAGGACAGCCTCCATGCCGGCCCGATCCGTCTTGATGTTGAAAAGAAGATTGTTTCCTATAAAGGCAAGCGGACCCGCCTGACACCGCGGCTGATGCGCCTGTTGCGTATCCTCATGGAGCATCGTGGGGAAGTCGTGGAGCGCAAATCCCTATTCTCCCAGGTTTGGGAAACTGATTACACCGATGACACTCGTACTCTGGATGTCCACATTTCATGGTTAAGGCGCGCCATTGAGTTGGATCATAAAAAACCGGTCCACTTGAAAACCGTCAGGGGTATTGGCTACCAGTTGGACGCCTGAGCACCCATCTCGATTTGCTTGCCATCCACCGTGACTGCCCGCACCCGTACATTCGTACCGGCGACGGGCAGTTTGATTTCCAGGGGGATCTCAGCCGTCCGGTTGGGTCGCCAGGCTTGGGCCGCACTGCGATATGTACTTCCATCCCAGGCTGGATCAACTTCCCAATAATCCAGGTTCGGAGCATCCTCGAGTCGTACCATCTCGTCACAAGAATGGATTGACATGGATGATGTTGTTCCAGGGATTGTTGCCTGCACATCCTTGATCAGCCGGAAAGGGTTGGATTCAACCAGCAGGCGAGACCGCGTCGTATACACTGCGCGCCAGGACACATCGCCTGCCAGGAAATTCCTCCCATGCCGCGCCGCCACCACGGGAAAGGTTCCTGAACCGGAGAAGAAATCCCCCACCAGTCCACCGGGATTGGAGGATGCCAGCAGGATGCGTTTCAGCAAAGCCTCCGGTTTTTGTGTGGGATATCCATTCCGTTCCTTGTGCATGCGGGCGATGACCGGGAAATACCACCAATCCTCCGGAACTTTGCCTCGCGCCAGATCAGGCGTTTTACCAAAACCTGCCCGGTTGGATGCAGCAAAAGTTTTCACCGTGCTTGGATCATAAGGTGCGCGTACAGCATCAGCGTTGAAAATATGATCCCCGCTTTTGGCATAGGCCAGGATCGTATCATGCTTCCGGTTGAAGGCGCGCCGGATGGGCGAGGGACCGTGATATGTCCAGATGATCTCATTGATCAAGTTTTCGCGACCAAACAGCTCGTCCAGCAGCACTCGTGCATAGGCACTGGCATGCCAGTCAAGGTGCAGGTACAGCGTTCCCTGCGGCGAAAGCAGCCGCCGCATCAGGTCCAGGCGCACATAGAGAAACTCCAGGTAGGCATCCAGGTCCTTCCAGTGGTCAGCATATCCCTCTGCCAGTTGCCAGTCCTGTGGACGGCGCGAATCTTCCCCACGTCCGATGCGTGCAGGATAACTTTTATTGGTATAGAAAGGCGGATCGGCATAGACCAGTTCTAGCCTGCCCCCAAACTCCGCCAACAAGGCAGACATGATCCCAAAATTTTCCCCAAAGAATAAGCGGCTCTCAGCGCTCCCAGTTGGATAACCGACTCCATTGGGGAAGACCAGCGCTTCATGGGCAAGCGTTGCTGGAGTTGCTGCTGATAATTGTTTTCCAGGCCAGGTTAGATACGGCATTCTAATAGTGGATTTCGATCCGCGTTCCACTCCCCTTCCGGTCGAGGGTAGTCTGGTCGATCTCTTCGAACGAAGCGCTTGGACGGCTCCAGCGGAAAAGCCATTTAGAATCTTCGTTTCTCATATTGATGCAGCCGTGGCTCATGGTCATGCCGAAATTATCATGCCAGTAGGTGCCATGAAATGCATGCCCTTCCGTGGTGAAAAAACTGCACCAGGGAACTCCTGCCAACACATTCTCATCATCGCTCGCCGCCAGATCGGCTGCGTTCATCCTGCGCGAAGGAAGCTTGACCATGATATTGAACTGACCAGCAGGGGTATCATACAGGTACCGCGCACCACTGGAGATGAGAGTAGTAAATATCTCTTTATTCTCTTCATAGCACTTCAACGTTTGGGATGTCAGGTTGACATCGATGTATTTGTTCTCCACTTCAGGCGAAATGGGAGCAAGTTCTTCCGGGGGTAGCATCCGTATATGTACTGCTGGTACATGGAAATAGATATTCTTATCCGCTTCATCTTGCAGTCGATACCAGGCTTTTCCGTCAGGGCCAGTATCTAGCCCGGTGATCCAATGGGTCGTGCTGTAGTAAAAGAGGAAGGGCTGCTGCACCCAGCCGTCACGTTCGGTGTAACGATAGGGTTGGGTATAGGGTATGGTTATTTCTCCCAGCATTTTCTTATCCGTGATCGCATCCACAGGCGGGTTGTAATGATACCGGACTTTTTGCAGTCGTGCCCGGTGCATGTATCCGCCAAAGACCCGATACCAGACCGGGTTATATTCGGGGATTCCCGAATTAACCGTTGCATATACTTTGACAAGGGAATCCCGCGGCCAGGTGGCTGCGATGGGGCTTTGGTCATCCGGCTCTTTATAGACGCTCACCCCCAGGCGGTATGCCACCCGGACAAGCTCAATATCCTCAAATTCCTTCATCCCCGGCAGGAAGGTGGACAATGCCAGGCTGGAAAGTGCAAATCCACCCAACTTAAGGAAATCACGGCGAGAAGGATTTTTCATGGAAGTGAATTGTACCAAATAAAAAAGCCTCCGGCAGCATGCGCGCCGGAGGCCGGAATGTCTTTTATGAAGTTATTTTTCAAGTACGACTGTGTTCTTAAGGAACTCCTCCAAGGCCATGGTGTGCGTGCAAACGCCTCGGCTCTGGAAGAAATCACAATCACATTGCCACTTTCCATCAGCCAATTGGGCAGTATGTGAGTTGTTCTCTCCATCAATTTTGACCTTCAGCGCCTCAAAGTGAAAGCGTGAGGGTTCCTGGGCATACCGTTTCGCTTTTTGGATCTTTCCGATCATTCCAGAGTCCATATAGTCTCCTTAATTTAATTGAAAAAGCACGCGAAATAATAGCGTGCTTTTAGAAGAAGTGAATATTGAGGCTCACGACTCGCATAGGCGGTTACTCTGTTTCCAGTATAGTGTAATTGACGGCGAAAGTCAATCAAAAGTGAAGGATTATCGGGAAAGCGTAGGGCTGGAGTAGGCTAACCATTCGTTATTGGTAAGCTGGCATGCGATTTATCCTCTCCAGAGATATACAGGTGCTCATCACCGTTATATCGGCGTAGTACCGGCCATTTCAGGGAGATGATCGCCACTCCGATCAGGCAGGCGATCCCGCCACTGACGATCGTTGCTGGCACCCCAATCAGGCTGGCAAGGATCCCGGATTCCACCTCGCCTAATTGCGGCCCTCCCTGGAAGAATATCTGGTTCACCGACACCATCCGTCCCCGGATACGATCGGGCGTATTCAACTGGCGGATCGTATTGCGAATAATGGTGCTGACCGCATCAGCCGCACCAGAAAGGGCCATGGACAGGAATGCAACCAGGAAGGCCAGTGTTACCGGGAAAGCCGGCAGTGCAAAGAGCACCAGGCCCGGACCAATTCTGTACGCAAACCCGAACAGGACCGTTGCCAGGCCAAAAATTACCACGGCGGTCAGGAAGGTTCTTCCCTGCTTGCGTAATGCCGAGACTTGCGAAAGGACAACCCCTGCCAGGACGGACCCGACAGATTCAGCCGATGCCAGCCAGCCGTACCCGATTTCGTTAACTTTCAAAATATCCCTGGCGACGATGGGCATCATTGTCTTGGCAGAAGCAAAGAATGTTGCCACAAAGTCCATCACCATCGTGGCAAAGATGATCTTCTTTGAGAAAATAAAACGAAAACCATCCAGCGCTGCCGAAAGTTTTATTCCGGGTGCATGGCTGGTATCTTGGGAAACCGGCCCCATGGCTGCCAACGCCGCCAGCACCGCCAGGAAGGATACGGCATTGAAAAAATAAGTGAACTCCTGCCCTAAAGTGGCGATCACCACCCCGGCCAGCGCAGGTCCAACGATTGAACCGGTGTTCTGCGCGATGGAAGACATGCTGAATGCGCTTGGCAGATCCTTTGCCGGGACAATGCTGGGGATCATCGCTTGGCGGGAGGGCGAATCAAACGCTTGTGCGCTTGCCTGGATGGCAGTCAATAAATAGATATGCCAGATGGTGATCTTCCCGGTCAAGGTCAGCAACGCCAGCACCACGGCGGTCAGGGCCATGATACTCTGGGTCATAAAGAGCACACGCCTGCGGTTGAATGTATCTGCCACCGGTCCGCCGAGAAAGGAAAAGAGCACCACCGGTAGAATGCGTGCCAGGCCGATTCCACCCAGTGCCAATGGATTGGGAACCCCGGTCAGGTCCCGGATATGCCAGTGCAGCGCAGCAGATTGCATCTGTGAGCCGGCGACGGAGACCATCATTCCCAGCCAAAGATACAGGTATCGTCTATTATGTAAGGCAGGCGGAATTCGTAGACTCATCAGCACCTAAAAAGGGTTTGAGATCCCTCTACTCTCAAACCCATTGTCAGAAGTGAAGATTTCAATTCAAGTTCCCCAGTCGCGCAAGTACAGGAAGTCGTAACCGATCGTTCGGCTGGAAAGTTTTGCGATGGGCGGCAGCACACGCTTGAATTGGTTCCTTCGCACGCGCTCCACCACTTTGTGAACAAACACCTTCTCAAACCCGGCCTCGACACATTCCTCTGGTCGGTAGCGCTGGTCAACCAGCAGGTAGAGCAGGCGGTCCACATCCGCATAAGTAAAACCTAGCTCCCCTTCATCGGTTTGCCCCTGCCACAGATCAGCAGAGGGGGGTTTCGTAATGATCGCCTCGGGGATGTCCATCGCCCGGGCCAGTTGACGCACCTGCGTCTTGTAAAGATCCCCGATCGGGTTGATTGCGCAGGCCGAATCGCCATACAGGGTCGAGTATCCGAGCAGGATCTCGGTCTTGTTTCCAGTGCCCACCACCAGCCCCCGGAATGCTTCGGACTGGTCGTAAGCGACGATCATGCGGGCACGTGCCATGATATTTCCGCGGCGTACGGGGCTCATTTCCGGGTCCCGGGCGAACAACGCGTCTGCCATCTCACTGATTGGGATGGTCAAAGATCGCACACCCAGTTGATCGATCAGTAGTTGGGCATGCTCCAGGGAATCCTGAGAGGAAGTCTTGTACGGCAGGCGCAAGGCCAGTACATTTTCCGCTCCCAGCGCTTCGCTCGCCAGGGCACAGGAGACCGATGAATCCAGCCCGCCGGACAGGTTGACCACTGCCCGGCTAAAGTTTGCGCGTCCAATTTCAGTTTTTATGAATGCCGTCAGGATCTTTCGCACCAACGCAGGGTCAATGGACAGGTCAATTTCCATGCAGGATCCTCTTGATTTCACGCTCAACCAGGTCAGGACGTTCGTCCCGCAGCAAGGGCAGGCGTGCCCGTGTGCGGTGAAGTTGGTTCAGATCGATCTCGCACAGGGTCAATGCTTCCTCAAAATAAGGCCCTTGCACCAGTAGGTCGCCGTTGGGATCATAGACGGTGGAACCTCCCCAGAAATTCAAGCCATCCTCAAAACCGGTCCGGTTGGTGTGTGCCACAAAGGTGGTGAACAAGCCTGCATAGGCACGGTTGGTGTGCTCCACCCAGGCGGAGGATTCGAGTTTAGTCTCGGCGTTCAAGCCTCGCCCGGGCGAGGCGGATGAAAAGAGCAGCAGGTCAGCGCCGTCCAGCCAGAGAAGATAGGGCGGTGAAGCGTGCCAGAAGTCTTCGCAGATCAACATTCCCATGCGCCCAAAACGCGTGTTGAATGCCCGGATCGTGTTCCCCGGCGCAAAGAATCTCCCTTCATCAAAAAGCCCATAGGTTGGCAGGTAAACTTTGTGGTGAATATGAACGATCTCTCCCCCGGACAGGTATGCGCTGGCAATGTAAAAACGATGACGGGCATCCTCATCCACAAAGCCAACAACAATATCCAGCGCCTGGCTCGCCTGCAATAAATGGCGAAATACCGGGTCATGCGCCTCCGTCAGGGTGGCAACAGAAGGCACCAGGTCCTGCAACACATAGCCGGTCAGGGAAAGTTCCGGGAACAGCACCAGTTCTGCTCCACTGGATTTTGCCTCATTCACCAGCGCCATGTGTTTTTCGAGGTTGGCGTTTACATCCCCAAGTTTTGTGTTGATCTGGGCCAGGGCAAGGTTCAATTTCATAAATCAATCTTACCATTAATAATCAGGGACACACACAAGTGTATCCCTGACGATCTCACACTTTCCACATAGCGTTATCAGACGACTTATCCTTCGCTTGGCGTTTGTTGACTCACGATTTTTTCTGCTCAAGGCGGCGTCCTCGCCGCAGTTTTTGGGCATTCAGAGCACAATACCAGGAAGAGTTCGATCTGCTGTATGAAAAGTTTAATTATCCTGGCGGAGAGGGTGGGATTCGAACCCACGGTGGCCCGAAGGCCACAACGGTTTTCGAGACCGTCCCATTCAACCGCTCTGGCACCTCTCCAAGCGGCGGGATTATACCTTATAGTTCCATGCTTGTGAACAATTCCGGGTACACCACCCGCCGCAGGTCATGTTCCAGGAGTTTTTCCCGCAATGCAGCAGATGCTTTCTCTTCGCCGTGCACCAGGATCAAACCTTTAAGTTCCTTCTGGGAGAGCGCATACTGCACCAGCAGGTCCTGTCCGGCATGTGCCGAAAAACCACCGATCGTGGCAACCTCTGCCCGTACCTTGTACTCATCGCCAAAGATCCGCACCATTTTCTCACGCTCAGCCAGCCGGCGCCCCAGGGTATCGGGTGCCTGCCAGGAGACGATCAGGATCGTATTGTTCGGGTCTTCGATATTGTTCCGCAGGTGGTGCAGGATCCTGCCTGTTTCTGCCATTCCCGAGGCGGAGATGATCACCAGCGGTCCTTTCATCTCATTGATCGCTTTCGATTGATCCACCGATTGCGTATAAACCAGGCCCGGGAAATTCAACGCCGGGTGGCGTTGTTCCTGGATGAAAGTATTCGTCTCCTCGTCAAAGCATTCCGGGTGGCGCTCGAACACCCTGGTGGCATTGACCGCCAGTGGGCTGTCCACGAAAACCGGGATATCCCTTAACTGCCCCTCTGCCTGGAGCAGGTTCAGGCTGTAGACCAGTTCCTGCGTTCGCCCGACTGCGAATGCCGGGATGATCACCTTCCCCTTGCGACGGATCGCCCGCAAGATCAATTGGCGAAATTCTTCATACGCCAGTTCAGGGTCATCGTGATGTTTATGCCCATAGGTGCATTCCATCATCACGTAATCCACATCATCTGGCAGAACCGGGTCACGCACGATGGGCAGGCCATATCGTCCGATATCTCCCGAGAACCACAGCCGGGTCTTACGTGAACCTTCCTGCACCTCCAGTCGGATCGCTGTCGATCCAAGGATGTGCCCGGCTTCGATGAATTCTGCCGTGATTCCCGGTCCCGCCTCAAAAAGTTGGTTGTGCTCTTGCGGGGTCATCAGGGGCGCCACCCTGGCAGCATCCTCCTGGGTGTAGAGTGGTTCGATCAATGGGGCGCCACGCGCACTGCGTTTCTTGTTGATGAACTTGGCATCCGCTTCCTGGATGTGTCCCGAATCGAGCAGCATCACGCTGGCAAGATCAGCCGTTGCCTTGCTCGCAAAGATATTTCCCGAGAAACCCTGCTTCACCAGGTTGGGCAGGTTTCCGCTGTGATCAATATGTGCATGAGAGAGCAGCACCGCCTTCACTTCCTGCGGAATAAAACGGAATGACCTGTTGCGCTCATAGGTATCCGCACGGCGTCCCTGGAACAACCCGCATTCCAACAGGATCTTCGCGCCGTTGGCTTCCACCAAATACTGCGAGCCGGTTACTGTGCGGGCTGCGCCGTTCAGAGTGATGCGCATTCTTCCTCCAATTCCAGGCTAGTGAATGGCTTTGAGGATTTCCTCACCGAACTTCTCCACTCTCCACGGAGAATCCGGCATCAAGGGAGCTAGTTCAGGGATGCTGCGTGGATTATCCTCGGCGATCGCCTGCATCCACGCCTTGGGAAGGATGATATCTGAATCCACCTTCATCTCCTTCCCGATCCGCTTGCGGAGTTCCCCCAGTGCGTGCCCGCGGTCGAGGATCTCTTTCTTTGGCTTTATCGGTGGGCGTGGGCGGGTAAGCGGTGGTGCTGTCTTGCCGCGCCTCACTGCGTGGAGAACATCTCTCCCAAATCGGTGACCCTGGTGTTCCGTGAGAATGGGCTTTAATTCACTGGGCAATTCCGGCATGGCGATCGCGACGGCGATCAGGCGTTTGTTATCCAGCACCTTGAAAGCCGGGCGTCCCAGGTGCTGGGCGGTCTGGTCGCGCCATGTGCACAACTCCTTAAGGATCGCCAGTTGATCTCCGGTCATTTTCTTCTCCCCCCTGGAGATCCGTTGCCAGGTTGGCACCTCGGGTTTTCCGTTCACATCCAATTTCGACAATCTAACGAATTCTTCACGTGCCAGATCCCATCGTCCTGCGGCTTCCAATTCTGCCTGCATCAGATCCCGCAAGCGGATCAGGTGATGCGTATCCTGCCTTGCATAATTCAGCATTTCTGGTGTCAGGGGACGGTATGCCCAATCGGCTTTTTGGTAACGCTTGTCCACCTCCAGGCCAAATTTCTCCATCAACAGGGCATCCAGTCCTACCTGGGCATACCCCAGGATGCGCGCACTCTGCATCGTGTCAAAGATGTTTACGAACTCGAAATGAAAATCCCGCCTGAGACATATGACGTCATATTCAACCGCATGGAAGATCTTCTCGATCTGCGGGTTTGCAAAGATGGGCGCTAGCGGGGAAAGATCGTGGAGTTCAAGCGGGTCGATCAGGATGTCCTTTTTGGGGGTGGAAAATTGGATCAGGCAGACCTGTTCATGATAGGCATGCAGGGAATTTGATTCCGTATCCACTGCCAGCCGCGGTTCGCGAGCCAGGGTTTTGGCTATTCTCTGCAAGTCTTCAGGATAGTCTATCCATTCAGGTGGGGGCAAAGGAGATGACATGACTTGATTATAGTCCAACATCATGAAGCGCTTGGAATGACGTGTTCAATCGCTTCGTGCCTCGAGTAGGAATTCCAGTGGGATGCACAATCTCTTACGCCAGGCCGCCTCATTATGTTCCGCCCCCTCGAATTTACATGTCATCAGGTCCTTCCCTGTCCGGTAACCCCTGGCGTGCAGCAGGGTATCCATCTTTTGTTGATAGGGTTCATAGTCCGCGTCCAGCGTAGCCGTACCATGATCGAAATAGAACCGGTGAACACCTGGCCGCGGGAAAAGCGCTGCCAATTCCTCCACCAGGGTCTCCTCCCCTGCCGGCCAGTGTGTGGAAAGACAGGCTGCCCCTCCGAATACCTGCGGGTACTGCGTCACCGCGTAGGCAGAGATGAGTCCGCCCATGCTGGAACCCACCACAAAGGTATTCATCCTGTCGTTTTTTGTCGGTAAATGGGTATCTATGAAAGGTTTTAGTTCGGTCACCAGGAATGCAAGATATTCTTCGGAGAGTGGTGCCCCTCCGGCTCTTTCTATGAATCGGTTCATCACCTGGCTGCCAGCGGCCTTTTCCATGGGTTTGGCCGGCATATACTCTCGCCAGCGCAGCGCAGAATTCCATACACCGACAACGATTGCGCCCGTCACCACGCCTGCTTTCATCATGAAATCGATCGCCTCATCCACGCCCCAGTCCACTCCTCCATACGCACAGGCAGGATCGAACAGGTTCTGACCATCATGCATATACACGACCGGCAGCCGGGCCTCACCAGGCAGATTGTCAGGAATCCATACATCCACATTCCGGGTGGTGATGTGATTTGAAGGCAGGTCAGCATACCGGATGATCATACAAAATCACTACCAGGGTTGAATTTCTCCATCACCAGGGCATCGCCGCCATCGTTATAATATTTCTTCCAGGTATCCGTCCGCAAGTACCCTTCTTCCTCATACATCTGGATCGCTTCCAGGTTCTCGACTCGGACGCACAGGCGGAAGTGTGAGGTATTCATCTGCCGTTCACATGCCCTCAGCAGGGCGCGCCCTATTCCCTTGCGCCGATATTCGGGTAACACACCGATGGTGGCGATCCAACCCAGGCCTTCCGTGCGCCGCAGGTCTCCTGCCACAAAGCCTGCCATTTTCCCATCCACCATCGCTTTAAGGCGCACAACATCCGGGAAGGAGAGCACCGCCAGAAGGTCAAGCAGCGGCCAGGCATCCTTGGGGAAACAAGCCTGTTCAATACGGCGCAGGGCGGATAGGTCACGCAGGGAGGCAGCAAGGATTTCCATGGGCTTGGTTCATAACCGATCAGAAATACGAAAGGCCTCCCGCAGGATTGCGGGAGGCCTTTATTTTACTCTGTCTTGTTTAATTTTCCTTGCTTTTCAGGAAATTATCCAGCAGGCTGGTGAATTCCATCGGGAAGATGTACTTGGTTGCCGGGCTGGCACCCAACGCTTTGAGGGTTTCAAAGTACTGCAGGGTCATCGTCTTCTGGTCGATGGACTTGGCTGCACTGAAGATCTGCTCGAGCGCCAGGGCATACCCTTCGGCTTTCAGGATGGCGGATTGCTTCTCACCCTCAGCCCTGAGGATGTTGGACAACTTCTCGCCTTCTGCCACGTTGATCGCTGCCTCTCGGGTACCGGTCGATTCGGTCACCACCGCGCGGCGAATGCGCTCAGCCGACATTTGCTTGTTCATCGCATCCTGCACATCCCTCGGCGGAGTGATCTCGCGGATTTCCACGTTGGTCACTTTAACACCCCAGCGCTCGGTGACTTCATCCAGCTTGGAGCGCAAGGTCTGGTTGATGTGCTCACGTTGTGACAGCACTTCATCCAGGGGAATGCCACCGATCACGGAACGCAGGGTGGTGGTCGCCATGCCTGCAGCAGAAAGTTCAAAGTTGACCACGCCGACCACGCTCAAGGTTGGATCCAGTACTTTGAAATACCACAGGAAGTCGATGGAGATGGGCGCATTATCCTTGGTGATGGATACTTGTTGCGGCACTTCACGAACCTGTTCGCGCAGGTCCACCTTGACGGCACGGTCAATGACCGGGATCAACAGCACCAGGCCAGGGCCTTTCGTACCAATGCAGCGTCCCAGTCGGAAGATGACCAGGCGTTGGTACTCGTTCACGACCCGGATGGCATTCATCAAAAAGATGATCGCCAAGACGACGACGAACGCTACCACGCACAGGATGGGGGTTAAAGAATCCATGACAGTTCTCCTTTTCTAAAGATGTGCCGATTCTTCATCAGCATTTTCGACGAGCAGGACGAAACCCTCCCGCCCCACCACGCGGACCTGTTTTCCCGCGGGGATTTCCTTTTCACTGCGTACACTCCATAATTCACCAGCCACCTGCGCCGATCCACTGTCCAGCACGTCCGTTTTGGCCTCCCCGATCTCTCCGATCAGGTTGCGCAGATCTTGTATCGGGCGCGCCATGAATGCCTTGATCGTTTTATCCACCGTGATCCACAGAAATCCACCCGCTGCTGCTGTGATGATCAGCGCCAGCAGGGGATTCACATTTGGCAGCCAGCCCTGGGTCGTAAATAGATAAAGGGAACTGATCAGTACAGCGGCAATGCTGATGCCCCGCCAGATCTGGCGCTGAGGTTTGCGCGTCGCATAGACGAACGGTATCACGCTGACCAGCAGCACGATCAGCGCCCAGGCATTGAAGCCGATCCGGTACGCCAGGTATGCAGTCATCGCCAGGCAGAAGAATGCCCCGATTTCCAGTACCCCGGTTCCTGGGGTGACGATCGCCAGCAGGGTGAGAACGAATCCCACCACCAGCAGCACATAGGCCAAATTGGGATTGAGCAGGAATTCCATATCAATATCCTTTCTTATACCCTTTTCTATTATACAACATCTCTACGAGGTCTCTACTGGACTTACGTAAATTCGACCCGTTGGTTTTACGCTCCGGGAGGTTTGGGGTAGAATACCACCTTGAGCACCGTTTCTATCCTTCCCCAGGTAGTCATATGAAGGGGAATGGATGAAAATTCACCCGGATGGTTTTCCGGCAACCTTGGAGAAAAAGTGAACTTCAAAAAGATTTGCGTCCTCGGCCTGGGATATATCGGTCTGCCGACTGCATCGACCTTCGCTACGCATGGAATTTCGGTTGTCGGGGTGGATGTCAATGAACATGTGCTTGCCACCCTGCGAAATGGTGAAATTCATATCCAGGAACCCGGCTTGCGTACCGTGGTGAAAGCCGCCATCCGCTCAGAGAATCTCACCGTCAGTAACCAGCCTGTCGAAGCAGATGCATTCATCATTGCCGTTCCCACCCCTTTTTACGAGGATAAATTTGGTGAAACCAGCGCCGGAGAACGATATAAGTTGGCGGATATGCGCCTCGTGATCTCTGCTGTCGAGGCGATCCTCCCGGTTCTTCGGCGCGGGAACCTGGTTGTGCTCGAATCCACCTCCCCGCCGCGCACCACCGTTGACCTGGTCGCCCCGATCCTGGAGAGGTCTGGATTGAAAGCCGGTCAGGATTTCCTGCTGGCGTATTCCCCCGAGCGGGTCCTTCCCGGGCAGATCTTGCGCGAATTGATCGAGAATGCCCGCGTCATTGGTGGAACGACCCCCGCGGCAGCCCAGGCTGGAAGGGATCTGTATTCGGTGTTTGTGAAAGGTGAAATTGTCACCACGGATGCCACCACCGCTGAAATGGTCAAATTGATGGAGAATACCTACCGGGATGTGAATATCGCCATTGCCATCGAGTTTTCCCGTCTGGCGGAACGTTTCGGTGTGAACGTTTGGGAGGCGATCAATATCGCCAATCTGCACCCGCGCGTCAAGATCCTGCGCCCCGGTCCCGGAGTCGGCGGGCATTGCATCAGTGTCGATCCTTGGTTTTTTGTCGAATCTGCCCCCGACCTGGCTGCCCTGATCCACACTGCCCGCCAGGTGAATGATGCCCAACCTCATCATGCCCTCGATCTGGTCAGGCAAGCCGCTGGTGGGTCCCTGGCTGGCAGGCGCATTGCTGCCCTGGGTCTGTCTTTCAAAGAAGATGTTGACGATCTGCGCGAGAGCCCTGCCGTTGAACTGGCACGCTTGATGGTCCAGGAAGGTGCCGAGGTCCGGGCTTTTGAGCCCAACAAGCCCGATGCCCACTTTGATGGCTTCAGCACCGTGCCAACGCTTGCCGCAGCCCTGGAAGATGCCGAGGTGATCGTCATCCTGGTTGCGGACAGTGAGTTCCGCCAGTTCCAGCCCGGTGAGCTCGCCTCCCTGACTCCTGCCCGCATCGTGGTGGATATGCGCGGTATCCTGGTGCATTCTTCCTGGCAGGCTGCTGGTTTCCAGGTTTTCACCCTGGGTGTTGGGCTTGCCATGGGTCAATGACCCGAGTCTTTTGCTATGCGCATACTTTCTGTTCTCGGTACCCGTCCCGAGGCCGTCAAGATGGCCCCAGTGATCCAATCGCTTGCCCGCACCGCTGGTGTCGACGCGCGCGTCTGCGTCACTGCCCAGCACCGGGAAATGCTCGATCAGGTGCTCAACCTGTTCGCCATCACCCCGCACTATGACCTGGACCTGATGCAGGCGGATCAATCTCTGGCAAGCCTGAGCGCCCGCATCTTCCTCGACCTGGATCCCGTGCTGGCAGATTTCAAACCCGATTGGGTGCTTGTCCAGGGGGATACAACCACTGTTGCCATCACCGCCCTGCTTTCCTACTACCGCCGCATCCGCGTGGGCCACGTGGAGGCTGGCTTGCGCACCCACAACAAGTGGCAGCCTTTCCCCGAGGAGCTTAACCGCCGCGTTGCCGGCGTCATTGCTGACCTGCATTTCGCCCCCACGCAATGGGCCTGCGAGAACCTCCTCGCTGAAGGCGTCCCCGCCGCTGCCATCGCCGTCACGGGCAACCCGGTCATCGATGCCCTGCAGGCAGTCTCCAACCTCCCCGGCCCGCTGGAGGCCATCCAGCTCTTCCGGTCATTGGGGATCAAGACCGCTGATTCTCAGCCGCAAGGCACCTCCCGCAGGCTGGTGTTGGTCACCGCCCATCGGCGCGAGAATTTTGGCCCCCCTCTGGAGAACATCTGCGCGGCCATCCAGGAACTTGCTGGGCGAGGGGACGTGGAGATCGTTTACCCCGTACACCTCAACCCAAATGTGCAGGAACCGGTGTTTCGCCTGCTGGGCAATACCCCCCATGTCACTCTTCTGCCGCCACTCGATTACCTGCCCATGATCCACCTGATGAAGAATGCCGCCCTGGTATTGACCGATTCGGGAGGCATTCAGGAGGAAGCCCCTGCGTTTGGCGTCCCCGTTCTTGTGCTTCGCCTCGTCACAGAGCGGCCTGAAGGTGTGGCCGCCGGTGTCGTGAAGCTTGTCGGCACCGAAACCCGGCGCATCGTGGCGGAAGCCGCCACCCTGCTGGACGATCCCGCCGCACACGCCTCCATGGCAAAGGCCGTCAACCCCTATGGAGATGGGCAGGCTGCCCGCAGAATTGTCAACTGTTTGTTAAGTTACCCGGGCTGATCAAGCCCTTTTCTGCTTTTCGGTGGGGTTATAATCGCTCTGGTATGCTTTTACAGCGTTCTTGCCTTATCATCGCCCTTCTAGCCTGCCTGCTGTTTTCATTCTCTTCCCCCGGTCAAGCCCAGCAGGCGTATGGGCATTATTTTCCCGAGACAGGCCACAATGTGATCGGTGAATTCTGGAGCTTCTATCAGGGAGCACCGGATGCCGCGCTCATATTTGGAGATCCGCTTACCGAGCAGTTTCCTGCCCCTGATGGCTCCGGGATACTCTACCAGTATTTTGAACGCGCTCGTTTGGAACTTGATCCCACCTTGCCGGCTGGACAGCAAGTCCAGTCATCTCCTCTGGGGAAACTCCTGTACCTGCCGGGGCTTGACGGTGTGAACATCGGCACCCCCGGCGCTTGCCGCGTTTTCCCCAACGGCTTGGGGGTCTGCTATGATTTTCTCTCCTTCTATGACCTGCATGGCGGGAGTTCACGCTTCGGCAGCCCGATCTCAGCCTTCGAATTCCAGACCGATGGGCGCATCATCCAGCATTTTGAGAAAGCACGTTTTGAATATTATCCCGAATTGGGGGCCGGTAATACGGTCCAACTGGCAGACCTGGGTCGGTTGTATTTCTCCGCCCATGAAGACCTCTCCCGCTTGAATGCAGCACCACCCTACAATAACCTGCCCCAACTCCAAAACACGGTGACCTCTCTGCGCCTCTCGGCATTTGTCCACAAGGCGGTGACCCGTCCCGATGATACCCAGGCTGTGTACGTGATCGTCCAGGACCAGGCCCTGCGCCCTGTGGAGGGTGCCAGCGGGTCATTGACCCTCCACTTCCCTTCCGGGCAGGATATTGTTTTTCCGCTGACCACGGATGCCGGTGGCATTGCCCTGCTCCCTGATCTGGTCTTTTCCGCCCAGCCTTCGGGGAGCCTGGTGACGATCGATATCCATATGACCTACCTGGGGGTGAGTGCCGATGCAGCCGCCTCCTTCCGCATCTGGCGCTAGAGAGTATTCCTCAATCCTGCTCTTGGCAGATCAAAGTCATCATAAAGTAGGGGGACAGGGGGTTGGGTATCTCCCGATCTCCTGGCATTGTTAAGATCCTGTTAGCGGAGGCCCCGGCATCCGTTTTTTTATACTGCTCGGGTATAATGTTTTCCATCTAGAATCCAGAAAGGAGATTTCTATGGATATTGCAGATTTTTTTAAGGCAGGATCAACCTTTGCTTGGCTGGTGACCGTGGGCTTGCTCGCATTGGTCATCGCCCGCGCCGCGCGGGCCAAGCCGATCAAGCAGGCAGTTCCGATCATCATCGGTGCAGGTGTTGTGTCAGTGGTCCTCACCGTCATTGGTTTGGGCTTGGTCTTCCTCCAGCCGGAGGAGCGCGGGGTGGTCATCTCCCCCTATAAATCCCAGGGGTATCAAACCGAACCCCTCGGTCCCGGCTTGCACTGGATCATCCCGGGAGAGACCGTAAAGCTCTATTCGATCGCCAAGATGACCTATACCATGTCGATTGCCCCGGATGAAGGTGCTGTCTATGGTGATGATTCCATCGCCGCCCGCACCAAGGATGGGCAGGAGATCCTGGTGGATGCCTCGGTGATCTTCTCGATCGACCCTGCAAGCGTGATCAATGTTCACATCGCTTGGCAGGATCGCTATATCAATGAACTCGTCCGCCCGCAATCGCGCGGCATCATCCGTGATGTGGTCTCCAGCTACGGCGTGGAGGAAGTGGTCAGCTCGAAACGGGACGAACTTACCTCTTCGATTTCCACAATCCTTAAAGGAAAATTGGAAGAGAATGGCCTGATCCTGGTCGATTTTGTCCTGCGCAATATCTCCTTTTCGGAAGAATATGCCTACTCCGTTGAACAGAAGCAGATCGCTGAACAGCTTGCCCTGCAGGCGGAATTGACCGTCGAACAGAAGCGCCAGGAAGCAGAGCAGGCTCGCCAGGAAGCACAGGGTCTGGCGGATGCCGCCGTCATCGCCGCCCAGGGTGCCGCCGATGCGCGCGTGATCGAAGCACAGGCTGAAGCCGAAGCACTGCGTCTGATCGCCGCGGCACTGGCGGAAAACCCCACCCTCCTGCAGTACCAGTACATCACCAAGCTGGCACCGGATGTGAGGGTCATTCTCATGCCCACCGGCTCGCAGTTCATTCTTCCACCGGAAATGATCGCTCCATAATCACAGCATGTCTGAAGTATCCCCCACCGGGCGCCAGATCCGGCTGACCAGCACCTCCAATTGTGCCGGCTGAGCATCAAAACTCAACGCGGAGACGCTGGCGCAGGTTCTGCGCCCGGTGAAAGACCTGTTCGATCCTCGTGCATTTCCAGACCTGCTTTCCGGTCTTGGCGACCCGGATGACGCCGCCGTCTGGAAGTTGGATTCGACGCGTGCCCTGGTACTCACCACCGACTTCTTCACCCCGGTGGTTGATGATGCCTACGATTATGGTCAGGTCGCCGCGGCCAATGCCCTCTCGGATGTCTATGCCATGGGGGGCGAACCCTTCCTGGCGCTCAACATTGCCGCCCTTCCCCCCGACCTGCCGCCGGAGATCAGCGGGGAGATCCTGCGCGGTGGAGCGGAAAAGTGCCGTGAAGCCGGCGTGGTCATCGCCGGCGGGCACACGATCCAGGACAAAGAGCCTAAATATGGGCTGGTCGTGCTGGGTTTCGTCCACCCCGATACGATGATCCGCAAAGCAGGAGCAGTTCCCGGGGATGCACTCGTTCTCACCAAGCCGCTCGGCTTCGGACTCACCACCACTGCCCTCAAGCGCCAGGAAGCCACCGAAGAAGATGTGGCTGAAGTGGTTATCTGGATGAAACGGCTCAACCGCAACGCCGGTGCGCTGGCAGTGGAATTTGGGTTGCACAGTGGCACCGATGTGACCGGTTTCAGCCTCCTGGGTCATGGCTTGGAGATGGCAGAAGCCTCCGGCGTCGGCTTCCGCCTGCAGTATGCTCACATCCCCTTTGTCTCCAATGCACAGAAATATGCCGCCAGGTGGACCTTTCCCGGGGGGGCTTCTGATAATCGCCTGTTCTTTGGCCCTCGTGTCCACTTCGACACAATCATTCGCGAAGAGCAGCAGATGATGCTCTTCGACCCGCAAACCAGCGGTGGGTTATTGCTTTCCGTTCCCGCTTCCAGCCTGGATTCTTTCCTGGCACGCGCCCGGGAATTGGATCAACCTGCCTGGGTGATCGGTGAGGTGACCGCCGGGACCGGGATCGATGTGGTCTGACCTCCCCATTCAGTGGCAAACCTGCTTCGAACTCGCCTGGGAATCCTATTGCACCGACTGCTTCCCCATCGGTGCTGTTGTTATATCATCTGACGGAAGAGTGGTCTCTCGCGGGCGCAACCGTATCTACGAGAAGGTCAAACCAGGCGCGGGCGTGAACGGTGCGGCCCTTGCCCATGCAGAAATGGAAGCACTGCTGGCGCTGGATTTTGATGCCATTGACCCCCATACCTGCACCCTGGTAACCTCAACGGAACCCTGCCCGCTGTGCATGGGCGCTTTTTACATGTCCGGCATCCGCACCCTGCATTTCGCTTCCCGGGACCCGTATGCAGGCAGCACCAACCTGCTCGGCACCACTTGGTACCTGTCACGCAAACAGATCAAGGTCACTGGACCCCACCCACAGCTCGAACCGCTCCTGGTCGCCTTGTTCGCAGAACAGGATCTGCACTTCCACAACTGGAGATTTCCTTCCGGCATATTCTGGGAGATGTATGCGCAGGCGATCCCTGAAGGCATCGCCCTCGCCCAGGCACTGGCTCGCTCCAGGACGCTGGTCGCTATGCGCAATTCAGGCAGTCTCGCGCAAGAGGTATTCGACCGTCTTTTACTGCTGCTGTAATAGGGATCCCTTGGGAACAAAAAAGAACTGGCAGAAGTGTGGAAAATGAGAGTACCACACTTTCACCAGTTCTTCACTTTAAGACTAGGAGATTAAGCCGGGTCTTTCTTGCTCATTTCCTTCTTCGCTTTGATTCCCTCCACCACCGCCGGCACCAGCGAGATCACGATGATCGCAATGATGACCAGTTCAAAGTTCTTTTGCACGAAGGGGATGTTACCAAAGAAATAGCCCAGCAGGGTGAATGTAGCCACCCAGGTGATGCCCCCGATCACATTCCAGCGGATGAAAAAGCCATACGACATCTGGCTGATCCCCGCTACAAAGGGGGCAAAGGTGCGGATGATGGGCACAAAGCGCGCCAGGAAGATCGTCTTGCCGCCGTGCTTCTCGAAGAACACATGGGTGCGCTCCATGTATTCCTTCTTGATCCATTTGATCTCACCGGTATACGCACGACTTCCAACGCGGTGCCCGATCCAATAATTCACCGTATCTCCAGCCACGGCTGCCACTGCCAAGAGCAGGAACATAAGCCAGGGATTGAGTGTCCCGCGCGCCGCAAAGGTCGCTGCGGCGAAGATGAGCGAATCTCCCGGCAGGAACGGGGTGACCACAAACCCGGTTTCCATGAAGACAATTAAGAACAGCAGTGCATACGTCCAACCACCGTAGTTGGAGATGATCTGTTCGAGATAAACATCGACATGCAGAATGAAATCGAACACCTGTTTAATCCAGTCCATCGGGTTTCCTCTCAAGTGGATTTTCGAGCGGGGCGATTATATCACCTGCCGCAGGGCGTAGTTTCTTGTTCAAAATGAGCAGCACGGTCGCCATCGCAACCAGCTCGATCCCCAACAGGGATACACCGCCCAGCATCGCCAGGATGCTCACCGGATCCATGGCGTTTCCCTGGAGGGTCGTGCGCAGGGATCCATACACCGCCAGCAGAGCGGATCCATTCCACAGCCCATGCAGTCCGGCGCACAGCAGGTAGATTCCAGCCAGGCGCTTCCAGCGTTTCTTCAACAAGGCTTGCGCGATCCCCCAGCCCATGATCCCGCTGAGGATGATGTGCATCAGCGAACTTGCCAGGCGAGCCGGCAGTCCAAAGTAAGGGGTTGCCGCCATCCCGCTGGCTGCCATCAAGCCTTCCAGCAGGGCAAACCCGGCGCCTGAAAGTGCACCCAGGGCAAAACCCTCCGCCGGGGAGTGCAACCGCCGTCCAAGCAGCCAGACTGCCAGCGGCTTCACCGCCTCTTCGATCAACGGGCCAAGCCCGGCCACGAAGGCCAGCACCAGTAGGAGTACCCACGGCTGGGTCAGGTACGGGGCAAGTTGAGTCAGGATCTCTTCCATACTGCCTGCAGTAGCCACCCTCGCCTGCAGGTCGTTCAGCATTTCCCCAAATTCAGGGCGTACCAGAACTGCCGCTGCTCCGACCACCACAACGACTGCGATCAGGGCATATTCCAGCACGAGCGCCAGCCCGGTTCCTCCGGTCATCCCCAGGCTGAAAGCCGCCCACAACCGGCGACGTGATCCACTCACCAGTCCCCCCGCAGCCATCCATGCCAGCGTGGCAACCGCCAGCAGCATCCCCAGCAGGAACGTCGGCGCAGAGAGCAGCCAGCCGATCTCCAGCAGGGCGGTCAGCAGGCTCGAAATGATGAGCAGCACCAACCAGGTGATCGCAGCCGTGACCAGCCACCATATCTTGATTGGCAGGAATGTAGCCGCAGGGAGTTGCTTGCCCTGCAGTTGCTGGATACACCCAACCGTCAACGGGAGCAGCAGCACCGCACATAGCACCATGCTTAATGCTTCCAGGATGGATGGCCCAAGGTCTGTAAAGGACAGGCGCGAACCGGCCAGCGAGACCATGCTCTGCACGACAAGGAATCCTGCCCTACCCAGCAGGACCAGCATGCTCATAATGGTGAACCCGAGCAGGAGAGCCGAACGGTTATGGTTCGATGAAAAATATCGTTGCATTGGATTACCTTTCCTCCACGCTCACCTGCAACAAGAGGTCGCCTGCAGTCAGGCTTTCGAGCACTTCCATTCCACTCAGCACCTCTCCAAAAATTGTGAATTGCCCATTCAGTTTTGGGGTGGATGCATAAGTGATGAAGAACTGGCTGCCATTCGTATCCATGCCCACGTTGGACATTGCCAGCAAACCTGCCCGGTTGAATAACGCCCCCGGGGCGGCTTCGGTGGCAAAATAATACCCCGGGTTCCCAAAGCCTGTTCCCGAGGGATCTCCGCTCTGGGCGACAAATCCAGCCTCCACGCGGTGGAAAGGAATTAAATTGTACCATCCAGATTCGGCGAGAAAGATGAAATTGTTCACCGCCAGCGGTGCCTTGTCCGGGTAGAGTTGCAGGACGATATCGCCGCGTTCGGTCTGCAACGTGACGATATACTGCCGGGTGGCATCCAGCCGCCAATCCGGGCAGGCATGGAATTTCCTCGTCTCCAGCAGTGCCAGGCGCACCATCACATCCAGGCTGGCAGGATCTGCCAGGCCCGTATAGTAGGTATTGCTGTTGATGAATAATAGCGGCGGAGAATAAGGGATATTCTTGCCAGCTTCCAGCGCCTGTCCCACCCGCAGGCTGACCTCATCCCCATTGAGGTCCGCCTCGAATTGCACTGCATCCATCCCCAGATCCTCAGCCTGCTCGACTGCCCAGGCTGGGAAATCCTCCGGGGACAGTCCATACCATTCGGGCTGCTTCTCGAACAGCAGGCGATACATCTCCCAAAATTTCCCCTGCAGGGAGGCGGCCTCCGCCGCCTGGATCGCCAGGCTGCTTTTATCAAAACGGGCATCCGGCAGGTAGCGCACGATCAGGCGTACATCCTCGGCGTGCGCCGCCCTGACCTGTTCCAGGCTTGCCGCCAGCACGGCACATCCCGGGCACTGGAAGTCAGTGAACAACACCAGGCTGACCGCGGCCTCATCCGATCCGCTCACGTGGGCAGTGCCGTCTTCCGGGACTGTTTCCACCGGCTGTACTTCGTTATTGTACGGCAGGATGGTGCATGGCATGGAATAAGAACTCGGGATGGGTGCTGTCAGCGTGGGTACGGTAGGTTGTTGCGTAGCTCCACCCGTGCAAGCCGCCAGGAGCAGTACCAGCAGGCAGTCGCACATCGCCACCTTCCCATATCTGCAAAAAAGAGAAGCAGTCTTCATCGGCTGGTCGCTTCCTGGAGCTCGGCAAAAGAGGACATCCTGGCGATGGTTTTAAGAAAATCGGTCAGTGTATTGCTCTGGGCACGCAGTTGGCGCACTGCAGGTCCGACCGGGTCTTCTCCCGCAACTCCCCCGGGACTATCCGCGTACGCTCCATAGAAAGCAAAGAAGGCCTGGTTGAGTTTACGAATGGCATAGCCTTGTTCCCAGAATACCTGGCGGCGTGCCTCCATGTACGCTTCTGCTGCCTCGATCTTCCCTTCCGCCAATAGCGCCTCCACCTGGATGCGCGTCGTGTGCATCTCGCTGCGGTAATCGAACTGCGGGCGCGGCCAGCCTCCTGGAGGAACCGGCGACAGGCTGACCGGTTGATCCATGTCCCCGGCAGCAAGTACCGGGTAAAAGCGCTGCAGCACCAGCAGGGCGATCTCGCTCCCCGCGATCGATGCCGTCGTTTCATTCATCGTGCGCAGTTCTGGGGAAGTATCATAATTGACCCCCAATGGGCGCAGCGTCAGCCAGTTGTGGATCCACTCATGCGCGATCACGTCTGCCAGCCAATCCAGCGAGGTGGTGCGCATCACCATCGTTGGATAGGAACCGATGCCGCCCACCGGCACGACCAGCGCCGAGACATTCATCCCATTCGCCACCTGCTCTTCCAGGGCCACCTGGCGGTCAACCGTCATCTCCGGCAGCAGCGAAATGGCTGCATCCTGCTGGATCCGGTCGCGCGGCGAAATGACCAGGTGATAGGGCAGCGGGCTGATGTGGAACAGCACCGGTGGGATGGGCTGTCCACCCGTTGTCATTTCCAGGTCCGCCAACACCGCCGAGACCTGGGATTCCAACACCGCCTCCGCCATTGGCGCCAGCCCCGCCTGTTGAGCATACAGGTGCTCCAATTGTGCGCGCAGGTTGCTGGATTCCGCCACCGCGTCTGCGATGGATGGGTCCGTATAGATCAGGTCCAATTGGTATTCCGCCTGCAGGATTTGATCGATCAGCCCCAGGTAATCACTGACCATCTGGATCCGTTGCTCTTCTTCGAAATAAAAGGGGGTATCCAGCGCAGCCTGGTTGAACTTGCTGCCGAATGCTGCCAGGGTCCAGTCAAAATAATCGAACTCCACTGCCAGGGCGTAGCGTCGTGCCAATTCCTGTGGCTTCTCCGGTATTCCCAGGCTGCTGCCGGCAAGCAGGGAGGCCATCAATACAGCCCCCAGGAGCATCTCGATCCCTTGCTGGATCCGTTCGATTGTTCGCATGGATGCGATTATAACAAAGTCATCCCGCCGGGATGCCCTCCAGGTCATACGCCAGTGCGCCGGTGATCTTCACCGGCAGCAGGCTTCCAGCCTCCAGGTCTGCATGTACGATCACCAGTCCGTCGATCTCCGGCGCATCACGATAGGACCTGCCAAACGATATCCCGTTATCCCTTCCTTCGACCAGCACATCCAGCGTCTTGCCCACAAAAGATTGCCCGATCTGCAGCGAGATGCCCTGCTGGAGTTCCATCAACCGATCATAGCGTTCCTGCTTGACTTCGGCCGGCACCGGGTCGCCCAGGGGGGCCGAGGGTGTCCCCGGTTCAAAGGAGAATTGGAATGTTCCCACCCGGTCAAAGCGTACCTGTTGCATGAAATCCAATAATGCCTGGAACTCTTCTTCTGTCTCACCAGGATACCCGACGATGAAGGTCGTCCGCAAGGCGAGGCCTGGGAAGGTTGCGCGCATCCTGGCGATCGTCCGGGTGACCCACTCCATGTTGGCCGGGCGCCCCATACGTTGCAGGGTGGCAGGGTGGGCATGCTGCAGGGGGATATCCAGGTAAGGCAGCACCTGGGGATGGGCAGCCATCACCGCCATCAGCCGGTCGGTGACATAGCCAGGGTAGGCATACAGGATGCGGATCCAATCCACCTGCGGTGCAACCACCACCAGGTTCTCCAGCAGCACCGCCAACCCATCCCGCAGTCCCAGGTCATGCCCGTAATCCGTGGTGTCCTGGGCGACCAGGATCAGTTCGCGCACCCCTGCCTCTGCCAGTGCACTTGCTTCCTCCAGGATCATCTCCATCGGGCGGCTGACCAGTGTCCCCTTGATCAAGGGGATCGAGCAGAACGCGCACGGGCGCCGGCAGCCATCCGCGATCTTCAGGTAGGCGCTGGCACCGGTTACCAGCGCACGCACTGTCGCTGGGTGCCCTTCCCCGTCGACCGGGTCTGCGCCGATAATGGCCGTATCTGGCAGGTGATACAGTGGTTCCGGGTACATGCCTCCCTTCATCGCCGTTTGGTTTCTCCCCCGCAAAGAGCGGACTACATCCACGATATCCATCCATCTGCGGGTCCCCAGGATGCCGTCCACCCCGGGCACACGCCGTGCCACTTCCTCTGCATAACGCTGGGTCAGGCAGCCTGCCGCGATCAGCAACTGCCCGGGACGCTTTCCCCTGGCCAGTTCCTGCAGTTCGGCAATGGACTCGTCCCGTGCCGCCTGGATGAATCCACAGGTGTTGACGATCAGCACATCCGCCCGTTTGGCTTTTTGCACGCTGTGGTAGCCGTCCTGTTCCAGCAGTTGCGCCATCGAGTCGGAGTCAACGCCGTTCTTTACACACCCCAGGGTGGTTAGATGAAAAGTGATCTTGGACATGTTGGGCATGTTCTCTGGCTACGGGATTTCGGTGGGGGTGACGCGCGGTGTGCTGCTGAAGCGCGGCGTGGCACTTGGCCTCAGGGTGAGCGTGGGCGTTGGGGTGATGCTTGCCGTGGGCGTGGATGTCACGGTCGGGGAGAGGATGGCTGTCGTGGTATAGATGCGGTCCACCACCTCACCAAAGGAGCCCATCACGCCCATGTTGGACTGGTTATAAATGACACTGATCGCCGCGCCATCCCCCGTGACCACTTCGATCTGGTTGCTGCCTTCGTACGTGTAGGCTGTTCCGGTTCCAAGACGGCCTTCAAATTTCAATTTACCATCCACGACGACCTTCACCCAGGCGCTCCGGGATGCCACCAGGACGATCTGGACCGGGGCTGCCCCCGCGGCTGGCAGAGTCACTTCCAGGGTCGCCTGCACCCCGGGCGCGAGCGTGATCTGCGTGCCATTGAGCATGCCGGTGGCAGTCGCTTCTTCTGCCGGCGGAGAGGCAAGCAGGATGTCAGAAATGGAAGGCGCAGTCGGCTGTGGGGTGGTGGCTGTACTCATCCTGATGATGCTTCCCGTACCCCAGACGGCAAAGACCAGCAGCAGCACCAGCAGCCCACCGCCGACCAACAGGTCAGGCGATAGGATCGTGCGCAGGAATACCGGCAGTTGTCGCCTGGTGGCACGCCCGCGAACACTCGCGAGACCAGCCAGCCTATTGGACTTGCGCTCTGCCAATTGCCTCTGCAAACCATCTGCAAATTCCAGCAGCAGGCTGTCCACGTCCATGTCGAGGAACCGTCCGTAGGTGCTCAACATCCCGCGCACCTGCACGGGGGAGGCCAGGTTCTCAAACTCCCCACTTTCCAGTGCTTCCAGGAACTGCCCTCGGATGCGTGTATGTTGCTCGATCTCATCCAGGGCAAGCCCCAGGCTCTCACGCCTATTTTTTAAACCACTGCCGATGGCGTGGAATAGAACCTGGGAGGCCGTCAGGTTTTCCGCAGGCAGGGGATCCACCCCTCCTGTCTGGGATTCTTCAAGTGAGACCGGGGAAAACTCCTCTTCTTCCAGCCCTTCCTCCTCCGCTGGTTCCGGATCGGGTGGCTGGGGCACTTCGGGTTCCAGGCTGGTGCTTTCGGACCCCTCGAGCAAGGCAGCCTCTGCCTGCACTGCCTCTGTGCCGTCCTGCCTGGCGGTCATCTCATCCAGCGAGAGTCCCAGGGCTTCGGCATAGATCCGCAGGAAGCCGCGCAATTGCGCTGCGGAAGGAATGGACTCAAAGTCATCCGCTTCGAGCGCTTCCAGGGTTTGCGCACGAATGCGCGTCATCTGGGCAACCTTGGCGATGCTCAGGTTGCGGTTCAGGCGGGCTTGCTTGAGCTGGCTGCCAATTGTTTCAGACATCGTTTGAAATAGAACATCACCGGCCCCTATGATTGACCGGTGATGTCAGTTTGCTCGGTGAAGTTCAGGCGTCAGCAGCCGTTTCAGCAGGATCTTCCTCGGCGGCGATCACATCCTCAGCGGGAGGAACAGCCTCAACTGTTTCGACGGTCTCGACGGTCTCGACAACCTCGGCAGTCTCAACAACCTCGGCAGTCTCGATGGCCTTCTTTACCGCCTTGGCGGGTTTGGCTTCCGTGCCGGGTTCCAGATCCCCTTCGCGGTAGACGATCACCTTGAGTTCCGGGATCAGGTCCATGGTCAGGCGGACGCGGATGATGTGCTCGCCCAGCGAGCGCAATGGCTGCATGTCGATCTGCTGCCGCTTGATGGTCAGGCCGCTCTTCTTCAGGATCTGGTCAGCCACATCCTGCGAAGTGATCGAGCCGTAGAGCTTGCCGGTTTCTCCAGCCCGGGCTGCAAAGAACAGTTGCACCTTGGCGAGCCCTTCCGCCACGCCGCCCATTTCCTCGTTGACAACCGCGCGCCGGGTGGCAGCATTCTCGCGGATGCGGTCAGCCTGTTTGAGCGCTCCGGGAGTCGCCAGCACAGCCATCCCCTGCGGGATCAGGAAATTTCGGCCATAGCCATCGGCGACTTTCTTCACATCGCCGGCGCGGCCCAGTTTGTACACGTCCTTGATCAGTAATACTTTCATTGGGTTCAAGCCCTTTCTACCAGAATGGATTTGGAGTGAAGGGTACAACACTCCGGGGGCTGATTTTACCAGACTGCCGCACGCGTGGGAAGGTGGCAATATTCGCCTTGCAGGGTCCCTATGTACCGTCCAACGTTACTCAAGAATAGAATGGTTTCTTAAGGGCCTAAACGAGGCCCAAAATACCTTGGAATGAAGGAAAAAGGCTCTGGCTGGATATACTGAATCCAGCGTATCTTCGGAAAACGGAGATTTCGTCTTT
>JBGSVI010000076.1:0-6253 GCA_041753035.1 Anaerolineales bacterium | reverse complement strand
ATGCACTCGAGACAATAAAAATGCTTCCGCAAAAACCTGATGCCGTTTTATTATCCGACATCTTCGAGCAAATCGCCCGTTTGGGCATGATTCACCCGGCCTTTGAACCTTCCCGGGCTACATAATTGGCGAAGGTATTGTGAAGAATTAATTAATTCCAATGTATTTTTTGCCGACCCGACCAATGGATTCGGCGAAAATGGCAGGACATTGGTTGTGAGAAACGTGAGCGCTTGGCCGTCCTTTTAAGCCATTGGTTGAGAGTTCGAATCTCTCCTCGCTCACTGCATTTCCCCTCTTGGTGAGGGTTTTTTTAATTGAGAGCATCCCGTTCAGCCTCCCGCGAAGGTGCCTAGCTCACTTTGGAGTAGTAGCATACAATACAGGCAATATCAATGAGAAGGCCTTTTTGATATGGCAACTTACTTTATCACTGGCGGCTATGGTTTCCTTGGTCAATACATCGTCCAGGCGCTTCACACCCATGATCCGCAGGCAGAAGTGCGCGTACTGACCCGCACCCAGCGGAGAACCTTTTTAGACCTCGATGCGCTGGAGAGGGTGACTTGGATGCGCGGGGACCTGACCGATCCAGGTACATACGCCGAGCAGCTCCGCGGTGTGGATACCGTGGTGCATTGTGCCGCGATGGTCTCATTCGACCTTTCCAAGCGGCATGAGATCTTTGATTCCAATGTCATTGGCACCCGCAACCTGGCACGCATGGCAAAGGAAGCGGGATGCAAAAACTTCATCTTCATCAGTTCCATCTCTGCCGTTGATTTTCGCCCGCCACAAATGACACAAGAAGAATTCGTACCCGATCTTGAAGCCAAGAAAAAAAATGACATATACGGATATACCAAACGCCTGAGTGAGATCGAATTGTACGCAATGAAAGAAGAACTGCGGGTGATCGTCTTGAACCCGAGCGTGATCCTGGGCCCCGGCTCGGAACGTGTTGGCACGGCGATCAAGCTGATCCGAAAATTCCCTGTACTGCCGATGATGGAGTACATCAACGCATTTGTGGATGTGCGTGATGTTGCCGAGGCAGTACTCCTGGCGCTGACAAAAGGGCAAAGCGGCGAGCGATACCTGGTTTCAGCCCACAATGAAAGCATGATCGAATTCATTCGCCTGATCGTCAAACATCTTGGGAGGAAAACACGCGTCCTCCCGATTTCGCCAGGCGGATTGAAGGTGCTGGATGGTCTGGTTGCCTGGCTGGATCTGGTGCATCTCAACCCCGGGATCCGGCGTCCTTCCCTGGTGAATATTGACAAGCCCTGTTCCCATGCCAAGATAATTGCCGGGATGGGGTGGGAACCAACATATTCCCTGGAGCAGTCGGTGGCGGATTCGGTCACCGCGGCCCTCCACTGATGAACCTGGAGCCAAGCACAGCCGCCCCGGAAGTACAGCGGGACTTCCCCTGCGGGGATGATATCGCCGAGAGCAAGGAATCGAGGCGCAGCAGCGTGGTAATTTATAATGAAGTTCAATTCTCAGGGTGTCCATAAGTGCCAGTTGCCAGTCGTCCGTTGCCGGGGATGTGCCGCGCGGCTGCGGGGATTGGACGCGTTGAAGCCAATGATGGTCGAATGGGAGGGGAGGCACAGGCAGGAGAAGTTCATATTCGAAGTTGAGGTACGAAGAAATTCGAATGACGTCTTCTGGCAACACGAAACACATCGTGCAGGAACACGATCAAAAAGAGGCTGCACTTGGGATGAGTCCTGTCCTTATCTTGAAAGGTGTATGGCAGGAATCAAAAGACGGGCAGGTTACAGCGCTGCGCGCTGAGGATGGCCTTCCCGTGCCAAGGAGGGTATTAGTACATATGTTCTGTTTTATCAAGAGGTTTGGTGGGTTTTAAGGAAAGAATGGCACGCGGATGAGGCGGAAAAAGCGGGTGTACGCGGATAGAACCGTGATCATTGATCATATCCGAGCACTCCTTTACCATATCCTTTCGTGCATGAGCAGTTGCCTGTCAAGAGGAGGATGGCGCGAGACCAGTCCGAAGAAGGTGAAACGCGAATATAATCAGATCATGGTTGCCGGGGACGTTTTTTTGAACTGCTGCTGGGGTATTCCATGTGTGCATGGGGGCGTGGAAAACGGGACGTGCCTGGCACCGGGAACGACCCTGACGGCGTGTGTCTTCACCTTTGACGGCGACGATACCCTTGTAAAACAAGTGTATACGGACGCGGGAGGCGCAGTGAGCACGTATTATTTTCCCTCGGCAAGCTCGGGACAGGCTTTGGTGGGGCGTATGAGGTACGGGTGGAAGGTGCGGTGGCGACCACGCTGAAGTATAATTCCCTGGGCGGGCAGACGGTGATGAGGGATGAGGAGGGGTTGAAGTACCTGCCAGAACCCTGGCGTGCCAAAGCAGCAGCCGTGCGCCCCGGTCAATCCGGGATTGACCATCGTGGAGTTCTGGAGTAAAATCACCCCCGCCAAAAAAATGCCCCTTTAGCTCAGTGGATTAGAGCGTTTGGTTGCGGACCAAAAGGCCGCGCGTTCGAGTCGCGCAAGGGGCGCCATGCAGAAGCGGGTTTCCCGCTTCTTTTTTTTAGGAGCCGACGATGGAAAAATGCCAGATCCTGTTGACCAATGATGACAGCATCGATTCCCCCGGGCTGTGGGCTGCAGCAGAAGCGCTGTCGGACCTGGGATATGTCACCGTGGCTGCGCCGCGCGAGCAATCCTCGGGAATGGGGCGCAGCCTGCCATCCACCTCTGACGGGATCATCAAGCCGCTGCAGTTGAGCGTGCGCGGCCGGGAGTGGACAGTATACTCGGTGGGCGGTTCTCCCGCCCAGTCGGTACTGCATGGGATGCTGGAGATCATGCCCCGCCTGCCTGACCTGGTGGTCTCGGGCATCAACTATGGCGAGAACGTGGCTACCGGGATCACCATCTCCGGGACGGTTGGCGCAGCAATGGAGGCTGCCGGGATGGGCGTGCGCGCCCTGGCGATGTCCCTGGAGACCGGCGTGGAGCATCACCGTTCCCACTCCCGGGAGATCGATTTCTCCAGCGCAGCGTATTTCACGGCTTATTTCGCCCGGCTCCTGCTGGAGAACACCCTGCCTGCTGATATTGACCTGGTGAAGGTGGATGTCCCCGCCGATGCCACGCCACAAACGCCCTGGCAGGTGACCCGCCTCGCCCGCCAGCACTATTTCATGCCCACTGCACCCGAACGCACCTCCTGGGACCAGCCCGGACGGGTGGGCTACCGCTTTCAGCCTGATCTGAATTGTGAGAGCGACAGCGATGTGTATGTCCTGCGCGTCAAGCGCATGGTCTCGGTCACGCCGCTCAGCCTAGACATGACCTCCCGGGTTGACCTGACTGCCCTGACTGAGCAACTGCTGGCAGCAGGAAGGCGATAAATTCGCCTCCGGTTGGGGGAAAACCGCCAAACCATTGTGTATGCCCATGGATGGGGTAGAATTGGACATATGAGCCAGCATGCACTCCACCAGCTTCTCCCGCTTTCCCTCACGTTTTCCATGGCTTGCAGGCTTGCTGTGCCTGTTCTGTCTCACTGCCTGCGCTCGCGCACCCGCCCCACGCGTGGTCATCGAAATTGTCACCGTGGTGCATATCATGGAAGTGACACGCCTGGTTCCGATCCCGGTCACGGTCACTTCCTCTCCAACGCCCGCACGCAGCCACCCCCCCTCCCTGAGCCCCACCATCACCCGCACCCCCTCCATCGCCAACACCCCGGAAGCGCCCATCATCACCATCCTGATACATGCCGCCTGCAATTATGGTCCCGGCTCTGCATACCTGTACAAATATGGGCTGCTGGAAACCAGCCACATGGAAGTGATCGGGCGCAACCTGGAAGGCACCTGGCTCTTCGTGCAGGGCATCCACGGATGGAACCCCTGCTGGGTGCGTGCCGACCAGGTGCACTTCGACACCGGCGGCTTGGACGCTGTTCCGGTGGCATCCTCCATCCTGCCCTATTCCACCCTGTACTTTCCACCACAAAACCTGAGCAGCACGCGGGTGGGAAATAAGGTGACCCTGTTCTGGAGCCCGGTCTGGATGACGGAGGATGACTACCGCGGCTACCTGATCGAAGCCTGGGTCTGCCAGGGTAGGCAGATGGTCTTCCTGCCGATCATCTATTTCAATATGGCGGATCAATCCAGGGATCTCCTGGCCATCGAGGTGATCGATGAGCCGGGCTGCCTGGTATCTTCCAGTGCCCGCATCCATACAGCAGAAAAGCACGGGTATTCAGGTTCTAAACTCTTCCTCTGGCCTGTTAATGAAGCATCCCCCACTCCCAGTACCACCCGCACCCCTTGAAAATAGGAGCCGATCATGCAGAGGTATGCCGATTTCGTTCAAAAATATCCCACATATGACCAGACCCATGACCTGGACGAACTGCGCGAGGGCGAATATGGGCGGCTGGACCAACAGGGGCAGATCTACCTGGACTATACCGGGGGCGGACTGTATGCAGATGCGCAGGTGCGCGCCCACATGGAATTGCTCACCGGGAATGTGTTTGGCAACCCGCATTCCAGCAACCCCACATCGATGAATGCCACGCGGCTGGTGGAATCAGCCCGGAGCAGCATCCTGCAATTCTTCAATGCCTCCCCGCAGGAGTATGTGTGCATCTTCACCCAAAATGCGAGCGGGGCGCTTAAACTGGTTGGCGAAGCGTATCCCTTCGGGAAAGGCTGCCATTACCTGCTGACCTTCGATAACCACAACTCGGTCAACGGCATTCGCGAATATGCCCATGCCAAGGGCGCGGACGTGACCTACATCCCATTGATGCTCCCTGACATGCGTGTCGATGAGAGCATGCTGGCAAAGTACATCGAGGAAGGCAGCGGCGGCTGCGCCAACCTTTTCGCCTACCCGGCGCAATCCAATTTTTCTTCGGTGCAACACCCGCTGGAATGGATCGAAAAGGCGCACGCCAAAGGGTGGGACGTGCTGGTGGATGCGGCGGCGTTTGCCCCCACCAACCGCCTAGACCTGGGAAAATGGAAGCCCGATTTCGTGCCCCTGTCGTTCTACAAGATCTTTGGTTACCCGACGGGCATCGGCGCCCTACTGGCACGGCGAGAGGTGATCAAGAAACTGCACCGCCCCTGGTTTGCGGGGGGGACGATCACCGTCGCTTCGGTGCAGGGTGACAGGCACTACCTGGCGGAGGCCCCGGCGGCGTTCGAGGATGGCACCGTGGACTACCTCGATATCCCGGCGGTGGAGATCGGTTTGGATCACATCCGAGCGATCGGCCTGGAGTTGATCCATGAACGGGTGCGCTGTCTCACCGGCTGGCTGCTGGATAACCTATCGGCAATGAAACACAGCAGCGGTGTTCCCCTGGCACGCATCTATGGACCGCTGAACACCGTAAAACGCGGCGGGGCGGTCACCTGCAACTTCTACGACCGGGACGATCACCCGATCGATATCCGCTTGATCGAACAAAAGGCCAATGAGCACCATATTTCGCTGCGCACCGGATGTTTCTGCAACCCAGGCGCCGGAGAGGCCGCGCTGCAGATCTCCAAGATGGAACTGGCGGCCTGCTTCTCGCAAACGGATCACGTCCAACGCCTGACCTACGATGACTTCCGCACCTGCATCGATGGCAAGGCTTCCGGCGCGGTGCGCATCTCGATCGGGATGGTGAGCAACTTCGATGATATCGAGGCTGTTTTGAGATTCGCGGAAGAGCTGTTGGCTTGAGATGACCGTGCCGACCCGCGCCCAACTCAAACCCGGCCTGCGTGTGCGCATTGTATGCAAGCAGGACCAGCCCAGCGGGAAGCTGACCGAGGGGATCATCAAGGAATTGCTGACCCGTTCGCCGGTGCACCCGCACGGGATAAAGGTGCGGTTGACGAGCGGAGCCGTGGGACGGGTGAAGGAGATCATCGCGCAAATTGGATAAAAAAGGGTTGATATTATTTCCAAGAAGGTTATAATAGGGGTATCGTCTGGTCGAATTCTTGGCCCAACCATTTTTCAAAGAGGAGAAAATAATGACTGGACATTCGCCAAAGTGAAATAAAGTGAGCACTGGTTTTCTGGTAGGATAGTGTTATTGACGCACATCCGAGACCAGGAGAGAACCAATGCTCAAAGCAATTGTACAACAGTCCGAACAACTTGTTGCATTTATCTCAGCTCTGAACATCGTTCTTTACCAACCACAAATACGGCATCTGATCCAGATTGTGGATGC
>JBGSVI010000075.1:0-4060 GCA_041753035.1 Anaerolineales bacterium | reverse complement strand
GGCGGGCACATCCGGCGGGTCCAGTTTCCAGGGATCGCCGCCGTAGGGCGCCAACCGCCCGGAATCGCCCCTCACCAGTTCGGGCAGGGCGCCGGTGGCGAAACCAGCCACGGGCAGGCCGCAGGCAAGCGCCTCGATGACCGCATTCGGGCAGGGAGGGTTGGGCTCGGCGGAAAAATAGAAATGTGCCGAGCGGTCGAGGGCCGGGATCTGTTCGCGGGGCACCACGCCTAGCAGGGTCAGCGGCACGCGGGCTTGCCCCTGCCATTCTGTGATCTGCCGGGGGGTGAGTTTGCCCGCCACCTGCACTTCCATGGGAAAGCCGTGCTCGAACTGGAGCGCCTCCGCCAGGTGCAGGGCATTCTCCAACCCCGAATCCTGCCCGCCAGCCAGGCTGCCCTCCACCAGCAGCATGCGGTTGCTTCCGGTTGGCCGTTCATGGGCACCCTCGGGGGAGTAGATGGACAGGTCCACCCCGTTGTGGATCACCGTCCAGGGGATGCGCGTCGCACCGTACCAATCCTCCCACCAGTCGTGAACGAAGCGGCTCTGGTAGACGACGCGGTCCGCCAGGAAGCGCCGGATGGTGGACACGATGCGGTTGTTGACCTCGGAGCGCAGGAAATGGCGCAGGGAGGTCCTGCGGCGCCGATGGAGCCAATTGAGCCCATCCAGGCGATGCACCACGCGCACACCGCTGCGCCGTACCTGCCACAGGGCGGAAAGGCGGCGGGTACCAGCAATGACCAGCACGGCATCATAAGGATGGTCGGACAGGTCGTAGCAAACCTGGATGCCGCGCTGCGCCAGGCCTGCGGCCAGTTTTCCCTGGAAGGAGACCGGGCCGCCGGTGCCGCTGAGCCTGGGGATGAGACAGATGCGCGTCATGTGGATCAATAGTTGGTGGTGCGGTCGATCAGGCCGCGCTCGCGGGCGCGCCAATCACAGATCTTGAATGTATAAATGGACGCGATCCCAAAGACCAGCGAGAGGGCGACCAGGATGCCAAGCAGTTGCAGGTTGTTGAAGCCTGCCAGGGTGGGAAAAGCCTGTGCCACGTTGCCGATCAGCGAGCGGCGGATGAGTTCCAGCCAGTAGGTGATGGGCATGGCAAAACCGACCGGCTGCAGCCAGCGGGGCAGGATGTCCAGCGGGTAGATCGCCCCGGAGAAGAGGAACAGTGCCCCGGCGACGCTCTCGGCGATGAAACCGGAATGGCGCACGATCAGCAGGCTGATGGCGCCGAGCACCAGTCCCATCAGGGCCAGCATGACCACGCCGATGAACATGCTGCCCAGGAAGAGCAGCCAGTCCACCTGCAGCAGGTCGAAGGAGACGTTCAGGAAGAGCACCCCGGCAAGCAGGGTGACGAGCACCGAAAGAGATGCAGTGAAGAAACCTGCCACGCCGCGCCCCAGCAGGTAGGCGGGGATGCGGATGGGGGCAATGTACATGTACTTGAGCGTGCGGTAGTGCTCGCGGTCGTCGATCACCGCCCAGGAAACGCCGTTCATGATGGAAAATACGTAGGTGTAGAAGGCGTTGCCCAGGAAGATATAGGGGAACAGCGGGTCGCTGAAGTTGCTGTTGGTGATCACGCCGTACATGATCACCAGGATGGCAGCGCGCGTCACCGGGCGGACGACGGAGTAGATGGCGAACAGCAGCGGATCGGTCCAGTTGGAGGTGATCTGCCAGCCCAGCCAGGCGGCAAATTTGAAGGAGCGCCAGGCTTCGGCGCGGGAACTAACCTGTGTGGGATTTGCCATGGGTCACCTGCGCGCCTCGGTCAGGCGCCCCTCCCGGACGGCAAGTTTCTCAGTATATGCCAGCAGCAGTTTCGCGCCGACCAGGAAGAAGACGCACAGCCCCGCCAGGATGCCGATCTCCAGGCCCGGCGTGAGAAAGCCCAGGCTGAGGGTGGTGGAAAAGACCAACTGGCGCATGGCATCCAGCCCCAGGGTGAGCGGGATGAGCGAAGCAGCCGCGGCGATCCAGAAAGGCAGCGACTTGATCGGGAAGTACAGCCCGGAGACCAGGTTGACCGGCTCCTGGATGAGATCGGAGACCGCCCAGGCCTCGCGCCCGAACAGCAGGAAAGCCGAGGCGAACATCATGCCCATGCCGTACAGGGCGGTCATCGAGAGGCAGAAGACGGCAAAGAGTTGCAGGGGATTGATGATCGCGTATTGGATGTCGAACATCCATGAGCCGACCAGGATGATGACGGTCGAACGCAGGATGGTGGCGACCATGCCTCCCAGTGCCATACCCAGCAGGATTGCCATCATCGAGTTCGGTGCGATGATATACAGCGCCAGGTTGCCCTGCTCTTTTTCCCAGTACAACTGCGAGGACATGCTCCACAGCACGTTCATCCAGAATGCCATCATCGCCCCGCCGATGACCACGAAACCGACATACTCGGGCGGCGCATGCAGGGCCTTGTAGACCAGCACATAGCCGATGACCGAGGTCATCGGCATGACGATATCGAAGAGCAGCCAGGAAGCCTCGCGCTGTTGCCCGATGATGCGCGGGTAGGAACGCGCCAGGATGGTCTGCAGGAACAGCCTCCAGCCGGTATGCTTGTGCGGGTGGACCCCGGAAGCAGCAGGGCTATCCATTTTCTCCACCCTTCTCCACGTCTGCCATGCTCGCGCCCACCAGGCCGACGAACACATCCTCGAGCGTGGGCTCGCGCTTGCTGAGCGTCTTGATGCGCACGTTCTTCTGGTTGAGCACGTTGATCACCCCGCCCAGGGCGCCCTCCTCGACCAGGATCAGGGTGAGCGTGGCGCCGCCGTCGTACTCCTCGGCGGTGGCAGTGCGCACCTCGGGCAGGTCCTCGATCATCTTTGCCTTCAGCCCGTTGAGCGGGGTGGTCTCCACGGAAAAGATGGCATCCTTTTGCAGGCGGTGCTTGAGCGCCGAGGGGGTGTCGCAAGCCAGCACGCGCCCCTGGTTGATGATCGCCACGCGGTCACACAGTTCATCCGCCTCGACCATGTAGTGGGTGGTGAGCAGCAGCGTGCGGCTGCGGTCTTCCTCGAGCCACTCGCGAATGAACAGGCGCACCTCGCGCGAGGCGCCCACGTCCAGCCCCAGGGTGGGTTCGTCCAGAAAGAGCACCTGCGGGTCGGTCATGAAGCCGCGCACGATGTTCATCTTCTGGCGCAGGCCGGTGGAAAGGTCGGATGACTTGGTGTGGCGGCGGTCGAAGATGCCCACGCGCTTGAGCAGTTCGTCGATGCGCTGGTAGGCATATTTCGAGGACAGCCCGTAGAACTGCGAGAACATCCACAGGTTCTCGCGTACGGTCAGCAGGCCGTACCCGGAGGATTCGCCGCCGGAGACCATGTTGATCAGCGGGCGGATGCTGCGCGGCGAGGCAACCACATCCAGCCCCGCCACGCGTGCCACGCCCGAGGTGGGCGACAGCAGGGTGGTCAGGATCTTAATCAGGGTGGTCTTGCCGGCACCGTTGGGACCAAGCAGACCGAAGAGCTCGCCGCCCTCGACCTGCAGGCTGACGTTATCCAGGGCAACCAGTTCTTTGCGGATCTTCTTTTCTTTTTTACTGCCGCGCAGTTTGTAAATGCGACCGAGTGCTTCGGCTTCGATGGCGAAATTGGGCATTCGAACTCCAAAATAGATTAAAAACGCCTGACAAAACTGTCAGATTGGCGTAGGGTAAGCGTAGGGTAAGCGTCAAGCAGGTTTCAGGGGCTGATGCTATTATAGGGGCGTAGCGTGATTTCTCTTCTCCTCCTTTCAAGAGAGCCGGGGCCGGCGTCCCCGGCTCTCGCGATTCTAACACAATGTTATACTGGGGCTGGCAGCCCTCCAGCGCCAGCCAGAGATTCCCATGAAACGTATCCAGCGCATTGCCTACCGCCTCCGCCAGTTTCGGCTGGCAGTCTGCGCGCCCCGCGGGGAAGTGCCCGACGGGGTGCTCTGCCCGCCACTGACCCCGGCGCTGTTGGCTCTGTTCCGCCGGATGACGCCCGGCGAGCAGGCTCATTCGTGGCTGGTGATGGCTCGCTTGCAAGCCGCAGGG
>JBGSVI010000074.1:0-131155 GCA_041753035.1 Anaerolineales bacterium | reverse complement strand
GCTCGATCTTCAGCGGCAGCCCCTCCAGCGGGGTGCCCTCGCTTCCTGCCGCCTCCAGCACCCTCTCCGCCACGCGCCCTCCCTGTTCGGAGACCATCTCGAAGGCGCGCGCATCCTCCCAGTACATGTCCGGGTTCAGGTCGGCGGTCGCCCCCTGCAGGAACAGCACCAGCCCGCCGAGTTCTGCCTCCACCTTGTGGCGCATCGCCCCGATCCAGTCCGCCGAGATCAGCAGGTTGTCCGGTCCCAGCACCGTGCCGTGGCAGGCAAAGTTGACCAGCGTTGCCAGGCGTCTGCCCTCCCCTGCCTCCGTGAAGATGCTGACCACTTGCACGGAACGGTCCACCACGCCATCGGGGTTGCGCCCGATCTCCATGTGCCCGTCTGCCATCCTCTCCCGGCGGTTGATGGCGATATCCGCTTCAGTGCTGGCGTACACCAGCCGTGCCGGGACGGCCTGTGCCGCTGCCTCCTCCACCGCCGCGGCGATGTTCTTCACCAGTGAGTCGATATACGCCCGTTCCCGGCGCGGCGAACGCTCATCGGCATAGCCGATCGGGCCGGAATGGGTGTGCGAACAGCACAGCAGCACCTCGACCGGTCTCACCTTTTCCCGCACCCGGTCCACGATGAACTCGTTGATCGTCAGCAGGTCCAGCGCCACCACGGCCAGGCGGGTCACGCCGTCGTCCAGCACCAGCGCCGTAGCGCTCAGGTCGTCGTGCACCCCGCGGTTGCCGCGCGTGCGGTCGCCGTAGCCCACCTGGAAGATCCCGGGCGGTGGGGTGAGGATCCGTCGGGCGGCACCGGCTTTCAGTTCATTCATCCGCTATCCCTCCGGCAGCTTCATGCTGCGCCGCGTCTCCTCGGGCGTGTCGCCCAGGCGGTATTTCTGGAAGATGATCAGTCCCACCAGCACGAACAGCGCCATCACCAGGAACGCCACCCGCACGCCCAGCGGGTTCGCCCGCGTGTATCCGAACAGATTGAGCACCTGCGAAAGAACCAGCGTGCCCAGCGATCCCCCCAGCCCGATGGCGAAGGAGAACGTGCCGTAATGGATCGCCTCCCGGCGGCGCCCGGTGCGCATTTCATCGTAATCCACCACGTTGCCCATCATGGCATAGATGATGATCAGGTATCCGCCCAGCATGATCCCGATCAGCGTGACCAGCAGGAAGCCCTGGGCAGCCAGCGGCACGAGGCTGCTCGTGCCCACCAGGAAGCCGAGCGCCACCACGACGACCAGTCCGATCATGGTGAAGTTCAACAACCAGCGCTGGCTCTTGCGCCGGTTCCACACCATCCAGACCGGGCCCGTCAGCGCCATCAACAGGATCATCACCCCCTGGTAGATGCCCACATCGGCCTCCGTCTTGCCCAGCACCAGCGTGACGAAGTATGGGAAGTTGATCAGCAGCATCTGGTAGCACACGTGCACGAACAGGGTCGAGACGAACACGACCAGGAACTGCTTGTTCTGGAAGGTCGCCTTGATCCCCTCCATGGCTTTCATCGGTTCGCCCAGCGGGCGCCTGGTCTCGCGCAGCCCCAGCAGGGTCAGGTAGATCGTGACCACCCCCACCACCCCCACCACCACGCCCATGTATACCGCCCCGATGCTCTGGAACAGCGGCGCCGCCACCAGCGACCCGATCAGCACACCGACGATGCCCAGCACGTTCTTCCAGTAACTCAGCCCGACGCGTTGCTTCGAGTCGGGTGCCATCTCCGGCAGGGTGCCGTCATACGGGATGCCGACCAGGCTGTAGGCGGTGCGGTAGATCAGCGTGATCGACATGAAGTAGAGTGCGGTCAGTAGCACGGTTCTCACCGGCGGCGTCCAGATCAGGATCGCGCCCAGCAGGATGAAGGGCGAGGCCAGCACAAGAAACGGTTTGCGCCGTCCCCAGCGCGAGCGCAGCGTGTCCGACCAGTGACCGATGAACGGATCGATCACCGCGTCCCAGATGCTGGCGATGGTCAGCAGCACGCCGATCAGCGCCAGCGGCAGGTACTGCGTGCGCCCCGAGTCGGGCGGCGGGGCGTAGAAGTACAGCAGCCAGGTATCGATGGTGATGGCCAGGATGTTCAATCCCGCCGAGGCCATCGAGTACAAAAGGATGCGTCCAAAACTCAGCTTGCGCGGCGCGGGGTTGTTTGGATTCATGGCACTCTCCTTGGCGGCAGGCTCGCGGTGCTACCCGCCCTTGAACTGCCTGGCGGCTTCCGCCAGTTCACTGGCATGCGTCTGGATTTTCCGGATCGCCCGTACGGCAGCCTCCACCCCCTCGCGCCCGCCGCGGAAGATGGACTCATCCAGCCAGACGGCTTCGTGCTCGCAGGCGCGTTCGGCTTCCGGGAAGCTCATCTTGCTGAACTCGAACCGTTCCGGGAAGGCATTCGGCACCGCCAGCCGGGAGTTGCGCGGCTGGAAGAGCGCATAATGATGCATCGCTTCGTAACCCGTCCAGCAGTCCACCCCCTCGGCGTCCAGCGCCGCGCAGAGCACATCGTGCTCCACGCCGAAGGTCGCCGGGTCGATGGCGAAGATGTAGCGGTAGAAGGACCGCGTGCTGTGCCGTGGGTCGCGCCGCAGCACGCGCACCCCGGGCACCTCCGACAGGGCCTCATCCATATACGCCGCCATCTGCTCGCGTTCCTTTGCCTGCTCCGGGAAGCGTTCCAGTCCCACGCTGGCGAGCGCCGCCTGGAACTCGGTCATGCGGTAGTTGCCGCCCATCGTCGGCGAGTCGCCGCCCTCTGTGCCGCCTTCGCCCTCGTGGCCGCGCCCGCAGTCGATCACCGCCATCACCTTGCGCGCCAGTTCCTCCGTGCGGCACAGCAGGATGCCCCCCTCGCCGGAGGTCAGGATCTTGGACGACTGCAGCGAGAACGAGCCGAAGTGGCCGATCGTCCCGGCGCCGCGCCCGTTCCATTTCGCCCCGTGGGCGTGGGCGCAGTCCTCGATCACCACCAGGTCGTGCTTTTCCGCCAGACTCATCAGCGCATCCATGTCAGCCATGTTCGAGCCGAGGTGCACCGGGATCAGTGCCCTTGTCTTCGCGGTGATGGCTTTTTCAGCCGCCTTCGGGTCCATGCAGAAGTTGTTCGGGTCCACGTCCACGATCACCGGGATCGCCCCGGCAGCCATCGGGGCGGCCGCGGTGGCCTGGAAGGTGTAGGCCGGCACCAGCACCTCATCCCCCCAGCCGATGCCGGCGGCGCGCAGCGCCACTTCCATCGTGATCGTGCCGTTCGTCATCGGCACGGCGTAGCCGCCGCCCTGCAGCTCGGCGAATTTTTTGGCCAGTTCGGCGGTGCGCGGCCCCGGGTATGGGTAACCGCCCCAGCGCCCGGAGCGCACCACCTCGGTCACGGCGTCGATGTCGCGCTGGTCCCACACGGGCCAGGCGGGATAGGGTTCGGTGCGGGTCTTCGGCCCGCCCAGGATGGCAAGTTCAGACATGGTAGGTCCTCCTCATTGGGTTAGAAGAATAGTGGCAAATACTTCTTGTTGGCTTCGAGTAGTTCAGCCAACATTCTTTCTACCGAATCCACCGGCAGGCGGCTGGTGAGCGGGTCATTGAGCAGGGCCTGCAAGGCCAGTTGCCGGTCCCCGGTGAGCGCGGCGGCGATGGTAAGTTCCTGCCCGCGGACGTGGCGCTCGACCCAGGCATGCACCGCTGGCGGCAGATCGCCGAATGCAAAGGCGGACGCGCCGGAGGCGTCCAGCGTAGCATACGTTTCCACGATCACATCCCTGGGCAAGTTGCCGATTTGTCCAGCATTCGGCAAATTCATGAGGCCCACATACCGCCCGCCGCTGAGGACCGCCGAGATGATCTGGCTGGCGGCCTCGCCCGAAAGGTCACGCAGGAACGGTTCGAGCGGCGTTTCGCCGCGCAGGGCAGATTCGATCATGGCGCGTTCGAAGGTCATCATGGCCTGGCGGTCGTCGGTGCTGGTGAGTTTGAAGCCAAAGTCCGCGCCCCAATTCGTCTCTTCGCAAAGGATTGCGGGCATGAACTCGGCGATATGACGGTCGCCCGCCGCGGGCAGGGCGCCGAACAACTGAAAAAGCCGCGCCTTGACCCTGCCCTTGTCCGCGAAGACAGTGGCATCATCGGGGTCGAAGTCCAATTGGCCCGCAAGGATCCTCCTTGCCAGGCCAGGCAGCTCATCCCAAACGCGCTTCCCATTCACGTACAGGTCGGTGAGCCAGATGAAGTGGTTGATACCGGCCACCCGCCCGGTCACCTGCTCTGGCTGGACGGCGAACGCCTCGGCCAGCTTGGCACGCACGCCGATCCATTCGTGGCACAGGCCCACGCTCCGGCCGCGCAGTGAGCGGTGCCTGTCAATGGCATGCGTCAATACGCTCATCGGGTTGGTGTAGTTCAGGAACCAGGCATTCGGGCAGAGTTCATCCACCCTGCGCGCCATCCCGGCAACGACCGGGATGGCGCGCAGGGCACGCGAGATACCGCCCGGCCCGACCGTGTCGCCCACCGACTGGCGGATGCCGTACTTCCAAGGGATCTCCAGGTCGGGGCGCATGGTGTCGAGACCGCCGGTGGTGATGGTCAGGAGGATGAAATCCGCGCCACTGAGGGCTTCGTCGAGTGAGCGTGTTTGCTCCAGGCGAAAGTCCAGGCCGAAATCGGCGATCATTTTCCGGCCCAGGCGGAAGTTCAGGGCCAGGCGCTCGGCGTCAATGTCGTGCAGGGTGACGGTGGAACCCGCCAGCGCGGGCGTGACGAAGATGTCGCGCAGGAAGGTCGGCCCCCACGAATAGGATCCGGCGCCGATGATCACGATCTTAGCCACGGATCAACTCTTTCAACGCATTGACCACCACCGGCCCGATCTCTTTGCTGATGGACATGCTCTCTTCATAGTGTTTTCCCGGCTTGAGTGGGTTGAGCGGGTAGCGGAACTCATCCTTCGGCAGGATGTATCCGAGTTCGTCGTTCGCCAGCCCGATCACCCCTGCGGTTTCAGCGCCGGCGCGGTGCATTTCCGTCCGCAGCAGCAGCCCAAGCCTGGGCAGCAGTTCGCCGGGGACTGCTGCATACCACAGCGGCCCCACCCGCACCAGGTTGACCTCGCTCTGAATGCAGCCCCGCTTGTCACGTATGTCCGGGAACAACCCACGCCGCATGGCAAGTTTGAACAGGATGTTGCTGAGCCTGAGGCGGATCTCCCGTTTCTGCAGGGAGAAGGGGATGGGCGCAGGCAGGACGATTGCCTGGGCGAGCGCTTCCACGCCGGCTTTTGCCAGCGCCTTGCCCATGAAATCGGCCTCCTCGAAGGAATGCTCCTGTACATCTGGGGTCATCATCCCGCCCAGGTCGGCGGAGAAGAACAGGCACGGCGCGCTGGTCAGCCGCTCGACCTCCTTGCGCAAATAACCGGGATAATCGGCGGTGATCTGCGGATTGTGCTCCCACAGCACCTCGGGGTGGCAGGGGAAGTTGAACAGCGAGACCAGCGGGCGGTCGGCGGCATCCACGAACTGCAGCACCACCAGTTCGTCATCCACCACCTCGGGGTCACGGGCGTTCTTTGCCAGCCCGGGGAAGTGCATGGCTGCCGCTTTCATCCCGCCGGCAGGCTGCAGGTTGCTCAGCGCTTCCAGGATCGTGGCTGCGGTGATATCGACCACCTCTGCCAGGTAGACCGGGTCCACCCCGGGTGTCTTGTCGTCGGGACCCCACATGCCCATGGTATCCGGTCCGTGGTGGGGATGCAGGCTGGCGATGAGCATCTCCGCCCTAGGGACTTGCTCCTGCACGCGGCGGATCACCTCGCCCGCGTCCTTGCGGAAGAAACCGATCAGGTCGAGGGCGCATAGCACCAGGGTGTGGCTTTCATCGTCCAGTACGACGGCGCGCACGGTCAGGGGATCATGCACGCTCACTGCACGGCGGTTCTGTCCAAACCCAGCCAGGTAAACAGGCCGCTCGAGGCTGGGAGTGATGCTCTCTTGCGCATATCCTACTTTCATTTGACCATCCCCTTGGCCGAGCGCACCATCTGCTCCCGCACGGCATACCCATCGAAGCCAGCCTGTTCCATGCCCAGGATCACCGCCCCCACCACCGGGGGGCCGTCCAGCCGCTTGATGACCGCCCGCGGGCAGTGTTCCCGGATCACCGCCGCCATGGGGTCGGTGAGCAGCGCCCCGGCCTCGAAGACGCTGCCCGATTGGATGATCTCCACTTCTTCCTGGTCCATCCCGATCTGCCGGGCCACGGAGATCGCCAACCAGCCGAGTTCTTCTCCGGCCCAGCGGATGACCTCGCCCGCCGCAGGGTCGCCATCCAGGGCGGCTTGAATGATCTGCACCGCGATGAAGGGAAAGAGATGATACTGGTCGTTGGACAATCCTTCCATCAGGTCGGCCTCGTCCCTGGCTGCCACGGCGTCGAGATAGACCTGTGTCAGCGCGGTGGGGGGGATGCGCTTGATCCAGGCGTAGTTCACCAGTTGCAGCCCGCGCTGGACGATCTCTGCCGCTCCGCCGAATTCACCGAACGGGGCGCCGTTGCCCACGATGCGCCCTTCCTTGCCGGCCCGGTTCCGCCCGCGGCAGTTATTGGACGACCCGGCAGTGACATTGACGCCGATGCCGCCCGTGGCGCCCGCCAGCAGCCCGTTGACGCCGTCGTTGACCACCTCGACCGGGCAGGCCAATCCCAGGGCGGCGATGGCCCGTAAATGCCCCTCCCGGTCGGAGGGGAAATCATAGCCTGCCACCCCGAAGCCTGCCCCGGCGATGCTGCCAGCTTCCACCCCTGCCATGGCGCAGGCCTGTACGCAGGCGGTTTTCAGCACGTCTTCCAGCCCGTCGTAACCGATGCCCTGGTAGTTCCCGCCGCGCGTGTTCGCAAAACCCAGGCAGCGCCCGCTTTCCTCCACGACCAGGGCATGGGTCTTCGAGGAGCCGACATCGATCCCCAGGAAAACCCTCATGCCTCTTCACCTCGCTTGAGCGTCAGCGTGTCCTTGATGTCTTTCAACCTTTTCCCGTGCAGCGGGTAGAGCCACAGCAGGAAGATCGCCAGCAGGAACCCGACGGAGGTGGGCACGGTCAGGAACAGGCGGAAGCCCAGTTCCACGCTGGCCGGCTGCACCTCCAGCAGGGTATCGTACCCGAAGGCAGGCATCATCAGCCCGAACACGGTCGAGACCAGCAGCCCGCTCAGGGTGATCAGGAAGCCGCTCATCCCAAAGTACATGCCCGCGCGCTGGTGCCCGGTCTTGACCTCGTCCTCGTCCACCACCTCGGTCATGATCACGTCACCGATCAGCACCAGCCCGCCCAGGCCAATGCCGACGATCACCGCGGTGATGTAGGTGAAGAGGATGTTGGGCGAGAACCCCATCGGGACGATGCCCAGGATCATCACCGCGTTGGCGATCATCAGTGTTCGCCGGCTGTCCAACTTGTTCGCCACCCAGTTGCGCCACGGGTAGAGCGAGAACATGGCGACCAGGAAGGCGATGCCCAGGATCACGCTTGCCAGCCCCTCGTCCACCTTCAGGCTGTATTTCAGGTAGAACAGGATGCCGGTCTGCAGCAGGCCCGTGGCGAAGAAGCGCATGGTCTGCGCCCCGGCGGCGGTCAGGTAACTGCGGTTCAGGAAGGTGTATTTCAATGCTTTCAGGAAGGGGAAGCTGGTGTCAGCCTTCAGGTCCTTGCGCTCGAACAACGCCGGGTAGCCGGCATAAATGGCGATCACCGAGATCACCGCCAGCACGGTCGCCATCCCCGGCCAGCCCAACAAGCTGGCCAGCATGGGCGGCAGGGCTGCGCCCAGCACCAGCGCGATGGTCTGGAAGATGTTCATCTTGGCCGCCACGTCGGTCCGCTCGCGGTAGTTGTCGAACATCTCCGGCAGCAGGCCGTAGTAGCCGGTGGCGATGGCGGTATAGATGCTCTCCCAGACCACGATGGCGGCGCCGAAGTAGAGCAGCAGGCCCACCGGGTTGTCGCGCCCGTCAAAGGGGGCGGTGAACAGCAGGGCAAAAGCGACCGCATACGGCAGGCCGCCAAAGAGCACGTAGGGGATGCGCCTGCCCCAGCGGCTGCGTGTCCGGTCCGAAAGGTAGCCGAGCAGCGGGTTGTTGAAGGCGTTGTAGATGGTATAGAAGAACCAGAAGGTGGCGAACCAGGTGGCTGGCAGGTTCATCACATCCACGATGTAGAAGGCGATGACTCCGTTCACTGCCTCGACAGGTGTGGCCACCCCCAGGCTGGTCAGCGAGTAGAGCATGCGGTTCTTGAAGGAGGTCTTGAAGGTCGGGGTCGTTGCGCTCATGTGGGTCTCCTCTGGACTGGGTTCAGGCGGGCAGGAGTTTCTGCAGGTCGCCGTAGCCGATGACCTGTACACCGGAGGTCTTGAGGAACTCCTTGAACTCCTTGCTCATCAAGGTCTGGTAATTCGCCACCCGGCTGGGCCAGTCGGGGCAGATGGCGCGCAGTTCCGGGCTGTCGATCGAGGGGTGGATGATGAAGTGGGTCACCCCGGCGGGGATCTCGCTGAACAGTTTCTTGAAGATCTCCAACTGCCCTTCCGGATTGTCGAGCGGCACCCCGGTCAGGTGATCCAGCAGGGGGATGCCCTGCTCCTCCAGTTGGGCGGTGAAGGCCGCGAAGGTGGCCGCGGTCTCCGTGTCCAGCCCGATGCGCTGGTAAACGGAGGCGTCGCCGCGTGGCACCATCACCGGCAGGCGGTTCTGCATGGCGGACTGGATGTAGGCCGGGATGAACTTGGGATGGGCGACTGCGCCCATGTGGGTGTCCACGTGCGTGGCCTGCACGCCCCAGGCCAGCGCAGTCCGGACCTGCACCTGGAGTTCGATCATCACCGCCTCCGCGTCGCCGTGAGCCTGGGCTTCTTCGGAGGAGCGCCAGAAGAAGCCGTCCTCATCCACCATGCCGGTGGACGGGTCAAGCGTCGAGAGCGGGCGCCAGCGGTAGGTGTCCCATTCGGCGGTCAGGGTCGCGTGCACGCCCATATCCACGCCGGGGTGATTGCGGCAGTATTCGGCTGCGTTCTGCGCCCACGGGCAGGGCATCATGATCGCCCCGGAGGAGATCGTGCCGTTCTCCCACAGGTCGGCGTATGCCTGGACGGATGCCTGGCACATGCCGATATCATCGGTATGAATGATGACCAGCCGGTCGGTGTCGGCAAAGCCAAGTTTCTTGAGTACGGGGTTGGGGTTCATGAGATCTCCTTTCAGGTGATGGGGGATGAGGGAAAGAATTGCGCTAGATGCGCCTTGTGCGTCTCCAGCATATCGTCGAGCACTTCCTGCACTTTGTCCGCTTTCGGGCCGAGAGGGTGGGTCAGCAGTGCCTGGTAGGCAGCGTTGCGGTCGCCGTGCACGGCAGCCTCAACGGTCAGCAGTTCATACGCCTTGACGTGGGCGATCAGCCCGAAGCAGGCGGGTGGCAGCGGCACAGCCGGCAGGGGGTGGATCCCGCCCCGGTCGATGCGGCAGGGCATTTCCAGCACCCAGTCGGTGGGCCATTCCTTGACCGCCCCGTTGTTGCGCACGTTGACCACTTCGATGCGCCCCAGGTCATTGAAGTGTGCGTCGATCACCTGGGTGGCGAGCGTGGAATAATAGGCGCCGCCGCGCATCATCAGGTCGGCAGGCGGCTCGCTCAGGGCGGGGTCGGCATACGAGCCCAGCAGGTCTTTCTCGATGGCGATGACCTGCTCACCGCGGCTGGGCGGCCATTGCTGCTGCAGGGCAAGCTTGTGATCGGTGTAGTAGAAATACTGCAGGTAAGTATTGGGCAGCATGCCAAGCGATTCAAGCGTGCGCAGGTCCCATTCCGGCTCCGCCTCGTGGCGCAGTTGTTCCAGGTAGAGCGGGAAGAGCAGCGGCCACAGGTCTTCCCCGTCCACGCTGAAGCCGCGGTGCCAGGTGAGGTGGTTCAGCCCGAGGGTGTGCAGGGTGGCGCTTTCCGGCTCGATGCGCCGGCCGAGGTGTTTTTCGATCTGCTCCAGGATCTCCATGCGCGTGGTGATGCCCACGTTGCAGACGCCCACGGCGGATACGTCAGGCGCGTACCGGTTGAGCGCCTCGGTCACCAGCCCGGCGGGGTTGGTGAAGTTGAGCAGCCAGGCGCCGGGGGCAGTCTCCTGCATCTCCCGGGCAATATCCAGCACCACCGGGATGGTGCGCAGGGCCTTGGCCATGCCGCCGATGCCGGTGGTTTCCTGCCCGATCAGCCCGTGGCGCCGCCCGAGGTATTCATCCGCCACCCGGGCGGGCATCTGCCCGACCCGCAACTGGGTGATGACGTAGGAGGCTCCCGCGATCGCCTGGCGCTGGTCGGTGGACAGCACCACCGGGAAGGGATCGCCTTTCGCCGCCACCATGCGCCGGGCGAACCCGCCGACGATCTTCAACCGTTCAGCGTCAATGTCCATCAAGCACAGTTCGCTGAGCGGCAGGCGCTCCATGCGGGCGAGGAAGCCGTTGACGAGTTCCGGGGTATAGGTGGAACCTGCACCGATCACGGTGATCTTAAGCATGCTGCACACTCCTGACTTTCATGTCGCCTGTCTCCCTCAGAGTCCGCAGTGCAGGGCGAGCGGGTGAAGCAGTTTCAACGGCTCGCCGAGTTGGAAGTCCCTGCCGGCACACACCTGGCCGGACTTGAACTGTAACGCCATCACCAGCTGGTCAGCCTGCTCGGAGGGGATCTGGGCCGCGTAACAGTGGATCGCGGCAACCTTCGCCTCCCAGGTGGCGGTGATGTCCACCACCTGGTTCGGCTCACGCGTGTAATAAAAGCCCACGCCTTGGATGGAATGTTCCGTATAGGCTGCATCCACCGCCGGGTCGGAGGAGGGGATGCGGGTCAGCCCGCAGAACATGACCGCCTCGGCAGCCGCCAGCCCGGTCTGGACGTGGTCGCGGTGCGCTTCATAGGTCAGCCAGGGATCGCAGGTCAAAACAAGATCCGGCTGCACCAGGCGCAGGGCTTTCAGTAGGTCGGCCCGCAGGGCGAAAGGATCGTATTTGCCCGCATCGGGATAGTTCAGCTGCATGTGCCTGGTCACGCCGATGATCTTCCCGGCGGCCTCCCGGTCGCGGGCGAGCGCCTGGGCGGCGGCTTGCGGGGAAAGCGAGGCATCCACCACGCCCGCCAGGTCGTCGGTCACGGTCAGGTAGATGACCTCTGCGCCGTTGCGGGCGAGCTGCGCCAGCGTTCCGCCTGCGCCGATGTCGTTGTCATCGTAATGCGGCTGGATGCACAGCACGCGCCGGGCGGAGAACAGGTCGGGGATGGGCAGGATGGAATCAAGTGTCATGGTTTCCTCATAATGGTTCTGCAAGTGCCTGGAAAAGCGGCTCCAGGTCGCCAAAGCGTTCCCTGCGAAAGGCCTCGGCGCGGCGAGTCTCACCTTCCCAACCGGCTTCGACTGCCGCGGCTTTGGCCTGCTCATGCAGGAACAGCCCAATTAAAGGCTGCAGGTCGCCTTGCATGGCTTCCTGCAGCATGGGCACCTTTTTTCCCCAGGTCCTTAATTGCAGGATGTACTGCTGGATGGTGTTGCGCATCATCTCGCGCTGGGCGCACAGGGCTTCGATCTTCTGATCGATCGTCCCGCTGATCTCTTCGTAGTGCGTCGCCCTGGGAAGCTGGCGGGCGAAGTACCAGCGCTCGCACACCGAGAACGGTTCCAGCCCGGCTTTGAAATGTTCCGGGTAATGCTTGTCGAAACAGGCGACCCAGAAGGCCTCGTCCACCGCCTGGGCGATGCGCAGGTGGTCCTGGTTGTTCTCGAACAAGCCGAAGGGGTCGAACGTAAAGACCGCGTACGGCTGGTGCTTGCGCAGCAGGTAAACCATGCGTTCGCGCAGTTGCCCCAGCGGGACATCCGCCAGCGTATCGGTCTCGAAGCCCAGTTCTATTACCTGGCGGATCCCCAGGAGGGCTGCCGCCTGGTGGAGTTCCTCCGTGTTCCTGGCGATGGTCTGCTCCACGCTCAGACCGAGCGAGTCCGTGCGGTCATCGGTGACGCGCACAAGGATGAAGTTCCACCCCTGCCCGGCGAACTTGGCGATGGTTCCGCCGCAGAAGGCAGCGGCGTCATCGGCATGCGGACTGATGACCATGGCGGTATGCATGCGCTGCCTCCTCACGCGATCTTCACGACCTGCCCGCTGCTGGCGCTTTGATAGGCAGCCTCGACCACTTGCATATTCACCAACCCTTCCATCCCGCCCGGGACGGGGGGCTTGTTCTCGCCGATGCAGGCGAGGAAATGCGCCATCTGCCGGTCATACATGGACTGCGGGCAGTGCTCCCGGCGCGGGAACTTGAAGCCTCCTTTGACCACCTCGACCTTGTGCGTAACAGGATTGGGCATCTCAAGGTGGGTGGGAAAGACCTGCCCGAAGCCGCGCGTGCCATACAACTGCGTTGCCGCCTCGGGGCCGTCCATGTGCGGCTGCCACCAGCCTGACTCGATGTAGGACGATGCCCCGTTATCCCATTCCACGATGATCACCCCGGTATCGTCCACATCGTAGTCCTGGTAGTGCGTACCGATGCGGGCATAGACGCTCAGCGGCTGGGGGTCACCCAGCAGGTAGCGCGCCGTATCCAGTGCGTGGATGCCCATGTCCGCCAGTGCCCCGCCTCCCGCCAGCGCCTTTTGGGTGAACCAGCCGCCCGGTCCCCAGTTGGCATGCACGCCATAGCCCTTGGTGCGCAGGATCCTGCCCAGCCGCGGCACCTGTGCCTTGAGCCAGTTCACCTCCTCGTCGAAGCGCCAGCAGTGCGCCACCATCAATATCGCGCCGCTCCTGGCGCTGGCGGCCAGCATCCGTGCCGCCTCGCGGACGCTCATGGCCATCGGCTTTTCGACCAGCACATGCACCCCCGCCTCCAGCGCGGCGATGGCCTGTGGGGCGTGCAGGAAGTTGGGCGTGCCGATCACCAGCGCCTCCACGCCGCCCGCCTGGAGCAGCTGTTCAACGGTCTCATATTGCTGTTTGATGCGGAATTTTTTAACGAACGGCTGCGCTTTTTCGGCAAACTTCTCGGCCACTGCCGCCAGTTCCGCGCCGTTGTTCTTAGCGGCTTTGGCATGGATGTTGATGATATACCCCGCACCTGCAAATCCTATCCGTGTCATATGGGCGCTCCTCTTGTTCTTATGCGTTTTCCGTGCCGCACCATGTTACCGCCAGGTTGGCCAACACCTTTGTACAGGTGACGACCTGTTCGAACTCCACGTACTCATCAACGCAATGCACCATGCCGCCGCGCGGACCGTAGATCACCGCCGGGGTGTTGCCGTACAGCACCGGCAGGCGCAGGTCACAGCCGCCGCCTCCGCCGATGATGGGAGGGTGCCCGATCACCTGCTCGATCTCGTGAGCCGCAGCCAGGACCAGTGCATGGTCGATACTCACCTCGGCGCTCTCCAGCCGCAGACCCCACCACTCCACTTCGATGGGATGCTGCTCAAACCAGGCATCCTGCAGGCTCAAGGCGGCCAGGAATTTCTTAAAACCAGCTTTTACCACTTCGATATCTTCCCCCGGCAGCGCTTCGATCGAGCCTTCCAGGTAACAGGCAGAGGGGATGGTTGAGGCCCATTCACCGCCGTGGATCTTACAGATCGCCAGCGGGACCTTAACTTTGTAGTAGGGATCATACAACGGGTGGGAGACAGTCGACTCACGCCAGGCTGAATAGGCCTCCACGGCCTGGTATACCTGCAGCGCTTTTCCAATGGGGTTGACCAGCTCATACCGGCCTTCGATGGAGCCCTCCACTCCGGTGATCTTCAGGCGGAAGAACTGCGCCCCGCGCTGGGCGATTCCCAGGGCGAAATCCGCGCTCGGTTCACTGAAAACCATCCCATCCCCGGTGTAGCCGCGCAGCACACAGGCCAGGGTACCGTTGCCGCCATTCTCCTCGTCCACCACGGATTCCAGGACCACGTTTCCTTTGAGCTTCAGTCCGGCTTTCTGCAGCGCCTTGACAACCATCAGGTTGACCACGCAGCCGGCCTTCATATCCGCCGAACCGCGCCCATAGATCCGGCCTGCGCTGAAATCACCACTCCAGGGTGAATGGGTCCACTTGCTCTCTTCGCCGGTCGGCACCACGTCAACATGGCCGTTGAAGATGAGACTTCTCCCGCCACCGCTGCCCTTCCAGAGGCCGACCACATTTGGACGCCCCGTGTAGGGGATTTCACTGGGGACATAGGCCGGATGGGCTTGCAGTTCCGCATCGACCGGGTCCCAGATATCCAGCGTCAATCCCATTGCCTCCATCTGGGCAGCAATGACATCCTGGACGCCTTTTTCCATGCCTGGCAGGGAGGGGATGCGCACCAGGGTCTGGATCAGCTCAAGAGTTTCTGTACGCAGGCTTTCAACAGCCTGGTCGATACGTTCCCTTATTTCCATGCTCTACCTTCCATTTTCTTAGCAGATGTAAAGTGACTAAGCGATCTCTGCTTTTACCTGGCGGGCTGATTCCAGGATGGTACCAGCCGCCTGGGCCAGCGTATCTTCATCATGTTGTGCAGAAACAGTGAAATCAGTGTGAAAGTATAAACCATTCTGAATGCACCTTGAGAACAGGGCCTTGGCCAGGACTGGGTTGAGCCTGTCAAAGTCCTGGTACTGTGTCATCGGCAGGCGGGTTCCAACGTATATAAAGAAGTTGCAACCCAGGTGCTGCACCCGGGCGGGGAAACCCTGCTCGTCGAAACCGACCTGGAGAGTGTTCATAAAGCGATCCACGCGCCCCAGCCAGTCTTCAAAGAATCCCGGCGCTTCCATGATCCCTATGGCCGCCAGCCCTGCCGCACACCCCAGCAGATTGCCTGAGAAGGTTCCCCCGGCAATGACAGGGTCTTGCGGATCGATGATCTTCGCCATGATCCTTTCTTTCCCGGCAATGGCAGCCAAAGGGACGCCATTTGTCAGGGCCTTTCCAAGCACGGACAGGTCAGGGGTCACCCCATAGTACCCCTGGGCGCAGGACAACCCGGTTCGGAAGCCGGACAGGATCTCATCCAGGATGAACACGATCCCATATTGGTCACACAGGCGACGAATGGTGTGCAGGTATTCAGTTGTGGTTTCGATGCAGCCGTTGTTGAAATCGATCGGGTTCATCAGGATCGCGGCGATCTCATCACCATGCTCCCGGGCAAGCTGCTCGAACACCTCCGGCCGGTTCCAGGGGATGACATAGAAGGTGTCCCGGATGATCTCCGGGATGCCCGCTGAAAGAGGCCCGATCCTGGAGAGGCGGTTCCCGGGATTATCGCCATCGATCTTGGAAGCCAGGTTGTTGGCGAGGACATAATCGTGTACGCCGTGGAAGTGGCCGTCGATGCGGACAAACTTGGTCCGTCCGGTATAACCACGTGCCAGCCGGAGTGCCAGCAGCGTGCCTTCACTGCCGCTATTGACATAGCGCACCCGCTCAGCGCAGGGGATGTGCTCTTGTATCTTTTTTGCCAGTTCGACTGTCAGCGGATGATCGAACTCGGCGAAGAAACCCAGGTCGATCGCTTCCAGCAATGCCTGGCGAATTTCCGGCCGGTTATGGCCCAGCGTGCAGGCGCCGTGTCCCATGAAAAAGTCGACGAACGGCCGCCCTTCCAGGTCAACGATATGGGCTCCCTCTGCCCGGCTCAGGTACATGGGCTGACCGGTGTAGGGGTTGATTCGGAAGGAAGAGGAAACGCCGTTGAGCAGGGATTGGCTGGCTTCCTTCCAGAACAGGGTATTGTTCATTCAATTCCACCGTTTCTCATATCAGGATTTCACCATCTGCTCGGCGATATCCAGTGCGATGCGTGTGGCATCCGGCTCCAGGGCATTCATGATGGTTTCATACTTATATTCTGCATCCGGTTCTTTAAAATTGCTGAGGTGTGGTAAATACCCCATCCAGCCGTTGGCAAGCCCGATGATAAAAGCTTTGCTTCCATTCGGATGGTTTCGTTCCTGCCATTCCTTCCCCACCTCAACCAACACCTCTCCAGGCAGGGTCATGAACCGGAAATCGTTGATCTCAATGGTTTGAACCGATACGGGGACCGGTCGACTGAATTTGGCGATGAGCAGCTTGGATAGCATTACGATAAAGGTAGACACAGCCGACATCAAGCGCTGCATTTCAATTTCGCTCATCTTATGTTCGATGACTTTGCTCGAGGCATCCCGCCAAAGCGTGAACACCGGGCCGAGATTGAAAAGATTGGCGCGCTTGAATTCGGGCAGATATTCAAGGATGATCTGCCTGTTGGCGCGCATGGCCCGGAAGGCAGTCATCTTGCTGATCCCATGACCGGTGGGTCTCACGGTGAAAGAACGCCTGCTTGTCCGCAGATGAACCATAGGGGACGCCTGGACACTTTGCATGCATGCCACCACTTCCTGCCCAAGCGCGGTACCTATTTTTTCAGCATCTGCGAATGTTCCGCCCAAGTAGCCGCGCGTATCCAGGGAATTCCACGACCCGCGCGTCACCGGGATCACATTCCCCTCGGTCAGGTTGACGAACAATGCGTTGCGTACCTCCAGATGTTCTTCGATATACTTCTGTGCAACACCGGGGAAATCCGCACTGATGAGCAGGTTATCATGCCCCAATGTCACTGCATGGCACCCTACGCCGAATAGAACTGCCAATCCTTTTTTGCTTTCCTGCTCGCTGACCTGGATGGCTACTACGCGGTCATCCACCAGTCCATTTTCCCTGCGCTCCCTGCGGTTGAAAAGAAAATCCGCTTTCCCGATTGCCAACCTGATCTCGGCAGGAACAAGTTGTTCCCTTGCCGTCCGGCAAGTATCAAGGATCTTCTGGACCAATGTTTTGTTATACCCATCACCCGTTCTGGCGACAACCAGATTATCTTTCATTTCCGGTCCGGAATGGGTATGCGAGGCGCTGATGCAGATCTCTTCTTCCTTGGCGATGCCATTTTTCACCAGTGCTTCAACCACGGACCGGTAAATGACATCCGGGATGCACAGCAGGTCGGTTGTGATCAAGATCGCCCTTTGCTCTCCCTTTTGCAGGCTAAGTACCTTAACGAAAAGAGGGTCATGCACCCCTGCGCTCAGTTTTCCGGCTCTCTGTCCATAGCCGCCCATGGGAATGGGTTCGCGCGGGGTGATATCACCCCGCGCGGTTCCAGCCAAAAAAGCATTGTTGCTACCATTTTCATTCATGCCTTTTCCTCGCTCAGCACGAACTCCTTCACTTCTTCAGGAGTGTCGCCCAGGCGGTATTTCCTGAAGAACAACACTGCCATACCCGCCAGGAGTCCAATGAGAAGGAACGCCAGGCGCACGCCCAATGGATTCGCCTGGGTGTACCCAAAGGTTTTATACAGGACGGGCAGGATCAAGGTTGCGATCGCCGGTCCGCCTTCAACTGCCAGGGAAAATGCACCGTAATAGGCTGCTTCACGGCGGCTCTTGGTCTTCAGTTCATCGTAATCCGCCACAGAACCCATCATGGCGTAGGGGAACATATGACTGCCTGAAAGGGCAATACCGATCAATGGGAAGAAAATGAAGGTCATGACGAGCGATGCCGTCCCCTGGATGGCGCCGATCAGGAAGGACCCCGCATAAAAGATCGCGATTGAGATCGTTGCGATGCGCCATAATTTTCGCAGGGCATATCTCTTTCCGAAATAACTCCATACGAATGTCATCCCTGCCATCACGATGATCACGATCCCCATGACGATGGATACAAAGTCGGATGGTTTTCCCAACACGGTGGTGACAAAATAGGGCAGGTTGACCACCAGCATGCCATACGCCGCTTGAGCAAACACAGTGGCCAGGAAAAGGCTGACAAACTGCTTGTTGCGAAATGTTGCCAGGATGCCCTTCCAGACTGGTAATACCTCACCAACCTCCGTGGCTTTCTTTTCACGCAATCCCAGCAAGGTCAGCGCGCCCCCAACAATGGCAGCCATACCGACTACAACCCCCATCCCGAAAGGACCAAGAGCGGAATTATACAGCATGCCGGAGGCAAAGGCGCCGACCAGCACGCCCACCAGGGCAAATACGCTTTTCCAGGTGGAAAGAGTCACCCGGTCTTTGGGTTCCTGGGCCATCTCGGGCAGTGCGCCATCGTAGGGGATCTGCCAGGCACTGTGAGCCAGGTAGTAGAAGAGAATGACGCAGGTCAGATAAATGGAATTGACCACCGCAAGGGATTTCACCGGCGGGGTCCAGATCGCCATCATCAGCAAAGCCGATAAGGGCAGGAAGAACAGGATGAATGGGCGCCTGCGTCCCCATTTCCCGCGCCGGGTGTCACTCCAGTGTCCCAGGAAAGGATCAATAATGGCATTGAAAAGACTGCCAATGGCCAGGATGACCCCGATCAATCCCAAAGGAACCAGGGTCGGCCGGCCTGAATCTGGTGGCGGCGCATAGGTGAACATCAGCCAGGTGGACACAGTGATCGCCATGATATTCGTGCTGATCGATCCGGCGCTGAACAAGACCGCCCGCCCCAAAGACAACTTCTTGATCATTTTCATCTCCTTTGTTCTTCAATAGAATAGACCGGGATATCGAACCCTTCACGCTCCGGATGGTCCGGCGTCATGCAGTATCGGCTGTCATGTGCTGATGGTCTCGATGAACTCACCTCCTGTAACCCGGTAACAGGTCATTCCAAGGTATGCGCCAGTCCAAAGGCGAGACCGTGTTTTTGACAATATCCTGGCAGCTGTGCTAACGTCGCCTGGACGGTTTCAGAGGGGATCCGGTCTAGAGGAATATTACAGGCCTTGAGCGCGGCTTCATATCGTTCCGTTGCCTGCCCCTGCAGTTTTGCCATCAGCAGGATCCCCGGTCCCACCAGGTCACCGTGGGGCAGGCCGTGACCGGTGAAATTCTCGGCGCAGTAGGCAAAGTAATGTTCGCTGCCTTCCTCGGGGCGGGCATGTCCAACCTGGTTGCACAGCTGCACTTCCATCGCCAGGCAGTCAAAGAGCGCCTTCAGCCCGTCCGGGTCGCCGCGCCCGGCGGCTTCGGCACAGGCAAGGACGCCCTCCAGGATGCTGAGCGCATTGGCGTATACCCAGGGGATGAATTCCATCCCTGGCGGGTTTTGGCCGCGCTCGTGGGCGAACTTCCAGTCCCAGCAGCCGGTGAGGATCGACATCACGTCTGTGATCCCGGCGGCGCGCAGGGTGGCGGGCGCCTGGGCGATGACCTGCAGGTCGAGCACCAGGTACTCGGGCACTTTTGTTTCAATGTAGGTGACGCAGCCATCCCTGCGGATGCCCGAAGCGGCGGTCAGGAAGGCATCCACCGACAGGGCAGTGGGCAGCACCACCAGCGGCAGCCCGAGCCTGGCGGCGATGTATTTTCCCGCGTCGGCGGTCAGGCCGCCCCCGACCGCGTAAACGACCTCCACTTGCTGGAGGTTCACTGTCGCCAGGAGAGTGTCCCAATGCGCGGTCGTGGCTGCGGTCACTTCCACCTGCGCGGTGATGTTCAGGCCGTGCAGGTGCTCTTTCACGGCATTCCATGCCGGGGGGGAGGTGACCACCAGCAGCGGCGGCGTTTCGGCGATCCCGGCAAAGGGCATCAGGTCAACTGTGGGAAGGTTCCAGATCTTTTTCATGCTTATCGCCAGAACTGCGGCAGGTGTTCCTTGTAGGTCTTCAGGTACTCATCGAGCACCTTGCGGGCGGTGGCGATATCGGTGATCACCGGGTCGAGCAGCAGGCACTGCAGGGCTTTCTCGGTACTGCCCTCCACCGCCGCATCGATGCCCAGTTGGGCGGCGAACAGCTCACGGCGGCACAGTTCCGCCACCGGCTCGGGCAGCGCACCGACATGCACCGGGTGGATGCCTGCGCCGTCCACGAAAACCGGGGTTTCGACGATCGCACCCTGGGGCAGGTTGCTGATCTGCCCTGCATTCGGCAAATTGGCAGCCATGTGGTAGTGTCCTCCCGCCGCGGCCACGTTCTCGATCATCTCCAGGGCGCCCTCGCTGTCCGTTTCCAGCAGGCCATCCACCGGCAGGGTGCCGCCAGCCATGCTTTCCAGGCGGTTCAGGCTGAACTCGCGCAGGGCGGCAAAGGTGTCCCAGTCGTACAGGTGGAGGTTGTACTTCTCCCAGGGCCTGGTCTGCGGGTCGCTCACCCAGGGCAGGTATTCGCACAGGTGGGTGTCGCCGGGAACGGGGAACAGGCCAAAGGCGTCGTAAACGTCGCGGGTCAGCGGCTCGAATTTCGGGTTGCCGGCTTCCCAGCGCTGCCGGAAGAGCGGGTAGAGATCCTCGCCGCTGTCGCGCCTGCGCATGGAGAGGATCCAGGAGAAGTGGTTGGTGCCGGCGGCGCGCAGGTCCACCAACGGCAGGATTTGGTGCAGCACAAATTCGCGGGCGGCGTGCTCGCTGATGTCGGAGTGCATGCCGGTGATGCCTTCGGGGATGTCGAGTCCCAGGTCCTGGCCGAGGGTCATGCCGACGAAGACGTAGCCGATCATCAACTGGTGGCACAGCCCGACCACCTTGATGCGGCTGAAGCGATGGACCAGGTCGCAGATGCGCACCATCGGGTTGGTGAAGTTGATGAACCAGGCTGCGGGGCAGGCTTTTTCCATCTCATGGACGATCTCCAGCACCGGGCGCACGTTGCGGGCGGCATGGGCAAAACCGCCGGGGCCGCCGTTCTCGGCATAGGGCTGGCGCACGCCGTATTTGAGCGGGATCTCGAAATCAGAACGCCAGAGTTCCTCGCGCGGTCCGACCTCGATGGCGCTGACCACGAAGGCGGAGCCGGGCAGGGCTTCGGCATGGTGGCTGTGGGCGCTGATCTGGAAACCGGCGTCCCATTCACGGTTGAGGCGCTGCGCCAGGTTCCTGACGATCTCCAGGCTGTGCGGGTTGCGGTCGACCAGTGCCAGGCTGGAGCCGCGCAGTTTTTTGCTGCGCAGCAGTGCCGATAGGGTGTTCTCCCCAAAGCTGGCGCTGCCTGCGCCGATGACGGTGATCTTGGTTGGAAGGGACATCTCCCTGTTTCCTTTCCGGGCGATCGGTGTATCGCCCGTGGCAATTATACAACTGCGTTGTCGCGGATCACCCCGGCGTACCACTCCCCGCTGTCCTTGAGGGTGCGTTCCTGGGTGGTGAAGTCCACGTGGATGATGCCGAAGCGCTTGGCATAGCCCTGCGCCCATTCGAAGTTATCGAGCAGCGACCAGACCATGTAGCCGCGTACATCCACGCCGTCCTGCATGGCAAGGCGAGTCTGGATGAAGTGCTCTTTCAGGTACGCCAGCCGGCGCGGGTCGCGCACCTTCCCATCCGGGCCGAGGCTGTCCTCGAAAGCGGCACCGTTCTCGGTGATGTAGATGGGCGGGAGGCGGTACTCGCCGTGGATCTTGTTCAGCAGGCGACGCAGGGCCGGGGCACACACCTCCCAGCCCACGGCGGTGTACTCGGCGCCGGGCACTCGATCCACATGACCCTGGGCATTGTACAGGTTGCGCGAGTAGTAGTTGAGACCCAGGAAATCGAGTTTCTGGCAGATGAGCGCCATGTCGCCCGCCTGGATCTCGGGCAGGCCGCCGGCCCAGTCCACCTGTTCCGGGTGGTAATGGCCCTTGAAAATGGGATCCAGGAAGGTGGTCTCGCTGGTGTTCCAGGCTTTCTCGGCATTCTGAATGGAACGGGGGTCCTCATCCGCGGCATCCGCCATCCATTGGTTGAGCACAATGCCCACTTCGAAGCGCGGGTCCACGCCGCGCAGCGCCTGGACTGCCAGCCCGTGGGCGACCATCAGGGTATGTGCCACCTGCCGCGCCTTGAGGGGGTCCTGTTCGCCAGGAGCATGCTCGCCGGCGAGATAGCCATCCCAGGCAATCACCCCCGGCTCGTTGAAGGTTGTCCACTTGCGCACCCGGTCGCCGAGGCGCCTGGCGACGATGGCCGCGTAGTCGGCGAAGTGGTGCAGGGTGGCGCGGTTGAGCCAGCCGCCGTGCTCATACAGCACCTGGGGGAGATCCCAGTGGTGCAGGGTCAGGAACGGCTCGATGTTGGCGGCGCACAGGCCATCCACCAGGCGGTCGTAGAAATCCAGGCCTGCCGGGTTGACCCTGCCAGCGCCCTCCGGCAGGATGCGCGGCCAGGCGACCGAGAAGCGGTAGGCTTTCAGCCCGAGCCGGCGCATCAGGGCGATGTCCTCTTGCCAGCGGTGGTAGTGGTCGCAAGCCACGTCGCCGCTGTCGCCATTGGCGATCCTGCCGGGCGTGTGGCTGAAGCGATCCCAGATCGATTCGCCCTTGCCAGCCTCGTTCCAGGCGCCTTCGACCTGGTAGGAAGCGGTTGCCGCGCCCCATACGAAATCATGCGGAAAAGTGGTGGTCATTGATCGGTCTCCATTTTTTTACCTGGTTCTGCGCGATGCGCGTGATGACTACTCTTTCGAGCCGGTCAGCTTGATGCCCTGGATGAAGGTCTTCTGGGCAAAGAAGAAGGCGATGATGATCGGCAGGGTGAACATGACCGAGGCGGCCATGAGCTGGTTCCAGATCATCGTCTTTTGCCCCTGGAAATCACGCAGGCCGAGTGCCATGGTGAACTTGTCCGGGCTGTTGAGGAACAGCAGCGGTCCGGTGAAATCATTCCAGGCCCACAGGAAAGTGAAGACGGTCACCGTGGCCAGCACCGGGACAGACAGGGGCAGCACGATCCGGGTGAAGATCTGCCATTCCGAGGCACCGTCCACGCGGGCGGCGTCGCACATTTCCTCGGGGATGGTGCGGAAGAACTGGCGCAGGAGGAAGACGTCATAGGCATTGGCAAAGAAAGCCGGGACGATGAGCGGCAGGAAGGAGTTGCCCCAGCCCAGGACTTCATTGAAGAGCTTGTAGAGCGGCAGCATGGTCACCTGGTAGGGCAGCATCATCGTCGCCAGCACAAAAATGAAGAGCACATCACGCCCGGGAAACTTGATGCGGGCGAAGGCATAGGCGACCGGCGTGTTGGCGAACAGCGTGCCGAGGATGGTGAAGAAGGCGATGATCAGGCTGTTCTTGAAATAGACCAAGAAATTGGCACCCACGCCCGGGCGGCTGCCGCGGGTCATGGCATCCGGGAAGTTCTGCCAGCGGAAGCTGACCTGCATGACCGCCTCTGCCTGGACCCTGTCACCCACCTGGAGCTCCACCTCGATCACCTCTGCCGGGTTCTGCGGGTCAACGAAGGTGCCCATCCCTGCTTCGATCTTGCGCGCCGCCAGTTGGCGCACCCCGTCCGGGGTCTGGACGGTGTACAGGGGCAGTTGCTCGCCGTCCACTTCGACGCGCACGTTATCATACGGCAGCCAGCGCGGCGGGGTGTGGAACACATCCTGGTTGGACTTGAACGCCGTGGAAAGCATCCACAGGAATGGAATGAGGAAGAAAAGGCCGACAAAATTGATCAGCGCATGGCTGCCCAGAGAGGTGAAGAATTTGCGCACTTTCTGGCGCAGGCTGCGATTCTGGCGATCATTGTCCAGCTCGCCTTGAAGGGTGGCGTTGTTCGGTAGGGGAAGGCTGGTGGTCATGGCGTCACCCGGCGTAGTACGTGAAGCGTTCACTGATCTTCAGCATGAGCAGGGTGCAAAGGAGGATGATGAAGAACAGCACCCAGGCCATGGCGGAGGCAAACCCAAAATCGAGATATTGAAAACCCTGCTGGAACAGGTAAACGCTATAGAACAGGGTGGAGCCCAATGGCGCGCCCAGCCCGCTCGTGCCGCGGAAGACATACGCCTGGGCGAAGTACTGGAACATACCGATCATGCCGGTGATCAGGTTGAACAGGGTGATCGGGGAGACCATTGGAATGGTGATGTGGCGCAGGCGCTGGAACCAGTTTGCGCCGTCCAGTTCGGCTGCTTCGAGCAGGCTGACGGAGACATCCTGCAGGCCCGAGAGGTAGATGATGATCGTGCCGCCCATGCCCCACAGACCCAGCATGATCAGCGAGGGTTTCGACCAATCCGGGTTGTTCAGCCAGTTCGGCCCCGGGATGCCGAAGGCTCCCAGGATGGTGTTCATCACGCCAGCCTGCGGGTTCAGGATCCACAGCCAGAGCAGTGTGCTGGCCACCGTGGGCACGATGGAGGGCAGGAAATAAATGACACGGTAGATGGATTGCCCGCGCACCTTCAGGTTCAGCAGGACCGCGCACACGAAAGAGGCCAGCAGCGTGATGGGAACCCCGAAGATCACCATGTAGAGCGTGTTCCACAGCGATCTCCAGAAATTGTCATCCGCGAACATGGCGCTGAAATTGGCGAAATGATTCCACACCAGCGGCTGCTGGGCATGGTATTCGGTCAGGCTGTAGACCAGTGACATGCCCATCGGGTACACCGTGAACAGCAGGAAGCCGATCAGCCAGGGGGAGATGAACAGCAGCCCCAGGAGCAGGTTCTTGCGGGTGCGCGGTGTCCACTGCTGCCGCTCCCGTTTTCTTTTGAAGAGGTTCTTGATCTGGAGCAGTTCTGCCATGGCGGTGCTCCTGTGGCGGGTTCGTCCTGCCTGCCGGGAAATTTCCAGCGCCAGGCAGCCAGGGAATGGGGGAGAATGTGTACGCGCCAGCTGAGGGGCGGGTATCCGCCCCTCAGCGCGTGAAAAGCAAGGCTTATTTGTTCAAGGCTTCTGCGAGTTTCGGGGCGAATTCTGCCTGGACATCATTCAGCAGCGGTGTCGGGTCGGCGCCGGTGTGCAGCACCTTCTCCTCCACCTGCCCCAGGGCGTCATTGAGTTCCAGCGAGATCGGGGTGGTGATCACGAAGGTCGCGTTCGGGTCAGCCATCAGGTCCATGAAGACGGCGAACTTGGGATTCTCGGTGAAGCACGGGTCCTGCGCGGCGATCATGCTGGTGGGCAGGTTGGCGTTGACGCACATTTCCTCGGCGACAATAGCCGGGCTCATGATCCAGGCAAGCAGCCTGGCAGAGGCTTCCGGGTCCTTGACATTGGCCGGGATGGTTGCCACCGTGCCCTGCAGGACACCGGTATTGGCGCGTTCCGGGTGGCTGGCGGGGTAGGGGAAGGGTGCCACGCCGTAGTTCAATTCGGGCTTCAGGGCGCTGATGAAGTTGGGCCCGGTCTGCCACTCGCCATCCACGTACATGGCGAGTTTGCCGGTGTAGAACGGGTAATCAGGCGACATGTACTGGTCACCGAAACCGGTGGCAAAGGCCAGGACATTGTCGAAGCCGTACTTGGTGTAGAACTGCTGCTGCCAGAGCAGGGCATCGATCATCGGCTGGCTGTTGACGGTCAACTGGGTGCCGTCATCGTTGTACCAGAAACCGCCGAACATGCGCACGTACAGGTCGCTGTGCCCCCAGGCCTGGTCGGGGATGAAGCCCATCTGCTCGATGCTGCCGTCCGGGTTGACCTTGGTCAACAGGTCGGAAAACTCCACCAGTTCCTCCAGGGTCTGCGGGGGAGTCTCGGGGTCGAGGCCGGCGGCCTCGAAGGCATCCTTGTTCCAGAACAGGGCGTAGATATCCGCCCCCCAGGGCAGGCACCAGAGCTCCTCCCCCTGCCTGCACTGGGCCAGCGAGGCCGGGTAAATATCATCCAGGTCGATCCCCCCGGTGGTGACCGCACTCGACAGTTCCATCACCAATCCTTCGCCGGCATAGGATTTCACCAGGTCGCCTCCGCTCAGGATGAGCACATCCGGCGGTTCGGACCCGGTCAGGGCGGGCAGGATTATGTCGGTCTCCACCGGTGCATTGACAACCACCTTGACGCCATTGGCTGCGCCATACCGGTCGAAGAGCTCCTGCAACTGGGCCGGGTTATCGCCCCAGGTGATCCACACGTTGAGCGTGGGCACGGTTTCCGGCTTGGGACCGCAGGCCGAGGCCAGCAGTATCACTGCCACCAGAAGGCCGATCAGTCGAACATGTTGATTGTTTTTCATTTTATTCTCCTCCAGGGTAGATAGGGAATGAAAGATTGGGACAAGCGAGTGAATTTTCCAATGACCTCCTTTGCTGGTCAAGCCGGTTTGCAGCCGCACGATTCGCGCAGCACCAGAGCAGTGGGCAGCACCAGGCGCGGTTCCACGGCCTCCCCGCGGATCCTGCGCACCAGTTGGCGCACCGCTGCCCGCCCCACCTCTTCGGTGGGGGCACGCACGGTGGTCAGCGGCGGGACAAGCGTGCTGGAAAACACCTGGTCATCAAACCCGACCACGGAAACCGCGCCTGGGACCATGATCCCGGCATGGCGCAGTCCTTGGATCACCCCGACCGCGGCATCATCGTCCCCGGTGAAAACGGCATCGAACTCCACGCCTTCGAGCAGGAGTTGTTCCATCTCTAGCCGAGCTTCCTCCCGGTTGAACCCGCCGCGCCTGACCAGCGCAGGGTCGAAGAGGATGGCATGGGCTTTGAGCGCCTCGCGGTAGCCTTTCTCGCGCCATTCCGAGTCCTCGTGCCCTTCCGGTCCCTGTAAATATAGGATCCGGCGGCGGTGGTGAACCTCGATGAGATGGTTCACGATGCTGCGCGCGCCGGATTGGTTTTCAACGGTGACGGCTGGGATCTGGACGCCCCGCGGTGGGGTCTGGTGCAGGAGCACCACGGGAAAACCGCTCCTGAACAGGCGGGTGAGCTCGCGCGCGTCCAGGCTGTCGGTGAAGACCAGCAGCCCATCCGTGTTATGCTCTGCCAGTGGGCGGCGGGCAATGGCTGCACCCGGGTTGCGGGTGGTGTGGATCAACAGGTCATAACCGGCTTCGCTGGCGGCGGTCTCCACGCCGCGCAGCATGGGCTGGAAGAAAGCCCCACCGATCTCCGGCAGCAGCAGGCCGAGCGTGTTCGTGCGGCGGGAGGCCAGCGTGCGCGCCGCGGCATGGGGGATATAGTGTAGGGTTTCGATGGAGGCGCGCACGCGCCTGGCGGTTGCCTCTTCCACGGGGCCGGTGGCATTCAGCACCCGGCTGACCGTGGCGGTGGACACACCGGCATGGCGGGCGACATCAGCGATGGTGGGGCGCAGGAGGATGGACATGGGATATGTAAGCGTTTACTGTAAGCGCTTACATAAGTATATAAAAAACATTCCCGCCTGTCAACTGGTCGCGGGAATATTTAAGGTGGAAGAGGAAGAATCCTGTTTCTGTTAGCCTTTCTGCATGTCTAACCCTTGGGTGATCTCCCTGGCAACCGCAACAATGGTCGGGCCGATCGCGTGCATGCGGTCCCTCAAAAGCCGGTAGGCGGGGCCTGTCACCGTGATGGCCGCGATCGGCAATGCCCCGGCATCCAGGATCGGAGCCGCAACAGCATTGATCCCCTCTTCATACTCCTGCTCGGAAATGGCAAACCCCAGCTTGCGCACCTGGGCCATCTCCTTGAAGAACGCCTGGCTTGAGTGGATCGTCTGGGTTGTCAGCCGCGGCATGCCGTGCTCCAGGATCTTGATGACCCTTTCCTCCGGCAGATAAGCCAGGTGCGCTTTCCCAGCTGCGGTAGCATAGGCGGGGAGACGTTGACCGGTGGAGGCCGCCAGTTTCACCCGCTGCGGGCTCTCGAGCACATCCAGGAAAACAACATCCGCACCATCCAATACCGAAAGCGTGATCGTTTCCAGGTGCTGTTCGCAAAGTTTCTTGAGGAAGGGCGCGACCTGCTGGCGCAGGTCATTATGCTCCAGGGTCAGATAAGCCATCTGGAGCAGGCGGATCCCGAGTTGGTATACGCCTGTGTCTGGATCCCGCTGCAAAAAGCGCTTTTTTTCAAGGGTTCCCAACAAGCGGTGCACTGTGCTTTTATTCATCCCCACCTGGTCAGCGATCTGGGTCATGCTCAAGCGGGGCGTTTGCCTGGTGAAACAAAGGAGAATATCCAATGCCCGATCGACTGCACGAATTGGTTCACTCATAGAATAACATCCTGCATTTTTTTTGGATTATTTTACCAGCGAATAATGAATGCGGCAGCTATTCGCTGACCCGCATCCCATAATAGAATTCGCCAAACTCTTCGCCGTCGAAGTCCAGGACACGTGGGAGATAGCCCCACTGGTGGAAGCCCAGGTTTTCCAGCAATTTCCGGCTGCCTTCATTCTGGTCGATCACCACGGCAACCACATTCTTGATCGCCATAGGCGGACAGGCCTTCAACGCGTGGCGGACCAGAGCGCTTCCGATCCCCTTGCGCTGGAATGAATTAGCAACGTAATAACTGATCTCTGCCGTGAAGCGCAAGGCCATTCGCCCGGGCCGATACGTGCTCAGACTGCACCATCCCGCCAACTGCCCCTCCACTTCCGCAACGAATATGGGACGCCTGGCGGGATCGTGTTCCAGGAACCAGGCCTGGCGTTCCTCCACGGTGACTGGCCTGGTGTTGGCTGTCGAGCGATGCGTGGGGACTGCCTGGTTGTAGATGGACACGATCCCGGGCAGGTCAGCCAGGGTGGCGGTGCGGATATCTGGATCCTTGCGGGGGGAGCAGGCTGTTTCAGACATACTGCAATTGTATCCCAGATGAGTTTGATTGAATTTATTGACAAGGATAAAAAAGTATGTCATACTGGGCTTGTCTTGCTAGATAAAACTTAGTTTTATCAGACAATACAAGCAAAACCATACCAGGCAAGGAGGCTGAACGATGTCAGAAACCTATACACTGGCGGAAGCGACCCTGAAGGTCATCCAGGACCGCCGCAGCGTCCGCGAATTCACCGCCGATCCAGTCTCGGAGCAAGAACTGGACATGATCTTGGAGGCAGCCCAGCAGGCTCCTTCCGGAGAAAATGCCCAGCCGTGGCGTTTCATCATCGTGAAGGGCGAGGCGCTGCGCAAGAAAATGGGGGCCGTTGCCGGGGGAGGGAGCGGTCGACGCTTCACCGCCGAATTCGTCACCAAGAAGATGCAGGAGCGTTTCTCCAACCTCCAGGACGAGGCGAAGCGTAAGGCTGCTTTTGAGAAACTGACCTCCGGTCAGGTTTCTGCTTTTATGGCGGAAGCACCGGTCAATATCGTTGTATGTGGCAAGAAGGATGTATGGGATACGCCCTTCGATACTTCGGCTGCCATCGAGAATATTTTGCTGATGGTCACGGCACTGGGATTGGGCGCCTGTTGGGTGATCGCGCCTTGCATCGATATTCGTGACGAAGAACGCATGAAGGCTTTGCTTGGCATCCCGGAAGAGTACAAGGCGATCAGTGTCATCTCTGTCGGTCACCAAACCCGTGTCCACCGTCCTCGTCCCCGCTTGCCCATCCAGGAACTGGTCTTCACGGAAAAATGGGGCGAAGCCTACTATAAGGAGCAAGCATGAACACCAAGCTCATCCCGCTGGATTACGTCAACAACCTGGTGTATGAATTGGAAAAAGCTTTCTGGGACGAACGCGGTCGTGGGGCGCGCTTCCGCATGACCACGGTTGGACGCGAATTCTACACGGAGAAGGTCGTTCCATTGCTCCATTCCCCGGATTTGGAGGAGATCCTGAAAACGGTGCGCGACGTGCTCCAGAACGAAGGCATTGTTGGCAGTGTTGTGTATGAACAGGAAGACCGCCTGCTGCGCATCCGGGTGGAAGGCTGTCTGCACCGCAAGGTGGAGGAAAAGATGGCTGCCCACGGGATCGAACCCTGGACCTGCGTGCCGGCCAACCTGATCGTCCTGGCGATCGAGGAAAAACTGGCCCGCCCGGTCGAACTGGCCGAGATCAAGGTGGCGGAGGATGGCTGTCACCTGCTGCTGGTGATCTTCGATCACCACCCCTCTCTCGCTTAGGATCCTCGATGAGCAAGCTGACGACTCTGACAGAAGCAGTGGCTTCCATTCCCTGCGGTGCTCACCTGGCGCTGTCGGGTTTTGCGATCACGCGCTGCACCATGGCCTTTGCCCGCGAGGTCATCCGCCAGGGGATCAAAGGCCTGACGGTTTCACAATGCGTTGGGGCCATGGATGCAGATCTGCTGGTGGGGGCAGGTGCGGTGGACCGCCTGATCTATGGCGGAGGCTCCCTGGACCGGTTCGGACGCCTGGCCTGTGTGAACCGGGGCATTGAAAAAGGCACCCTGTTCGCCGAGGAATACAGCAGCCTTTCCGTGGCTTTCCGCTACCTGGCCGGCTCGCTGGGATTGCCCTTCATGCCGATCCGCTCCCTGCGCGGCTCGGACTTGATGGCGCAACTTAAAGAACGCTCTGCAGCGGACCTGGCCACCGTGACCGACCCGTTCACCGGGGAAGAGTGGCCGGTGTTGAAACCGCTGCTCCCCGACGTGGCGGTGGTTCAGGTCCAGACTGCGGACGAGGAAGGCAATGCCTGGATCCTGGGGCCGCGCTGGGACAATACCGAGCAGGTGCGCGCCAGCCAGCGCACGATCGTCATCGCTGAACAGGTCGTTTCCGGGGAGGAGATCCGCAGGGATGCGGAGCGGACGGTCATCCCGGGATTGATGGTCTCGCACGTGGTCGAACTGCCCTTTGCCGCCCATCCCACCTCGGTGTACCGCGCCTACGATTACGATGCCGGGCAGATCCAGCGCTACGTGGAAGCCACCCGGACCCCCGAAGACTTCCAGGCATACCTTGACCGCTATGTTCTGGGAGTCAAGGATCATGCCGAATACCTGGAACGGGTAGGCGGGAAAGCGTACCTGGAAACGCTCCGGGCTGACCCGAAATTGGGATATTAGGAGGCGCCGCATGAATTTCGACTACACCCCCTCCGAACTGATGGCCGCCGCCGGTGCGCGTGAGTTGCAGGACCGCCAGGTGGTCGCGGTTGGTCTTGGACTCCCCGTGGTCGCTTCCTTCCTGGCCAAGCAGACCCATGCTCCCCACATGACCATGCTCTTTGAGCTCGGCGTGATCGACCCGCAGCCAGTGGACTGCGGCGTGGGCCTGGCCGACCCGCGTGTCTGGTACCGGGCCAATGTGCTCAGCAGTTTCGTGGATATCCTCGGGGCAGTCCTGCACAAGGGCCGGGTGGACGTGGGCTTTTTGGGCGGACTGGAAGTGGACCAGTACGGCAACCTGAACACCTCCCTGGTCGGTGACCCCCATGGAAAATTCCGTCACATGATCGGCAGCGGTGGTGCGAACGATATCGCCTCCTGTGCCCAGCGGACCATCATTATCATGCGTCACGAAGCCCGCAAGCTCAAGGAGACGATCTCATTTATCACCAGCCCGGGATATATCTCCGGCGGCGACAGCCGGTCCCGGGCAGGACTGCGCGGCGGTCCCAGCCGCGTGATCACCGATAAGGCGATCTTTGGATTCCATCCCGAATCCAAGCACATGATGCTGATCTCCATCCATCCCGGCAACACACTCGAAGACGTGCTGGATACGATGGGCTTTTCCCCGGTGGTTCCGCAGGTAGTCCCCTTCACCGAACCGCCAACCGGGGAGCAATTGCGCCTGATCCGGGAGGTCATCGATCCACAGCGGATGTATATGGGATAGTGGCATTTTAAACGGTAGAGAGGAGTGTTCCATGCCTTATGTGGTGAACGAAAACTGTATTCTGTGTGGTGCGTGTATCTCCGGCTGCGAGACGGGAGCGATCACGGAAGGCGACACCCAGGCACACATCGATGTGACCATCTGCATTGAATGTGGCAACTGCAAGATCAACTGCCCTTCCGAGGCGATCGATTTTGTGGATGAGACCGAAGTGGCTGTTCAGCCTGAAGCAGAAAAGAAGAGTTCCTGAGGCAGTGAACGTTTCAAGAAATGGATGTGCACACCGGGAGTGGGAGCCCCACTCCCGGTAATGTATAATGGGTGGCAGAATATCTTGAAAGCAGGCATTGATATGAACGAACAGAAAACAACGAAGGACCTCAGTGAATATAATGTGCGCGCCGTGGAACGTGCCCTGCAGATCTTGGAATGTTTTGATGACGAGCATCCTGAGCGCGGGGTATCCGATGTATCCCAGGCAGTGGACCTGCACAAGGCTACCACCCATCGGATCATGACCACCCTGCTTAATTTCGGCTACCTGGAACGCGCCGAGGATGGGCAGCGATACAGGCTTGGGATCCGCCTGACCGAACTGGGGCTCAAGGTGGTCCGGCGCATGGATTTACGCCAGGAAGCCCTGCCCTACATGAAACAACTGGTGGAGGAATGGGATGAGACCTGCGATCTCAGTATTTTTGACTCCAATAATGTGTTTTACGTGGAAGTACTGCGCGGAAACCGCGCCCTGACGATCGCCGCGGCTGTTGGGCAGCGCCTGCCCGCCCATTGTACCGCCAGTGGCAAGTTGTTCCTGGCGCACCTCCCATCGTCCGAACTGGAGCTTCTGCTCAGCCATCCGCTGACTGCTTACACTGAAAAAACGATCACCTCTGCCGCTGAACTCCGCAAGCAGTTGGAAACCATTCGCCGCCAGGGCTATGCCCTTGATTATGAAGAATTCGAAGTGGGGGTGTGTGCTGTCTCTGCACCGATCTTTAACCGTCAGGGGAAGGTGGTTGCAGCCATTGGCGGTCCCAGCCCGGTAAGCCGGATGACACCGGAAAGGATATTGGAAATCGCCGCGGCGTTCAAAGAGTCCGCCAGGGATATCTCCCTCCGGCTGGGTTGGACCCCCCTGGTCTCCTGAGACGGGTGGTAAAAACCACACCTCCCGATGAAGAAACTCATCGGGAGGTGTGGTTTTGTGTTCGACCAGGAGATCTCAGTGGGTTGTTCCCCGCTTATTTCAGATACATATCGAGGAAGGCGACTACCAGGGCCAGGTTGTCCGCAGTTGAGAATTGTGATCCACCGTGACCCGCGCCCTCGATCAGTGTATACGTTACTTGATCGGCCCCGATGACCTGGCTCAATGCCTCTGCCAGGTTCTGTCCCTGGACGGGCGGAATATTGCAATCCGCGGTCCCGTGCTGGATCAGGAAGGGAGCATCATCAGCCGTGAGATAGTTCATCGGGTTGGTGCTGGCAACCAGGTCAGGGACGGTCTGGATGGCGGCTCCCACCAGTTGCGATTCAGGAGAACTGGCCTCGTTATGGGTTTGCGGGCAGGATGTCCCGCTGAACTGTTCATCCATGGCCAGGAAGTCGATCGGACCGAACCAGTCCACAACCGCCTGAACACAACTGGATTGATCTTCATTTCCCAGGTCTGCACCTTCCAACCCGGTCACACCGCAGGTGGTGCCCAGCAGGGCCACCAGGCTGCCTCCCGCCGATGCGCCCCAGGCGCCGAATCTTTCCGGGTTCAGGTTGTATGTGGCGGCATTGGCGCGCAGGAAGCGCACAGCGGCTTTGGCATCCTGGATCTGTGCAGGGTATAGCGCTTCCCCGCTCAAACGATAATTGATGCTTGCCACGGCGTACCCTGCGGCGAGCAGTTGGTCGACACCAGCCAGGCCAGCCCCATCGGCTTTATCACCCATCATGAACCCGCCGCCGTGTACCATGATCACCACCGGGAAGGGACCACTGCCTGTATCCGGAATGTACAGGTCAAGCATCTGCGCCGAGGAGATTGTTGCGTAGGCCAGGTCTTGATAGTCAGGCGCGACGGATGCAAAGGTGCCGGAATTGCCAGGGCCACCCGATCCATGTTGCGGTAAGCCGGAGGCTGGATTCGTGGTCGCAGTTGCCTGCCCTGTTGTTCCGCTGCTGGCAGGGTTATTTCCACAGGCGGACAGAACCAGGCAGGTGATTACTGTACAAATGAACGTGATCTTCTTGCTGTCTAGACAATACATATAGCTCCTTTTCTACCTAAAATCCCAGGTCGTATCCCCCGAGATCGAACTCCTTGATCAGGCTCGACAAAGCCTTCTGGACACCGGGCGGTATCTCCACGCCCTCTACCCTCACCTTTGCCGAGTGGTAGTGCTCTTTTTCCCCGGCGCTATAAATACGCCCCTGCGCTGAACCTTGGCGCGAGGCGCGCAGTTCCCGCATCATGTTCCCGGTGATTTTTTTGAAATCTTCCAGGGGGATGAAATTCTCGATGTTGATCGCCAGGAAGAAGTGCCCGATGCGCAGGAACTGCGGGTTGCCGGCATGGTCGGTATCGTGCAGCATCGACAGGTAGGCGCCGTTCTGGAAGGCAGCCGAAAAGATCTCCACCATGGTCGCCAGCCCATAGCCTTTATGCCCGCCCATCAACTCGTCGATTCCGCCCACGGGGAGCAGGGCGACGTTGCCCTGGTTCATCTCTGCGATCATCGTGCTGCTATCGGTGACCGAAACCCCATCCTTGTTGACCACCCAGCCTTCCGGGATGGACTTTCCCGCCCGGGCGGCCACCTCGATCTTGCCACGCGGGACAACAGAAGTGGCCGCATCGAACATGTAGGGGAATTCCTCATCGGTCGGGGCTGCCATCGCGATCGGGTTGGTGCCCAGCATCGGTTCCGTCCCGTGCGTCGGTGCGGTGGACGGGTGGGCGTTGGTCACGCTCAACCCCACCAATCCCGCCTTGACCGCCATCAGTGGATAGTACCCGGCGACACCATAGTGGCTGGAATTACGAACCGCCACTGCGCCCAGCCCGAAGGTACGCGCTTTCTCGATGGCCAGCTGCATGGCGTTGTATCCCACCACCATGCCCATCCCGTTCCCGCCGTCGATGACCGCGGTGGTGGGGGTGTCCTTGACCACCTGCCAGTTGGTGACCGGTAGCTGCAGTCCGGATTTCATGCGCTCGTGATACATCTTCAGGTGGGCTACGCCGTGGGAGCGGACGCCCCACAGGTCGGCGGTGATCAGCACGTCGGTAATGATCCTGGCATCGTCCTGGGGGACGCCCATTTTGACCAGGGCAGCGATCATGAAATCGACCAATTTTTGTACCGGCACATGGATACTTTGTTCTGACATATCAGCCTCCAGAGAAAAGTTCACTCCGGGAACATTTTCCCGGGGTTCAGGATATTCAGGGGATCAAGGGCATGCTTGATGGAACGCTGGACATCGATCGAGATGGGGCCGAGGGCGCGTTCCAGGTACGGGCGCTTGAGCACGCCCACACCGTGTTCACCGGAGAGTGTTCCGCCCACGGCGAGTGCAGCCGCAAAGACCTCCCCAACCATCTGTTCCACCTTCTGCCACTGCTCCGGCTGGCGTTTATCAAAGAGGATGTTCGGGTGCAAATTTCCGTCCCCGGCGTGCCCGAAGATGGCGATCGGTAGACCATAGTTGGCACTGATCTGTCGTAGGCGGGCAACCACCTCGGGGATGGCGCTGCGCGGCACGGTGATATCTTCGCCGAGCTTGTTGGGTGCCTTGCGTGCCAGCGCAGGTGAGATCGAGCGGCGGGCCTTCCAGAGATTGTTCCGCTCCGTCTCGTTTTGTGCCATCTTCACCACCCGGGCACCATTTTCCCGGCAAATGCGGGCGGCCTGCTCTGCCTGGCGGGTGATGGCTTCTGGATCCACGCCGTCGGTCTCGATGATCAGGGAGGCCTCCACATCGGTCTGCAGGCCCAGGTGCATGGCTTCTTCAATGCACAGGATGGCGGTCTGGTCCATCAGTTCCAGGGAAGCCGGAACGATCCCGGCCTGCAGGATCGCGGTCACGGCGCGCGAGGCATCCATGAGCGAGTCGAACTCGGCCAGCGCCGTCCGGGCATGCTTCGGCTTGGCCACCAGGCGCAGGAGGACTTCGGTCACGATGCCCAGTGTCCCCTCGGACCCGGTGAACAGGCCGTTCAAGTCGTACCCGGTGACGTCCTTGATCGTCTTCTGCCCGGTCTTCAGGATGCGCCCATCGGCCAGCACCACCGTCAGCCCGAGGACGTAGTCGCCGGTCACGCCGTATTTCAGGCAGCGCGGTCCGCCTGCGTTGCAGGCCACGTTGCCGCCAATGGTTGAATGCTTTATGCTCGAAGGATCGGGAGGGTAGAACAGGTTGTTTTTTTCCACTTCGGCTTGGAGGTCAGCGGTGACAACACCTGCCTCGGCCCGCACGGTGGCATTCTCGGTGTCGATCTCCAGGATGTGGTTCATGCGTGCCAGGCACAGGACGATCCCGCCGGTTTGCAGTGGAACGGACCCTGCGGCGAGCCCGGAGCCCATGCCGCGCGCCACGACCGGGGTGCGCTTCCCGGCTGCCATGCGGATCACCTGGCTGACCTGTTCGGTCGTCGCCGGGAGCACGACCACGTCCGGGTTTCCTTCGGCAAACGTGCCATCATAGCCATACACTGCCAGGTCTTCCGCTGTGCAGAGGACATTCTCCCTGCCCACGATTTTTGCCAATATTTCCAGGTGTTGTTTATCCATTTTCCGCCTCATAGGCTTCATCCAGAAGTGTCACCGGGTGGACAACCCGCATCTTGAGCCCGCCCCGCCGGATGGCTGTGTTCAACTGCATCTGGCAGCCGGGACAGCCCGAGGCAACCACTTGCGCGCCGGTGCTGGCCAGGTTCTCCAGTTTGCGGTCCATCACTTTCAGGGAGGTTTCATAATGGGTGATCAGCTGGCTGCCTGCCGATCCGCAGCACCAGTCTGCTTCGGGCAGCTCAACATAGTCCAGCCCATCGATGAGTTTCAACAGGTCGCGCGGTTGTTGCCAGACCTTTTGCCCCCGCCGAAGGTGGCAGGGATCGTGGTAGGTAACGCGCGCCTCCACGCGCCCTGCAGGCTTTTGCAGCGGGATCTCAGCCAGGAACTCGCTCACATCCCGCACCCGGGTGCTGAATGCCGCTGCCCGCTCGGCCCAGCCGGCTTCATCCTTCAGCAATTCTCCGTACTCCTTCAGCGTGGAACCGCAGGTGGCGCAGTCGGTAATGATGGTTTCAACACCTGCCATCTCGAACTCGGCGATATTGTGTTTTGCCTGTGCCCGGACCAGGTCAATGCGCCCGTAGCCGCGGGCCGGCATGCCGCAGCATTCCACTTGTTTTGGGGTCACCACGGTACAACCATTGCGGGCGAGCACGCGTACGGTGGCGGCACTTTCCTCGGCGAACAGGAGGCTCTGCGCGCAGCCAAGGAAGAAACCGAGGCGGTATTTCTCCTCGCCGCGTGCCGGAGTGATCTCCGGGAGCACGCGGCGCAGGGGACGCTGCGGGATGTGCGGCAGCATGGCTTCCATGTCGCGCAGTTTGGCAGGCAGCAGGCGCCGCAACCCCAGGGCGTAGACCAGGCGGCGCAACCCGCTGCGTTCGTACAGACGCAGGGGCAGGGTCGCATTTTCCATCCGCTTGGGATGGGGGAGCAGCCCAGCAAAGAGGGTTTGTTTCCAACCGGCGGGCTGGATCTGCTCCTGAATGTCACGCATCGCCAGGGTCAGGTCAGCCGGCTTGATGCCCACCGGGCACAGGTCATTGCACGCCATGCAGGCAAAGCACCCGTACATCTGCTCGATCAGGTTGGGGCTGAGTTCGAGCTTCCCTTCCAGCCCTTTGCGGACCAGGGCTACCCGGCCGCGTGGTGATGCGGTCTCTTTCAGGTACTCGCGATAGGTGGGGCAGACCGACAGGCACAATCCACAGCGGATGCAGTTAAGGTATTCGTTTTCGGCAGGTTTTTCCAGGGAATCCAGAGTGGTCATTTTTTCACTTTACCAGTAAGCAGTGTCCAGCAAGGCCTTGATGATACCATCCGCGTGGCGTTCATACAGCGTGAAGACCCTGGCCGCTTCCTGGATGGGCAGGCGGTGCGTCACGAATCGCTTAAGTGTTTCCTGGTTTGCCAGGAAGAGGTCGCGAGCTTTGACCAGGTATTCACGCCAATCAGGTGTGACCACGGCTACCAGGTGTGCGTTCTTGCGAAAGAAGGTTTCATATTCGATGGCGTACACGGGTTGGTCGGGAACGCCAAAGGCAAGCACCGTGCCGCGCTTGCGGACCAGTTCCAGGCAATCATTGAGCGTTTCCATCTGGTGCCCGACTGCTTCAATGCAGATGTCAGGCTGTTCCCATTCCATGCTGCCCTGCCGCACGGCGTGCAATAATTCGATGCTGCGCTGTGAGTACGTGCGCGCCGCGCCGAATTCCTCGGCAACACGGCAGCGCTCGGCGGACGGGTCAATCCCCACGATGGAAGCCGCGCCGCGCTGACCCAGCAGCCAGCAAAAGAACAGGCCGATCGATCCCAGCCCGATTACGGCGATCGACTTCCCCTGCAGGTCTCCCAGCCTGTCAACACCATTGAGCACGGTCGAGAGCGGCTGGATCAGGCAGCTCGTTCCCTCATCGTTCAATTCCTCGGGCAGTTTCACGGACTTGGCAGCCTGTGCCACAAAATACTCAGCCAGGCCCAGGTCTGCTTCGGGGATGGAGACCACCCGGTCACCGGGGTGGAATTGGGCGGAAGTACTGCTGACAACCCGGCCGACACACTCATGGATCGGCGCGCCCGCGGGCAGGGGATAGTGCTTGAAGCGTTTGCCCCCGGTGAAGAAAGGGATGTCGCTGCCGCACAGCGAAAGCCACTCAGGTCGGACCAGGAGGTGGTCCGCGCGGCCCTGTTCAATTACTGGGCTGGGAACCTGCACCAATTCGAACGTGCGCGGCCGGGTGACTTGCAATGCTTTCATCGGCTTTACGATCTTCCGGGTGTTTCCGGGATGACAGGCAGGGTGAGCATGGCGTGCGGGACAACCAGCACACGGCAGGTCTGTCCCAGGTCCTGGGCGGCGAGTGTCAAGGCATCTTCCATCGTCGCAGCCGGGATCATTTTGCAGGCCGTCACCAGGTCCGGGCATTCGCTCGCGACAATGATCACCCTGGTCTCTTCCAGGACCTTCGCCATGACGAAGGCGCGTTGCTGGCCCGGGGGATAGCCGTTCTTGCGGGCATCTTCCAGGATGAACTGCACATTTGGAGAGTCACGCATGGCAGCCAGGAAGCGCTGTTCGCCCACCCCGGATCCGGCGCCCTCCTCACAGCGGGCCGGGATGATGAAATATCCTCCCGGGCGTATCACCGAAATGGGGGCAAAAAAAAGATACGAAGGGGCGCGGCTGGCCTGGTACAGGTTGCAGTCCTTGGGGAAACCCACCCCGCCGATGGCAATATCGTACTGGTGAGCGATCGGGACTTCATAGACCGAACGCGCAAAGCCGACCAGTTCCTGGAAAGCCAGTTCCGGATCACCGGCAGCCACGCGCAGGACACGCTTGTCATCATCGAGCACCACGTTCAGGATGAAGCGCAGCCCGGCGCGGCGGGCTGCCTCGCTCACTGCTTCATGGAAGGGATTGCCTTCGATGCGCCCCAGCCGTGTCCCGGGATGGTCGACGAAGGCCGGGCCGTGGGTATGGGCAATCAGGGCCTCCCCGGCGGCACCGACTGCCACCGTCTTGCGTCCCCCGGAGTAGCCGGCGTACTGGTGGGGTTCGACGATACCCGTGGCGATGAGCAGGTCAGTCTCGACGACCGCACGGTGCAGCAGCACCGGCACCCCGCCGGGTGTGACGCCCAGGTCGATGAGAGCCGCCGGGTTCTGTGGTTCGTTATCGATGACCCGGTAACGCTCGACCACGGCAGCTCCCAGCTTGATGACCTTCTCCTCCCGGGTTGAGGGGCGGTGCATGCCGATACCGCACAGCAGGGTGATATCTTCGTCGCGCACCCCGGCGGTTTCCAGTTCGGCAAGCAGGGCGGGAACCAACAGGTGATCGGGGCTGGCACGCGTGATATCGGTGAAGACAATGCAGGCCCGCTTGCCAGGACCAGCCATTTGATGGAGCGCAGGGGAGCCGACCGGGTGAGCCAGGGCTTTCAGGATGGCGGCAGAAACATCTGTCACCGGTTCCACTGCCCGGGATACGGCAACATCCACGCTCATGCTGGCAGGAATGCTGAAGGAAAGGGAAGTTTGGCTATAAGGGATGCGGAAGGAATTGGACATGCTCATATTTTGCCACACAAATTGGATTTCTGCGCTTCAATGAATTTCATCAGGTGAAAATTAGTTTTGCACGATAGAATATCATTATATTTTCTGCATGTCAAGTTACAAAAATAATCCGGATTCCATGGCACGAATATGACGCGTTGATGGTTCCGTAGAATGGAAATAGTTGACATCAGGCGGAACATATGCTATACTTTTTTTGTGAAACAGCGTCTCATACAATGAAACACCGCTGATATCCATTTCCTGCTTGCGGAGACTTCGCCTTGTCTGAATCGGTACGTGCGGTAGATCGAGCGCTTGAGATCCTCTTGATCTTCACCCAGGAGAAACCCGTGCTGTCGCTGACTGAGATCGCCGAAGAAGTTGGGATGTCCAAGAGTACTGTCCACCGGCTGCTGGCGACGCTGGAGAGCAAGCGGTTCCTGATCCGCACCGCGGCCACGGGGAAATATCACCTGGGTTTTCGGTTCCTGGAAATGGCTTCCCAGGTGATGGGGGATGTGAAACAACAATGGGCGCTACCCTATCTGACCCGTCTGGCTGAAGAATTCGAAGAGACCGTGGACCTGGCGGTGATGGATGGCGATCATGTCATTTACCTCCAGGTGGTCGAGAGCCATCAACGGGTCAAGATCGCCGCGGCCATCGGCCAGCGTTTACCCGCATACTGCACTGCCACCGGGAAAGCCTTCCTCGCCTATCTCCCGGACGAGCAGGTGCAGCTGATCCTGAGCAATGGCCTTACCCGCTATACCGAGAACACACACATAAAACCAGCCGAGTTTTACAAGGAACTGAAAGAAACACGCAAGCGGGGGTTTGCAATATCCAAACAAGAATACGAGCGAGACATTAATGCCGTCTCCGCCCCCATCCTGGGGGCAGACGGAGTTCCCCTCCTGGCGATCGCAATCGCAGGACCTTCCTTCCGCTTATCCCAGGAGCGCATGCTGGAGTTGGGCCGCGCCATCCAATCCGTAAATGAGACCATCAAGCGCGAAGTGGGCATGACGGCCCTCTCCGTGATGGTTCCGCGAGAAAAAACCATGCAATCAAAGAATTCAACTCAGAGGTGATCCCAGTGAAAAAACTACCGTTCGTAAAAGCTGCAGATGTTGAAGGTGAATTCCGAACCCCCCCGCGCGTTTCGAAACTCCTCCTGGCTCCCAAGTTCGGCGGGGTCAAGAACCTTTCGATGGGCATGAATATCACCGAGGTGGGGAGCATGATCCCCGATCATGTTCATGATGAATCGGAAGAAGTCTTGTTCCTCATCAGTGGTCGTGCCAGGATCGTCATCGAGGGGGAAGGGGAGTGGGAGATCGGTCCCGAAACGGCGTTCTATTCCCCGCTGGGAAAGAAACACCGCGTGGAGAACATTGGCGATGAACCACTGCGCATCGTTTGGGTATACTGCCCGCCGCTTCCTGCCCACCGGGCATAATCAAATTTTTCCATACAAGGAGAACCACCATGTTTGAAGAAACTCGTGCATATTTGAAGAAGATCGGAATGCCGCAGGGCGATGCATTTGACATGCCCAGCTCCGCGCAGCGTTTCCCGGATGGCGGAGCCTTCCGCATTGAGAATCCGACCGTGAACTCAGCCGAGACGGTTGCCACCCTGCTGGAAACAGCCACCAAGAACGGCATTACCATCAACCGCATCACCGAAACCTACGGTATGTTCCGGCACACTGCCGCAGAGATCAAGGAATACTGCCGTCTGTGCCATGATTATGGAACGGAACTGCTGATGTCCACCGGCCCGCGTGCCACCTATGATACCGGTGCCACGGTCCTTTCTGCGCAGGGTGCCCGCATCGGTTATCGCCTGCGCGGCATGGAGCAGGTGCTGCGCGGTGTGGAAGACATCAAGCGCGGCTACGACCTGGGCGTGCGTGGTTTTCTCATCTATGACGAAGGCATGCTCTGGCTTGTCGGCCAGATGCGCAAGGACGGTGCCTTGCCCAAGGAGATCATCTTCAAGACCTCCGCTCACCTCGGCCAGTGCAACCCGTGCTCCTTCAAACTGCTCGAGAGCCTGGGGGCTGACAGCATCAACCCGGTGCGCGACCTGCAGATCCCGATGATCGCCGCCCTGCGCCAGGCGGTGACCACCCCGCTGGATGTCCACACGGACAACCCCCCCGGTTCCGGTGGTTTCATCCGCGCCTACGAAGCTCCTGAGATCGTGCGCGTGGCCTCCCCGGTGCATTGCAAGACCGGCAACTCGGTCATCGGGGGGCACGGCGAAATGACCTCTGCTGCTGAAGGCAAGAAGATGGCTGACCAGGCCACGATCATCGTCGAGATGATCAACAAGTACTACCCCGAGCTCAAGCAATCCCCCAAGGGTGCCAGCGACCTGCGCATCCCGGCGATCTAGTATTGATCATCCAGGCTCTACAGGTTTTTAGAAAACCTGTAGAGCCTGACGTCTTGGTTGTTTTGGAAAGGAGTGCGCCATGGGTAATTGGGAACTGCCGCCAAAAGGCGGTCATATGGAGAGCCCGAACCAGCTTTATCTCCAGACCATGAACATGACCCAGGTCAATGAGCGACTCAAAACCAATGACCTGATCATCATTCCCATGGGCAGCACGGAGTGCCATGGAGCTGGCCAACCGCTGGGCGAGGATACGTACCTGGTGACGCGTGCGGTCGAGCAGGTCGCCATGAAGATGGGCTGCACCATCGCCCAGCCGGTCTGGTATGGCTCACACCCCCACAACCACCTGGGCATGCCCGGGACCATCGTGATTCCCGAGGAGGTCCTGCTGGCGAATATGAGAGCCATCATCACCGGTCTCTGGAACATGGGTTTCCGCAAGCAGATCTTCGTCAACGGTCATGGACAGGAAGAGGTCCTGCCTTTGGCGATCCAGCAATGGCAGAAGAAATACCAGCTCCCGGCAGTGTTGATCACGCTCCACACCTGGACGGTGATCCATGATCACATGAAGGATAAGGCTCACGGCGGTCCTTTCGACACGCCCTTCGCTCACGCGGATGAAGCGGAGGCCTCGTATTCGCTGGCTTTGTTCCCGGAGTTCATGGACCCGAAGTTGTTCGTCGACAACAAGCCGGCGGGATTCCTGCCCCCCGGTCATACGGACAAGGGCGGGGACGTTTACCACGCCCCGATCAAGGGCCATGAGCATGTCGGCTTGGCCGGCATTGAGGTCAAGGATTACCCGGAAGGGGTCATCGGTTCTCCCACCAAAGCCTCGGCAGACAAAGCCATGGCCGGCCTGAACGCGCTGATGGACTACATGTGTAAATTGATCGGCGACATTATGACCAGGTTCCCGGCGGGCGTCCTGCCTCCGGTGGATCGGGTCACCATGCGCAGCCAGGAAGAGGTCGAGGAATACATCAAGGGACCTCTGAACGGCGGCAAGTCCATCTATACGATCGCCTATCCCCCGTAGATCGATAGTCTCGCTTAACCATGGGCACTCTGACCATAGAGTGCCCATGGTTTCCCTGCGATGAGTTTGATTAATTTTATTACCTATAAGACCAAGGAAACAGGAAATGAAAATCCTTCGTGTGGATATGAACCAACTTCAGGTACGCTGGGAGCCTGTCCCGGCGGTGTATGAGCGGCTGGGTGGCCGGGCTTTGATCGCCCGCCTGTTGCTCGAGGAAGTGCCTCCCGCCTGTGATGCACTGGGTCCACATAATAAACTCATTTTTGCGCCCGGCTTGCTGGGCGGGGTGAATGTCACCACCTGTGGGCGTTTATCCGTCGGCGGCAAGAGCCCCCTGACGCGCGGTGCCAAGGAAGCCAATGCCGGCGGAACGGCTGGCGATGCACTGGGAAAACTGGATATCAAAGCAGTGGTCGTTGAAGGCCAGGCCGCAAAAGGGGACTTGTTCATCCTGCACATCCATGATGAATCGGCGGTACTGCTCCCGGCAGGCGAGGTATGCGGTCTGGGGACCTACGCCACCTCTGATCGCCTGCAGGAGCGTTTTGGTGCTGACAGTTCCGTGATCTCCATCGGACAGGGCGGGGAATGGCTGATGGGTGGCGCCGGGATCTGTGTCACTGGCGAGGGAGGGCAGCGCAGCAACCACGCAGCCCGCGGCGGCCTGGGTGCGGTGATGGGCAGCAAGGGTCTGAAAGCGGTGGTCATCGACAAGCCGGCGGCGAAGTTGCCAGAGATGGCGGATGCTGAACTGCTGCGCAGCGCGGCACGGAATTTCGCCCAGAAACTGATCAATGATCCCAAGTTGGGCAGGAATGGAAGCCAGCACTTGTACGGAACCGCCTCGATCGTGGCGGCAGTCAATGAAATGGGTTCCCTGCCCACACGCAATTTCAGTGCTGGCAGTTTTGAAGGCATGGAAACGATCCGCGGCGAAACCTTGCGCGAGGTCACCCTGGCGCGCGGCGGTGAAGTGGGCACGCGCTGCATGCCAGGCTGTGTGATCGCCTGCCGCAATGTATACGTGGATGAGCACAAGGCTCCCATCGTTGGGACGCTTCAGTTTGAGACCATTGCCCTGCTGGGATCCAACCTTGGGCTGGGCAGCCTGGATGAGGTTGCCAGGCTTAACCGTATGTGCAATGACTTTGGTCTGGATACCATCGAGACGGGTGCCGCACTGGGGGTGGCCATCGAGGCCGGGTTGGCAAAATTTGGTGAGTACGAGTCCATCCGTGCGCTGCTGGCGCAGGTGGGCGAAGGAACGGTCCTTGGGCGCTTGATCGGCAGCGGCGCGGTCGCCACCGGGCGTGTGCTGGGGGTGCGCCGCGTGCCTGCTGCGGTGGGACAGGGCATGCCGGGGTACGACCCGCGCAGCCTGAAGGGGAACGGCGTCACGTATGCCACCTCCCCGCAAGGCGCCGACCACACCGCCGGCAATGCCTTTGGCGCCCGCAAGGAAGTCAATCCTCTGGGCGTGCAGGGGCAGAAGGAACTCTCATTGAAGTTGCAGATCATCGCCGCCATGCTGGATAGCACCGGGCTGTGCCTGTTCGCCCGCCCGCCCATCATTGCCGACCCGCAGCTCATGGTGGACATGGTCAATGGCCGCTATGGCTGGGGATGGACGGTGGATGATTACAACCGCTTTAACCGCGAAGTGCTGCGCACCGAGTTGGAGTTCAACCGGCGTGCCGGGCTCACCGCCAGTGACTACCGCATCCCGGAATTCATGCGCGAAGAACCTCTGCCGCCGCATAACGCCGTCTTTGATGTGCCCGATTCAGATCTGGATACTGTTTTTGAAAACTTGTAGGTGAGCCTTGACCCTCTCGGTGGAACTCAATGGACAGCTTGCCCCTCGTTCACCCCGGCGCCAGGTTCTTGACCAGGTCGCAGGGATGACGGTCCAGGAGGCTGCCGCCTTGATGGGACTGGATCTGGAGGAGATCGGTTTGATCACGATCAATGGCGTGCAGAGCGAACTGGAAGACCTCCTGCCCCCTGGTTGCCGGCTGTGTTTCTTTCCTTACGTTTCCGGCGGCTGAGTAAAAAAATGGATGTTCGAAAAGGCAACAGAACTTAACACTTCTTTGTAGGAGCGCTATGAGTCTGCTAACCGTCGAGAACCTGTGCAAGTCATTTGGAGGCTTGAAGGCCATTAATCGCCTCGACTTCCATATCGATGAAGGTGAGATCGTTGGGATCATCGGTCCCAATGGCTCAGGGAAGACCACGTTCATGAATCTGCTGACCGGTTTCCTGAAGCCGAACGAGGGCCAGATCACCTACCGCGGCGAGGATATTACCGGGCTGGCACGCCATAAAGTCAACCGCAAGGGGATCGCCAGGACCTTCCAACTCTGTAAACCTTTCCTGGATTTCACCGCCCTGCAGAACGTGGTCGTAGGCAGGGTGTACGGGCAGGATCCAAGCCGCAACCTGAAGGAAGCCGAAAAAGAGGGCAGCGTGATCCTGGAGATGGTCGGCCTGCTGCCCAAAGCAGGAACGCTGGTCAAGGACCTGACCGTCATGGAGCGCAAGCGGTTGGAACTGGCCAGGGCGCTGGCGACCCGACCCAACCTGCTCCTGCTGGACGAACTGATGGCTGGCTTGAACCTGGCAGAGGCGGATGAAGCCTGCAAACTGATCACGCGCATCCGGGATTCCAAGGTCACGATCATCATGGTTGAACACATCGTCAAGGCGGTCACCTGTATCTCCGACCGCATCATGGTGCTGAACATGGGTGAAAAGATCGCTGAAGGATTGCCCCAGGATATCGTCCACGACCCAACCGTCATTGATGTTTACTTAGGAAAATCCCATGCTACGTCTTGAGAAGGTCGACGTTTTCTACAAGGAACTGCAGGCCCTATGGGGCATTTCGATGGTCGTCAATGAAGGCGAGATCGTTGCCCTGGTGGGTCCCAACGGGGCGGGGAAAACGACCACGCTGCGCATCATCAGCGGCCTGCTGCCCTCGGCTTGCGGAAGTATTCGTTTCCTGGACCAACGCCTGGAAAAAACACCCCCCCACAGGATCGTTGAACTGGGCATCTCGCAGGTCCCGGAGAGCGGCAAGATCTTTACCGGGATGAGCGTCCTGGAGAACCTGGAACTGGGTGCATTCGTGCGCCGTGCCAGGCAGGAAAGGGCAGAGGGGTTGGAACGGGTCTATGCAATGTTCCCGCGCCTGGCGGAGCGCAAGAACCAGCAGGCGGGCACATTGAGCGGTGGGGAACGCCAGATGCTGGCCATCGGCAGGGCGCTGATGTCCAATCCAAGGCTCCTGATGCTGGATGAGCCTTCATTTGGCCTGGCGCCCATCCTGGTTGAGCATATGTTCGAGATGATCAAAAAGATCAACCAGCAGGGTGTCACCGTCCTGCTGGTGGAGCAGAACGTCCAGGCCTCCCTTGAGCTTGCAGACCGTGCTTACTTGCTGGAAAACGGGCGCATCGTGGGCGAAGGCAAAGGCAAGGACCTGCTTTCCTTTGAATCCGTTCGCAGTGCCTATTTGGGGTAGATCGAGAGAACAGGACAACGAGGTTGCCATGCTTCAATCCCTTGGTCAAAATCTGGTCTTTGGACTGCTGGTGGGGGCACTGTACGGGCTGGTGGCGTTGGGACTATCCCTGATCTTCGGGGTCACCAAGTTCCTTAATGTTGCCCACGGAGAGCTGGTCATGTTCGGAGGCTATGCCTGCTTCTGGGCATTCACCCTGCTGGGTGTGGATCCGTTCGTATCCATTCCGATCAGCGCCATGTTCCTCTTCCTGATCGGTGCGCTGCTCTACAAACTGGTCTTCTCCCGGACGGTGAAACTCCCGGAGGAATCAAAGATCAAGAACACGTTATTGGTGGCATTCGGTCTCTCGGTGATCTTGCAGAACCTGGCCCTGCGCATGTGGACTGCCGATGAGCGCGGCATCACCACGTCGTATGCCAGTGTCGCCTTTACGATCCTTGAAGTGCGTTTTCCGATCATGCGGGTGGCCAGCCTGGTGGTTGCAGTGGTCTTCCTGATCGCACTGCAGCTCTTCCTGCGCAAGACGTACACCGGCAAAGCCATCCGGGCAACGACACAGAACTGGGAAGCCGCCTCGCTCATGGGCATTGATATCCACAAGGTTTACCTGCTTTCGTTTGCCCTGGGGGCAGCCCTGGCAGGCGTGGCCGGGATCCTGGTGACCGTGAACTATTCCATTCAGCCCGCCATGGGATTGGGATGGACCATGAAGGCGCTGATCGTCATGGTCCTGGGAGGGCTGGGAAACATTCCCGGTGCCCTGGTCGGCGGACTCATCCTGGGATTGACCGAATCGGCCACATCTTTCTTTATCAGCAGCAATTACCGTGAGGTGGCAGGCCTGGTCCTGTTCCTGCTGGTTTTGATCTTCAGGCCTCAGGGCCTATTCGGGGCGAAAGAGGCGTAGCATGAATAAAAAATGGATCGCCCTGATCGTTTCCATCCTTGCCGTGATCGGACTTGCTCTGGCGCCGGTGGTCATCAAAAAGGACAGCACCATCAACCTGGTGATCCTGGTGCTTCTTTATATGACCCTGGCCTCCAGCTGGAACATCCTGGGTGGGTATACCGGTCAAACCAACCTGGGACACGCGGCTTTCTTTGGCATCGGCTCGCTGACCACCCGGCTGTTGTGGATCCAGGGAGCGCCTTTCGTGCTGAGTTTCCTTGCCGGCGGATTGGTTGCAGTCGCCCTGGCGCTGTTGATCGGTGCACCGGCTTTCAAACTGCGCGGGGTGTACTTTGCCATCGGCACCCTGGCGCTGGCCCAGATCCTCAACCTGACGGCCAGCAATATCTGGCCGGAAATGTCCTATAACCCCGCCCTGGCCTCCTACAACCTGATCCCGCGCTACTATCTCTTCCTGGGCCTGGCGGTGGTGACGATCGCCTGCTCCTATCTCCTGGTCAATTCCAGGTGGGGGCTGGGCATGATGGCTGTGCGTGAAGGAGAAGACGCGGCCGAGTCCCTGGGGATCAGCGCGCTCAAGCACAAGCTCCTGGCGCTGGGGATCAGTGCCTTCTTTGCCGGGCTGGTGGGCGGTGCCTTTGCCTACTACCACGTCAGTTACTATCTTAATATGCCGTTCAGCCCGGAGTGGACCTTTGACCCGATGATGATGGCCTATATTGGCGGCACTGGAACGATCATCGGCCCGATCATCGGTTCCGTGTTCTTTGTGCTGCTCAAACAATTATTGGTGTGGAACGTGGGGGAGTATCACCTGATCATTTTTGGCACCCTGTTCATCCTGATCGTTCTTTTCCTCCCCGGTGGCCTGGTTGAGGTTTGGAAAAAAGTAAGAACATTGATCACGCAGCGCAAAAAACCGGGAAAAGTAAACCGCTCAGAAGTGTGAGCATTGGCAACGACCAAGGAAAGGAGACAATATTGACCTGATCAACACAAGTTATTCGCACCCGAGTTGCCTAACCGAACAAGAAAATGAAAAGGAGAAGGAAGGATGAAAACCAGATTATCGATCGTCGTAACAGTGCTCTTGGTCAGCCTCCTGCTGGTCAACTGCACGCCTGCACCAACCCCAACGCAAGCACCGGTTGAGACGGAGCCTCCGGTGGATCCAGGGCCGACAGAAGTGACCTATCCACCTGCTCCGGAATTCATTGAGATCGGCGCCTCGATCCCGCTCACAGGCAAGTTTGGATCGCTTGGCAACCAGGTCAAGGTGGGCTATGACTACGCCATTGCCGATATCAATGCGGGTGGTGGTATCTATGTTGCCGAGTACGGCACCAAGATCCCCCTGCGTTTGACCGCCTATGACGATGAATCGGATCCCACCAAGGCAGTCAGCAACCTGGAGTTGGTATTCTCCGAACAGGAAGTGGTTGCCTACCTGGGCGGTGCAGCCAGCGGTATGCACGCGGCCACCACGGCCATCGCTGAAAAGAACAAGGTCCCTTACCTGGGCGTCTCATTTGCCTGGTGGAATATCCATCAGCGCGGCTACAAATACCTGTTCTCACCATTCCCAAAATCGCCTGACCAGGCGCGGGATGTCTACATTGCCCTCAACGAACTGATCCCGGCCGACCAGAAGGCAACCAAGATCGCCATCTTCCAGGAGAAGACCGACTGGGGCAACGAATTGGGTGGGCTGTTCAAGGCGGATGCCAAGCCGGCCGGCTTTGAGGTCGTGTACTATGCGGAATATGCTCCCGGCACCACCGATTTCTCGACCCTGATCCTGGACGCCCAAAATGCTGGAGCAGAGATCCTGCTCGGCATGCCCTCCACACCGGATGGGATCGCCATCGTCAAGCAGATGGCTGAACTCGGCTGGAAGCCCAAGTTCACCATGCTGGTCCGGGCTCCTGATGCTGCCACCTGGGGCGAAGCGACCGGTGCGGCTGGCGATTTTGTCACCATGTTTGCCGGCTGGCATTCTGGCGAGAACTTCCCGGGCGTGGCTGAACTCAATGCCAAGCACCAGACCGATTTTGGTCGAGCCTCTGACATTCTCGTTGGGCCTGCTTATGCCTGTGTACAGATCCTGGCTGCAGCCATCGAGCAAGCCGGCACGCTGGACCGCGATGCGATCCGCGATGCGATTGCCGATACCGACATGATGACCGTTATCGGTCAGGTGACCTTCAATGGTGATGGTACCGGCAATGTGCTCAATCCACTTGTTCAGTGGCAGAACGGCCAAATGCAGCTGGTCTGGCCGCTCGACCAGAAGACTGCTGACCTCGTTTACCCGATCCCGTAGTCGGGTATGAAGGAATACAATTAGAACGTTATTCCCCCTGGCATGTGGCGAGTCATCGCCACATGCCATAAGACCAATAGGAGAAGAAAATGAGTAAGAAACTGTATAGCCTTTTGGCAATCCTCTTGATTGCCAGCACCATCCTGACAGCCTGCGCTCCCAAGGCAACAGAGGTACCGACCGCAGAAGCCCCAGCTGAAGACACCATTGTGTCGATGGTGCCTGCACAACCAGGATCGCCTTTTGATATTAGCGGCAAAACAGTCTGCTATATCATCCCGTCTCTTGCGAATCCTTTCTTGAATGGTGTCGCAACGTCGGTAACAGAACAAGCCGCGGCGGATGGCGTGGAAGTATTCGTTTATGGAGCTGATGAAGGTGGATTGAACGCGCAATTCGACCAGATCGAGAACTGTATTTCGATGGAAGTCGATTTCCTGTATGTTATGGCAGCCGGAGAGATCGATCAATTGGTTCCCGCAATTGAAGAAGCCAAAGCCGCCGGTATCCTGGTAATGGGTGTACCACCCGCCAAACTTGAGCCATTCGATGCCATCATGCACACCAGCCAATACGAAGATGGTCAAAAAGTTGCCAAGATGGCATGCGATTTTATCGAAGCCGTTTACCCGGATGCTGCTGATAATAGTGTTGAGACGGTGATCGTTGGTGGTGCAAGTTCCAACGTTGGAATGTACGAGCGCCACAGAGGGTATCTCACCATCACCGACATCTGCCCCAAGGTAAATCTTGTTCAGGACATGGATGTTTCAGGTGATAGTATTCCTGTCGGTCAGGCTGCCGCAGAGAACGCCTTAACGGCTCATCCAAACGTCAAAGTGTTCATTGCTCAATCCACCGCCCATGCCCAGGGGATTGCCAATGCCATCAAGGCACTGCCTAATGTCGATATCGCCCAATACGGCGTCTTTGCTGGCGATATGGATCCTTCCATGATCCCAACCGTCACCAGTTGTGCGGATCCCTATAAAGGTTTTGTCGCCATTGGCGGAATGTCTCTTGATGTAGCCACGTACGAACAGATCAAGAAGATGTTACAGGGTGTGGAATATCCAAACATCATCAATGATGTATTGGAACCGATTCACTGCGATTTCAGTACGCTGAAATAGCATTACAGTGGCTTTTACTGATAGTTTTATTGAAAGGGGGGGGACTCCCCCCCCCTTTCAACGGAAATCAGAGGTGAAAAAGGAATGGATGCCAAAGTAGTTTTATCCCTGGAAAATATCACCAAAAGATACCCGGGTGTACTTGCGCTTAATAAGGTATCGATGAGTTTTGTTGAAGGTGAGGTGCATGCCTTACTGGGGGAAAATGGCGCCGGCAAATCAACACTGATCAAGGCGGTGGCCGGGGCCATCGATATTGATTCAGGAAAAATTACTATTAACGGACAGGACTATCATAAGATCACTCCTTCCCTTTCCAGGAGCCTTGGTATTGAAGTCATTTATCAAGAGTTCAATCTGGTTCCCGCATTATCGATTGCAGAGAACATATATTTGTGCGAAAAAAATGAAAAATCAGTACTATTTAGCGCCAAAGCAATAGAGAAGAAAGCAGCCAAAGTCTTGGATCAATTTGAGGTCAACATTGACCCGCAAAGCTTGGTGCAGGATCTGTCAATTGCTGATCAGCAGATCGTTGAAATTGCAAAAGCTGTATCAAAAAATGTAAAAATCTTGATCATGGACGAACCTTCTGCTCCTTTAAGTGTTTCGGAAGTAGAGATGATGTTCAAGATCATTAACCAGTTGAAGCAGAAAGGTGTGACGGTTATCTATATCTCCCACCGTTTGGAAGAAGTGTTTCGGATTTCCGATCGTGTCAGCGTGATGCGGGATGGATGTTATGTGACGACTGTAAATACGAAAGAAACCAGCCGCCAGGAACTGATCAACCTGATGGTTGGTCGTGAATTGAAGGAAAGTTATCCCCCAAGAAAAAATCCTCCTGGCGAAATCGTTTTAGAAGTAAAAAATCTCACCGGCAACGGTGATCGAAATATCTCCTTTTCAGTGCGGAAAGGTGAAATTTTGGGAATTTCTGGATTGGTAGGCGCCGGTCGAACAGAACTGGCTCAGCTACTCTTTGGTGCCGCGAAAGCAGTGCAAGGCGAGATCTTGATCAATGGGAATCCTGTAAAGATCAAGTCCCCTTCGGATGCCATTATGCATCGGATTGGTTTGTTAACCGAGGATCGAAAAGGACAAGGTCTTTTCCTTGAAATGGCTGTAAAGTGGAATATTGTTTTTCCAATCGGTAAGAAAATTTCAAAATATGGTGTTGTCAACACCAAGAAAGAAGATGAGATCGCCAGTCATTTCAAAGAACGGATCAATATCAAGACTCCCAACTTGTCGCAACAAGTGATCAATTTGAGTGGTGGCAACCAGCAAAAAGTTGTCCTGGCAAAAGCACTGGCGGCAGAGTCGGATATCCTGATTTTTGACGAGCCGACGAGGGGTATTGATGTTGGTACTAAACAGGAAATTTATCATTTGATGACCGAACTGGCTGATAACGGAATCGCCATCCTGATGATCTCTTCAGACATGGAAGAACTGTTAGGGATGTCAGATCGGATCATTGTCATGTGTGAAGGCGAATTGGTTGGCGAAGTCCAAAAAGAGCAATTCAATCAACATGATATTCTCGACCTTGCATCGGGTAACCATTAACTGTTGGAGGACTAAATGACAAACCATCAACCTGGATTTATTCAGAACCTTGGCCCTCGTATAGGCTCTGTCATGAAAAAGAATGTGCCTTTTCTGATTCTGATCCTTTTATTGATCCTGTTCACATTCATGGCCCCTAAATTCATGACATTTGGAAACATCCGCACCCTGGTACGCCAGGTATCATTCGCAGGAATCAGCGCTGTTGGTCTTATGTTTATGATGATCAGCGGTGGAATTGATCTCTCGATCGGGTCTCAGATCGTGTTTTCCAACGTCTTTTTAGCAATCATGCTGGCCGATTGGGAAATAGCCCCTGGACTGGCAATCCCTCTAATCCTATTAGTAGGAACTGCATTAGGTGCGATCAATGGTCTGCTCATCATTTCGCTGAAGATCCACCCACTCATTATCACTCTGGGCACTTCTGCAATTTTTAAAGGATTTGGATACATCATCAATCAATCCAGAAATATCATGGGTTTCCCCGATTCCTTCCGCTGGTTTGGTCAGGGATATGTTTGGGAAATTCCCGTGCCCGTCATCATTTGGATCGTTGTGGCGATCATCGGGTCTTTCATCCTGACCAAAACCTACTTTGGACGAAAGGTATTTGCATTGGGTGGAAATGAAGAAGCAGCCCGTCTTGCAGGGGTGCGGATCAATCGAATGAAAGTAGTCCTGTTCATGATCTGCGGTTTTATCACTTCGATCACCACTGTATTACTTCTGTCCAGGGTTTTTGCAGGCCAGACAATCACAGGGCAGGGGGTCGAATTCGACTGCCTGACAGCTGCATTGCTGGGGGGAGTCAGCTTCAAGGGTGGTGAAGGTAAAGTATTTGGGTTGATCACCGGCATCCTCATTATCGGTGTGTTGAACAATGCCATGCAGTTGGCCAGCTTTCCTGATTTTTCCCAGACTGTGGTTAAAGGTGCGGTTCTATTAATTGCAGTAGCCTTTGATGTCTACCAGAAAAACAGAAAGGCAAAAGAGATCGTCGCCAAGGTGGCTGCATAAAAACTGTCACGGCAGCGCAATGAGGGAACCAAAAAGGGACTGTCCCAATTGCGGACAGTCCCTTTTATTTAGAAAGCTCAGTTCTAGGCAGAAAGTCGGACCGCTTATTCAGAGGCTTGATTCCCTATTGCTTGTTTCACGAAATCCACGAACAGGCCGGTCGCTTTAGGGAGTTGTCTGTCTTTTAAATAGACAAGTACGATGTTGCATTCGATGACTTCATCGAGGGGGATGGCGACCACCTCTGGATGCCGGTGGTATTCGTAGATCTTGACCGGCATCAGGGCAAGCCCGATGTTGGTTTCCACCAGGCCGAATACGCTCACCTTGCGATGACTTGAATAGAAAATGATCGGTTCAAACCCCGCTTTCCCGCATTCATCCAGGATCAATCTGTGCAGATCCGTTACCTTGTCGAACAGGATGAAGTTGTCGTTGGTCAGTTCTTTTAACGAAAGGGAGGACCGGTTGGCATATTGATTTTTCCTGGAAACCACCACGAGTAATTTATCCTTGCAGATCTCCAGGCTCGCATATTGTTCGTGATCCAGGTAGTTGTGCCGGGTAAAGGCCAGGTCAAAGCGGCGTTCGCTCAGCGCTGGCAGGATATTCAGCCCGTCGACTTCCTCTAAATTGAAGTGGATATGCGGATGGAGGTCCCTGAATTGTGAGATCGACGTGGCGATCCCGTATTGAGCCAGTACGGGAATGGCGGCAACCGAGAAGGAATCCGCATTGCTCTTGTACCCGTTCATCTCGACCAGCATGGTTTTGTAGTCTGCATCCAGCTTGCGGGCATGCCTCAGGAAGGCTTCTCCCGCCTCGGTCAGGGACACCTTGCGTTTGCTTCGATCGAAGAGTAGAACCGCCAACTCCTTCTCGAGCGCCATGATCATCTTGGATAGGGAGGATTGCGAAATGTAATGCTCATCGGCAGCGGCTGAAAAACTGCCTGTATTGACCACGGAAAGAAAATACTGGATCTGTCGCGTTTCCATATCATCACCTTTAAACTATTCCATTTTCGAATACATTGTATCACAGAATGAATTGATGTCCCACCTGATGAAATGATATGATGTTCCTATGCACCGCGACCCCAAAAAGAGCTTAGCAGATGAAACCAGGTTCTCCATACCGTTGGCCGATGTGTCCCATTTTTCGCGCAAATGGCTGGATCTGCCGTATGCACCCCTTTCACCCACCCAAAAATTGGACATCTATCTCCCTGAGCAGGGCGAAGGACCTTTCCCGGTCATATTGCACCTCCATGGGGGCGGCTTTGCGATCGGGGACAAATGCGACATAAAAGTGCTGGCTTTCCTGCGGGGATTGGACCGTGGCTACGCCGTGGTCGGCGTGAATTACCGCCTGAGCGGCGAGGCGATCTTCCCGGCCGGGTTGCAGGATATCAAGGCTGCCATCCGCTGGGTGCGAGCGAATGCCGGGCAATACCATCTGGATGGAAATCGGATCGCAGCCTGTGGTGGTTCGTCGGGTGGAAATTACGCCGCCATGGTTTGCCTGACTTCGAACGTGGCGGAGTTCGATGATCCTCGCCTCGGTAACCTGGAATACCCATGTAATGTTCAAGCTGCGGTGGACTGGTTTGGACCGACAGATTTCCTGAAAATGGATGAACAACTAGAGGAAAATGGGTTTGGCCCCTCGGATCACGGCGCGGCAGATTCTCCCGAATCCAGGTACCTGGGAGCCAGAATCTCCGAGGTTCCGCTTACCGCGGAAATTGCCAATCCGATGACCTATATCCACAAAAACATGCCTCCCCTCTTGATCCAGCATGGACGCCTGGATACGCTGGTTCCAGTACAACAATCCATGCTGTTCGTGGAGAAACTGGAAAAGTATGTCAGCCATGAGCGCTTCGAGTTCGATATCCTGGAGGGGGCTGGCCATGGCGATCCCTTGTTTGAAACGGATGCCAATATGGAGCGTGTATTTTCGTTCCTGGATAAATACCTTAAATGATCCATGTACGATGGAGGTTGCCTATAAGGGATTGATCACTTTCGTAATGACCGGTCTGTTGAAATGAGACTTTTCTACTAAAAAAAGGAGAAGGAAGATGAACAAGAAATTGTCTGTTGTACTGGCAGTCCTCATGATCGCTGCCATCGGCCTGACGGCCTGTGGCCCCACGACTGCTGAAACCCCCACTGTAACCGAAGAGCAGACCCAACCCGAGATGGCGAACATCATCGCGGTGTGCCTGCCTGCCCTGGACAATCCCTTGATGCTTGCTTTCCAGGATGCGTTCAAGGGTGCATTTGGAGCGACCTATGATGTTCAGGTTGCCAGTGCCGATGGCAATCCCAACACCCAGGCCACCCAGGTGGAAAACTTCACCGCCATGAAAGTGAAACTCATGTTCGTGATGCCGGTGGAATCGACCAGCCTGGTGGAGAAATTGATCGCGGCCCGCCAGGCGGGTGTGCTCGTCCTGGTCGCCGGCGGTGATCCGGGCAATGCCGATGCTTTCGACAGTGTCATGATGATGAACCAGTACCTGGCTGGCTGGTATGAAGCCTATATGGCCAAGCAGTGGGTCGATGCGACCTATCCGGATGCAGCCGATGGCTCGATCGAGACGGTGATCCTCGAATCCACGCTCAATACCGAGGCGGTGAACCGCTCCAACGGCATGAAGATGATCGCAGAACCCTACCTGAAGAACGTCAACGGCGATTACACCGACAATGCCGGTAACGTGGTCACAGATGCCAACAAGGTCGCCAATCCGGCCTATTCCTCCAAGGTGAAGATCGTTCAGACGGTGCAGGCGGAAATGTTCCAGGCTGGACAGGTAGCCATGCAGAATGTCCTGACGACCAACCCTAATGTCAAGCTGGTTCTTGCCTATGCGGGTGATGGCGGCATGGGCGCTTCGCAGGCGATCATTGACGAATTCGCCAAGGGGCCTGGCGTCAGTGTCATTGAAGACATTAACAAGGTTGCTGTCTTTGGCGTGGGCATGATCGGTCCTGAAGGGGCCGCGGTTTTGGACTCGGCAATGAACAAGACCGTTTTCCGTGGCACGATCCGCTTCGGCGGTGACCTGGTTGGCAGGACGATCGAATTCGCTGGAAAGATGCTGGCGGGTGACATCACCAAGATCATTTACGACCCCCTCGATATTGTCACGGTCATTGATGGTAAACTGATGGCCTTGGCGATCACGAGCACCGAGGTGTTTGAGGTTCCGACTGGGGCACCAACTGAAGTGCATCTTGGGCCTCCCCCGCGATAGATTGCGTACTGATCACCAATCCTGTGATGTTTTTTCAACCATCCGGGAAGGGTACGAAACAATGGGCTGGGGTACTCTCCTGTCAGGGACCCCAGCCCAGGATGGTAACACAACCTGATGGAGATACCGCATGCCAGAAACGATCCTGACCGTACGCAATATCATCAAAACCTATCCGGGCGTGGTGGCCTTGAATGATGTGAGCGTGGCGTTCGAAAAAGGGGAGATCCATGCCATGCTTGGTGAGAACGGTGCAGGAAAATCTACCCTGATCAAGGTGATCTCAGGTGCCATTGAACCTGACCAGGGAGTGATCGCTTTTGGAGCCAGGGAATACCATAAACTAAACCCGGCCATCTCCCGTGAGAACGGGGTGGCGGTGATCTACCAGGAATTCAGCCTGGTTGAGTCCATGTCTGTTGCCCAGAATGTCTTCCTGGGTGAAGAACAGGGTTTTCTTGTCAGCCATAAGGCGCTCAAGTTGAGGGCTGGCAAGGTCTTCGAGGCCATGCATGTCGATATCGACCCCTCGGCCCAGGTACGAAAATTAAGCCCGGCAAAAAAACAACTGGTCGAAATTGCCAAAGCAGTTTCCCAGAACGCAAAGATCCTTGTTATGGATGAGCCCAGCGCGCCTCTCTCGGCTTCCGAGGTGGAGACGATGTTTGGGATCATTGGGAAGTTGAAAGACCAGGGGGTGACGATCATTTACATTTCCCACCGGATCGAAGAGTTGTTCCGCATCTCGGACCGTGTCACGGTGATGCGGGATGGACGCTACGTGGATACACTCATCACCAAGAAAACGAACCGGAAAGAACTGATCAACCTGATGGTCGGGCGGGAACTAAAAGAATATTATCCGCAAAGAACGATAATACCATCCGATGTCGTGTTGGAAGTAAAGCAGATATCTGGTCTTGGGGACAAGGATATTTCCTTCAGTGTTAGAAAAGGTGAAATTCTGGGGGTGGCTGGGCTGGTCGGTTCCGGCAGGACCGAACTGGCGAATATCATCTATGGTGCCATGCCAAAAGAGAGCGGGGAAACCTGGGTGGAAGGGATCAAACGTGACATCCAGTCACCGGATAAGGCCATTGAATATGGGATCGGACTGATCCCGGAGGATCGCAAGCACCACGGGTGCATTCTTAACGCCAGCGTTCAATTCAATATTGCCTTATCAACATTCAATAAGAACGCCAAATTCTTCGTTGTTGATGCAAAGGGCCATAAGGAAACGGCCCGCTATTACCTGGAGAAATTCAACATTCGAACGCCTTCCCTGGATCAACGGGTGACAAACCTGTCTGGCGGGAACCAGCAGAAAGTTGTGCTTGCCAAGACACTGGCAGCCAATACCAATATCCTTATCTTTGATGAACCCACCCGGGGCATCGATGTTGGCTCGAAGCAGGAGATCTATAACCTGATGGTGGAACTGGTCAATCAGGGGAAGACGATCATCATGATCTCATCCGAAATGGAAGAGTTGTTGGGCATATCAGACCGGTTGATCGTGCTCAGTGAAGGCAAATTCATGGGCGAGGTCCCCAAAGAGAAATTCGATCAGCGCTATGTGATCGAATTGGCATCGGGACACCACTAATCATAAGAGAAGGAATAAGTAGATGGATAAGATGAAGAAATTGCCAAAGATCAATCTTGGCGGGTTGAAAAAATATACGGTGATGTTCATCCTGGTCATCCTCATGGTCCTGTTTTCATTTTCCAGCCCCTATTTTTTGACCGTGAGAAACCTGACCAATATCATCACGCAAAATACGTACTTCATCATCCTGGCGATCGGCCTTTCATTCGTAATGATCGGAGGCGGGATCGACCTTTCCGTTGGCTGGCAAATGTCCCTGGTGGGGGTGGTCACGGCGATGATGATGGTGGTCTATCACCTGCCCGTCTGGCTGGCAGTGCTGATCGGGATCCTGCTGGGCACCCTGCTGGGATTATTCAATGGCTTGATCGTGACCAACATCAAGGTATTCCCCTTGATCGTGACCATCGCAACCAGCACGGTATTTCAAGGCTTGTCTTACATCGTATCGAAAGCCAATACGTTTCGCGGTTACCCGGAAGAATTCCTTCAGCTTGCCAAGGGAAAATTCCTGGGGGTCACCTTTGATGTCTGGCTGACCATCCTGGTCGTGTTGTTGGCAAGCTTTGTTTACTATAAGACTTCCTATGGCTGGAATGTGCTGGCCCTGGGGGGAAATGAAGAGGCCGCCCGGTTGGCAGGCATCAAGACCAAGGCGATCAAGATCTCGGTGTACACTGTCTGCGGTTTCTTCACTGCAATTGCCACCATGGTGATGATCTCCAAGGCGAACACCACCAATTCCATGTTCGGTCCAGGCTCCGAGTTCACCGCCCTGACGGCAGCGATCGTAGGTGGGATCAGTTTCATGGGCGGGGAAGGCAACATGCTCGGGCTGGTGGCCGGGGTGTTCATCCTGGCAGTGTTGGGAAACGGTATGCAGCTGGCTGGCTGGGGCACGTATGCCCAATACATTGTGAAAGGGCTGATCCTTTTGGGAGCGGTGACTTTCGATGAATATCAAAAAACGGCCCGCCGCAAAGCACATAAAGCCACCACCGATCAGCCGACAGACAAGCACTAATTCTTCCTGCAGGATGCTTACAGGTTGCACATGGATCATCTGATCATTCCACCCAATATGGATACCAGCCATCTCAAAAGGAAATGGCCCAACCGGCAGTATGCCATTCAATCACCAACACAGAAACTGGATATTTACCTTCCAGAACAAGGCGAGGGTCCTTTCCCGGTGATCCTTTCGATCCATGGCGGGGCATGGATGCTTGGGAGCAAGGAAGATGTCCAGAATCTCCCCATGATGTCTGGGTTGAGGCGGGGCTATGCAGTCGTTTGTGTCAACTACCGCCTGAGTGATGAGGCTCAATTCCCCTCCCAGATCCATGATTGCAAAGCCGCGGTGCGATACATCCGGGCCAATGCATCTGCCTTCTACCTGGATGCCAACCGCATTGCAGCCTGGGGTTCCTCGGCAGGCGGGCATCTTGCCGCCTTGCTGGGGACCACTGCCCGCGTCCGGAAACTGGAAGATCCTTCCATGGGCAATCCATCCGTCTCCAGCAAAGTACAGGCAGTCGTGGTCTGGTATTCACCGATCGAAGATTTCCTTGAAATGGATGAGGAACTGGCCCGCAGCGGGGCAGGCGTGCCGGACCATTCCACGCCCGGTTCGCCTGAATCCAGGTTGCTGGGAGCGGATATCAGGACCATTCCCAGGAAGGTCGGCGAAGCCAGTCCGATGACGTACATTCGCTCCTATCATCCTCCTTTCCTTATTCAACATGGCTTGCGCGACGCCATTGTCCCCGTGGAACAAGCGATCCGTTTTGCCGCTAAATTCGCAGAAGTTGCTGGGCAGGAAAAAGTATCCCTGGAGATCCTCAAGGATGCCGGGCATGCGGATCCTCTTTTTGAGACCCCTGAGAATATCAACCGGGTTCTCGATTTCCTGGATGCTCACCTGAAATAGAGGCCATGGATGGATACTGCCGGGAAGAGCCCTACTTTTTCAACCAGGCTGGTGGGAGAAAATATCTGGTCCATTGATGGACCGGCGAATGACCTCATGTACCTGGTAACCGGTGGCGATCGAGCGATGCTCGTTGATACCGGGATGGGCATCGGGAATCTCGCTGGAGTGGTCCGCACGCTCACCAAGCTGCCATTCACGGTGGTCAATACGCATGGGCACCCGGACCATGCAGGTGGCAACCCTGCTTTCTCCGATGTGTGGCTGCATCCAGGTGATGATCAGATCATGCCGGTGATGTGTTCGGACGAGTACCGGTTGAGGGACGCCAGGGCTGTCCTGGGTGAGCAGGCGCTCAGTGAGCAGGGAATTGCGACCGTATTGGTGCCCTACAAGCCGTACCCGGTCCACCCGATGCATGCAGGCGATGTCTTTGATCTGGGAGGCCGCCAATTCGAAGTCCTGGAGATCCCGGGGCATACCCCCGGTTCCATAGGCTTGCTGTGCAAGAAGGAGCGGCTCTTGTTCTCGGGCGATTCCATCGTGGCAACACCGGTCTGGATGTACCTGGAACATTCCCTCCCGCTCAGGACTTACCTGGATGCGCTTACGCGCATTGCTGAGAAGTACGACCGGCTGGAGGCCATCTACCCGGGCCATCAGCCAACCCCCTTGGGGCACGACCACCTTCTTGATCTGATCGCCTGTGCGCAAGAGATCCTGTTGAGTCCCGGCATCGGGACGCTTACCAAAACTTTTGCCGGGGAGGGCCTTGCCTGGGTTCACGGGAAAGGCCAGATCATCTACAACCCGGAGAATCTCCGCTAATGGTCTGATTTCAATTCCACAGCCTGTTCTTTTCAGAAGGAAAAAAATGGATAATTCTTCAAATAACATGAAAACAATGAAACCAGGTGGACCATTCCCTGGAAACCCACCTCCTGGAATGCATGGCCACGGAGGTGCGGGAGGGCATCCGCCGATCCTCACGACGATTCCTGGTGTGGATTTTCCGGTCACCGCTGCCATTGCTCAACACCCGGACCTGGCTTATGCGGCTGTATCCCCCGCCCAAAAACTGGACCTTTACCTGCCGCAGGGTGCAGGGCCTTTCCCCCTGGTGCTCCTCATCCATGGAGGGGGGTTCATGTTGGGGGATAAAGCCGATCCGATGAGCAAAGCGGGCACCGACCAGTTGCTCGAACACGGGTATGCTGTCGCGGTGGTCAATTACCGTTTGAGTGGGGAAGCCAAGGCTCCTGCCCAGATCTGGGATGTCAAGACCGCGGTGCGTTGGTTGCGAGCCCATGCCGGGGAATACCACCTGGATGCCGGCAGGTTTGGCGCCTGGGGAGGCTCTGCCGGCGGGAACCTGGTCGCCTTGCTGGGGACATCCTGCGGCGTGCAGGCACTGGAAGGTTTCGAACTGGGGTGCCCAACCGAATCGAGTGAGATCCAGGCAGTCGTTGACTGGTTTGGACCGGTTGACTTCTTGCTGATGGACCAGCAGTTCGCCGGATCTCCCGATGCCCAGACCCACGATGCCCCCGATTCGCCTGAGTCAGCCTTGATCGGTGCCCCCATACAGACACGCCCTGACCTTGTCAAAGCGATCAACCCGATCACGTATATCTCTCCCTCGGCTGCGCCTTTCCTGATCCAGCATGGGACTGCCGATCGTCTTGTCCCGCCAGGACAAAGCCAGATGCTGCATGATGCGCTGTTACCGGTCTTGGGCAAGGAAAAAGTGACCCTGACCTTGTTACAGGATGCCCCCCATGGGGGCGGCCCTCGGTTCTGGAGTTCCACTAACCTGGAAACGGTTTTCGGTTTTCTGGATAAGCACCTGAAGGATCGATCAGCCAGTGAAGGTCTGCTGGAGAAGGGAGCACAAGTGAATATGGACGGCACCTATCAGGCCAATATGGCGGCAGGTCCCAGGATCTTCTCTTTCCGTCGGAATATGAATTTCTATGGGGCAATTCATAACCTCACCATTGGTGAGCAGGATCGTGGCAAGACCCTCCAGGTGGAAGTGGATACTGGCAGCCATCCGGTTTGCTGGATCGAACTGTGGCCCGGGCATTACGAAGGCGATTGGGTGAATTGGACCACCGATCGGGGGCAGGAGGCCTTGATGCGTTCCGGCAGCCAGCCTCAACCCAATCCTGCCATCACCTGGAAGATCGAACCTGGAAAATATGCGCTGTACTTTGTCGCCTCCAGCCGCACCAGGGAGGTAAGTGATACGCTGATCACGTACCACCTCAAGACCACCTGACGACCGGCTAGATGAGATGCCTGTTTTGATCCGGCCATTGGCCGACACAGACCTGGAGAATGCCGGGAAGATCTTGAGCCTTGCTTTCCAGCGTTCCGGGAATTGGAGTGCTGACCTCCGGCTGTATCGCAAGATCCAGCCGGATGGATATTTCCTGGCCGAAGAGGATGGGGTCTTGGTGGGAATGGTGGGGGCGGTGATCTATTCCACCTATGCCTATGTCGGCATGATGGCGGTTCACCCGGAATGCCAGCGTAAAGGCATCGGCCTGGCCTTGATGCAGCACCTGCTTGCCTGGTTGGATGGACAGCAGGTTCCCCTCACCTTGCTGGATGCCAGTCCGTCTGGTCAGCCCCTCTATGAACAATTGGGCTTCGTGGCATTTAAGAGAGTGGAGATCTATCAGCATTCTGGGGGATTTCCAGTCTTTCCCTGCCCGCAGCGCGTAAAACCGGTCGGTATTGCCGATCTCGACCAGATACAGGGTGTCGATACAATCGTTTTTGGCGCTGACCGGGGCAGGGTGCTGCACCTGCTGCTGGAAACATATCCCGGCCGCGCCTTCCTGCTGCCGGGAGCAGCAGGGCAGTTCGCCGGGTACCTCTTTGCACCCGAAAACCGGATCGGCCCCTGGGTCATGCAGGAGGAAGCGGATGCCGAGGAGATGTTGATCGCCGCTTTATCGCTGCCGTTCCCAGGACCGGTATCCTTGGCCGTGCCTGAAGAAAACCGGGCAGCAGGTGAACTGCTGCTTCGGTATGGATTCGTGCCTGTGCGTGGCAACCTCCATATGGGGAGAGGCGCTGGGGTACCGCCCGGGCTGAGAGAAAAGATATTTGCCCAGGCCAGCCTTTCGATCGGTTGACATGTATAGAAATGCAATGAAAGACGAGGACGATATTATCCGACCAGCGCGCGTATCAATGGGGTTATTCACCGTTTTTGCTGCCTACTTCACCTCGTTCTTCGTGATGAGCACGATGAACAATGCCATGCCCAGGATCGCAGCCGAGTTAAATGGCATGCAGTACTTTTCCTGGGTCATTTCCATTCCTGCCATCGCATCGGCTATTGTCACCCTGATTTTCGGCAAGCTGTCCGATATGTATGGCCGCCGGAGCATCCTGGCGGTTTCCATGGGGTGCATGCTGCTTGGAGCGCTGCTGAGCGCCTTGAGCCAGACGTATGTTTTCTTGATCATCGCCCTGAGTATTTTAGGCTTGGGCATGGGGGCTGTCCAGCCCTTGTGCTTTGCTGTCCTTGGAGACATGTTTGCCCCGGCCGAGCGCGGCAAATGGGCCGGGTTGCTCAATATTTCTTCCGGGATCACTGCATTCATTGGACCAACATTGGGCGGATGGTTTGTGGATACCCTGAGCTGGCGGTATATTTTTTGGCTGGATATCCCGCTCATTCTGCTTTCTGGTGGCATTGTTTTGTTTGGTCTGCCGACCCTGGCGCATCGGGAAACACACCGCATCGATTTCCTGGGTTCTGTTTACCTGGCTGTAGCCGCCATGACCATGATCCTGGGATTATCCTGGGCAGGAAGTACGTACCCCTGGCTGTCATGGCAAACCCTGGGCTTGTTGGGTGTTTCGATCATTTTCTGGCTGCTGTTCCTGCGGGTTGAGTCTGGGGCTGCCGAGCCCATGCTCGATCCCAAGGTGTTAACCAACCGCACCTTCCTGACGGCCTCCCTGGCTGCGCTGCTGTCCGTATTTGGTTTCACCGCCATGCTTGTCTATTACCCGCTCTTCCTGCAGGGGGTGCAGGGGGCCAGTGCCACCATGAGTGGAAAGATCATCACCCCCTTCAGCGTTTTGATGTCCTTCATGGGCATCCCGGCCGGTTTCCTGATCGCCAGGACCAGGCGGTACAGGTGGATGTACCTCAGCGGATATGCCATCCTTGCCCTGGTCATGTGGGGGACGGTCTTCTTGACTGCCGGGACGGCGTTTAGCTGGGGATTTGTCCTCTCTGCCCTGGCTGGTATTGGGCTGGGCGCCATCCCAACGGTCAATGCGCTGGTGGTGCAGTATGCGGTCCCCAAACGGCTGCTTGGAGCAGCCACGGGTGGATTGTATTTCTTCGTCATGATGGGAAAAGCAATTGCTCCTGCCGTGCTGGGCTCACTCTTGAATACGGTCTATGCCCGGGAACTGGCCTTGCGCCTGCCGGGCAGCTTGGGGGATTTGGAAGACCCCGCAGCCCTGGCTTTGCTCAGCAGCCCCCGGGCGCTTCTGTCAACCGAGGCCATGGCAGAACTGCACAAGGTTTTTTTCGGCCTGGGAGACCAGGGACCAGCATATTTTGACCAGGTCGTCCTGGCCATTCGCGGTTCCCTGGAAACTGCATTGCGCGGCATCTTTGTGATCGGTGCAGTCACCATGCTGGCCGCCTTTTTACTCATCCTGACCATCCCTGAGATCAAGTTGGATGATCTTCAGGAGAGTCAATGATGGTGCCATCGGCAGCCTGTCGGGTTATGCAGAAAACCAGTAGAAAGAACAGGAAAGGTATGGGCTGATCAGGGAGGCGCGATTGTTTTGGATGCCTGCCTATTTGATGAAGACCGGTCGCTCCACCGGCTGATCTGGATGCTTTCTCTACCCGCAACACCCGCCCAATCCACCAACTTGCCTGGTCGTTTATAATGGATGGGAGCTGAAAAATCCCTTGATACGATCCTGGATAAACGATGTTCAAGCCTATCCCTATTATTGTTTTCCTCCTCCTGGCAACCCTGCTCTCTGCCTGCCAGGGCAGCACGGAATGGACGGATCATTCTCCGGGCATTTCTGATCCTTGGGTGGCACAGAATAACGGCGAGCAGGAATTTGCGCAGGCAGATGAATATTTCCAATCTGGAGATTATGAAGCAGCCGTTTCTGAACTGACCAGGGTGATCGAAGCGAACCCGGGGCCTGTGGTTGCCGCGTTGGCATATTATCGCCGCGGGCAATCCTACCAGGCGCTTGGGCAGATGAGCTACGCCCTCAGCGACCTGGATCAAGCGCTGATCTTGAATTTGGATCTCGTCCCGGCGCACCAGGTACGGGCAGAGGTGTATGCCAGTTTGGGCGATCCGGATCGGGCGATCCTGGATTACACCTGGCTGATCGCCCAAGAGCAGGGGGATGCAAATCTTTTTTATCAGCGGGCGATCTTATTCGCGGCCACAGACCAGCATGAGAAGGCCATTCTCGATCTCGACCAGGCGTTGATGCTGATGCCTGGCAGCGCTGAGATCCTGACCGAGCGGGGTGTCATTTTTACCCGTGTGGGGGAACTGGAGAAAGCCCTGGCAGATTTTGAACACGCCATTCAGTCTGACCGGGAATATGCCCTGGCCTATTACTATCGTGCCCAGCTGTATATCGACCAGGATGAGACCGAATTGGCGATCAGTGATCTTTCCCAATTGATCCTGCTGGCGCCGGAGTTTCCAGATGCGTTCCGCTTGCGCGGCGTTCTCTATTACCGACTTGCGGATCACGCAGCAGCGCTGGCCGATCTCACTCGCCTGCTCGAACTTGACCCGGAGGACGTGGATGGCTTGTTCGACCGTTCGCTCGTCTATATCGCTTTGAATGAGTATGAGCATGCAGAAGCAGATCTCAGCCGGTTGATTGCTGTAGCGCCAGAGATTTCCGTTGCTTACCTGAACCGGGGTGCCGTTCGCAAGCACCTGGGGCAAATGGATCAAGCCCTGGCTGACTTCAATAAAGCGATCTCGCTTCAGCCGTCTGCCTTTGCGTACACGGCCCGCGGTGACCTCTATTTGGAGATGGGACAGCCGATCCTGGCAATGGATGACTTCAACCTGGCACTGGCCATCGATCCGGAATATTCCCTGGCATACCAGAACCGCGGCCGTGCCAACCTGCAGCTCGTTCGCTATGCTGCAGCGGAGGAGGATTTCACGCAGGTAATCGCATTGACTCCCGACGATCCCGCCGGCTACATCAACCGGGCGATCGTTTATTATGAATGGGAACAATATTCAAAAAGCATAGCCGACCTGCAAAAGGCTGCGGAGATCCTCCCGGAGGATCCCCAGGTGTATGCCATCTTTGGCGCGGTCTATGCCCGGCAGGGATTCTCCGATCTGGCGATCCAAAATTTCAACCGGGTCATCGAACTGGACCCTGAAGATTACTCTGCCTATCTGAATCTTGGCATTCTCTATAAGTATGTCGGGAATTGGCCCCAAGCGATCGAGAATTTTCAGCGCGTGCTGGAACTGGATGCGCCTGTGGAGGTGCAGGAAGATGCCCGCCAAAGACTGGCCGAGATGGGCATTTCTTAAGGCGGGAATGTTAAATTTTTCCAATTGAATTGATTTTTTACTTTTAATAGTTGTATAATAATGACTGTCAATTCATAATATTCTTGAGCAGGGATACCTGAACGGAGCCATCATCACTAGAGACAGGGTCGTTTCTCTTGGGAGTATCCTCTGGCGTACCATCATCCTGGTGATGGCGTTGATGGTATTGGTGTTTGTCTTCCCCGGAACGACTGCCCAGGCAGAGGCTGGGGATACCCCGGTGGATGTTCCAGCGCCAGGGACGGTACCAGAAGATCAACCAACGGCGGATATAGATAGTGCAGTCCTAGAACCAGTGGATGGATCGGCCCCCCCCGATGTGTCCGCTGGTTTTGATTCGGGTACGGACACGAGTGTTGACGCAGAGATCCCGCCAGTCATCCTCGAAGGTGGGCAGGAAACGATCCCTGATGGTGAAGACGGCGGCTCTGTTGTGCCGGCGCCAGACCCCTACTTCTATATTGATTCTGTTGAATACAATTTCCTGCCAGGGGATGGAGACTGCACCGGGAAGACCAATTGCGTGGTTTCGAGCACGCCTATCCAGTCTGCGCTCGATTATGTTAAAACCAACCAGATGCCCGACGATGGCATCATTTATCTCGAAAGCGGAACATACGCTGAAGACATCATCATCGATGGGTTCATCGTTCCGCTCACTTTGAAACGCTCGAATTCAGACCTTGTCATCCTGAATGGGAACATTGCCATACGCAATAATGCCGCCCTGATCAGCCTGGAAGAACTGGAATTGAAAGGCATGATCACGCTGGAGAATTCGCCGGATGTGATCATCACCGGCACCGAGGGGAACGATACGATCCGGTTGAGTCTCGTTGATGATGCCGCGGTCAACGTCTGCGTGGCTGGTGGGGGAGGGGATGACGCGCTCGAGGTCAGCTTTGACACGGAGCACCCCGCGGGTATCCTGCTTTATGACGGAGGAGAAGACTGGGATGTGCTCGCCTTTGCAGGCGGGGTCTTCAACAGCATTGCGTACTCGGCGAATGATGCTCATTCCGGAACGGTGGCACTGGATGACTTTCGCATCGAGTATCAGCAGATCGAACCGATCATCGACAGCACCATCTCGGCCACTCGGGTGATTTCGCTCAGTGCTTCAGCGGATCCGGATGCTGTGCTCTCTGAGTCTGGCGGTGATTTCGTGCTTACCGGTTCGACGTTCGAATCCATCACCTTCACCAAGCCGACAATATCGCTCGTGGTTCAAGGGCTGGGTGGAAATGACCAGATCACCCTGCAGTCGCTCACCCTGGCGAATCGCAACCTGACCATTGATGCCGAGACGATCCTTGTGACCGGTACGGTCACTGCCACCTCGGGGACGATCACACTCAGCGCTGAGGCGGTGAACACGATCTCAAGCGCTGCTCTGCTGGCTGCTCCAGGCACGACGGTGAACCTGGCAGCAAGCGTCACGGTCTCTGGCACGGTGACAACCACAACGGGAGGCCTGGTGATCCTGGCGGTGGTCAACAATACGGTCAACCTGTCTGCGGATGTATTGCTCAACCAGGATCTGGCCTTTTCGTCCACTTCCCTGGCGAAGGCTGAGATCGGTGCCGGGGCGGTGATCGACGTAGCCACCCTGCAGGTCAGGGCGCTGACCAATACGACCTTTATTTATCTTGCCGATGCTCCCGAGACGAGTGCTGCCTTTCTGGGAGAGGGGATCGGCGATGATGTTGCCAAGGGGACGCTGACGGTTTCCATCGCAAACCAGACCTATGCCGGGATCGCCGGCGGTGCACGTGTGACCGTTGGGAGCGGACCGATCTCTGTTGGAGAACCCGCCAGTGTTCTGATCCAGGCAATTGACCAGGTTGATATTGATATCGAGATCACCGACAGCAGCGATGCCAGCCGCGTCAATTTGACCCTGACTGTGTTGAAGTTCGATTTCGATCGCCTGAAGAGTGCCTTGACCCTCGCGCGGGATACCCAGGCGTATATCAAGAATGCCCCCGCTGCGCCCCACCAAACGCTGAGTACCTCTGGCTTGGTGAAGATCCAGGCTGAGAACTCGGGCAGTGTTGAAAACAGGATCACCTCGGACCTGGTGGGCGATGTGGAAACCATTGTCACCCAGGATGACGCCCTGGCTTTTATTTCCGCTGCAAAGGTAACGACCGGGGCGCTCGAATTGACGGCCCTGACCCATACCACCCATACTTCTTCCGCCAAGGATGTTCTGAACAGCATGGTGGGCGTGACCAGGGCTTACCTTTCGGCAAGCACTGTGACCGCAGCGGGGGACGTAACCCTGACCGCCAGAGATTCCTCTTCCTTCCTGGCAGAATCAAAAGACCTGACCCTCAAGCCGACCACCTACCTGGTCACCACCAAGTTTTCCTATGCCCGCAATGATGTCAACCGGCAGACTGAAGCCTACATCATTGGCGCACTCTCGAATATCACTGCACCTGGTTACGATGTCTCCCTGCTGGCTGAAAACCTGACCAGGGCGGTCTCCAGAGTCGCCACCGCGTCGGTCAAACATGGTGGCAACTTGTTGGCAACCAGCGGCTTTAAAGCACTTGCCCTCACACTCTCGGTCAACGTTCTCCTCGGCGGGGCGAAAGCCTATCTCCTCGATGGCACTGTAACGGCGAGGAACCTACACGTACTGGCGGTGGATCGGACCGCCCTGGATGCCACCAGTGAAGTGAGCGCCACGGCGGAGAATTCCGATGATCTCCTGCTTTTCAATAACACGTCAATGACCATCAGCGCTTCGATCGCGCTGAACTTGATCGGCGGTGAAATTGCGGATATCGCCAACCTGGCTCTGACCGCAGTGGACACGCTCCTGGGGACCGATTTTGCGGATGCCACCAGGACCTTGCTGGTGCATGCCTATGTCCAGGATGCGGATATCGCTCTTTCAGGCGATTACGAGGTCTCTGCGCTTTCCTCACCCTTGATCAATGCCACCGTGCAGAATACGGCGGATTCAAGCGGCGATTCCAGGTTTGGAGCCAAAGGATCCGCCACCGGCGGCGTTCTCGCCACCAACCTGGTCAATACCGAGACGCTGGCGTACATCGACTTTACCGGCGCACAGGGCGTTTTCACCGTCGGCGGGAGCCTGACACTATCTGCCGTGGATCACTCCGGGATCTACTCCAATGCCAAGATCGTCGCTTCCACGGTCATCACCAACGATGGCGGCGTGGACCTGCTGAATGGCGAGATCCGCAGCATCGTGGCGAATGACTTCACTACCGATAGTGGCTCGGTCTCGGTGGCCTTTGGCAAAAAGGTACGCATTTCGGCTGATTACCTGGAAACCGTTTGTGGAACTGCCGACCTGAATAAACCTGCCCAGATCCAACCCAACGAGTTGATCGAACTCAGCACGGACCTGGGCGGTGGGATGAAGGGCGATATCTATAAGTATGTCGGGGCTGCCCCGCTGGATAGCACCGACCTGGCGACACAGGATTACAGCGATACTTCGCGCTGGATCAAGGTTGGCGGCAAACCTGGCAGTGTGTATGAGTATATGGGCACCACGGCGACACTCGACCTGGGCAGGCTTGATTACACCGACCTGGGGTACTGGAAACTGGTCCCGGAAACGCAGATCATCCCTGAAGGAATCAACATCGACAACTCCAATGCGACAACCTTGACCGGCCTGGTTGTGCGCAATGAAGTCCATTCGAATGTGGACAGTCATATTCACAATGCCGAGATTACTTTGACAGCCGGTGACCTATCTTTGTCCGCGCTGGCAGACTCGATCATCCGTGCCACGGCTGACAGTACAGCCGAGGCCTCGGGCGGCAGTGCATATGGCACGGGAAGTGTGCTGGCTGCCAACGTCACGATCGCCACCAACCTGGTGCTCAGCAAAGCCAATGCCTATATCACCGACAGCACCATTACTACGGATAATGGCGATGTCACCCTGACGGCCAGGAATTCATCCCAGATCGAATCCACGACCCTGGCAGCGGTGACTTCGGGTGCCAATGCAGCCACATTGATGTTCGCATTTAACACGATCGGCTGGCAGGCTCAGAATCTTTTATATGATACGATCGACGCGCTGATCGGGTCCGTCCTGGGCACAGCTGAAGCTGCCGAAGTCCAGGCGTACCTGGAGGATACCTCTGTGCATGTCAGCGGAGCGCTATCCCTGGTAGCCGAGTCGGTTGCGTCGTTGCTGGCCACCATTGGCAATGAAGCCACCTCGGTGGCGACCGCCCTGTATGGGGCCTCGGGTATGGCGGTTAGCGGTGTTCTGGCCAGCAACATGGTCAACAGCCAGGCCAAGGCATTCATCAAGTTCAGTGCAGGGTTGGGAACGGTCGATGTGGGGGGACCCCTGACGATCAGTGCGCAGGACCAGGCGGGGATCACATCCTATGCCCGGATGGTGGCCTCTTCTTCGTCTTCCAATGATGGTGGGGCCAGCCTGGTGAACGGTTTGGGGAAAAGCCTGCTGTACGATTACCAGTACACTACGAAATCCGGACTCCAGACGGTCCAACCCGGAGAATTGATCCGCATCGCCGAGGATTATTCCAGCGCCAAGGGCGTACCCGGTACCATCTATGGTTATCTGGGTGCAACACCTTTGGCGAGTGTAAACCTCGGCACCTATGATTATGCCAATAGCTCTCTCTGGCAGCCGCTGCGGCCCACCGACCTGGTCCCGACCCGGTTGAACGTCAGTGATTCTGATGCCCAGGCCGCCGGCTTCCTGGTGGTGCGCAACGATCTGCGCAGTGGGGTTGAGAGCTTCATCGACCATGCGGATGTGGATGTTGCCGGGAACCTGGACCTGCTGGCAGATGAAGAAGCCATCCTTCAGGCTGCGCTGGAAAGTGTTGCCAGTGCGTCGGGGGGGAGTTTGTACGGATCGGGAACGGTCTTTGCGCTGAACGCGACGGTGGCAACCAACCTGGTGCTCAGCAGTGCCAATGCATATATTTCCAACAGCGATGTGACCACCACTGCCGGCGGAAACGTCAGCCTGGGTGCGAGAAACGAGAGTCTCATCGATGCCACTGCACTCGTGGGAACGATGTCCGGGGATACGGCCGTCGGGATCACCCTGGCGTTCAATACCATTGGATGGGCAGCCCAAAATATTCTCTTTGCCGTGGTGGATGCGCTGATCACCACCGATATTGGGGATCAGCAGCCTGCTGAAGTAAAAGCATATATCATCGATACGCCTCTTTCTGTGGCGGGTGACCTTTCGCTCTCCGCGCTCTCGAATGCAAAACTCAATGCCACCCTGAGCAACGCGGCAAGTTCGGCCGCCTCGGCCCTGTTCGATGCCAACGGAAAGAGCGGCGCCTTCTTATTGGCCAGCAACATGCTCAGCAGCCTGGCGCGGGCATACATTCTCTATACCGGCACACGCGGCAGTGTCACCATCGGCGGCGACCTTTCGGTGTATGCCGAAGATAACGCCGGCATCTATGCCAATGTCAAGGTGGTTTCCTCCTCCATTACGACCAATGATGGTGGCGCCAAGATATTGAGCAATTCCATCATTAATGTGGTCGATGTATTTTCTGTGGATCATGTCAGTGGCGAGACCTCGGTCCTGCTCGACTTTGGCGACCGTGTCCGGCTGGCGGATGATTATGACGACGCGCTGGGCACTCCTGGCGGGATCTACGAATACATGGGTGCGGACCTGTCCGCCCCGCAGGATTTGAGCACCACCGATTATACCGACTTGGGTTACTGGAAGCCGGTCCCAGAGACCAACTTGATCCCGCAGGGCTATAACGTCACCCCTTCCAATTCCAACTCGGTCGGTGCGCTGGTTGTGCGCAATGATCTGCGCAGCGAAGTAAAAGCATACCTTGAAAACCTTTCTCTCGAAACTGGTTCGATTACAATAACTGCGCTGGAAAGCGCCACGGTGGCAGCCACCGCTGACAGCACCTCCGAATCCTCGGGTGGAGATATATTCGGAAAAGGTGATTCGCTTGCCGTGAGCGGCACGGTGGCCACCAACCTCATCCTCAGTTCTGCTGAAGCCTATATTGATAACAGTTGGGTGCTGACTACGGCAGGAGGCTTGAGCCTTCAAGCCGCGAACACATCCGTCATTGATGCAACCAACCTGACGACAGCCAAAAGTGGTGCGAATTCTTTTGGCCTGATCCTGGCCTTCAATACCGTTGGCTGGAAAGCCCAGAACATCCTGTTCAATACCCTGGATGCCTTGCTGGGCGATCCGGTGATCGCCAATTCCTGGGGCAATGAACAACCCGCGCGCACCGAAGCCTTCATCCTGAACTCCTTCCTTGATATTGCTGGTGCGCTGTCGCTGTCGGCTGTTTCAAGTGCGGTGATCAACTCATCGGTCAGCAACATGGCCACTTCAGCGCCGACTGCTTTCATCGGTGCCAGCGGAATGAGCGCCAGTGGAGTCCTTTCCAGCAACATGGTCAGCAGCCAGGTTCGGACGTATATCGATCATCGCGAATATCAGTACACCACGGATGATCTTGCCTGGATCCTGCTGCCGGGCGACCGGGTGCGGATCGTCTCTGGATCCACATTTGGTACGCCGGGCGAAACCTACGAGTTCATTGGTGCTACCGAGATCTTCTGGCTTTACCTTCCGGATCTGGGTTCCACATTTTTGCAGTACGGTGATCTGGTGCGGGTTGGCTTCAGTCTTTATCGTTATGTTGGCGCTGAGTACTATGCCACGATCGATCTGGGGTTCACGAATTTCTCTGATACGGATCTCTGGGAGTTCGTGGGGGCTTATAACCCACTGACGAATGAAAACTATTTGGATCTCTCGCGTTGGAAGAAGATCGTCTATATTGACCGCATCAATACGGTTTTTGTGAATGGCGATCTTGACTTGTACGCCAAGGATGATGCCCAGATCAATGCCGAGACAAAGATGTATTCGGAAGTCACACCGAAGAATGATATGGGCCTGGGGATCTTGAACAACTACGTGAACATGCTGAAGAACTCGTATCAATTCACTTCGAAGTCCGGTACGAAGTCTCTCGTTTTTGGTGCGCAAGTTCGCGTTGCCGATGATTATGACAGCAGTTTGAGCACCCCGGGGGGTACCTATAAATATATGGGTACAGCGGACACGCTCAACCTCGGGACGCAGGATTACAATGACTTTGAGTATTGGAAACTGCTCAATACCGCCAACATGATCTCCGATGCAGTCATTTACACCGCGGTGGAGGAACTTGGGCTGATACTCGAAAAGACAGACTTGAACGGTGGGGCCAAGAGTTACTATCTTCTGGTGGATCGCAACGATCTGCGCTCCTCCGTGGAAAGCTTTATCCATGACTCGCTGGTGTGGGTTAACGGCAACATTCACCTGACCGCGGATGAATCGGCGTTGCTGAATGTGCTGGACGATAGCGTGGTTTCCACCTGGGCTGGCGGCGGTGGGATCATTGCCACCAATGTCGTCCTGAGCCGGGCCAATGCCTATATCACTGCAAGCCGGATCGTTACCAGCGGAACCGGCGATCTGACCCTGGAGGGCAGGAATACATCGGTCGTCAATGCCACCTCCAGCAGTGTGGTGGAAGGTTGGGATAAGACAGTTTCGATCGTGGTGGCCTTCAATTCGATCGGCTGGAAGGCGCAAAACATCTTCTTCAATGCCATCGATGCGTTGATCGGCGATCCACTGCTGGCGGATGAGGCCTTTGGCGGCGAACAGCCGGCAGAGACCCAGGCGTACGTCAAGAATTCCATACTCCAACTTGCCGGCGACCTTGACCTGACCGCCGCCAATACTGCGCAGTTGATCGCGGTTGCCGGGAATGAAGCCAGTTCGAAAGCCGAACTTGACCTGGTCTTGACCACCAAGTATGCCAGTGAGATGGCGATGAGCGCAGGCGGGATCCTGGCGAGCAACAAGGTCAGCAGTTTGGCGAAGGCCTTTATTGATTACGATACAACCTACCAGGTGCCCTTCGACCGTAGTACGACTGAAACACCACCGCTGGATGTGCTCTACACTGAGGAGTGGGTCAAGCAGGCTGCCTCTGGAACGATCTATCGCTACCTGGGCGCGGAAAAAACACCCGATTGGGGGAGTGAAGATTTCAGCGACCTGCTCCTGTGGACACCGCTGACACATCGCGTGGCTGTCTCTGGCGATATTACCATCACTGCCCAGGATGCAGCGGGCATTGATGCTCACACCACGGTGGTCCAACTGGCGGTCAATTCCAATACACTCAACGGCTTGGCTGGCCTGGCCGAATCGTTCAACCTCGACGATTACATCTATACCACTGCCTCCGGCTCGCAACTCCTGCTGCCGGGGATGCGTGTCCGCCTGGGTGGCTCATATGCCAATGGCGGCGAAACCGGGGAGATGTACCTCTATGTAGGCGCACCCCTGCTGATCGACCTGGGGACTGTTGATTATTCGCTTGACCCGCTCACCTGGGAATTGGTCCCCAGCGGTGCACCTGGCGTGGCGGATTACCTCCCCAATATCGGCAACCTGACCGCTTCTCCCGCCCGGGCTTTTGGCGGCCTGGTGGTACTCAATGAGGTCAGAACTGCGGTGCGAGCCTTCATAAATAACGCCACGGTGCTGGTGGGCGGGGATGTCACCCTGACTGCGCTTGAGAATACCCTGATGCTGGTGGATGCAGAGATCAGCGTCAGTGCCTCGGGCGGCAGCGCCTGGGGGCAGAAACCGCCAGGCAAGAAAGTGGTGGCGGTCAACGGGCAGATCGTGACCAATGTGGTCTTGAGCAGCGCCAAAGCATACATTTCCAACAGCGATATTGAAGTTACCGGGAATATGTTGCTGGATGCAAGCAACACCACGTGCATGGATGCCACCATTCTCAGTTCAACGGGTTCCGGCGAGATCGCTGTTGGCATTGCACTGGCGTTCAATTCGATTGGCTGGCTGACTCAAAATGTTCTGTTCAACACCGTCGACGCGCTGATCGGTTCACCCGAAGTAGCCACCGCCTTCCATAACGAGTCACCGGCTGAAGCGCTGGCGTACCTTTTGGATACCCTCGTGAGCGTCGGAGGCGACCTGGCGCTGTCTGCTGTCTCGGCAATTATGCTGAATGCCACGATCAGTAACGCCGCCGTGACGGTGGCTTCCGCCATGTTCGATGCCAATGGCAAGAGTTTCGGCGCACTGCTGGCCAGCAACATGGTCAGCAGCCAGGCCCTGGCCTATATTCTATTTACCGGCGCACAGGGAACCGTGGACGTGGGTGGAAACGTATCCATTTTTGCAGAAGATCGTTCCAAGATGTTCTCCAACAGCAAGATGGTCTCCTCCACCACCACCACCAATGATGGCGGCATTAACATCCTGGATGAGAGCCTGAAAGATGCCGTGCCAGCGGATTACTCCTCCAATGATGGTTCCAAGGCGCTTGTCTTTGGCAAACGTGTCCGCCTGGATGATGCCTATGCCAATGGCGGCAATGCGGGCAGTGTTTACCAGTATATGGGTACGGCGATGACGCTCGATCTGAGCACCGAGGATTACGCTGACCTCGGCTACTGGAAGGAAGTTCTCGAGACCCAGATGGTCCCGACCGGGTTGAACTTCTCTGATTCGAATGCCATCGCGGTTGGCGGACTGGTCGTCCGCAATGAGGTGCGCAGCCTGGTGCAGGCGTTCATCAATAATGCAGACGTGACCGCTGAAGGCGATATCGAGATCATTGCCCTGGACACTGCCGTCATCAGGGCGCTGGTTGATAGTGTGACGAGTTCTTCAGGCGGCAGTTCCTTCGATGGTGGGGATTCGATCGCAGTGAATGGTACCATCGCCACAAACCTGGTCTTGAGCGAAGCCAGCGCTTTCATCATCAATAGCAAGATCACTACCCACAATGCTGGTGATTTGACCCTGAAGGCTGAAAACACGTCCCAGATCAATGCCATCATTTCCGGCGCCTCGATCAACCAGGGCAACGGTGTAGGCATCACCCTGGCTTTCAATACGGTCGGCTGGGATGCGCAAAATGTGCTCTTCAACACGCTGGATGCCCTGATCGGCTCCTCGGAGATCGCCAACGCATTCCACAATGCCGATCCGATCCTGACACAGGCATATATTTACAATTCGACGGTCGATGTGGCGGGGGACCTGACCCTGGAGGCTGACTCCCAGGTCTATCGGTTCGACCTGGGAAGCGCCTTGACCGCCGCTGACCTGGACGATGTTGCCGTTCAAGTTGACCAGGATGATCTGGCGACACACTTGGTGGACGAAATTGAAGCGGACGCAGAAGGGGATGCACTCCTCCTGGCTGCCCTGCTGGACGAGTTCACCGCGAATGGCATCACCATATTGGGCGATCTGAGCGTCACACTCCTGACCGAAGGCAGCCGCTGGTTGGTCAGCGACTCGTTGGGACGGGCGTACGTGGTACTGTTGAGCGGCAGCGACCTGATGCTCTACGAAACGAATGCGATCAACGCCCTGGCTCGCAACAATGCCACCTCCGAAGTGCTCATGTTGCAGAATGCCAGTGGCGTGAGCGTGGGTGGTTTACTGGTCAGCAACCTGATCAATACGCTGACCCGCACGTCCATTGACTTTAGTGTTCTGACCCCGCTGGCTGGGCACACGATCGATGTCGGCGGCAGTCTGACCATGTCGGCCAGCAATGACACGATGATCAATGCCGACAATGACCTGATCGTCCTGCAGCGGTCGATCAGCGATGGTGGTTTGAGCATTGCCCTCAGCACGGCCAATAACATCCTGAGGGAATATCAATTCACCACCCGGTCGGGGACGCAGAGCATTGAACCTGGAATGCAGGTACGGGTGGATAATGGGTACACCGTAGACACCTCGGCGCGTGGCAGGGTTTACTTCTACGCCGGCGAGGAATCAGACCCGGTTGAGATTGACCTGGGCGCGGTTTCCTACAGTACCGACGCCAAATGGGTGGAAATGGTTGACCTGGAGAGCATCATGGGAATGCTGCCGTTCCCGCTCAACGTGACCGATTCGAATTCTGTTGCGGTGGGTGGCATGGTGGTGCGCAATGAGGTCCAGAGCGAGACCGAAACCAGGATCGCTCATGCCACGGTCACAACGGGTGGTGAGATCAGCCTGGCGGCGGCCGATACGGCTTTTATGCGCTCAGTGGATACAAGTAACGTTACCTCGGTGGGTGGCAGTATCGACGGAAAAGGTTATTCGGTCGCCGTGACGGGGGTGATCTCTACCAACGCGGTACTGAGCAAGGCGAATGCCTCCATCCAGAACAGCATGGTCAGCGCCGGTGGCAGCCTGGGGATCGAAGCCCGTAACAGGAGCACCCTGAATGCGCTGCTTGATAATATCACCAAGTCAAATGGTGTCTCGGTTGGCGTGATGCTGGCCTTCAATACCATCGGTTGGGAAGCGCAGAATATCCTGTTCAATACGGTGGATGCGCTGATCGGTACCGAACTGGGCACCCAGCAGCCCGCCCAGGCGCAGGCTTATGTTTCGAACTCGACAGTTACGTCGGCGAATGGACTGAGTCTGATCAGCAACTCGCATGCGGTACTGACCGCGCTCATCACAACCGTGGTCACCTCCATCAAGGTCAGCACCGGGGACAGCCTCACTGTCAGTGTTGGCGCGGTGATCGCCATGAACAAGGTCTGCACCCAGGCGAGGGCGTTCATCGATGGGGCTGTTGGTGGCACCTCCCTGGTCACCCTGACCGACGGCAGTGCAGTGATCCATGCGCTGGACCTGGCTTCTATTGTGGCTAATGTAGGCGTAGCCTCCCTGGCGCTTTCTGCGGGCGATAAATCCATCTCGGTGGCAGTGGGGATGAGCATATCCCGCAACCAGGTGAATACGGATACTGAAGCATTCATCAAGGACAGCCAGTTGAGCGTGAACAACGGGGATATCAGCCTGTTGGCGGTCGAAGCGAGCAGCATCGATGCGGTCGGTTCGGCTTCGTCCATTTCTCTGGCTGGAGGGGCGACATCCGGGAAGGCGTTCAGCGGAGGCGGGGCGTTCGTTACCAACCACATCCAGGGAACGACAAAGGCGTTCGCTGAGAACAGTAGCTTGACTGCCAGTGGAACGGGGGATGTGAGCCTCGCCTCGCTAAACACTTCAACGGTCCTCTCCACGGTGGTGAGCTGCTCGGTGGCTGTGGCCATCAGCGGGTCGTCGACCGCGCCGGGGGTGTCGATCGGAATTTCCATCGCCCGCAACTTTATTGGCTGGAGTGAGTATGGCGGTCCCACACCCGTACAGGTGCTGGCTTACCTGCAGAACAGTGATCTGAATGCAGATGGTTTATTGAGCATCACGGCCCTCTCCGACAGCACGATCGATGCCCTGATCGCAGCCATGTCGGTGGCTGCCTCGGTATCGGCGGGCAGCGGGGTGGGGGTCAGCGCGGCCGGCCTGTATGTGGAGAACAAGATCTCCATGCTGGTACAGGCTTTCATTGATGGGATCAAGTCGTCCGGGGTGCAGTCTGGCGTTGGCGACATGACCCTGCTGGCGACAGATGTTTCTACCATCCTGGCCCAGGCATACAGTGCTACCCTGGCAGCCAGTTTCACCGGCTCGAACGCGGTCGCCGTTTCGATCGGCTTGTCCGTGGCGCGGAACTTCATTCAGAACACCGTGGAGGCCTTCATCGCCAATGCGTCGCAGGTCAAGGCGTTGGCTGGAAATCTCGAACTGACCGCGCTGACCGAGGCTTCCATCGATGTGATCTCCGCAGCCGCTTCGCTTGCCATGGCTGCCAGCGGCAGCACCAGCGTCGGGGTCAGCGGTGGTGGCGCAGTGGCGATCAATACCATAAAGAATAAGACCCATGCCTATATCGGCAACAGCACCCTGTCCGGTATTGGTGGTGCAGTGCATTTGAATGCCGAGGACACATCCACGATCGATGCGACCGTGGTGGGTATCTCGGGATCGATCGCCATTGGCGGCAGCAACGGGATCGGGGTGTCCATCGGGATCTCGGTGGCCCGCAACCTGATCGGATACCCGCTGGAGTACCAGTTCATGTCCGCCTCCGGGGTGCAGGAGATCCGCCTTGGCGATACTGTGCGGGTGGATGATCATTACGATCTCGACAACAATGGCGAGATCGACGATGAAGCCGGTGGGATCTTCCGCTATGTCGGCAGCAAGGCGACCCGCGACCTGGCCAGCCAGGATTACGGGAATACTTCCTTGTGGGTGCAAGTGCTCAGCGACCCGGCAGCCTCACCGTCAGAAGTACAAGCCTATGTGCTGGATTCGGCCATAGATGCCGCTGGCGGACTTGTTCTGCATGCCACTGCCAATCCTGTGATCAACTCGACTGTCCTGGCTGGTTCCGTGGCTGTGGCGGGCGGCGGCACCAGCGGCGTAGGGGTCAGCGTTGCCGGAGCGTATTCCGAGAACAAGATCGCCGTGCTGGTCCAGGCTTTTATCGATGGCGATGGCGTCCGGGAGATCAGGGCGGAGAGTGTTGACCTGGTCGCCCTGGATGGTTCTGCCATTTGCGCAGACGTGGCCGCAGCTTCGGTGGCGGGCGGCTTCGGCGGAACCGCCGGGATCGCGGTTTCGATCGGTCTTTCGTTGGCCCGCAATATGATCGCCAACAGAGTGGAAGCCTATATTACCGATGCAGGCCTGGTGCAATCCACCGCCGGGAATATCACCCTGACGGCCCATTCCCTGGAGGCGAATTTCCTGCCCACCTTTACCACTGCCTCCGGATCACAGGTGGTACATGCCGGCGATACGGTTGGGGTGGAGGCGGGGTACGATCCTCTGCTGGGGACCGCAGGGGAGACCTATCGCTTTGTTGCACCGAGCTACGTATATACCACGCTGGAGAGCCCGAACGAATTGCTCACCGGTGCGTGCGTGCGGATCGAAGATAACATTACCGATCCGCTGCTGACCCCTGGAGATATCTATCAATATATTGGGCCCGCATATCTCGATCCTGACGATGACAAGGCTCCTTATGATCTGAGTGCTGCGGATTATTCCGGTTCCCTCTGGATGAAAGTGTATCCAACCGCCATCGACCTGGGTACGGAAGATTATTCCGAACCCTCACGCTGGGAGTTGGAAACCACCATCAAGTCACGTGCTGCCACGGCTTCGATCGCGCTTTCGGGCTCCGGTACAGCCTCGGTGGGTGTCAGCGGTGCAGGGGCATACGCTGAGAATGTGATCCTCTCGCATACCAATGCATATATCAATAACAGCGTGGTGGACAGTGCTGCAGATATTGACCTCGATGCGCAATGCACCGCCTCGATCTCAGCCCTGGTAGCCACGGCGTCTGCTTCAGTAGCGATCAGTGGCACCGCCGGCGTGGGGGTCTCGATCGGCGTTTCGATCGCCCGCAATTCGATTGGCTGGGATTTGAATGAGAATCGCAAGCCCATGGAAGTTCAGGCGTATATCCAGGATTCCATTGTGACCGCGGTCGGCAGCCTGAACCTGACGGCAACGGCAAGTGCCTCCATCGATGCCACGGTTCTCTCTGGCTCGGCCGCCATTGCCGGTGCGATGGTTGGTGTTGGGGTGAGCGGGGCAGGGGTGACCGCCATCAACAAGATCGCCATGCTGGTGCAGGCTTTCATAGACGGTGATGGTACAGATGCTGCGCCTCTGGAAGCCGGTGTGACCGCGGCCAGTATTAAACTAGTGGCACAGGATACTTCATCCATCCATGCGAATGCCGGGGCGGCCTCCCTCTCGGCTGCCTTTGGCATGGTGGGTGTGGCAGTCTCCGTGGGGCTCTCGCTGGCTGAGAATGAGATCAGTACCATCGTCCAGGCCTATATCGATGCTGCCGATGACCTGGTGTCCAGCCTGGCTGGCGATATCGACCTGCAGGCGCTTTCTGCGGCCACGATTGATGTCATCTCGGCGGCGGCTTCGGTGGCGATCTCCGGCGGATTGGTTGGCGTCTCGGTCAGCGGTGCAGGGGCGGATGCCGGGAACATAATCCTGACCGAAACGAACGCCTTCATCCGGGATAGCAGCCTGGAAAGCGCCGAGGATGTCCTCGTCAAGGCATCCAACACTTGTCTGATCTCTGCCACCGTGGCTACGGCTTCTGTCGCCATTGCCGCAGGTGGTGTGGGGGTGGGTGCTTCACTGGGATATTCCCAGGCGCGCAATTCTATCGGCTGGAAAGCGAATGGGGACTACGCCCCCGCGCTGGTCAGGGCTTTCCTTGACAATTCCAGCCTGACCGTTGTGGGTGACCTGGAATTGCTCGCCGACTCATCCCAGACCATCACTGCCCTGGTGGTTTCCGGCTCGGTGGCGTTCACGGCCGGAGGGGTGGGTGTGGGCGTGGGCGGCGCCGGGACAACGGTGATCAACAAGATCGCTGTCGATGTGCTTGCTTATATTGACGATGATGGCGCCAGCGGTATTTCTGCGCATGAAATTTCAATCCTGGCCCAGGATGTTTCCTCGATCACGGCTACTGCTGGATCGGCGGCGATCGCGGCCTCGTTTGGCGGGGTGGGCGTTTCTGTGTCGATCGGCATCAGCCTGGCGATGAATGAGATCTCCGGCCATGTGGCGGCATATATTACGAATGCGGATCTAGCAGTCAGTACCCTGGCAGGCAATATCGAGGTCAAGGCACTTGAAACCGCCACGATCAACGCGTATGCGACCGCTGCCAGCGGCGCGCTGGCGCTTGGCGCCGTGGGCGTGGGCGTCAGCGGTGCCGGGTCGGATGCAGAAAACGTGATCCTGACCAAGACACTTGCCTATGTTCAGGACAGCTGGATCATCAGCGCGGCTGACCTGCTGGTATCTGCCAGCAATACCGCCACGATCAATGCCGAGATCCTGACCCTTTCAGCGGCTCTTGGCGGCGGGGTCGTGGGTGTTGGCGCGGCCATTGGGGAAGCAACCGCCCGGAACCGGATCGGATATACCAGCTCCGATGTGCTCCAACGGGCTGAGGTCCAGGCATACCTGAAGAATGTCAGTGTCACCGCCCAGGGTATCGATGTTGGTGCGACCTCCAATGCGACCATCATTGCCTTCGTTGAGTCGGATTCGGCCGCCTTTGGCGTTGGTGCGGTAGGGGCGGCGGTCAGTGGTGCGGGCACCTCGGTTGAGAACAAGATCGCTTTCCTGGTGAAAGCATATATTGATGGCACCTTCGGCACGGGTATTGATACCAATGGGACCATCTCGGTCACGGCGCAGGATACTTCCACCATCACAGCCACAGCCAATGCCGCCTCGATCTCCGGCTCGGTTGGTTTCGTGGCTGGTTCGCTTTCGATCGGTGTGGCGCTGGCCAGCAATGTGATCAACAACACAGTCGAGGCATACGTCAATTCCGCGGTCATTGCCACACATCCCTCCGGTAACCTTGTGGTGCGTGCCACGGAGACTGTGACCATCAACGCTACGGCGCAGGCGGCGGCATTTTCGACGGCGTTCAGCCTCTCGTATAGCGGAGCGGTGAGCGGTGGCGGGGCGGAAGTTGGCGGGACGATCCTCGGCACGACGCGTGCCCATGTCGATTCCAGTTCACTTACCCTGGCGGGTGGACTTGTCGTCGAAGCGATCCACATTGCAACTGCCACGGCGACCGTCGTGGTGACCAGTGATAGCCTGGGGATCATTGCCTTCGCGGCTTCAGGCTCCGTGGCAACCATCAGCATTACTCCCACGGTGGAAGCCTACCTGACCGGCTCAACGATTGTGAGCGGCAGTTCTGTGACCGTTACTGCCCGCACCAACATGCAGGCGACCACCAGGGCGATTGCCCTGACCGTTGCTGTTGGATTTGGTGCTTCGGTGGGTGTCTCCACGGCGGATACGATTATCTCCCCGACCGTGAGCGCATATATCACTGACTCGACTGTGCGCGCAGGGTCTTCGATCACCGTGCGTGCTTTGCACAATTATTCCACTTCGTACACCTTGATCAATAAGGGGGCCGAAGCATACGCCAATGCATCCGGAGGCAGCCTGGTGGGTGCCAACGGTGCAGACGCCGAAGCGGATGCGCATCCAACGGTAGCCGCAGCGGTCAACGGTTCAGGCACCATCCTGGACGCCGGGAGCAATGTTTCCATCCTGGCGTATGCCCACAACAAGACGTATGCCGATGCCGATGGGATCACCGGTGGCCTGGTCGGCATGGGAGCCAGCTTGGCGGATGCTTCCTCCCGTGGCACCACCACGGCATCCCTGGACGGCGCGGTCAAAGACTACAGCCTCAGCAATGCCAGCGGTGGGGTGAACCTGACCGTTTCTGCCTTCACATATGACAACGCGTATGCACACGCACAGTCCGGCGTGGGCGGGATCGTGGCCGGCGGTGGTTCGATCGCCTCCGCGTATGCCACTTCCACCACGAAGGCGTATACTGCCAATTCGATCACCATCAATATCTCCGGCAGCCTGCTGATCTCTGCCTCGGCCACGCCGAAAGCGTATGCCGAGGCGGAAGGGGTCACGGCAGGTGCCGTTGCCGTGGGTGTGTCCCAAGCCTATGCAGAAGCATCACCCACGGTCACCGCCTGGATCGGTTCAGGGGCGAGCGTGACCACAGGTGTGCGCCTGTCCGGCACCCCCGTGGTTAGCCTGCAGAACAAATCGGACGGCTTTGATGTGACCGCCACCTTGAACGGCACACCGACCCTTACCTTCTCCCGCTCCACCAGCGGAAGTGATGATGGACAGCGGGATACGATCACCCGCAGTTCTGGCAGCTGGCTCACGGACGGGTTCACGACAGGCGAACTGATCCTGGTTCAGGATGCAGGTGTGAACAGCGGGTATTACACCATCCACTCGCTCACTGCCTCCACGCTGACGCTCTCGGCGGTGGACACGCTGACGAACGCGGTGACCGCATCTGCCTATGTGTCCGAGGTAACAGCTTCCAATGTGACCACTGTGCTGGCGACCATGGGCGGTACGCCTACGGTGACGTTTACCAATGGGGGCGAAACTGTACGCGACACCATCACCCGCTCCACCGGTTCCTGGAATACCGATGGCTTTGCGGTCAACCAGTTCTTGCGGATCACCAATGCCGGTGACAATGATGGCATTTATTACATATATAGTCTGAGCGACACGGTGATCACCGTCGATGCGTATAATGCGGTTACCGATGGCACGGACGCGGATGCCCTGATCCAGGCCATTGAGCCGATCCCTGACCAGGTTACACGCTCCTCTGGCAGCTGGATCAGCGACGGGTTTGCAGTTGGCGATCAGGTACAAGTTTCTGGTTCGCGCTGGAATGACGGCATCTACACGATCTTGAGCCTCTCCACGCTGGTGATCTCCCTGGATGATTACGGCAAGATCACGGATGAGATCGGTAGTGGATTTGCCATTACCAAGGTGGATGACACCAACGGCAATGTCACTGTTTCGGCCACCCAGAACCTGCCTGCCAGCGGCCATTCCGCGTATGCCAATGCCTATGGTTCGGGCGGCGGCTTGATCGATGTGAAGGCGGTGGATGCGCAAGCGGTCAAGAAGAATCTGGCTGCTGGGAACTTCAACCAGGAAGTGGTCGCTTACCTGGATAACAGCGCTGTGTACAAAGTCACCGGGACGATCCTGGTGACGGCCACCACCAACTCGGACCAATACGCCGTCGGCACGGCCATGCATGGCGGTGTCGCCGTAGGCGGATCCGTATTGGTGGATGCGGATTCGAACAGCGAGACCCGCGCGTACCTGGGGAATGGGATCGAAATTGTTGCCGGAGGCCTGACGGTTCAGGCGCGCGGTTTTGATGAGAACTATGCCGATGCCACCTCCGGCAGCGGCGGTCTGGTGGATGTGTACAATGCCTCCGAAGCGTCCACCGACAATGACAGTAGCACCATCGTGACGCTGGGGGCGGCGAGCGGGAAGAAGATCATCGTTAACTCCCTGACCCTCGATGCGCTGCACGAAGCGACTTTCAATACCCGTACAGAGACGCTCAGTGTCACCATGCTGGATGTGGCCAGTTTCTATGGCGGGGCAAAGTCCACCAATACGGTCGATCCCACGGTGAAGATCAACATGGGCGTGGTGGATCTGACCGCCAATGATATTCAGATCACTGCCGCCAATGTGAGCAAGAAGCCCTGGTTGAGTGGGGAGGCGTACAATGTGGATTCCTCCTCCTACTCATTGGTAACCACTCCGGGTGGCGACAGTGTCACCACCATCAACCAGGATACGCGCATCAACCTGGCGGATCTGGCGCAGATCAAGCAGGTGGGTGATCCGTTTGACCCGGGAATATTTGATCTTTATGCCTATAACGATATCTTCGGGCGTGACAAGGTGCGTCTGGATGCGGGCGGCCTGATCCCGATCGCCGAATCGCGCTCACAAATCCTTGCCAATACCGTGGATGCCATCATCACCATCGGTGATGCCGACATCGTTGCCGTCGGCGATATCAATATGTACACGCGGGCCTTGATCGATATCGAGACCAATGCCAATACCAAATCGTATGGCTTTGCGGGCGCGGCACGGGGTGATTCCAAGGCGTTTGCGGACGTGGAGAACAAGGTGCTGATCCAGTCCGGTGCCAGGTTGTACACGGAAGGCGGCATCAACCTGCTGGCGGGACGCACTCCTGATTGGAGGACCAACAGCTATATCCTGCATGCCTATACCGATCTGTATAACTGGACCGTTGTTCCGATCTTCAGCGAGCATGTCAAGGCGTGTGCGGAACTCAACCAGACGAACTATGTTGAGATCGCGGTGCATGCGAATTCAGGAACAAATCGAACCGAACTGATCACGGTCAAGAACGTGCTCCTGGGTGCTGAAAAAGGGTTCCCCCTCAGCGTCACCGGGCGTGGGCGAGGCGCGGATCTCTACCGCGAGGCCGGTGAGGCCATTTTTGGTGGAGCCGTTTCGTTTGACCTCGAAGCCGGGGACAGCATCACGAATGACAATACCGGTGTGCGCATTGATGGCAGCATCCAGGTCGGCATACGCAACAAGGTCAATATCACCATCACGGGCTCGATCGTGATCAACCCGGATGGTTCCGAGTCCTCGCTGGTGACCATCAGTGTCAGCCCGGGCAGCGTATCCTATACCTCCGGCTGGGAATCGCTCAACCAGAACATGCAGGCCGAGATCAATGCCCTGCAGGACCTGATCGCCGAATATGCCGGTAACAACCAGGCGATTGCCTCCTTCCAGGCAGAGATCACCCGCATCCAGAATGACCTGCGCGCCCTGGGATATGTGCCCTCACTGTTGGAGACGGATCCGAATTGGGATTCTGACGACACCACATGTGATGTCGGTGAACCCTGCACCGAAGTGTTCGACCTGAATATCCCGGCCTACTATGTGACCCTCGGCGATATCTGGGCACAGTCGAGCGATATCATCGTGGAGGGCGATTACCTGGTTGGTTCTGGCACATTATCTGCTCCCAGCGATACATCCATTTCCATTACAAACGATGGCCCATTCTACCTGCGCCTGAACCGCCTCACCATTCCCGAGGGGTTGGGTGGGAATCTCAATTACAAGGGCGAGAATATCGCTGCCTCCACAACCGCGCAGTTCAACCAGAAGGTGAATGAAAAGAACAAGTTGGGCTATTCGGTCTCCTTCGCCTCGGTGACTGCCGCGGGCAGCAGCGCGGAACCGCAGATCACGATCGAGAGCAGCTATGCACCCCTGGGGAACGAACTGGCTCCTGATATTGAAATTGTTGGTGACATCACCAACATGAATGGTACGGTGACAGTCACTGCCACCCATGGCAGTATCAAGGTCTCCACCCAACCCAACGGGGAAGCCGCGGCAAGCATCCGTGCCAAGACGATCGTCCTGATCGCAGGGCGCGATTTCGTGCAAGGATATTCTGACCGCATCGTTTCCATTGGCGAGCCGAGTTCTCTCTGGGCTTTCCTGCAGAATGCCTCCGAAGCCTGGCGTATCGACCGCAGCGTGGATCATGTGTTCGGTGGTGTGACCATCCTGGCTCTCAATGACAGCGTTGTCCCCAGCAATTCAAGTTCGATCATCGTTGGCAACAATGTCTTCATCTCGGCTGCATATTTGAATATCAACGGCACCGTGCAGGCGGGACGCCCGGATAAGCAGCTGACCATCCCGAACTCCGCAGTCATCCTCAATGCCATCAGCAATTGCAAATCCGATTCCTGTATTTTGATCAATAACACGGACTTCGTGGTGAGTTGGAACAACCTGGCGAAGCAGTTGGAAGTGAGCGCGGTGCGGGTCGAGGGCGGGTATATGGAGATCTCCGGCCGCATCCTGAGCACCGGCAGCGGCCAGCTCAATGTCGTGGATGGCTACGGTCGAATCGTCATTGACAACCAGACCAGTTTGCCGTTGTACCTGTATGACCTGGATACAGGCGGCGATATCCTGGGCAAGATTCGGATCACGGATTGGAATTACACCCTGACCAAGACCATCGATGGTGTTGCCATTGATGGCGCCAGGGTTTACCTGTACCTGCGCGGCCGCGAACCATCCACCGGGACCCCATACTTGATGGTATGTAACAACATCTCGTCTCCCGATTTCGAGCCGACCTCCTGCGGCGCCCACCAGGCTTCTGTACGTACATCCTCATACACTCCGCTGGCAAGCCAGACCTACATCTGGTACCGCGGTCAGCGCCGCCTCGACCAGCGCTATGAGCTGTATCGCTCCTCCAGTTGGCTGGGAGCGGACTGGCTGTCCAAGGACCCGGACGATATCATCGAATCCTGGACACACAATATTGATGCCGTGCCGATGAGCGAAGGCGACGCGATCGGCATGACCCTGCCGAATGAAGGCTACTACAAGTACTCTTACCTGAAGATCATTTCTGACAGCAGCGATCCAACCGCTGTGTGCACAAAAGGCTGGGTGATGATCGGTGGAGAACAGTGGTGCCTGGCGTCTGAAGACCATTGGAGCGAACGCAGCGGCTTCCTGGGGCTGGGGAAGACATATTACGATGAGTATTTTTACGAATCTGCTTACAAGGATTTCCACACGCATTGGGTCAAGGCGGATTTCTCAATCAGTATCAACTTTGTCGGCTGGGATGCCAACGATTCCAATGTGCGTGTGACGGTCACCTCGCTTGGCGATATCATTCTGGGGGGAGATATCAGCAACCTGGCGGGTGCGACCACGCTCGATAGTTCATCCGGCAAGATCATTAACGTGGGCGCCCAGAACCTGATCGAAACTCGCGACCTGACCCTGGATGCCTCCACGGGGATCGGCAGCCTGCTTGGTCGCCCGATCTATATTCAAATCAGCCCGAATGGTTGGGTGAACGCCACCACCGTGAATGGGGACCTGTACCTGGATGCCCGCATCGGCAGCCTGACCTTCAAGCAGGCCACCACCAGCGGAGATGTCACCCTGGTTGCTGACCAGGACATCCAGTCCTACGATTCCACCTCCCTGGTCAAGGGTGGCTTGGTCACGCTGACCGCCGAGAACGGCGGCATCGGCACCAGCACGTCGCTGCCCATCTATCTGAATGTCGGTCAGACCCACCGTGATGGCCTGACGGCAACCGCACCCGGAAGCATCTATCTCCAGCAGATCATTGGAACCTCTGCCACAGGCAACCTGCAGGTATTCAAGGTGTACTCTGCCGGAGGCGATGTCTGGATTAAAGTCGACAATGGTTCCTTGCTCGATTTCCTTACCGAAGAGACGCCTGACCAACGCACGATCGACGAACTCGAAGCCTTGTGGAATGCCATGAACCTGTATGGTTCTGCAGCAGATGCCGCCATCGCCGAAACAACCGCTTCCTACACCAGCATGGTGACCCAGCTGTATCATCGTTACTGGTTGGTCCGCAACCAGCAGACCAACCCGGCGGTGTATGACCCGTCCTTCGATTTCCATTTCTCTGCCGACGAACGCATCAATTATAAGAACAGCCTGGGTTGGACGGACGCGCAGGTGGATGCCCTCGAGGTCAAGCGTACCGATGAATACCATTCGCTGCATGCCATGTACGGTATTCTGGGCAACACGTACAACAGCACCTGGGAATACACAGCTGATCCATCTGTCTATGAACCGGACTCGGTTTCGGTAAGTGGAAGCGGCATCTATTTCGGTTCCAGCGGTCACATTTTCCGCACCGGGCAGGGCGTCACCTACCATAGTTCCGGCGGTGTTATTCCCGGTCTCATCGATGGCGAGATGTATTTTGTGGTTGTGGTGGACTCGAACACCATCCAGTTGGCTGCCACGCAGACGGATGCCACCAACCCGACCCCGGTGGTCATCCCCCTGGGGACGAGTGGAGGCGGTACTTTCTCGGACGTGGATGCGCTGATCACCGGTGCCAAGTGGGAGTACGACTCCCTGCGCTATACGCTCACGGCTGGCTGGCTCAAGGCCACTGCCGATACGGATACCCGCATCGAAACCAACAACATTGAAGGGAATAATGTGACCATCCTGGTGGACTCCAGCCTCGCGGATGGCGGCAGTGTGGGCGCTAACCAGGGTGTCGAGATCATCGATATTACCGGTGGTATTTCCACCATTACAGCGGAGATCAAGGTCAAGTTGGCAGCCACCGAACGGGATGATGCCATCATCATCAACCCGGATGATGACACCATTGCTTTTGGCTCCGCCCACAACCTGACCACAGGCATGGCCATCACCTTCCCGGGTGTGTGGGAATTGAGCGGATTGCCTGGCATCACGGAAGGGGTGACCTACTACGCAGTCAAAGTCAACGAAACGGTGATCAAGGTTGCCACGGATGAAGCGGGCACCCAGATCGTTGATTTCACTGTGCGCCGCATCTATATTGATCTCCGCGAGGATGTGGATATCACTGCCCTTGGCAAACTGGTCGTGGACGCCGAAGGGAATGTTTACCTTGGTTCGGAGAATGTCCTCAACCTGGACTTTGTGGTGGCTGGCGGCGAGGCGCGCATCAAGACGGGCGATGCCATTGTCAACGCGGCAACGAGCGGCAAGCCCAATGTGACCAGCGAGAACCTGATCCTGGAAGCCGGGACTCAGAGCATTGGCTCCAGTGACTTGCCGGTGACGATCGACCTGGAAGCTGGGGCGCGCCTGACAGCCCGGGCGCGTGATTCGGTCTTCTTGCACGAAGTGACTGCCGCCTTTGCAGAAGGCTTGAATGTCGATACCATCTATGCCACCGATCTCGTGCGGGTCATTGCGGATCAGTGGATCTTCGATGCCTTTGACGACACTTTGCTGAATATCAAGACCAAGTACCTCGAACTGTACTCCGTTGGTGTGATCGGTACGCCGGCCTCCTTCGCAGACCGCTACCTGGAGATCGACACTGCCACCAGCGCTGAAGCGTTGATCACTGTCAACGCGGGTGGAGATGTATGGCTGTTCGAGACGGTGGGTGATATGCGTATCAGCAGCATCGATGCCACCGGATGGCCGAATTATTCCCACACGCTGACCTTCCGTACGTATGGCAACCGATCTGCCTTGACCGGCACGGCTGGCGCGGGGTTCAACGGGTCACTTTCGATCCTCACCACGCAGAACGGCAGTGCTTCACTGCCCGAGATCCAGACCTTGAGTTTCACCGCCACGGCAGGAACCTTCACCCTGACCTACGGCGGACAGACCACTGCTCCGCTGGCATACAATGCCTCGTCGTCCGAGATCGCTTCCGCCTTGAACGCCCTCAGTAGCGTCCGTTCGGCGGGCGGCGTGAAGGGTCTGGGCAGCGGCGGTGATGTGACCCTGAAAGCCTTCAGCAACATCGTCAGCAATCCCACCCTCATCGCCGCAGATGTAAGCGGGCAGGGTATCACCCTGGAAGCAATGAACGGATTCATCGGCTCCTCCGGTGAAGACCTGATCGTGGATACCGCCAGCGATGCCAGCGGCGTGCTGAACACCACCAGCCTGTTCGACGCCTACCTGATCGAGGCGTATGGTGACCTGTACCTGGGGCTGGTCAATGTCCCGGCGGGAACTGCCTTCATTCTCTCCCCGGAGAGCGTGCTGGATGGTAATCCCGGAAACAGCAACATCACTTCTGGCAAGACGCGGTTGTTCGCCGTGGTGGCGGTCGGCCAGGCGGCTGCCTACATCAAGACGGAATTGGGCAATCTCGAAGGGCGCACCACATCCGGCAGCCTCAGCGTGAACTCGGATGCCACCGCAGCCGGGGTGTGGGTGATCAATACCGGTCACCTGACCACCGGAGGGGTCTCGTCTGGCACGGAAGGGGTCAATTCTGCCGGTTCGGTCTACCTGACCGCCAGCAGCCCGATGACCATTTCTGAGAACATCATCTCGGTGATCGAGATCGTTCTGACCACCGTGGATAACAGCGCTGACGATGACATCACCTTACTCGCCGGGCGCACGGTACAATCCACCGCCTCCTACGTGCACTTCTGCTCGGGTGATGATATCTATGTTCAGGCAGGAGCCAATGTGCTGGCTGCCACGACGATCACGCTCAGCGCCGACTGCGGCAATCTCGATGTGGGTGAAGGTGCGACCATTGATGTCCAGGGCAACCTCGCCGCTGCTTCCGGCTTGTTTGAAACCGACTCGGATGATGATCTTGTCAATCTCTATACCGTCCTGAATAATGTCTTCACCACGGTCAATACCTACGCAGGTGCAGACACGATCAACTTGCTGCGCGCCACGGTGCTGAACAGCACGACCATCGTCAATGCCGGTGACGGTGCCGATATCTTCAATGTGAATGACACGCGCGATATCGTCACCCTCAATGGCGGGAACGGCGATGATATCTTCAACATCCAACTGGACCCCGCCGCGGCCGGCACCCTGAATCTCAACGGAGAGACCGGGAACGAAACCTTTAATATGTTCACCCACGGCGCTGCCCCTGCGGTGATGTTCACCATTGATGGTGGCACGGACGACGACATCTGGATCTTCTCCCCCTCCTGGGGCCAGGTGGATAGCCTCACCGATCCTTCAGGGAACGATACCTTTGACTTCTCCGGTGTGGGTGGTAGCGAGAAACTGCGCTTGTATATCGACCTCGCGTATATCACCGTGGCGATCGGCAATGCCAACCCTGCGCTGGGCGGGGCCCACACCCTCATCCATCATGGCAACACCATCGAGAACCTGATCGGCGGGCCGGATAATGACTCGTTCCACTTCGCCGATGGCGCGGCACTGGCGATGCAGGATCCCTCGGGGGTCCTCGGCACGATCAACGGCGGCTCGCTGGGCGCCGACCTGCTCAACTACACCGGGTATACCAGTTCCGTCATTGTGGACCTGGGTGCGGGCACTGCCACTGGGTTGACCTCCGTTTCCAACGTGGAGAATGTCACCGGCGGGCATGTCGATGACACCCTCACCGGCGACGCCAACAGCAATGTGCTCAACGGCGGTCCGGGCAACGATACCCTGGCAGGTGCGGGCGGCGATGATTACTACCTGTTCCTGGAGAACTGGGGCAGCGATACCCTCACCGAGAATGCTGGCGAAGGCTCGGATACGCTCAGTTTCTATGGCTACGATGGTGTCCCCGCTAACTTCTTCTACTCCTACGGCGGCGATACGATCACCTTCACCCCGCAGCCGGTCACCACGGACCTGAATTTCGTCCTCTCGGATGACGCCACGGGTGACACGGTCACCGATGTGTATGACCTGGCGAACCGGGTCACCTTTACCTCACGCCAGTTCGAATACATCTACGGCGGTGTGGGCATCGATTCGCTGTATACGCTCAACCAGGATAGTACTTTTGACCTGGACGGCGTCATGGTTGACACGAACCCGCTCTTCTCTCCAGACGCGGCCCTGGTGCAGGTCTCCACCGCGGATACCAACACGTATACGGCACTGGTCGATGCCTATGGTCTCGAGTTTATGAATATCGAGCGCCTGTTCGCTGGCAGGGCCAATGACCTGTTCCATGTTGTTGAAGACCAGGTCTTTGAACTGCATGCTGGTGCCGGGGATGACCTCTTCCACTTCTTTAATGGTGTCCGTCTGCTCGACCAGGCTGCTGCACTGCACCTTGGCTTCCAGTCACTGGTGGATGGTCAGGGCGGCATCGATACGCTGGATTACCATGACTTCACCACGCCGGTCGCAGTGGACCTGGGAACGGGCCAGGCGCATAACGTGGCAGGTGCCGCCCTGGGGCGCATGATCAACCTGGAGAATATCCTCGGCGGCTCGGCTGGCGACAGCCTGACCGGTGACGCGGGCGATAACACCCTGGTGGGTAATGGTGGAAACGATACCCTGGCGGGCGGGCTGGGCAACGATACCTTTGTCTTCAGCAACGATTGGGGCAGTGATGTGGTGATCGAACTGCCTGGAGAAGGCAACGATACACTCGACTTCTCCGGCAATCCATTCCTGGGTGTCACCCCGACCACAGTCGCACTGACCTTCGCACTGGGTACCGGCGGCCTGGTGGTGGATGATCTCTCCGCAAACCATGTCAGTTACACCGGCAACGCCCTTGAAAACCTGACCGGTGGGGTGAACGCGGACCAGTTTGTCTTTGCTGATACCGCCAACCTGCCAGGGGTGATCGATGGGGATGCCGGCAACGACCTGCTCAATTTCAGTGCCTATACCTCCGGTCGGGTGCTGCTCCTGACGGGGCTCGGTTCGCTGGATGGCTTCGCGGGGACCGAACTCAGCCTGGGCATTGGTTTTGATAACGTGGACCGGGTGATCGGCTCCGCTACGAACACTGACCACCTGACCGGCATGGATGCGAACGCGGTCTTCGACATTTACAGCCTGGACAATCAGTACACCAGCACCAACTTGCTGACCTTTACCGGCTTTGAGTTCGTTCACGGCGGCGGGCTGGTGGACACGTTCAACTTCCAGGCAGCCAATCCTGAGATCCTGGAATACCTGGGCGGTGCGGGTGATGATCGATTCGTCCTGCTTGGCAGCGTGGTGGTACCTGGCAAATTCAACGGGCAAGGCGGCACGGATTGGCTGGATTACTCAGCCTGGAACCTCTCCAGTGTGTGGGTGGACCTGGCGGCTGGGACAGCCACCGGCATCTTCGGGGGTGCGGTCGGCGGTCTCTCCTCCATCGAAGCGCTGATCGGCACGGTCCTGGGCGATACGCTCATTGGGGATGTGTGGGCCAATATCCTGGACGGCTTCGCTGGCGATGACCTGCTCATCGGCGCCGGCGGCGATGATACCCTGATTGGCGGCCTGGGCAGCGATATCTTCCGCTTCTTCGATGGCTGGGGGAATGACCTGGCTTCCGATGTTGCTGGTCTGCTGGATGAACTCGATTTCTCGAATATTTCCTATGCCCTGACCTTCGCCATCGCCGCGGCGGGCATCACCGTCAACGGCGCTGGTCAGACCCTGACCTTCAACGGCAATACTGCTGAGAAACTGACCGCTGGTCACGGGGATGACTGGTTTAACTTTGTCGAAGATGGCACTACGCTGGCGGGTGGTGCAGGCGCGCTCAACGGTGGACCCGGCGCGAATGGCTTGAACTACTACGCCTATGCGCCGCCGCACGGTGTCAGCGTGGACCTGGTCGCTGGCTCAGCCAGCGGCACCGCCGGTATCACCAATATCCGCGATGTCTTCGGCGGCTCTGGGGATGACTTCCTCTACGGTGACGGGAAGGATAACCTCCTGCGTGGGGGTCCGGGCAGTGATCTCCTCGACGGGCGAGGCGGTGTCGATACCTTTGACGAAAGCAATGCGCTTGCCAGCCTGAATGTCAACCTGACCACCGGCATGGCCAGCGGGCTGGGCACCGATACGCTGGTGGAGATTGAAAATGTCCGTACCGGCTCCGGGGACGATCTCCTGACCGGTAATGGTCAGGATAACCTTCTCTCCGGCGGCTTGGGGAACGATACGTACATCTTCCTTGCCAACTGGGGCAGCGATACGGTTCTCGATGACGGCGGCCTGGACACCTTTGATTTCTCGGCCCTGGCGGCAGACCTGTTCTTCAATATCTCCACCAACATCAGCGTCAGCGCGGGCACGAACAGCCTTGATTATGCTGGCACCGATATCGAAACCCTGCGCGGCGGCTCCGGCGCTGACACCCTGTTCGTGAGCGAGGGCAGCACCTATGCCGGTCTCGTTGATGGTAACGGCGGTGCAGATATCCTGACCTACGCCGGGTACACCAGCCTTGTGGCGGTGACACTGGTCCATACCGGGTCGGTGGATGGCTTCAGCGGGCACGGCACCGGTTTGACGGGTTCCTTTGATAACCTGGATGTCTTTATCGGTGGCCAAGCCGCCTTGGATATCCTGACCGGTGCAGACCTGGATGCCGTTTGGGACTTTGCCGGGATCGATCGCTACCTGGTGGGTGGGTTCACGGCAGAATTCTCGGACTTTGAGACACTGGTTGGTGGTTCGCATGGGGACACCTTCCGCTTCCATGCGGCGTCTGTCTTCATCGGTACGCTTGATGGCGGCGCGGATAGCGATGTGCTTGATTATTCGGATTACGGTAGTGGTGTGACTGTTGACCTCCAGACCGGCGTGGTTACTGGCCTGAGCGGTACCATCTCCAGCATCGAATCCTTCATCGGCAGCAGCCATGTTGATACTGTCCGCGGTTTGACCACGGGCAGCATCTTCGCCATCACCGGGGTGCGCTCTGGCATGCTGGATGGCTGGTTCGCTTTCGAGGCGGTCGAGCAGCTCGTCGGCGCAGCGGGTACGGATACCCTGGATGCTTCCGGATTTGCCGGTCCGGCGGTCTTCGATCTCACGGCGGTTCACACACCGGGTGGGTTCGATGGCACGGAGATCAATGCTGGCCTCTCCTTCTTCAACATGGATGTCCTGACCGGCACCCTGCTGGGCGACTCGCTGCAGGGTCTCAACCAGGCGGGTACCTGGAACATCACTGCGCCAGCAGGTGGTGCCTACATTGCCAGCGCCCAGGCGCTCACCTTCACCGAGATCGAAACCTTGATCGGTGAGGCTGGTGTGGATACGCTCTCGTATGCCTCCTATGGAGGCCCGATCGCCCTCACATTCAATGCACCCGGAAGCACCGATGGTTTGGGCGGCACTGCCAGCGGGCTGACATTCTTTGACGGCATGAACGTGCTGGTCGGCAGCACTGACCTCCTGGCGGATAACCTCAACGGTGCGAACACGGTCTCCACCTGGCAGTTCGGCTCAGACTTCACCTACACTGCCTTTGGCCGCCTGGTCACCTTCTCCGCCTTTGAGCAACTTAACGGCAATGCCGATGCCGATGCCTTCATCTTTATGGGAACGAACATCTTCTCCGGCAGCCTCAACGGCGGGGCGGGGAGCGATACGCTGGAGTACACGGGCTACACCCCGCTCCTTACGGTTACGCTCACCGGCATTGGTTCGCTGGATGGATTCCAGGGGGCAGCCACCGGGCTGACCGGCAGCTTTGATAACATCGACGTGTTGAGCGCTGACCCGACCAGTGCTTCCAGCCTGGTGGGTGCCGACCTGTCAGCCACCTTCGAACTGGATGGCAGTGATCGCTACTTGGTAGGCGCAAACGACCTGGAATTCTCTGGCATCCGCAACCTGTCCGGTGGAGCGCTTGCCGACATCTTCCGGCTGAGTGGCAGCGTCAATCACAACCTGCTTGGCGGCCTCGGGAATGACACGCTTGACCTTTCTGCGTATGCCACGCCGCGCACGGTCATCCTGCTGGGCAGCAGCCTGCCGGATGGCTTCTCCGGCACGGAAACAGACCTCGTCGGTCAGTTCAGCGGCTTCAACACGCTCATCGGGACCGCCATCACTGGCTCAACCGCTGACCAGATCCTTGGTGTCGACCTGCTGGATGCCGATGCCCGCTGGGACATGAATGGCGCAACCAGTACCTATGCGCTCATCTCGGAGCCGGCTAACGTTCTTTTCCTCAACGCCTTCGATATCTTCAACGGTCAATCGGGCGTGGACACCTTCTACGTAAATGCGGATACCAATGCGTACCTGAAGGGCGGCGTCGGTCGGGATACCTTCTACATGGTCAACAATGCGCTCCTGACCGGTCGTATCGACGGCGGCGGTAGTGAGAACACCCTGGAGTACAGTCTCTATGACCGCGGAGATGGCAGCGGTGCGGCCGTGGATCTGCCCAACCACAACGCAACCAACCTTGCTGGCAGCGTGGACGGCATCCAAAACCTGGTCGGTTCGCCATTCAATGACCACTTGATCGCCAACAACGGTGAGAACATCCTCATTGGCAATGGTGGGGACGACATCCTGGATGGCCGCCAGGGTGATGATCTCTACCTGTTTGCCGACGGCTTTGGCTCGGATACGATCGTCGATATGAGCGGGATGGATACACTCGACTTCAGCGCGGTCACATCCAGCCTGACCTTCAACCTGCCTGTCTTCACCATCAACGGTGTGGCCGGATCGGTGAACTACGGTGCGAACATCATCGAGCATTTCATCGGCGGCAGCGTGGAGGATACCTTCCTGTTCGCCGGGACCTTCAGCCTGCCTGCAGGCGGCACGCTGACCGGGTCGGGTGCAGTGGATACGCTGAATTACGCGGCCTACTCCAACCCGGTCACGGTGGATTTCCTCCGCGGCCTGGCAACCGGCACCACGCAAATCTTCACCATCGAGGATGTCCTTGGCAGTGCCCACCTCGACACACTCGTTTTCACAGCTGCCACGCATGACTATATTTTTGACCTGGCTGCTGCTGGCCTGACTGCCACGGATACACTCAGCGGAGAGGTGTACACGGCTCGCAGCATGGAACGTCTCCTGGCAGGTTCGGGCGATGATCGTTTTGACATTGGTCCTGGTGGTTCACTGGCAGGTGGCGGTCTCGGAACATTTATTGATGGCGGCCTGGGCAACAATACGCTGGATTACAGCAGTTTTGCTGCGCCGACCTATGTCAACCTGTCCACCAAGGCGGCGACGGGCGTCAACATGCTGGCGGGTGTGCCTCAGCCGGGCGGCATCGACCGTATCCACAACGTGATCGGCGGCTCGCTGGTCAACGAGATCTGGGGTGATGATACCGCCAACGTCCTGGTCAGCGGCTCCACCAATGACAACATCCATGGACTGGGCGGGAATGATACCTATATCTTCCATGCTCTGTGGGGTCTCGATACTGTCTTTGAAGAGGCGGGCGGGGGTACGGATACCCTCGACTTCACGGCAGTCTCCAGCAGCCTGACCTTCACCTTCGGCAACGGCTTCGTGACCGTGAGTGATGGCTTGGGCAATACGCTCAGCCACACCGGCAATTATGTGGAGAATTACCTGGGCACGGACCAGCCTGACAGCTTCATCTTCCTGAATAACGGTTCGATCGGCGGCACGTTCGATGGGCGCGGCGGGTATGACACGGTCAATTACACTGCCTACACCACTGCCCGCAATGTTACCCTCACAGGCCTGGGCAGCCTGCCGGGCAACGGTTTTGCCGGTATGGAAGCCAGCGGTTGGTTCGATAACCTGGAATGCTTGGTTGGCACATCCCTGATGGATGGCTTGACCGGGCGCAATGCGGATGCCGAGTGGGTCCTGGATGGCACGGATCAATACCTCAGTGTCAATACACTTGATTTCACTTCCTTTGAAAAATTGACCGGTGGAACGAGCACCGACAGCTTCAATTTATATCCTGCATCCGCCTTCAATACCATCGACGGCGGCGCGGGTGTGGATGTGCTCGACCTGGGCATCTTCGGCAGTGGGCAGACCATTACCCTGGCAGGGAATGGTGCCTCCGACGGCATGAACGGGTCGGTCGCAGGTTTGTCGGGCACCTTCGCCAATATCGACACCCTGCTGGGCACACTCGCACAGGACACCCTGATCGGTTCTGGCGCCGCGGAAGTGTTCTCGGTCACCGGTGTGGCTGCTGGTGGCGTTAATGCGCGCATGGACTTTGTCTCCTTTGAACACCTGGTGGGCGGCTCCGGGAGTGACACACTGAGCTATGCGCTTTATGCTGGCGGTCCGGTCACGGTCGACCTGTTCACGAGCAGCGCCACGGATCTCCTCTCCTTTGCAGGCTTCGAGGCGATCGTTGGTTCGGTGGAAGCTGGTGATCTCGTTCTTGGTACCCCCGGTGTGGATACCTTCGTCATGAGCGGTGTGAATGCCTTCTCTGCCTCCGGCATTGCTTTCACCGCTTTCGAGAACATCGATGCCCGGGGCGGCGCGGATACGCTGACCTATGCCACCTATGCTTCTCCTGTCACGCTGGACCTGGAAACGGGCACAACCACCGGTCTCAGTTCATTCCTGAACTTTGAGGCAATCACCGGCTCACCAGCCAGTGACAGCGTCTTGGGAACAGGTGCTGACGATGCCTTTGCCATGACCGGTGCCGGGACATTTGCTGCTGGCGGCATGAATTTCGCTTCCTTCGAAAACCTGGACGGACGCGGCGGGTATGACGTGCTGGATTACAGCGGCTATCCATCTGTCGTCACCGTCAACCTGCCTGCAACCGCCTCCGGCTTGCATTCGTTTATCAATATCGAGGGCGTGCGCGGCACTGCCGGCAATGACACCCTCGCCGGCACATCCGCGGATGAAATCTTTGCCGTGAGCGGGGTTGGCACATTCACGGTCAGCGGCATGGACTTCATCTCGTTCGAGATCATCAATGGCCATGCCGGCAGCGATACGATCGATTATCGCGCGTATGCTACCAGTGTGACCGTGGACCTGCTGGCAGGTACCGCCACCGGGTTGATCAGCCTGACCAACGTGGAGAACATAGTCGGTTCGGGTCTTGATGATATATTGACCGGCGATCACACGGCCAACATCATCAACCCCTTTGGAGGCTTGGATCTGCTGACCGGTAACAACGCTGCGGACACCTTTGTCTTCCCGGAGGGTGTCTTCTTCCAGGGCCTGGATGCCGGTGCAGGGAGCGATACGCTCGACTTTTCCGCTCACACCTCTGGGGTGAACGCCATCCTGAACAGCCTGAGCGGCACAGACGGCTTTGGGGGTACGCTTGAGGGCCATGCCTTTACCGGGGTGAATATCCTGGTGGGTGGTTCCGCCACGGATAGCCTTACCGGCCGCGAGGCTGCATCTGACTGGGCCTTGGCTGCCGGGCAGTATCTCTCGGGTGGCAATTCACTGACCTTCCTGCAAGTCGAACTGCTGCAGGGGGGCACGGGTGTGGATACCTTCCTGCTGAGCGGCGTGACGGTCTTCGCCGGCAGTATCAATGGCGGTCTCGGCACGGATCTACTGGAGTACAGCGCGTATGGCTTGCCAGCCACGCTTGACCTGCAGGCCAATACCGCCACCGGCCTGACGGGCACTTTTGCTGCCATCGAGGTCTTCACCGGCAGTCCTGGGAGCGATACGGTCCTGGGTGCCGATGCGGACGAAACCTTCCGCATCAGTGCCGCCAATACGTTCACGCTGGGAAGCCTTTCATTTTCTGCTTTTGAGAATATCGATGCCCGTCTCGGCAACGATACTCTCGACCACGGTCTCTATCCCGACCCGGTGTCTGTTGACCTGGATACCCATGCGGTCAGCGGTCTGACCTCCTTTGCCGGGTTCGAGAACCTGGTCGGTTCGTCCGCCAGTGATACCATCCTGGGCAGCAGCGCGGGCAGCCTCTTCACCGTAACCGGCCTGAATGCGGGCAGTGCGGATGGGATCAACTTCACTTCCTATGAGAACCTGACCGGGAATACCGGCAGCGATCTCTTTGCCTTCGCTGGAACAGGCAGTATTTCCGGTACGCTGGACGGTGGGGCTGGGATCGATCTGCTGAATTATGCCGGGTACAGCAGCGGGGTTACGGTGGTGCTGGTGAATGTCGGTTATGGCACTGCCACCGGGATCACTGGCGGGCTGACCGACATTGAGAACCTGACCGGTTCCTCCCAGGCCGATGAACTTTCCGGCAATGCCTTCGCCAATGTGCTCACCGGTGGTCCGGGTGCTGACCTGCTCACCGGTGGGGCAGGGGATGACACGTACATCTTCGCGGATGGCTTTGGCGCGGACACCCTCACGGAGACATTGACCGGTGGCACGGATACTCTCGACCTCAGTGCGCTGACCAGCCCCATCACCTTCAACCTGGGCACTTTCAGCCTGAGCACCACCGGCGCTGGCGTGAACTATGCGGGCAATTTCATCGAACAACTCATCGGCGGTTCTGCAGACGACACTTTCCTGCCCGGTCAGTTCGCCTCCTTCCCCGGCACGCTCGATGGTGGGCTGGGAAGCGACTGGTTGGATTACCACCTATGGACGGTGGACGCGACGGTCGACCTCTCGGCGCAAAGCGCCTCGGGAGCATTGGCAGTCCTCCGCATTGAGAACCTGCTTGGTTCACCCCAGGGTGATCTCCTGACTGGTGATGACAACGCCAATATCATCATCGGCGGCGCTGGGAACGATCGCCTGAATGGCTTGGGCGGAAACGACCTGTACCTCTTCACCGCCGGCTTCGGCGTTGACACGCTCTTCGAAGAGGCTGCTGGCGGCGAAGATACCCTCGACTTCACGGCGATCCTGACCCCGCTGACCCTGTCGGTTTCCGGCAGCACCCTGTCGGTCACCAATGGCGGTTCCAGCGTCACCCACACCGGCATTTACATCGAACACATCCTGGGCAGCCTTGGACTGGGTAGCCTCGATGTCTCTGCCGACCCGGCTCACCAGGTGGTCCTTGAGAACACCGGCACTCATCACGGTTTCCGCGGTACCCTGGATGCTCTCTTCACGTTTGATGATATCGATAGCCTCATCGCTTCCGGCAGCCCCGGCGACAGCCTGACCGGCATGGATGCTGTCTCGGCCTGGACCCTGACCGGTGCTTCCAGCGGGCAATACACCAGCACCAACACCCTGGTCTTCAGCGGCTTCGATACGCTGGTTGGCGGCACGCTGGCGGACACCTTCTCGATTACCGAGGGACAGACCTTTGCCGGTGCGCTCGACGGGACCAGCGGCATAGACATGCTCACCTATGCCGGATACACCACCCCGGTGGTGGTCACCCTCAACGCGAGCATCACCGCCCACGGCTTCTCCGGAACGGCGACCGGCCTGGGCAGTGGCTTTGCCGGGATCGACCTGTTGTTGGCAGGCTCGGGAGCCGATAGCCTGAGTGGCGTGGATGCAGAAGCCTCCTTCGTATTTGGCACCACCTCCCGCTACCAGGCCGGCGGATACAGCCTGACCTTCTCCGCATTTGAGACGCTCAACGGCGGCAGCGGGGAGGACAGCCTGGTCTACGAGGCTGCCTTCGCCACGCCGGTCAATGTCACCTTCACGGCTGCCAACGCAGTCGCTGGCGGTTTCGATGGCCTGACGATCTCTGGTTCTGGGAACATCAACTTTACCAGTATCAATATCGTCACCGGTCGGATAGGTGATACCCTGACCGGCATGAACGCGGATGCCACCTTCGAATTCAACGCCAGCAACCTCTACCTGTCTGGTGGACAGCAGGCCGTGTTCTCCGGCTTTGATCTTCTGGTTGGCGGCACTGCCAGGGACAATTTCAAGTTCGTGGATACCCACGGCTTTACCGGCGATCTGGATGGCGGGGTAGGTACAGACCTGTTAGATTATCGTGAATATGACCTGCCGGTCACCGTCAACCTGGGCGGCAATGCCTCCACCGGCCTGGTTGGCACCTTCACCCGCCTCGAAGGCGTGATCGGCAGCCCGCAGGTGGACACGCTCATCGGCCAACCGGCCGGCAGCATTTTCCATGTTAGCGGCCTCAAGTCTGGCGATGTGGATGATGTCTTTACCTACACAGAGATGGAGCACCTGCAGGGCAGCCCGAATACGGATGTCATCGACTTCCACAAGATGAGCGGACCGATCTCTGTCAGCCTGGCGAATCTTGGGTTGCTGAACGGTTTCCAGGGTCAGATCGATGGCCTGGGGCTCAGCTTCGACAACATGAATGGCATCGTTGGCACTGCCGAAGCTCCTGATGTCCTCAACGGCATGAATGCGAATGCTTTCTGGACCCTGACCGGCCCGGTCGATGGCAATTACCGGGTGGGTGCAAATTACTTCTACTACCGCAGCATGGAACAACTGAACGGCAACTCGGCTGTGGACACGTTCTTCGTGGTCGAAGGGGTGACCTACCAGGGCAACCTGGACGGTCTCGATGGTCGCGATGTGCTGACCTACGCCGGGTATCTCAACCCGGTCCAGGTGACGGTGCTCTCGCTGGGCACGGAATATGCCCTTCATAAGGGCTTCAGCCTCAACGGGGTGGGTGTTTCGGGAATATTCGCCAATATCGATGCGCTGATCGGAGGGGCGAGCCTCAACGATACCCTGACCGGGATGAATACCGCCGCCACTTTCAAGATCGAGAACGGTGACGACCTGTATATCGTCGGCACGCACGATCTCGAGCCCTTTGCCTTCGAGAATTACGCCGGCGGCACGGCAACGGATACGATCGATTACACCACTTTCGTCCTGGCAGGTGGCGTGGATGTTGACCTGGCGAGTGGTCTGGCGACTGATGTGCCCGGCTTGATCTCAAGCATCGAGAACATCCTCGGTTCGGCAACTCATGACCGCTTGTATGGCGATGGCAATGCCAATGAGATCACCGGCAACGGTGGAAATGATGATCTGCAGGGCCGCGGCGGCGATGATACCTACCGCTTCACAGATGGTTGGGGCTTGGATACTGTCACCGACAGCAGCGGTGAGGACACGCTTGACTTTGCTCCGGTCACTTTGGACCTGGCTGTCACCCTGGCCTCCCGCATGGTCAGCGATGGCACCAACCTGGTGAATTTCACGGGCATCGATGTGATCCGCGGCGGACTGGGCGACGACCTGTTCTCTATCAGCAGCAGCCAGGATTACAACCTGTTTGGCAACGGCGGTGCTGATACCTTCGACTTCATTAACAGCGGTGCGCTCGTTGGCCTGATCGACGGCGGTGCAGGAATGGACCGGCTCGATTATCACAACGATCCTGGCACGCTCCTGACCGGGCGCTACTTCACTTTGACCGCCATCGGCAGCACGGATGGCTTCAGTGGCACCGAATCGACCACCATCAGCGCTGGCTTTGCCAATATCGACGAGATCATTGGCGGTCTTGGCCCGGATACCCTGGAAGGCATCAACCAGGATGGCGTTTTCCACATCCACGTTGGCAGCATCGACTACACTTCCCAGGGTCGCAGCCTGCACACTGCCGGTGTGGAAAACCTTGTCGGTGGAACGCAAAGCGACTTCTTCGTTTTCGATGATGGCGCCACCCTTCCCGGTGTCGCCAACAGCCTTGATGGCAAGGCAGGCATCGATACGCTCGATTACCGGGCGTACACCTCGTCGGTCACAGTCGACCTGGTGGGCGGTGTGGCCACCGGTGTGACCAACGGTGTCGCCAGCATCGAAATCATCCTCGGCAGCCTGTTTGCCCCGAACACCCTGTATGGGGATGATAACGACAACGTGCTGGTCGCTGGTCCGGGTGATGACATTCTTGTCGGGCGCGGTGGCAATGATACCTACGTTTTCGACACCGACAATCCTCTCGGAAATGATATCGTGGACGAGTCCGTTGCCTCTGGCGGTTGGGGCGTGGACACGCTGGACTTCTCCTTAACGACTGGTTTGAGCGTCACGGCAAGCCTCGATAGCGTGGCAGCCCAGGCGGTGAACGCCAATCTGACCCTGACCCTGCGTGGTGTGATCGAGAACCTTAGCGGTGGGGCTGGCGATGATACCCTGACCGGAAACTCCGCTCCGAACCGCATCACCGGTGGACCGGGAATTGACAGCCTGAACGGCCTGGGCGGTTCGGATACCTATCTCTTTGCCGATCAGTGGGGCACGGATACGATCACCGACCCATCCGGCAACGATACATTGGACTTCTCCGCTGTTGCTACGAGTCTGAGCTTTGATCTGTCCGCCGCGACCCTGGCGGTCAGTGATGGTCTGAACAGCCTGACCAGCACGGTGGCTGAGATCGAGAACCTGGTCGGTGGCTTGGCGGCAGATACATTCGACTTCGAGGACATCGCCCTGAACGGTACGCTGGACGGGCGAGGCGGCCTGGATATCCTCGATCTCACCAGCCTGCCCGGCAACCGCTCGGTGGTCCTGACCGGCATCGGTTCCGTGGATGGGTATGCTGGTACCGACTCGGCCATCCCCGGCGGGTTCGATAACATCGAATCTGTGCTGGCAGGTGCCGGAATCGATACGCTGACCGGCCTCTCTGTCAACAGCCACTGGACGGTGGCTGGCGCGATCGTAACCTACACAGCCGATGGGAGCGGGCGGATCTTCACTGCCACCAACTTCGAAAACCTGGTCGGTTTGAGCGCGGCAGATATCTACACCCTCTCCACAGGACCACAATCCGCCAATATCTGGGCTGGTGCGGGCAACGATGTACTGGTCATGCTGGATACCGCCACCCTTTCCGGTTCCTTCGATGGCGAAGGTGATTACGACACCATTGACTATTCGGCTTACACCACGCCGCGCGACTTCCACCTGGATGCCCTGCTGGGGGCGACAGATGGTTTCAATGTCAGTGAGACCACCCTCAGCGCTGGCGCCCGCAACATCCAGCAGATCATTGGCAGCCTGACTGCCAACTCGCTGGCCTCGGCGGACGCCCTGCATGGTCGTGATGTGACCGCCAGGTACGATCTTGGCACGCCGGTGGAACACTACACCGATAGCAGCACCCGCGTGCTTGACTTCCAGTACCTGGAGGATATGTTCGGCGGCTCGGATGTGGATAGCATGCACCTGACGGGTCACCATACCGGGCGCCTGTACGGCCAGGGTGCAAATGACTCCTTCCATGTCAGCGGTGTGGCAGACCTGACCGGCTTCATCGACGGCGGGGCGGGCTACGATACGCTGGAATACACGTTGTATGACACTGCCCGCACCTTCGATCTCACTGGCGCCGATGCGGATGGCTATGATGGCACCGAAGCCAGCCTCAGCCTGGGCTTCTACAACATCGACTTCCTGTTGGGCAAGAACAGCGGCACGCCCTCTCAGCTCGACTCCTTGCAGGGTCTCAATAGTGACTCCCTTTGGATCTTGAACCATTCCTTCCACAAGAGCCAGTACACCAGCCTGGGCTTCACACTCGACTTCTCCTATATCGACTCGCTGATCGGCGAAGATGGAGCAGATACTTTCATCTATAATGATGCTGTGACGCTGGCTGGTACACTGGATGGCGGTGCAGGCTACGATACCCTCGACCTGGGGGCCTACACGACACCGGTATCCGTCACCTTGAGTGCTCTCTCCGGAGCAGATGGCTTCAGCGGCATAAGCTCGGTACTCGGCGGTTCCTTCACCCACCTCAACCAGGTCCTGGGCGGCTCGGCGCTGGACACCTTGACCACGCTCGATGCGCCCAGCCTCTTCACCATCGATGATCCGAATGGCGGTACCTATGCCTCGGGCGGTAATACGCTGGACTTCGCCTCCTTCGACAACCTGGTGGCAGGCAGCGCCGTGGATGTGTTCCACTTTGTTGACTCCGGCACGATCGCCAACAGCATCACGGCCGGTTCCGGGCCGCATGACCTGCTGGAGTACGCTGCGTATGGCAGCGCGGTGACTGTCCACCTGCTCAATGCGTCCGCCAGCGGCATCCATGGTGGAGCGAACGGCTATGCCTCCGGCTTCGAAGACCTGATCGGATCGGCCTTTGCCGACAGCCTGACCGGCAGCGATGGTGCCAACGTCATCACCGGCCTGGGCGGCGATGATCAACTCGTTGGCCTGGGCGGCGACGATACCTATGTCTTTGGCGAAGGCTGGGGCAGCGATATCGTCTCTGACACGGCTGGCAGCGACACCTTCGACTTCTCAACCAACACCACCGGCGTGACCTTTGCCCGATCCGCGGCTGCCCTGACTGTCACGGGTTCGGGCGCGGTGACCACTGGCGCGGGCGTGATCGAACACCTGGTCGGCGGCACCGGAATGGATGCCCTGGATGCGTCTGCCGAAACAGCCGCTCACACCTTCATCCTGACCGGTGTGGGTACACTGGATGGCTTCGCCGGTACGGATGGCACGCTGACCTTCGACAACCTCAATGCTCTGACCGGTTCCACCCACGCAGACAGCCTGACCGGCCTTGCCGCGGGTGGCACCTTCAGTATTTCCGGTGTTGGTATGGGTTCATACACCAGCAGTGGTCGGACAGTCAATTTCCTGGCTGTTGAGACCCTCACCGGTCTGAACGGGGTCGATGCATTGACCTTCAGCGTCCCGGCCTCGGTCGTGCTCAGCGGTGTCACCGCGGATGGCTTTGCCGGTTCAGATCCCAGCATCCTTTTCTTCGGGGTCAACAGCCTGTCCGGCTCAGCGGGCACCGACCGGTTGGTCGGTTTGAACGAAACCGCCACCTTCGAGATTGACGGCAGCGAACGTTACCTTGTGGCCGGCGGCAGCCTTGACCTGGTCGGCTTCGAGGATCTGACCGGCGGCACTGGTGCAGACACCTTCCTCATCTCTGCCGTTCATATTGGGCGCCTGGACGGTGGTGCCGGGTACGATACGCTGGACTACAGCGGCTCCCCGACCGCCTTCAGCGTCAAGCTGGAAACTTTGGGCACCACGGATGGCTTCGATGGTCTGGAACCTGCCAGCCTGTCGAATGGCTTTGCCAACATCGATCAATTGATCGGCCATCTGCCTGCCGACCGGCTGACCGGCATGGATGTACCCTATGTTTGGAACATCTCCTCCACCTTCACCCAGTACGTTGCCTCCGGTCACATGCTCGACTTTGTCCATGTGGAGATCATTGCCGGCGGCAGTGCTGACGATGTCTTCAACATCCTGGACAACGCCACCTTCACGCTCTTGGGCGGCACGGGCGACGATATGTTCGTATTTATGGATGGTGCTTCCCTGACGGGTGCCCTGGATGGCCAGGCTGGCAATGACTTTGTGGATTATCACGCCTACACCACACCGGTGGCAGTCAACCTGCATACCGCCCCGGTCACGGTGGGTGCACTGGTCTATCAGCCGCGTTCGGCCAGCCATGTCAATGGCGGCCTGGCGGATGGCTTCAGTAACATCGAATCGGTTACCGGCAGCCAGCAGGATGATGTGCTGATCGGCTCGCAGGATCCCAATACCCTGCGTGGTCACCTTGGCAATGATACGCTGGTCGGCCTGGGTGGGGATGATATTTACCTGTTCGCAGACAACTGGGGTACGGATACGATCACGGAAACCACGTTGGGTGGCAGCGATACCTTGTCGTTTGCACTCACGACTGCGGGCGTGACCTTCAACCTGACCGCGAGTGGCGCCAGCGCGACCGGTACAGGTGGTTCGCTGGTCAATGTCACCAATATCGAGAACCTGATCGGTGGACCGGCGAACGACTGGTTCTCCCTGGCGAACGGTACCACATTGCCCGGGCTGTTCAACGGCGGTGCAGGCAGTGATACCCTCGACCTGGCGCTCTCCACCTCGCCGATCAGCGTGGTTCTGGCCGCTGCCGGTTCTGTGGATGGTTTTGCCGGGACGGCCAGCGTGCTTGGCGGCGGCTTCGACAACCTGGATGTGGTCATCGGCGGTTTGGGATCCGATACGCTCACTGGGACAGATGCTGGCGCTGCGTTCCATGTAACTGGCACCAATACCGGCAACGTGGATGGCCTCCTCCAGTTCGTTTCCTTTGAGAACCTGACCGGTGGTGCCGGTGCGGACACCTTCCACCTGCATGGGACGGCTGCACTCTCCGGCCGCGTGAATGGTGGCCTCGGGAGTGACACCCTGGATTACAGCCTCTACACCCTGGCGGTGAGCGTCAACCTGGGCGCAGGTACGGCGACCGGGATCAATGGCGGCATTCTGGGGATTGAAGATGTGATCGGCAGCCCGGCGGGCAACACCATCTTTGGCGATGATTCCGACAATCTCCTGGTCGGGACGAATGGCACGGATACCATTTATGGCCTTGGCGGCAACGACGTCCTGATCGGACGCGGTGGCAACGATACCCTCAATGGCGGTACGGGCATCGACACGGTGGATTATTCCGGTAATGCCTTCGCGGGCGTGAACGTGAATTTGTCCTCTGGCAGCGCAACGAGCGCTGAGTCGGGCAATGATACCCTGGTCAGCATCGAGAACGTGACGGGCACCGATTTCGCAGATACCCTCACTGGCGATGGCAATGCCAACCGCATCGAAGGTCGCGCGGGGAACGATACCCTGAGTGGTGGCGCCGGCAATGATACCTATGTCTTCAGCGCCGGGTGGGGCAGCGACACATTGGCCGACTCCGCTGGAATGGATACGCTGGACTTCTCTTCCGCCGCCGCGGGCTTGACCTTTGACCTGTCCACCACCGGCCTGACCGTTGCCGGTTCCGGCACTTTGACCGTTACCAACCCGGGCATTGAGAACCTGCTCAGTGGTTCCGGCGATGATCTCTTCAATTTTGGCAACAATGCCGTACTGGGCGGCACGCTCAATGCCGGTGCAGGCGTGAACACGCTCAACTTGGGCGGGTATCTCTCCGGTCTGGCCATCACCCTGACCGATCTGGGCACGCAGGTGGGCTTCCAGGGTACGATCAGCGGCGCCCTCCCTGCGGGCTTTGACAACATCACCACGCTGGCTGGCTCTTCTGGCGTGGATACCCTGGCCGGTCTATCCCAGGTTTCGGCCTGGAATATTGACCATACGGGCAATACCTACGTTTCCACTCGTTCATTGTCCTTCTCCGGGATCGAAAGCCTTACCGGCGGGTCGCTGGCTGATTCGTTCTTCTTCATTGGCGCCGGTTTGCTGCCAGGCAGCCTGAGCGGCGGAGCGGGTCTGAATACACTTGATTACAGCGCCTCCACTCTCGGTGCCATAACCACCAACCTGCAGACAGCCGTTTCCACTGGCATCGGCGGCACTTTTAGCGGCATCACTGCCTTGATCGGTTCCGGGGCAAACGACACCCTCAGCGGTACCAATGCCGCCAGCCTCTTCCATGTCACTGGCGCAGGCAGCGGCGATCTGAACGGGACGTTCACCTTCAGTGCCATCGAGACCCTGGCAGGTGGAACGGGGAATGACACCTTCTCCTTCTCTGGCGATGCAGCGCTCTCCGGCGTGGTGGATGGTGGCGCTGGCACCGACCTGCTGGAGTACAGCGGTTATGCTTCCAGTGTCTCGGTGCACCTGCAGGATGCGATCAATGGTACGGCGACAGGCACCGGCGGTGTGACCGCCATCGAGAATGTCACCGGTTCGGCGCATGACGATACGATTAGCGGCAATTCGGCGAACAATGTGCTCACCGGAGGGGCGGGTACGGATGCGTTGGATGGCGGACTGGGTGATGATACGTATGTCTTCCACGCAGGTTGGGGTGTGAACGATACCGTCAGCGACAGCGGCGGGATTGACACGATGACCTTTGCCAGCCTTTCGGCTGACCTGCTCGTGGATCTGGATGCCGGGCTGCTGACCGTCAACGCTGGCGGGAACTCCGTTCGCCACAGCGGCAATGCCATTGAATATTTGATCACCGGCAGCGGGAATGACACCTTCTTTGTCAACGCGGACACTTCCATCGGACTGGATGGCGGCGCGGGCAATAATGCGCTTGACTTCACCGCGTATGCCGCACCCGTTACCGTGGATCTGCAGGCAGGGACGGTGACCGGCCTGACTGGCACTTTCAGCAATATCCAGACGTTGATCGGTTCCGCAAATGTGGATCTCATCCTGGGCACCAATGCTGCGGATACTTTCGTTATCACCGCTGCAGATGGCGGTACGGTCGGTGCATTTACATTTGCATCCTTTGAAGATCTCCGGGGTGGCACAGGCAGCGATACCTTTGCCTTCCAGGCAGGTGGCTTGCTCACCGGCGGCATCCAGGGCGAGGCAGATGGTGACCTGCTCACCTTTGCCGGGACTGTCTCTGCCCTGACGCTTGACCTGCAGACCGCCTCCATCCCTGGAATTGTCACCTTTGCCGGGATCGAAACGGTTATCGGCTCAGCAGCGAACGACACCCTCCTGTCCCGCAATACTGGCAGCACCTTCCTCGTCACTGGTGCGAACAGCGGCTCGGTGGATGGTCTCACCTTCACTTCCTTTGAGAACCTGGTTGGCGCGGCGGGTGCGGATACCTTTGCCTTTACCAACAGCGGATCGCTCAGCGGTGTGGTGGATGGCGGGCTGGGCACGGATGTACTCGACTTCTCGCCCTGCACCCTCAGCCGTGACGTGACTCTGACCGGCATCGGCTCGCAGGACGGCTTCGCTGGCACGGCGGCGGTGGTTGCCGGCGGGTTCGACAACCTCAATTCCCTCATGGCAGGCTCCGGATCCGATACGCTGACGGGCCGCAATGCGCCGGCGGAGTTCAACCTGTCTGCCCGTACCTACACCAGCGGCCTGGAAAGCCTGGCATTCAGCGGCTTTGAGAACCTGGCTGGCGGCCCCGATGCGGATGCCTTCCTGGTCAACGGCCTGGTCTCGTTCAACCTCTTTGGCGGTGGTGGGGATGATCAGTTCATCTTCTCCGGCAGCCTGGCCACCTCACAGCTGAACGGTGACATTGCCGGCGGCTCAGGCGCAGATACGCTCGATTACACTGTCTTCAATGATGATGTAACCGTCAACTTTGCGGTCGGCACAGCCACGGCGGTGGCAGGCAGGGTGACGGGTGTGGAGAACTTTGCCGGGTCGCTGACCCATGCCAACACCATTTTTGGCGACGAAAACGATAATATCCTCTCTGGCGGCCCCAGCAATGACATGCTGGTGGGTGGCAGGGGGAATGATACCTATATCTTCACAGGCAACTGGGGCAGCGACCGGGTCATCGAGAATCCAGGCGAAGGCAATGATACGCTGCTCTTCCTGACCACTGCGGACCTGACCTTTGGTTTTGATGGAACCGGGATCCAGGTCACTGCTGGGGCCAACAAGGTGGTAACGGATACCAGCCCAGCGAGTGGCAATAATCATGTGGAGAACTTCACCGCTGGGAGCGGGAATGATACCTTCCTCTTCCAGAATGGTGCCCAGGTCGGCTCGCTGGACGGTGGTGGCGGTCACGATACGCTCGATTTCCACCTTTACGGTAATGGTCTGAAATTCTTCCTTACCGGCGTCGGCGTGGATGGGTTCGGTGGGTACGAAGCCACGACCCTGGGCGCGTTCACCAATGTGGATGAGATCACCGGGACAACCTTTAGCGATGAACTTACCGGGATGAATGCTGATGCCACATGGCACCTCAATACAGGTATCCATCAGTATGTTTCCGGCGGCACATTGAGCTTCTCGATGATCGAGAGCCTCAACGGCGGTCCGGCAGTGGATACTTTCACCTTTGCCAATTCAGCCACGTTCGATGGCAGGTTGACCGGTGGAACAGGTGCGGATTGGTTGGACTACAGCGCGTACACCACAGCGGTGGTCGTGGACCTCTCTGGCATGACTGCCCTGGTGAACGGCGTGACAACGGCAGTCTCTGGCATCGAGAATGTCATCGGCGGTATGGCTGCGGACCTCCTGGCGGGTGATGATGGACCGAACGTGCTGCTCGGTTTGGACGGAGCAGATACCATATACGGCAGTGGCGGGGACGATACCATCCATGGCGGCGCGGGTGATGATGCGTTGTATGGTGGTGCCGGCGAGGATACCTTTGTCTTCGATGCGGGGTGGGGCAGCGACAATGTGTATGAGAACCTGAACCAGGGGACTGACACGCTGGACTTCACCTCCATATCCGCCGACCTGACCGTGACCCTGGGCAGCATTCACGTCACCGATGGTGCGAATTTCGCCAGCCACGCCCAGGACAATGTAGAGATCGTCCGCACGGGTAGGGGGAATGATGTCTTCCGCCTGCCGGAGGGTGTCTCCTTTGCTGGTACACTGGATGGCTCGAGCGGTTCGGATCTGCTCGACCTGGGCGGGCATACCACGCCGATCAACCTGACCCTCACCGCCTTGGGTGGCAGCGACGGCTTCAATGGAACCGGAAATATCCTCGGCGCATTCCAGAACATCGACCGCATCCTTGGCGGCAGCGCCAGCGATGGCCTGACCGGCATGGCTGCGGAGGCCACCTTTGAACTGGATGGCACCGACCGCTACCTCTTCGGAGGCCATGGTCTCGCCTTTACCGGTTTTGAAACCCTGACCGGCGGTGCTGGGGCAGACACCTTTGACCTTTCCGGAACGCGCACCTACAATTTACTGGGTGGCCCCGGTGACGATCTCTTTATCTTCAATAACAATGCCAGGCTGAATGGGACCTTGGATGGTCAATCGGGCAACAATGCCCTCGACTTCACCCGCTATACCACCAGCCGGGATATCTACCTGACTGGTTTGGGCAGCCAGACCGGGTTCGCCGGGCTGGAAGACGCCATCAATGGCTCCTTCACCAATATCGGTCAGGTGGCTGGCAGCGGCTCCGCCATTGCCGTGGACTCGCTCTCCGGCCTGGATCTGCCTTCCACCTGGCACCTGACCCTCAGCGGTGGAACCTACCAGGCGGGCGGGCGGACGCTTGTGCTTGTTTCCATTGAGACCTTCAACAGCGGTGCCGAGCAGGACATCTTCAGGCTGGCAGACGGTGTGACCTTGCGTGGCAACATGGATGGCCGCACCAGCAGCGATACGCTCGACCTCTCGGACTGGACCATTCCGGTCCATGTCGACCTGGCCGCTGGGTTCGCCCGCAACCGCAATACCGGGATGCCCATCGTGGTGGGCGGCCTGACCAGCATCGAAAATGTCATCGGCGGCAGCGGTGATGATATGCTCCTGGGCGATGCCAGGAACAATATCCTGGATGGTGGTGCAGGGGATGACTGGATCGAAGGTCGTGCTGGCGATGATACCCTCTACACTGGAGCAGGCTCGGTTAACTACCTTTCGGGTGGTGATGGGGAGGATACGGCCATTGTGGCCTACGGAAGCGGTTTCCTGTGCATCTATGCCGCTGGAACGGATGGACGCTGCCTGGACATCGAGCACTGGCAGTTCATTCCGCCTCCTCCTGAGCCTGGCGAGGAAGTACCTGCTCCCGAACGCCCCCTGGGGATCCCGGTCATCGATGTTGAGAGTAAACAGATCGTCGGCATCCTTTATCGGACAGGCGTGATCCTGCGCCTGCAGAATGGCGACCAGACGTACTTCCCCTCCGGCGTAGGGACCCGCGCCAGCCTGACCAGGCTTCTCTACACCGAATTGCCTGGCGAACTCCCGGCTGGATTTGCCTTTGTTCATGCCATGCGGGTTGACCTCTGGAACGGTGCGCTGGAGGTGAAAGAAACACGCAGCCTGCTCAAGGTCTCTTTCGTCCTTCCCGGTTGGCTGCAGTCGCTCAACTATGCCATCCTTTTCTGGGACGAAAAGGCGAACAATGGCTCGGGCGGTTGGGTGGAAGTGAATTCCTTCCGCGCGGCCTCCTGGCTGCTGGGCGAGCGGGTGGACCGGCAGGAAGCCTGGGTGAAGCAGACCGGCATCTATATCCTGGGCATTCCCGGCATTCCTGCACCGTTGACCTGTTCCAGCGTGTTGAAGCTATCCCTCCCGAACGGCGACTCCCTTACCGTCCCCTGCAGCGCGGGCGATGCCGCCCTGCTCCAGCCGGGATTGCGCTGGAACCTGCCCCCCCTGTCAGGCAGCGAATTCTACCTCTCTTCGCTGGTGGCAGGTGTGTACCGCAGTGGTGCGCTGGTTTCAGCAGCACAGCCCATGACCATATCCTTCCAGCTGCCAGATCATGCAGGCAATGTAGCCTTTGGCATCCGCTACCTGGATGGTGCCCAGTGGGTGGGCGTGGAGAATGTGACCATCCAGGCGGGTCGTGCTGAAGTGCAGGTGACCCAACCCGGGGTGTATGCGCTGGTTGCCCTGCCGCCGCCCCTGGCACTGACCTGTGGAAGCAGCAAGCCCGGAATCCAGGTGCTGGATGCCAGGGTCACATTCGATTGTCAGGAGGGTGCCCAAGCCTATGTCTGGCAGGTAGTGGAATCAACCCTGCCCGAGCAGCTGCCCTACGAGAATCGCCTGCTCTTTGGCCTGGCAGTGGAGAGCCCGCAGCCCTTCACGCTGGCCCTGCCTGGGACAACGGAGCATACTCTGCTGTACTTCGATGGCGAAAAATGGGTCGAGGTGTTGGGCGAACTTCACCCACAACCAGGAACCTATCTCCTGGTGCAGGCACCCTAAGGACTGGATATTCACACCAAATGACGGCTGTGGCAGCCACGAATGGCTGCCACAGTTTTTTGCTTATTGCCTCGTCAGGCTTGCCCGGGCTTTCATGTCCTCCGACTTTGTACCTGCTTCCAGTTTATGAATTTGAGCAGAGATCGTCAGCCTTTCAAGCGGAGCGTTGTAACTGTTTTGAATAGAAAGGTCAGGACAAACCCGGCGATGAACCCGCCGATGTGGGCAAAGTAAGCCACACCACCCGTATTCGCCACGTCGGTAATGGAACCGAAGCCGCTTAAGAACTGCAAGAGGATCCACAGCCCGATCACGATCAGTGCTGAGACCTGGATCACGCCTTGACCTTGCAACACCCGGATCCTGCCCTTGGGGAAGAGCAAAAGGTATGCACCCAGCACCCCGGCAATGGCGCCAGAAGCACCCAAATTCGGAATGTTCGATCCCATGCTAAAGATCAACTGGGCAAAGGTTGCGGCCAGCCCACACACCAGGTAGAAGATCGTGAACAGGAGGTGTCCGAACCGATCTTCCACGTTATCACCGAAGATCCACAAATACAGCATGTTGCTTCCGAGATGCAGCCAGCCGGCGTGCATGAACATGGAACTGAACAGGGTCAGGAAATCACTGATCGGATTGGACAGGAACCGGGCAGGCACGAAAGCCCATTTCGAGATGAAGACATCGCCTCCAGCCAATTCCACCAGGAAGAAGAGCACATTCAGGGCGATCAAGGCATACGTGACCACCGGTATCGTTCTACGGGCGCTGTTATCATCACCGATCGGGAGCATGGGTTCAAATCCTTTTCTCTGCGTCCTGGGTGTTCTGATGGAAACAGTGTTTATGGCTGGAAACGCTGGCGGACTTTTTCCGCGATCTGACCTTTGGTCATCTTGTCCATGGCTTCTATTGCCAGGAGTTGACCGGGATACTTTTTGTGCTCGAGGCGCTTTTCCAGTTCTCCCTTTGCCTCGCCAGGACCAAAGATCTGGATCACATCTGCATCGCTGATCAAGGCAACAACTCGATCATAGTATAGGTTGAGGTGGTTGCCGAATCGCCGGTCGCGCATATTTTCGGTTGAGCCGGTATCGGATGCCGTACCTCCCGAAAAACGGATGTGTTTCTCCATGTTCGAGGATATTTCTGTAACCTCTTCGCCTTGGTCGGTAACCACCACGATCACAGCCCTGCGATGATCGATCCATAAACCGATCTCTTTTTTCATTTGAGTACTCCTTATTGGTGAATAGTTCATGTGCGTGTCTGCAATGAGGTGTCCCCTAGCCAAGGTTGCTCAGGGCAAATTCCCAGTTGAGCAGCTTATCGAGTACAGCATTCACATAGTCGGCACGCCGATTCTGCCAATCCAGGTAATAGGCATGCTCCCACACATCAATGGTCAGCAGGGGGGTGAAGCCCATGGTCATCGGGATATCAGCATTGGCGGTCTTGACCACCTTGAGCACGCCACCATCCATCACCAGCCAGGCCCAACCGCTCCCGAACTGGGAAACAGCCGCGCTGGCGAGCTCTTTTTTACAGGCGTCAACGCTGCCAAAGTACACTTCGATCTTCTGCTTGAGCGCCGCGGGCGGTTCCCCGCCGCCTTGTGGTTTCAGGCTCTGCCAATAGAACGTATGGTTCCAGGTTTGTGCCGCGTTGTTGAAGATAGCGAGCTTTTCTGCTTGCCCGACGGTGCTGGTAATGATCTTTTCCAATGAAAGATTGGCGTATTCTGTTCCTGCGATCAGTTTGTTCAGGTTATCCACATACCCTTTGTGATGTTTCCCATGGTGAAAACCCAGCGTTTTGGCGGTGATCACCGGTTCGAGGGCGTTCTCTCCATAAGGAAGCGGGATCAAATTGTGAGGCGACACTGCCCCGGGTTCGGTCGAGGGATTGCTCGTGCTGTTTGTGTTCATATCAGTCTCCTGGATGGTCCATATGAGGCGTGCGAGTGACTTCAATTAAAACTTGGTGGTATTGATTTGGATGCGTGTTTTTTCCATCAGTGTTTTGTTGAGCTGACCTTTTTGAAATCGATGAATCCGCGTTCGACATCCGTAGCGATCAACTGCACGCGCAGCCGGTCGCCAACATCCATGCTGGCAAATCCTTGAACCAGCTTGCCTTCAATGGGGATGGAGAGAAGCCGGACCCAGGTCCCTTTTTCGGAAGCGCCCGTGACGATCGAATCGAATTGCTCTCCGATCCTTGATTCGAGCAGGAGTGCAGCCGCGGACTTCTCGACCTGGCGTTCCACCTTGGTGGCAGCATCTTCTGCCCTGGTGCAATGGATTGCCAGGGCGTCCAGTTCATCCTTGCGGTAGGGCATGGGCTGACCGCCCAGGACTGCTTTCAACAGGCGTTGCGTAAGCAGGTCAGGATAGCGGCGATTGGGAGCCGTGGAGTGGGCATAATCCTTGACCGCCAGTCCAAAGTGGCCCGGGGCCTCTCCATCAGGAAGTTCGGCAACATATTCTCCGGCGCCCAACAACTTGATCACCGTCAGGGAAAGGTCAGGAAAACGCAAAGGGTCTGCTGCTCTCTCCTGGACAAGGAACGCATCCAGCGCTTTTGAGTCCGGTTCAGACGGAAGTACGAACTTATTCTCCCTGGCAATAGCTACGATCCGCTCCCATCGCTTGGGCGCGCGCACCACGCGCCGGATCGAGGCGGATCCATGGGCGGAGAGATACTGTGCAGTCACACCATTGGCCGCGATCATGAATTCCTCGATGATCTCCTTGGCGCGGTTCTTTTCTTCTACTTCCAGGGAGCGGATCAGGTCGCCTTCGAACACCGGCCTGGCCTCAATGGTTTCCAGGCTGAGCGCCCCGTGGAGATGCCGTACTGCTTTCATGCTTTGGGCGGTCAACTCCTGGAGGCGCAGGTTCTCTGCCAGCCCAGTTACTGCAGAGACGGCCTCCGGTGGGCCGGTTTTGCCTTCCAACCAGGCTGCCACGCTGTTATAGGCAAGTTTTGCACAATTCCGTACCCAGGCACTGTAGATTGTAGAATCCTTAAGCGACCCACCCGCACCAACCACCAATTCCACCACAATGGCAAGACGCTCCTGTTCAAAATTCAAGGAGGTCAGGTCCGTGGAGATCCTGACGGGAAGCATGGGGAATATTTCAGCCGCCGTATACACCGAGGTGGTGTTGTGGCGTGCGTGTTCGTCGATCGCTGATCCTTTGAGTACAAATGAGTCCACATCTGCAATGGCGACCAGGATTTTCACATCACCTGCAGGCATGCTCTCGGCAGTGGTGAGTTGATCCAGGTCACGCGAATCATCGTTATCGATGGACGCCCAGGGCAGGTTGCGTAGATCTCGAACGTCCCTGGCAGCGCCCAACCCGGGCTCCTGGAGGTGGTCAAGTTCAGCGAGTACCTGGCTGGAGAAATCCGGCAATAAGCCGCGCTCGAGCATTGCCCGATGAGCGATATCCTGCAGGATCTCCCGGTGATGCTGCGTATGAGAGACCATGGAATCTCAGTCTCCCGCGGGTTTGACCGGGACCGGGTGTTTCTTGGGGGGAAGATACACGCTTCCATCCCTGCGGGCTTCCTGTTTCATGATCCTGATATGTTTGCGCTGCCCTTTGGGAAGTCTCTTGATCTTGATGAGTTTATCCTTGTTCTTGATTTCGGTCATTGGTTTGCTCCTTGTAGGTGAATGAACGGACGAATTGAGACACTCAGGCGACATGCAATTCCATCACCTGGCGGAAATGAAAACCCATGATCGCCAGCGTGATCGCCAGGGGGAACAACTGGGGGCGGCGGAAGAGCGTCCAGAAAAAGAGGCGCCAGTAATGCACCCGTTCGACGCTGCGGATGCCCAGTTGATAGATCGAACGCCACAGGGCAAGGAAATGTTGCAGGTCCAGGTGACTCTTGATCTTGTACGGCTGGTACTCGCGCAGGAAGGTCAATACTCGCTCATAGTAGTGTTTGGGCGCATAGATCTGGCTGAGGATCTTGCGGTATCCTTCCCGCAGGGGTTCCATGCCCATCCTTGGAATGATGTTGGTGGAGCCATCCACGTTATCGCCCGACATCTGGTTGACCACTCTGCCTTCCTGGTGGAGGCGTTCGTATAGCCGTGTTCCTGGAGGCGCCTGCAGCAGCCCAACCATGGCCGTGACAATACCGCTCTTCTGGATGAAATCGATCTGCTGCTGGAAGATCGAGGGGGTATCGTGGTCGAATCCGACGATAAAACCTCCCTGCACCTGCAAGCCGGCGCGCTGCAACAGCTTGACACTCTGGATCAGGTCGCGGCCCTTGTTCTGGGTTTTATTACACTCTGCCAGGCTGTCTTCGTTGGGGGTCTCGATGCCCACGAAGACCGTGTCAAACCCGGCTTGAACCATCAGGTCGAGCAGGATCGGATCATCGGCCAGGTTGATGGATGCTTCGGTGTTGAAGCGCAGGCCTCTCTTCCCCTTGCGCCATTCGATCAGGGCTGGCAGGATCTCGGTCTTGATATGCTTCTTGTTGCCGATGAAATTGTCATCCACGAAGAAGATGCTCTTGCGCCATCCCAATGCATAGATGCCGTCCAATTCGGCGATCACCTGCGCGGCGGTCTTGGTGCGCGGTGTATGCCCCAGCAGGGCGGTCACATTACAAAAGTCGCAACTGAAGGGGCAGCCACGCGAAAACTGAATGGAGACCGTGTCGTAATACTTGAGATCCGCCAGCCTCCAGAGAGGTGTCGGGGTCTGGTGGATGTCCGGGTATTCGTTGGTGGAATAGATGCGCTGTGCGCACCCGTTGGCTAGATCCGCCAGGAATAGGGGCAGGGTCAGTTCTGCTTCGTTGAGAATGAAATGATCCACTTCCGGGAATTGATCCTGCTCCATGGTGAAGAGTGGCCCACCCGCCACCACCTTGACGCCGTGCTGCTTGCAGCGCGTAATAATGGCACGTGCCGACTCGCGCTGTACGATCATGCCACTGATGAATACATAATCGGCCCATCCCAGGTCCTTATCGGTCAGGTTGACCACGTTGGTATCCACCAGCCGCTTTTCCCACTCACCCGGCAACATGGCTGCCACGGTCAATAACCCTAGCGGAGGTGCCCCGGCCTTCTTGTGTACGAATTTCAAGGCGTGTTTAAAGCTCCAAAAGGTGTCTGGGAACATGGGATAAACGAGCAATATTCTCATTTCACTGGCTCCTTTTTTGTGAAGGAACATCCGCACAATCTTGCGAATGTCAGAGTGTCTCTTTCGAACGGACCCAATGCACACAGTCATCTCTTGCTGACTGACCGGGTTTCTTGTAACCCGGCACTATCATCCTACAACACTCGTTCCCCGGCCGCATCCATCAGCCGGGGAGTGTTCCCCTCCGCTAGTTGGGGGAGGCGCACGCGCTTCAACATGGCTGTACGATCCATGGTCAGGATCTCATGGCTGGAGCGGGACAACTGCTGTATCTTTTTGTCTTTGCTGGAAGTAGGCAACGCTCAGGTAGGCCCCAAAGAGCAGGATCAATCCGCTCAGATAGGCCCACACCAGGAAGGCGATGATCGCAGCCACCGACCCATAGACCAGGTTCGAGGCGGACATGTAGACGGAAATAAAGGATAAGAATCCCCGCTTGGCCAACTCCCAGAGCAAACCCGCCCCGATCGCCCCAGGCAGGATCTCGTGCCAGGTGGAAGTGCCATGCGGGAGCATGATGTACAGGACCATGAACAAAGCAATATCAAGCAGGATCGCCACCAGGATGCTGACACTGTACCCAATTTGAAGGATTTGAACAGGCATCCAATCGCGGAAGTTGGCAACCATGCTGCCGGCAAACGATGCCAGGATGAGCGTTGGACCGACAAAGGTCAGCACGAACAGGATCGACAGGCCGCGCCGCCTCCAGAACGAACGGTTGCGTTTATTCCCCCAGATCCCATTCAGGGTGCCGGTCAGCGTATAGAAGATCGTGGAGGCAGACCAGGTCAGGCCAAGCACGGCAATGATGGAGACCGGACCACGCGCCAGGACGATCTCGTCCAGGTTTTCCCCCAATAACTGGCCCAGGGCAGGAGCAATGAACTCCAGCTTTTGGACAATAAGCTGCTGGTCCATCAGCGGGCCCAGGGTGGCGCTGGCAATGGAGATGCTCAGCAGGGTGATGGGGAACAGGGAAAAGACGGCAAAGTAGGCGATCGCAGCGGCTGAAACAGTGGAAGCGGGTTTCAGGGCTTCCCGGGCTGCATTGGCCAGCAATCCCAACCAACCGTGCGTCCAAGCATCCACCCTGTGAGCAAGTTGGGTTGCCTGCCCCCATGACTTTGTCAAGAAGTTCATCTTTCCCGGTTCAGCCATTATCCCTGCTCTTGAGCCTCAGGGGTTTGAGTGATCTTGCCTTCCCCGACAACAGGCTGGACGGAGGAAACCGACCCGGAAGGCTCGCCAAGTTGGGCTGCCTGTAACACCGGTTCGGCTTTGGCGATCAGTTGGCTGAGACGCTCCATGCTGCTGGTCACCAGGGGTGGAGGCGGTTCTTTCATCGCCGCGACGGTCTCCCGCAGGCGTGCCTGCCGTTCTTTGAGATCTGAAACCTGGGCTGCCGCCCCTGCTGAGGCGCGGTGGGTGACCAGCCTGCTCCACAATATCTGGCAGACAACAGAGAGTGGTGGTGCGATGACCAAACCGAGGATGCCAAAAGCATCTGCCATGGCAATGAGCAAAACCACGGTCAGGATGGGATGATTCCATTTGCGGTTGACAAGCCGAGGCTTGACCCACACGCCCAGTGCGATCATTACAAAGAGGGCATACAGGGTCGTGAACAGGCTGAGTTGGACACTGGTCAACAGCCCCACCAACAGCATGGCGATTAACACCAACGGAATACCCACCACGGGGATCAGGCTGGCAATCGCGCCGGCCAATGCCAGGAGTGCCGGGTAAGGGGACCCGAGCAGCCAGCAGCCCAGGAATAAAAGCAGTCCGACCAGAAGGCTGTGGAGCACCTGGCCGCGCAGGTAGGTGCCAAGATCTGGTTCGATCACCCGCCAGATGCCGCGGGCCTCTTTACGCTGCGCGGCGGGGAGCAAAGAAAGCCACAGGCGTTCAAAATGGATCTGGTTGATGCTCCAATAAGCACTTAAGAACACAATGATGAGTACACCTGTCACCATCGTGCCAATACCCTGGGAGGCACTCAGCAAGGCTGGAAGGACAAGCTGCCCCTGGTCGCCGGTGAACGCTTCCAGCAGCTGGCTGGGTGGTGGCAGCCGGGCGATCAGTGCCAGTTGGAAGGAACTGCCCTCCAGCCAGCCTGGCAGGAGCCATGCATCCTGGGCGGATAAACTTTGGGCTAATATCTGCGCCTGTGTGATCGCCTCCCCGCTGGTCAGGATGATGAGAGAACCAAAACCGCCCAGGCTCAGCAGGATGAGCAGGATCCAGGCGATGCGTCCCATGACTCTCGCCCCGACCAGGCGGTTGACCAATGGACGCAGCGCGGCAGCCAGCATCAACGAGAGCAGCACATAAACGATGATCAGCCGGAACTGCCATAGCAGGATCAGTGCCAACAGCGTGGTCAATACCCCCGCGGCAAATCGGACCAGGTTCTTTGTCATGGTCGCTCCGAAGGGTCTACCTGGGCCAGCAGGGCATCCAGGTCGGTGGTAATGGTCTCGATCTCATCCATCACCTGGTCGATCCTTTTGATCCTCAGCACCGAGCCCCATTTTCTAATCCGCGCCTGCTTGCGCAGGTCCTGGGCCAGGTCCTGCGCTTCATAGCGCAGGCGGCTGGCTTGATCCCGCCCGGTCGAGGGTTCCGTTTCCTGGGCTGCACGGGCAAAGACGAAGCGTTCAAGCAAGAGTTGGAGGATGGCTGCCAAGGGGATTGCCATCAGCGCACCGGCGATGCCAAAAAAGGAACTGAACGCAAAGATCGCCAGCAGGGTGACGAATGGATTGACGCCCACTGCCTTGCTCATCACGCGTGGCACCAGCAGGCTGTTTTCCAACTGCTGGATGATGACGGTGGCAACGACCACCCAGACCAGTTTGGCAGGCGCGATGGACAGGGCGACCAGCCCGGCAGGTACGGCGCCCAGCAGCGGGCCGACCATCGGTACTGCTTCCAGCACGCCAGCCACGAGAGCCAGCACCAGGGCATTGGGCAAGCCGATCAGTAAATAGGAGATCAGTGCCAGGATGCCGATGATCAGGCAAAGCACACCTTGCCCGGCAATGAAGAAACCGACCTTGGTTTCCATGCTTGAGATCAGATCGCTGATGCTTTCGCGCTTGTCTTCCGGGATCAGCAGTAACAGCGACTGGATCATGCGCGGCCCATCGATCGTCCAGTGAAAAGCCAGGAGCGGGAGGACCACGATCATAAAAATGACATTGGCTGCAGATACCAGGTAGCCCCATGCCTGCCCGGCTGAATCCAGTACTTCCTGTCCCGTTTGTGAACCTGCTTCCAAACCCGGAAGGACTGCCGGGAGGAATTCGCTCAAGCGCAAGAGCAATACATTGGGAGAATCCACCATCCATGCCCGCAAACTTTGGTAGTACTCCGGTGCTGCCGCTGCGATCAAGGTTCCTTGTTCAACGATCATCGGGAATAACAACAGCACAAAGTCGATGAGCAGGGCAAGCAACAGGATGCCGACGAGGATCACACCGGCGATCCGTGGCAGTCCACGCCTGTTCAGCCAGGATACGATCGGTCGGATCACCGTCCCCATCAGGATGGCAATGAACAGGATGAAGACCACCTGGTAGAACCGGTAGATCAACCAGAAGCCCAGGGCAACCAGTGCCAGTACAAGGGTCACCGATACGGCTCGGCGGAAGGTCCAGGGTTTCAGTGGCATGGGGGGAGGGGGAAGTGCCATGTTTCTAGGGCTCTTTCTAGGTCATCTATCGTGATCTCGAAAATTTTCGTACCATCCCGTCCATGAATACGATCGGGTACGCCAGCAGGATAAGCACATCCATCATGAGGGAAAGCAATCCCAGCCTGATATTCACGCGTGATCATCCATGGAGATCCTTAGGGTTGTGAATGTTCAGGTGTATTGGACGGCTCAAGCACAACAACGGCAACCGGGAAGTTTCCCTTGCGGCCTTCCCTCCATTCTGTATACGCCATCAGCCCACGCGAAACAAGCGCCTCGACCGTGGAACCGCCGAACCATGGATATTGCCCCTTTTTCCAGGCTTCCATGGCCCAAAACCCACCCCGATACCGGCGCAGTTTGCCGCCATTGGCCATGGCAAACAACATGGCTTGCTGCATCTTTTTACTGAACTCCCGGTCATCTCCCAGAAACCGCCGGATGCGGTTGAGCCTTTGCAGGGAAGCATCCTGTTCTGATACATGTTGATTGAATTCCAGCGGATCGATGATCACGACCTTGGGCAGACCTTCCGCTGCAAGTTTTGCGCTGGCAACCTCCTTGCGTTTCTTATCGTCAAGTACCTTCAAGAACGCCTCAACACCCTGGCGGACCAGGGTCTGGTCATCGGCGAGGGCAGCAGCAACTGGCGTGGTGGCCGGGATCATCGCTGGTGGTATTCTTTCGTGCTGCGATGTGTCGCTGTAGGCAACACGAAAAACAAGGCTGGCGCCGTCCAGGAAGGGGAAATCGATATGTGTCGGCAGCAGGTCGATCTGGCCGCGGTCGAGGATGAAGGCATAACGGAGATCATTGCCGCTGCACGACACCACCTGGACCTGCAGTTCGTTGGCCAGATCATCCAGCAGGCGCGGAGCGAAGTAATTACTGAAGGGGATCGAGGTATGCGTGGCAATATAATGGTTATTGAGGATGCCAAACAGCACTTTCATCCCGGTGGTCGGATCCTGGGATAAGCGCCAGCGGCTGAAACGCGGCAGCAATCCCCATTTTCTCAGCACCGTAGATGCCAGGGAGCGGATCCGCCGGGCTAGTTGATCGGGATGATGGGGGTCAATTGTCTGCGCAGTCATCTTTGTCCTTCTCTTCCTGATCTAGCAACTTGGTTTTGACATCCTCCATCCAGTCACTCACCTGGTCCTGTTCTTCAGGTTCGGGGTTGTGGACCTGGCTGTCGATAACATTGCTTTCGATATAGGGCAGGAGGTCATCTTGATGGTGATGTATGCCTTCATCATCCGGCGCAGGCAGTCTTTCAACGGGGAGCTCGACGATCCGCTGGTTGGCTTGTTGGATCTTCAGCCAGCGCCACAATCCCCAGATCAACAAGCCAGCCACCAGCACCAGGAAGGACGGCAGGCACCAGTTCCACAGGAACGCGAGCGGACCAAGCATCCTTTCGGCGCGCTGGCGTGACTGGTCCAGGTACCACTGGGAGGTGGCCTCTGCAGACCGGGTTTGAGTGGCGATCAGGTTGGCGATGGCGGTCTGCGTGCCGGCTGCCAGTACATTGCTGCTTTGTTGCACGTATGTGGCTGCCGCGAATTGTGTCGCCTGGTCTGCAGTCTGCCTCTGCCGGATCGTATCCTGGGTCAGCGCGGCGTTCTGTGTTGACGCGGCAGCAACCAGGGTCGCCTGCGCGTAGGCGCGTTCGATCTCGACTGTGGCTGCCACATGGGCGGCAATGATATTGGCATTGTTCTGCTGCTGGGTCTGGGCTGCTTCCAATGTTGCATCCGCCGAATTCAAGGTTGCCTGCGCGTTGGCGCGTACGATCTCGGCAGTCGCCACCGCCTGAATATCGACGGCATTCTGTTCCTGGGTCAGCACCGCGCCCTGGTCGATCAGGATCACCGGTGTCTCCAGGACCACCATGTATTCAGGGGCATAGGGAGTTGGCTCGGTGATGCAGGCCGCCAGGGTCAGCACCATCAGCAATAAGGCTCCAAGAGCAGCAAGACACACAGTTCGGCGCATTGAGTTACCTCTTACTTTGCATTGGTGCGCGAGATCCCTTTCACCAGGGTGGCGGTTTTTTCGGGCTGGTTGAGGCGCGTTGCCACGTCTGCCTGGGCGATGATCCCCAGGATGCAGCCGTCCTCATCCACGACCGGGATGCGGCGCAGTTGATGGGCGGACATCGCATCCAGCGCTTTCTGCATGTCGTCCTTGGCATGGCAGGTGACCACTTTGCGCGTCATCACCTCTTCCACCCGGGTGGATTTGGCCTCGCGCCCTTCAGCAACGATCCTGATCGCCAGGTCACGATCCGTGACGATTCCGACAAGCTTCCTCGTCCGCTCGTTCTCGATCACGGGGAGTGAACCGATGTTCCCACCCTTCATCATCTCTGCTACTTTCATCACCATGTCACCTGGCAGGCAGCACAGCGGTTCCTTTGTCATCACCACAACACACTTTTCCATGCAGTTCTCCTCTCCTGGTGGCGCCTTTGATTCCCAAGGTACGCATGGACAGGCAGCCTGGTCGGCTACCCATCCGGTTTTCAGCGTTCTATTCCATATTCATCATACAAGAAAGTCTCCCCGGTCACATCCATCCACCGGGGAGTGTCCTTCTCCGCCACTTGGGGGAGAGGGCAGCCTGGGAAATGAAGCTCTTGCAAACGAAGATGTGCCCCTTCGTCGGTCTGGATCCCGATCCCAGAATCTCTACCGCCCGGGAAGACAAAACCGGGCGGTAAATATCTGTTTGGGTCAACCTGTCATCCGCTGCGAACGATCCAATGGGATCAACGCAGCGTCTTGGAGGCTAGATCACGCCGAGCAGGTTCAGGATGACCAGGATGACGGCAATGACGATCAGGACGTGGATCCAGTTACCGGTTCTTGGGAAACTTGAACTGATATTGCGCCCGAAGAAGCCGAGCAGCCACAGGATGACGAGGATCACTACGATGGTCCATAACATGAGATTTCTCCTTTTTGATTGATCTTATCGGTCGCCAAACGGTCGCCTGACCGGGTGGCGGTTGACTAACGGTCGAGCAGGATGAAGATGCCGGCCGCGATGGCGAGGAGCGCCAGGATGATTCCGAGGCCCTGGATGCCCAGCAGGTTTACCAAACCCCAGGCGATGAGAAAAACGGCCAGCAGGATCATGCCGATATTTCTGGTGATATGCAAGTTGGTCCTCCTTTCTGATTTAATTGGGCGGCAGGTACACTCCTTGGTGACCTTTACCTGCCGCCGGTGGGTTCGGTCTCAGGCGGCTTCGATGGCGGTTTTTCCGGCATCAAGAGCGTCTGTCATGCGGTCCATCTGTTTCACGATCTTATCCTGACCGAGCTGCTTCAGTTCGCCGGCCTTCTCGCGCACATCGCTGCCGATCTGGTTGGTCTTGGTGCGAACCTGGGTGGCTGTTTTCTTGATTTGTTTGCTCACCTGATCGCGCAGTTGGATGCTCTTATCCTGGATCTGGGCGCGTGTGCGCTTGCCTGATTGGGGTGCGAGCAGCAGCATCGTGATCGTGCCGGCTACACCACCGATCAGCAGGCCGATGAAGATGTTCTTGGCATTGGTCATGGTATGGGTGGAACTTTCGTAATTGTTTTCCATAAGAATACTCCTCGATCAATTGAATATAGTGAATATGGATACGGGTAATGATCTATGAAGGTGAATGTCCGCCAGGCGTTCACTTACCCGCGCCCCTCGCCCCCCCGGTAGATGCCGGCCTTCTCCCGGTCTTCATCCGAGAGCGAAAAGAAGTCGATCAGCCAGCCAAAGAGGCCTTGCACTCTACGTTTGATGGCCGAAAAAGGGTTTGACCGGCTCGGGACCGATTTTGATTTATCAGCCAGAATATCCATCGGAATTTTCTTTCATTGATGCGTATGCTGATCGGTTGTCGTGGTCTGCGTGACGGGTCCGCGCGGGCGATAGAAGATCACCCAGATGATCCGTTCGATTGCCCATGCGATCAAGCCATACACCATCATGGCGACCAGGGTCGAGATTTCCATGACCATGCTGCCAACGGCTGGCGTCGTGGTCAGCCCTGAAAAGGGCCACAGGAACAGGTCGGTGAAACCGTAAAGGAAAGCCGCGATCGGGCTCCCCGGGTTGGCTGCGATCAACTTCAAGAAGAAGCGCAGGGCCAGCAAGGCCTCCAGGATCCCCAGGAACAACCAGACCACCTGGGTGGCTTTAAAGGTGAAGATGCGCCTTTCCCGTTCCGGTTCTCTTTGTATAGTGTGAACTTCTGATACTGTGTCTGTTGGCATTTCGATCTCCTCGCGATTGATCCCTGGAGGATGGTGAAGGAGTTATCCCGTGGTTGGACTGGTGTGCCAGGATGCGCCCCGCTGCAACCATGATCTACGGGAGTAGGAATGGCCGGGATTAAAGCCTGCGGCGCAGCAGGTGGACGATGCCGATCACGATCAGGGCGCCCAGCAGGGTCACCAGCATGGTCGGGAGGTTGATCGCGTCGTTGATCGTCCCGATCTTGAACAATGGGGTCAGGAAGTAACCGGCCAGGAAGGCGCCGACGATGCCCACGACGATATTGATCAGCAGGTTAGCGCGGTCGTGCATGATCTCAGAGGCGATCCAGCCGATCACCGCAGCAACGACCAGGTAAATAATGATATTCATACTCTTCTCCTAAAGTGAAAGTGCAGGTTGCGCTGAAGGGATGCGCAGATTTGTAGGCACCTGCCCCTTCCCGGAAGGGAAGGGGCTTTTTGCCGGGATCATTTGGCGGGTGCAGGTACCGCATTCAATTTCAGTTTGGCTTCGTATGCCGTGACGCGCTTGTCGAGCTCTTCCACCGCGGCCTCACGGGTGTAGCCATACTTCTCTTGCAGGACGCCGACGAACACTTCGTACTTGCCGGCGGCCCGTTCCAGGTCGTTGTCGGTGAGTTTGCCCCACCAGGCCCTGGCCTCGCCCTTGATCTGTTTCCAATTACCTTCAAAGATGTCCTTGTTCATTTGTGAATCTCCGATCACCTGATAATGCTGTCCCAGGTTGTGCCGGCGCTCGGGGCAGCAGAATGCGCCGGTTTTTTACGTCCTTGCCGTCTTCCTGGCAGTCGTGGTTATTTTACGACTACGCTCGCTGCGGCAATTCGCAGTCGTTCAGCCACACGATCAGGAGTCTCACCTTTACTGATAAACGCATCGGCGCCGGCGGAAAGTGCGGCCTGGTGGCGGGCATCCAGGTGACTGATCAGGACGATGACCAGCGCCGCCGGGCATGCTCTACGTAGCTCATCGAGCGCCTGGGTGGGCGTGCTGGGGAGTAGATCCCAATCCACCAGTAATATATCTGTGTGCGAGGTTGGCGCTTGAGCGAACGTGGTGCTCCAATCGGCTGTTTCACCAACGACTTCCATCTGCAGGTCAAGAAGCAGGAGGCGCAGGGCGGAGCGCTCTTCGAGCTGTTTATCGGCGAGAAATACGCGGATCATAGTTACATCCTACAGGTTTGCCTCCCGCGCCGCATCCATCGACCGGGGAGTGTTTGTCTCCGCCACTTGGGGGAGAAGCGATTTCGTGATCATGTGAGTCATTGCCACTTCATCCCGTCATGGGAAGGGCAACCCTCTGACAGCAACGCAAAATGCCGAGCTGGAATCCAGGGTCCAACAACTGACCGATTGAAACCCGCTGCAAGCCATGCCGTTTCAACGGCAGTGAACAAGGCGGTTTTTAGAGCAGCTTTAGCTGAGAGTCTTGCAAGAACGATTGATAAGTGGTATGCTGTAGATATGGATAACAACTATCAACGAG